>CAZAFR010000019.1:33115-41522 GCA_964484665.1 uncultured Proteiniphilum sp. | reverse complement strand
TGCGAGGCAGATATCACCTCTAAGAACCCTGAGAAGGTTAAACAATTCATGAATAATTTTGCAATTGTAAGAAGCAAACTTAGGGATATAGAAGAAAAAGATCGTGTGCGGAATTTTCAGCCCCCTGTTGATGGGAACGAAATCATGGAAGTCTTTGACCTTCCCCAAGGTAGATCGATTGGTATCCTAAAAGCAGCTATTAAGGAGGCAATACTTGATGGAATTATTCCTAATGAACATGATGCAGCTTTTAACTTTATGCTTGAAAAAGCAAAGAAAATGAATTTAAAACTTAGGTGAACTTTTATAAAACTAATTTAAGTTTTTTTCCTATAATAATTCACATTTACCCTGTTTTTCTGCGATTAATTTCATTACTTTGCACTTTATTTGGAAAAGGCTAAGTTTACTTCAAGTATATGTCTGGAAAGAAAAAAGTATCTACTGCCGGGTTTTTAAATGCAAAGATTACATCTACTATAAGCATCTCACTGGTATTGGTGTTGTTGGGATTAACAATATTGATACTCTTTATGGGTAGCGGAATGTCTAAATACATAAAGGAAAATATGAGCTTTAGCGTAATGTTGTCTTCTGATGTTACAGATACAGAAATTGCCAATGTGAGAAAGAACTTGGATTCACAGCCATTTGTAAAATCGTCAAGATTTATAAGTAAACAGGAAGCTAAGGAACAACTTATAAAAGATTTGGGAGAAGATCCTGAAGAACTTTTAGGATATAATCCTGCACAAGATTGCATTGAAATATTTCTACAATCGGATTATGCAAATAGTGATAGTATTTCCATCATTAGTGGAGTAATTAGAAGTGATAATAATGTTGAAGACTTACTTTATCAACAAGAAGCGATAGATTTGATTAACAATAATTTGTCAAAAGTGATGACTGTTCTTCTCATTCTTGCTGTGGTACTTATGTTTATATCTTTTACTCTTATAAGAAATACTATACGACTAAGTGTGTATTCTAAACGATTTACAATTAACACTATGAAGCTTGTAGGCGCAACAGGTAGATTTATAAGAAAACCATTTGTGAAAAATAATATTTTGACGGGTATTATTTCCGGATTGATAGCAGATGCTATTATTTTTTTAATGCTTTCTTATTTTAGCAGAGAATATGTTGAAATTCAATCACTTGTTTTTACAACTGATCTGATAATTTTATTTGCAATTGTTATTTTGCTCGGCGTAATAATTTCTACTATAGCAACGGCATTTGCAGTGAATAGATATGTGAAAATGAAGTCGGATCAACTTTACTATGTATAAAAAATAAAATATAAAATATGTCTCAAAAAAACATTGCTTTAAGGAAAACAAATCTTATTATTTGTGGTATTGCAGTATTAATTATCATATTAGGCTTCTTGTTAATGACCGGCCCTTCAACATCATTTGAAAATGGTTTTGAACAAAATATCTTTAGTGCCAGACGAATAAAACTTGCTCCTATTGTTTGTCTGATAGGATTTGTTTTAATGATTTTCGGAATATTATTTCCATCGAAAGACAAAGCAGTAAAAGAAGTTAAAGCAGATAAATAGTAATAAGGGATACTTTTTAATTATATTTGAATATGAGTGTTCCAGAAGCTATTATACTTGGTATATTACAAGGATTAACAGAATATCTCCCTGTTAGCAGCAGTGGACATCTTGCTATTGGCTCTGCTCTTTTTGGGATACACCCTGAAGACAATCTGATATTTACAGTGGTTGTACATGTTGCAACTGTATTAAGCACTTTAGTTATTTTGTGGAAGGAGATTGCATGGATTTTCAAAGGGTTGTTTAAGTTTGAAATGAATGATGAAACAAAATATACTATAAATATTCTCATTTCAATGATTCCTATTGCTATTGTAGGCTTCTTTTTCAAAGATTTTGTTGAATCTATTTTTAGTTCCGGAATATTAATTGTGGGGATAATGTTGCTTTTAACGGCGTTATTGCTTACATTGTCATATTATTATAAGCATCAGCCTAAAGAAAAAATCAGTTATAGAGATGCTTTTATTATTGGTTTATCTCAGGCAGTTGCTGTTATACCAGGTTTATCCCGTTCGGGTACGACTATAGCTACAGGACTTTTATTAGGAAATAAAAAAGCCAATTTAGCACAATTTTCGTTCCTTATGGTGATTCCACCAATATTAGGAGAGGCTTTGCTTGATATAATTAAATTCAGTCAAGGAGTTGATGTTGCAGGTGCAATTTCAAGTGTTGCTTTACTTTCCGGCTTTCTTGCTGCTTTTGTTTCAGGATGTATAGCCTGTAAATGGATGATTAATATAGTTAGGAAAGGAAAATTGATTTATTTCGCTATTTATTGTGCTATTGTTGGTATTGCAACAATTATTTTTACTGCTCTCGTTTAACTCTTTACAGATGGATTTCATCGAAGGTGAGATATTGCATATTGATAAACCGTTACACTGGACTTCGTTTCGTGTGGTGCGTGTTATTAGGGCTAAACTTTGTCAGAAATTGAAAATCAAAAAGTTGAAAGTTGGACATGCAGGTACTCTTGATCCGCTTGCTACTGGTGTAATGACCATTTGTACAGGAAAAAAGACTAAGCTTATAGAAAAAATTCAATCTCAAACTAAAGAGTATGTTGCTGATATAATGCTTGGTGCAACAACTCCGTCTTTTGACAAGGAAACACAGGTTGATGCTGAATATCCTATTGCACATATAAATAGAGAGTTAGTAGAGTCCACATTAAAACTTTTTATAGGTACTATCGAACAAGTACCACCCATTTACTCAGCCGTAATGGTTGATGGCAAAAGAGCATACCAATATGCACGAAAAAATGAAAATATTGAACTAAAACCTAAAATTTTGGTTATAAATAGTATCGAGTTGATTTCTTACGATCTTCCGAACATAACTATTCGTGTAGTATGCAGTAAAGGTACTTACATACGAGCGCTTGTTAGAGATCTAGGTACAGCTCTGGAATCGGGAGCACATCTTATCGGATTAGTTCGTACAAGAGTAGGAGATGTAAAACTTGAGAACTGTTTGAAAATGGATGAAATTGATCAGTTTATTGAAGATCGTATAATAATATAATTGTTACAGGAATTTTTTAACGTATGAAACTTTCGCAATTTAAATTTAATTTGCCGGAAGAACTTATAGCGAAATATCCATCATATCATCGCGATGAGTCTCGGCTTCTTGTTGTTCACAAAAAATCAAATGAACTTGAGCATAAGGTATTTAAAGATGTTTTGGATTACTTTAATCCAAAAGATTTTTTTATCTTTAATAATACCAAAGTATTTCCAGCAAAACTATTTGGTAATAAAGAAAAAACCGGTGCTAAAATTGAAGTTTTTCTACTAAGAGAATTAAATCCGGATCAACATTTGTGGGATGTGTTAGTTAATCCTGCCAGAAAGATTAGAATTGGTAACAAACTATATTTTGGCGAAAACGAAGAATTGGTTGCTGAAGTTATTGATAACACAACATCAAGAGGTCGAACACTACGCTTTTTATATGACGGACCGTATGATGAGTTTAAGAAACAGTTGTTTGAGATTGGTGAGACTCCAATACCCGAATATCTGGAAAGAGAAGCTGAACCGGAAGATTTTGAGAGATATCAAAATATCTTCGCAGAAAAAGAAGGAGCTGTAGTGGCGCCTGCAGCAGGATTGCATTTTAGTCGTGAGTTAATGAAAAGAATGCAGTTAAAAGACATTGAATATGGATTTATCACCTTGCATAACGGTTTGGGTGCATATCGTATGATTGATGTAGAAGACTTATCTAAACATAAGATGGAGTCAGAACAGATTATTATAACCCAAGAGTTATGCGAAAAAGTAAATAATGCGTATGATGAAGGGCATAATATATGTGCTGTAGGTACTTCAGTGCTAAGAACAGTAGAAACAACTGTAAGTACTGATGGACATTTGAAGCCCAGGGAAGGTTGGACTAACAAATTTATCTTTCCTCCTTACGATTTTACTCTCACAAATAGTCTCATAACTAACTTTAATCTGCCGTACTCCACTTTATTAATGATGACATGTGCATTTGGAGGGTATGATAGAATAATGGATGTCTATGAGTTGGCAGTAAAAGAAAAATATCGTTTTGGAGCATATGGAGATGCTATGCTTATAATTGATTAACCGTTTTCATGATAGATAAAGAAGCTGTTATTTTTTCTGTTTTTCTTTCTTTAGGATCAAATTTGGGTAATAAAGAAAACAACATCGAAAAGGCATACAAAAAAATTGAAATGCAGATAGGAAAAATAAAATCCTCATCTGCTTTTTTTTATTCGTCTCCTCAAGGATTTATATCTGATAATGATTTTGTTAATTCTGTTTGCGAAGTAACTACTAGTATAGATGTTTATACACTATTCGCAACAATTCAAAACATTGAGAAAGAGCTAGGTAGGGTAAGTAAAAGCACTAAAGGTCAATATTCTGATAGGATTATTGATATTGATATATTAATGATAGGAAATTTAATAATTGATACTCCTGAACTTACAATTCCTCATCCAAAATTTCACGAACGAGACTTTGTTTTGATACCGCTATTGGAAATTGCACCGGATATTATACATCCTATTTTAAAAAAATCTGTTAGAGAGTTAAAAGATGAATTAAATGGAATGACTTTTTAATATTTTGTTTTTTTTAAATATTAAAAAAAGTAATCATATTCAATAAATACTTTAGACAGTTTATTTCAAAAAAAAATGGCATATTTGTAATATGAATTTTTTAGATTAAAAGATATTGAATATGGCACTTTTTGAAAAGAGTTATGACCATTTCTTGGGCTATGCACTAAGTGGAGGTGGAGCTAAAGGTTTTGCTCATTTAGGATCATTAAAAGTGTTGGAAAAATGTGGACTAAAACCTGATATAATTGCCGGAACAAGTGCCGGCTCACTCGTGGGAGTTTTTTACGCAGATGGTTATCATCCCGATGAAATTGGTGAATTATTTAAGAAAAAAGAATTTAGAGAATTTGTTGAATTATCAATCCCTAGAGCCGGTTTATTAAAAAGTGCCGGTTTGCACAGCTTCCTAAAAAAAAATCTAAGAGCTAAACGATTTGAGGAACTAAAAATGCCTTTTTATGCTGTGGCAACCGATTGGAACAGAGCGTGTTCAGTAGCATTTTCTAATGGAGATAATTTGGTAGACTCTGTTGTTGCATCATGTTCTGTGCCAGTCGTTTTTAATCCACAATACATAAACGGAAAACCATATGTTGATGGAGGTTTGCTTAAAAATTTTCCCGTATCTGTAATCCGAAAAAAATGTAAATTTGTTGTAGGCTTGAATGTTTCTCTTATGATTCCTCCTGCGGAGAAAAATAATATAAGAACAATGACTGAAAGGACTTTCAACCTAATGTCAAACTCAAATACGATATTAGATAAAACATATTGTGACATACTTATAGAAGTGAAAGGTATCGAAAAGTATCACATGTTTGACTTAAATAATATGGATACAATCACTGAGATTGGTTTTCACCATGCGGCTATGAAAATGAATGAAAAAGATTCATGGAGGATTGTGGAAAAATGTCATAAGCATTATGAGATGACCGAAAAAATACAAAGAAAATTAGAAAGCATTAAAAAAAAGAAATAATTTTGATGAAAAAGAAGTATTTCATATATCAGTTGTTTCCGAGACTGTTTGGAAACAGTTCCAATACAAATATTTTAAATGGGTCTATTGAAGAGAATGGTTGTGGAAAATTTAATAATGTATCAACTGATGTACTAAAAAAAATAAAGAATAATGGCTATACACATATTTGGTATATAGGAATTATTGCACATGCATCCACTACAGATTACACTGCTTACGGTATTCCAAAAAGTTTCCCTGAGATTACAAAAGGAAAAGCAGGTTCGCCCTATGCAATTCGCGATTATTATGACGTAGATCCTGATTTAGCTGTAAATGTTCAGGAAAGGATGATTGAATTTGAACAAATGATCAAACGGACTCATAAAGTGGGTCTTAAGGTAATAATCGACAATGTTCCCAATCATGTTGCAAGGAATTATTTATCGATAAACAAGCCTGAACAGGTTGCAGACTTTGGTGATAATGATGATGTTACTAAGTCTTTCGCACCTCAAAATAATTTCTATTATCTTCCTCACCAAAAATTAGAGATACAATTTCGTCCAGGAAAAAATTCTGAGTATAAATATGAAGAATTTCCGGCTAAGGTTACGGGTAATGATAATTTTACAAACCAACCAACACAAAATGATTGGTATGATACTGTGAAACTGAATTATGGTGTGGATTACATTAATAATAAAAATGAATGGTTTAATCCAATTCCTGATACTTGGAAAAAAATGAAAGATATTTTGATGTATTGGGCTGATAAAAATGTAGACGGCTTTAGATGTGATATGGCTGAAATGGTGCCTATTTCATTCTGGCGTTGGGCTATACCTCAAATAAAAGCCAAATATCCTAATTTTATTTTCATTGCTGAGATTTATAATCCGTCAATCTATAGAGACTACATTGATAAAAACTGCTTCGATTATTTATATGATAAAGTTGGACTATACGATGTCCTTAGGGATGTGTCTTGCGGATACAGACCTTCGTCTGACATTTCTTTTACCTTAAACAATGTTGGAGACATTCAAGATCATATGCTTAATTTCATGGAAAATCATGATGAACAACGTATTGCTTCGGATTATTTCTTAAAAGATGGAACTAAGGGTAAAGCTGCAATGTTAGTAACTTCATGTATTAATACTAATCCGGTGATGGTTTATGCAGGACAAGAATTTGGTGAAAGGGGGATGGATGAAGAAGGATTTAGCGGGAAGAACGGTCGAACTAGTATTTTTGATTATTGGTCCTCAAGTACTTTGAGACGTTGGAATAATAATGGATTGTGGAATGATAATTTGCTAACTACATATGAAAGAGAATTAGCTGATTTTTATGCTAACCTCATTAATTTTTGTAATAAAGAAGAGGCAATATCCGGTGGATTATTTTATGATTTAATGCCAGCTAATTATGAAAATAATAAATTTGATTCAACGCGTTTGTTTGCATTTCTGAGAGGAAATGAAAAAGATATTCTTCTAGTTGTTGTAAATTTTGATCGTGAAGAAAAACAATGTATTATTAATATTCCCGCTCACGCATTTTCATTTATGAATTTTGAAAATAAAAGTCATGGTCTATTAGTTCCTCTGTTAAACAGCAACAGTGGAGTGGCATCTTTTTCTAATAATAAATCTTCTAAATTAAAAATTGAAGCTTATTCTGGTGAGATATATCGCATATCTTTCATATAAAAATTATTTATTGAAGCCTATATTTTGTACTTTTGCAAAAGTTTTCACTCTTTTATTAAGAAAATATTAATATAAAACCTCAACTGTTTGGTTTTTACAAAATTATAAAAAATGCAGGATAGACCTTTTAAAATTTTTTCAGGTAGCAAATCACGTTATTTTGCCGAAAAAGTATGCAATAGTTTGAATTGTCCTTTAGGAAATATGATTATTGAGCATTTTGCTGATGGTGAGTTTGCCGTTTCATATGAAGAATCGATTAGAGGAAGGCAAGTGTTCCTTATTCAATCTACTTTTCCTAACTCTGACAACCTAATGGAATTATTATTGATGATTGATGCAGCCAAACGGGCTTCTGCCAAATCTATTGTAGCAGTAATACCTTACTTTGGATGGGCTCGACAGGATAGGAAAGACAAACCAAGAGTAAGTATTGGTGCAAAACTGATTGCAGATATGCTCTCTGCCGCAGGAATCAATAGGTTGATAACAATGGATTTACATGCAGATCAGATACAAGGATTTTTTAATGTACCTGTTGATCATCTTTATGCCTCAGCAGTATTTTTGGAGTATATTAAACAATTGGATTTGAAAAATATGGTAATTGCAACACCAGATGTAGGTGGAACAAAACGTGCAAGTGCCTATTCAAAATTCTTAGGTTGTCCAATGGTTATTTGTTATAAGCTTCGTAAGAAAGCAAATGAAATATCCGATATGCAGATCATTGGTGATGTAAAGGGTATGGATGTATTATTAATAGACGATATTGTAGATACTGCTGGTACTATAACAAAAGCATCTGACATAATATTAGGACAAGGCGCTAACTCTGTAAGAGCAATTTCGAGCCATGCCGTAATGTCAGATCCTGCCTCTACAAGAGTGGATAATTCAGCATTGACGGAAATAATATTCACAGATAGTATCCCATACTCTAATAAATCAGCAAAGGTTAAAATACTTTCTGTGGCGGATATGTTTGCTGATGCTATTATGAGAGTATGTAACAATGAATCTATCAGTTC
>CAZAFR010000019.1:3439-33015 GCA_964484665.1 uncultured Proteiniphilum sp. | reverse complement strand
TTTATTATTTCTTGCATCAAACCCTCACATGCATCTTCCAATAAATCAAGCACAAGCTCAAAACCTGCCGGCCCACCATAATATGGATCCGGAATTTCATTGTTATGTTTGTATTGAATGGCAAATTCAGTCATTTTCTTAATTTTATTCTCTTGCGTTTTATTACTTGACATTGACTTTACATTCTTGTAATTGTCATTATCCATAACAATTATATAATCAAATTTATCGAAATCTGATTTTTGAAATTTTCTTGCCGGACTATTAAAATCATACCCTCTTCTTTCTCCATGTGCACGCATACGTTCATCGGGTAAATCACCTTCATGCCATCCTGAAGTTCCTGCTGAATCAACTTCAACAATATCTTGAAATCCATTTTTTTTCACAATTGTCTGCATAATACCTTCGGCAGCAGGAGAACGACATATGTTACCTAAACAGACGAAAAGTAAACGAGTCTTTTTGTTATTTTGTGTTGAATCCATAAGCATAAATGGGGTTTTTATAACCTTAACAATTATGCAAAGATAAAATAATTCTGTGAAGCCCCCAAATAATATTTCAAACCTTCTTTATCATAAATCCTTTTCAGGACACAATTTATTTTCTCATTGCGTGTGTATTTTTATTTAGCGAAAGGTGAATTTGAGTATGGTTTTGTGGATTTTGTTCAATAAAACTCTATAATTGGTTATTAAATAATAAGATTTTATGTCCTAGAATAAGAAACTACTATAAACGTATAGTAGTTTGGTTTTTTGTACCAACAGCTCTGGATGAATAAACATTAATGATTTAAAAGCCCCCCCCAATTACTACTTACACAGTTCGTGGAATACTCCTACTTAATGGGATAGTGTCTTAATCTCTTAAGAATGCAAAATAGTGCTTAACTACTTTTTTTGAGAGCAGTTCTATATTCAACATATCTGAAGCTTTTGAAATATCCTTTATTGTTCCGTCTTTGTATAATATATCAATACTATCGTCCTTCTCATTGTACATATCAGTAGTTACTATATCAGAGCTTATAAAGTACGACGCTTCATGAAGAGTCAAGTTATATTTTTTCATAAATCCCTCTAAGATCAAATCCTTTCTTTTGGTATCAACCTTATTTTCAGTAATTTCTATTTTAAAAAGCTTACGGTTAACCATTCCATTACTTAAAATAGAAAGAACGGGATCATTATGATTAGTCCAGACTTTTAGAGCAGACCAGATATCATTATCATCAAGTTCTGTAAATTTGCGTAACCCTACACCATTATTCTCAAAATCCGATAAAGTGGTTTTTTTTAATAAAAAATATGAGAGGGCAGGCGATGCAAATAGTTTTACGCCATTTATAGAAAGTTCCCTAGCTCTTTTTAGTGTATTGATAAGCATTTTTTCAGCAGCCATAGCTGTCTTATGAAGATATACCTGCCAATACATAAGTCGTCGTGACATTAAATAATTCTCTATCGAATTAATTCCTTTAGACTCAACTACGATTCTATCGTCTTTAACATCCAGCATTTTAATTATTCTAGCCGAGCCAATATTGCCCTCCACGACTCCTGTAAAAAAGCTATCTCTACGAAGATAATCAAGCCTGTCAACATCTAGTTGACCACTAACCAATTGATGGAGAAATCGCTTTGGGTAATTGTCTGTAAAAATGTCAATTGCTGTTTGCAGTTTTCCGTCACACTCTATATTCATCTGTTCCATCATTAAATATGAAAAAGTTTCATGATGAATATCAGTAACAAGAGTATGTTCTAATACGTGAGAAAAAGGTCCATGACCTATATCGTGCATTAAAATTGCTGCTAACGAGCTGTTCCACTCATTTGTTGTAATCTCATGTCCTTTATCTTTTAGAGTCCTGAGCGCTTCGTCCATCAAAAACATAGCTCCAATAGAATGATGAAATCTGGTATGTTGTGCACCAGGGTATACATAAGCAGCAAGTCCTAATTGTTTTATACGGTTAAGTCTTTGTAGATATGGGTGTTGTATTATGTTGTAAATAAAATCATTAGGAATATTTATAAAACCAAATACAGGATCATTTATAATTTTACGTTTCATTCTTATTATGCATCTCTGATTTTTTAAACGTTGTGATTTTCCTTTTATAGATATAATAGTTAGGTGAAATTTTATTAATGTCTTAAATCATACACGTTTTAAGTGTGAAAGTTTTTTATAACTAAAAATCTTTATTTATTATAAGTATTTATCTAGTAATATCTTCATTTCTAATTGAAGTTTGCGTGCTTCTAAACCTGCTTTTAAGGCAAAATCTTCACTATTATCTGCATAAATTATTCCTCTTGATGAATTAACCAGAAGGCCACAATTTTTATTCATTCCATAACGGCAAACTTCTTCTAACGAACCTCCCTGTGCACCTATTCCCGGAACTAATAGAAAATGATCCGGCACTATTTTTCTTATGTCTTCAAATAACTTACCTTGTGTAGCGCCAACCACAAACATCATTTGTTCATCTGTAGCCCATTTCTTTGAAACCTTAAGAACTTTTTCAAAAAGTCGTTCTCCATTTTTATCCTCAGTAAACTGAAAATCTTGGGACCCTTGATTACTCGTGAGTGCTAGTAATATTACCCATTTTTCAGGATAACCTAAGAATGGTTTTACACTATCTTCACCCATATAAGGAGCCACTGTAACAGCATCAAGATCCATTCCTTCAAAAAATGTTGTTGCATACATCTCACTTGTATTTCCAATATCACCTCGTTTTGCATCTGCAATTATGAACTGTTCCGGGTAGCGTTGACGAATATAAGCAACCGTTTTACTAAATGCCAACCATCCTTTAAGACCTTGACTCTCATAAAATGCCAGATTAGGTTTATAAGCAACGCAATAAGGTGCAGTGGCATCAATTATCGACCTGTTAAAAGAATAAATTGGGTCTTCTTCATCAAGTATATGTTGTGGAATTTTATTTAAATCAGTATCAAGGCCTACGCATAAGAAAGAATGCTTTTTTTGTATCTGTTCAATAATATCTTGTTTTTTCATTTCCTTTTTTTATTAAATTAGATTAATCCTTCAAAACTCGGAATATAGTTATTGAGATAAAAATTATACTATAAATCTGCATCTTTCAATCTCTCCGCATTTTCGCTTACCATAAGATTATCAATCATATCCTGAATTTCTCCATCCATAAAAGCTGAAAGATTATATACAGTTAAGTTAATGCGATGATCTGTAATACGTCCTTGTGGATAATTATAAGTGCGAATTTTAGCAGAACGATCACCTGTTGAAACCATAGTTTTCCGTCGTAAAGCTACATCTCCATGACGTTTTGTTATTTCAATATCGTATAATTTGGTGCGTAACATCTGCATTGCAAGTTCCCTATTTTGGAGTTGCGAACGAGCTTGTTGACAAACAACAACTATGCCTGTTGGTTTGTGAGTGAGCTGTACTTTTGTTTCTACTTTGTTTACATTTTGTCCGCCGGCTCCACTAGAGCGTGCTGTATGAAAGTCAATGTCAGCGGGGTTAAGTTCAATGTCAAACTCTTCAGCTTCAGGAAGTACAGCTACAGTTGCTGCAGAGGTATGCACTCGACCTTGTGTTTCTGTTTGCGGAACACGTTGAACTCTGTGAACACCTGACTCATATTTTAAAGTGCCATATACATCAATTCCCGACACTGTAAAAATAATTTCTTTGTAACCTCCGGAAGTTCCTTCAGTGTAACTTGTCACTTCGGTTTTCCATCCTTTTATTTCACAGTATTTTGAATACATTTTAAACAAATCGCCGGCAAAAATTGAAGCCTCGTCACCACCTGTACCGGCACGTATTTCCATTATCACGTTCTTAGAATCTTCCGGATCTGAGGGAATTAATAAAATCTTAATCTTTTCTTCAAGGCCTGGAAGTTTTTCACTATTTAAAGATAGTTCTTCATTTGCAAGCTGTTTTAAATCGGAATCAGATTCATTTTCAAGTATATTTTTTGCTTCTGAAATACTATCCAAAGCAGACTTATATTCGTTCCGAACTTCAACAATTTTTTGCAGGTCACTATATTCTTTATTAAGTTTTATATAACGATCCATATCAGAAATAATCTGTGGATCTGTAATTAATGTACCTATTTCTTTAAATCTTGCTACAAGATGATCTAATTTATCAAGTAATGAATTGTCTGACATGTTTATGAATAAATAAATTGACCGTGTTCACTTTCTATTATTAGTTCTCTGGAATCAGACTCATCTACATATCCTATAATTTGTGCGTCAACATTAAATGAGCGAGAAATGTCAATTATTTGATTAGCATATTGACTAGGCAGATATATCTCCATACGATGACCCATATTAAAAACTTTATACATTTCCTTCCAGTCAGTACCGGATTGTTCTTGTATTAAATTAAAAAGTGGGGGAGTAGAAAACAAGTTGTTTTTTACTATTTTAACGTTATCGCCAATAAAATGCATTATCTTAGTCTGTGCTCCTCCGGAACAATGAATCATACCATGTATTACACTTCTCATCTCTTTGAGTATCAATGATATAATAGGAGAGTAGGTTCGGGTAGGGGACAACACCAATTTTCCTGCATCTATTCCCAAATTCTCAATTTCATCTGTTAATTTCATTTTACCGGAATAAACTAAATCTTTGGGTATTGAGTCGTCGAAACTCTCAGGATATTTTTTTGCAAGATAATTTGAAAAGACGTCATGACGGGCTGAAGTTAGTCCGTTACTACCCATACCACTATTATATTCTTTTTCATAAGTTGATTGACCGGTTGAAGACAAGCCAACTATGATATCTCCGGCTTGAATATTTGCGTTATCTATTACTTCAGATCGTTTCATTCTGCTAGTAACAGTACTGTCAACTATTATTGTCCGCACTAAATCACCAACATCAGCTGTTTCTCCACCTGTAGGAAATAGATGGACGCCAAGTCTCGTGAGTTCTTCACAAAGTTCATTTGTTCCATTAATTATAGCCGAGATGACTTCACCCGGAATCAAATTTTTATTTCTTCCAATGGTTGATGAAACTAATATATTATCAGTCACACCCACACATAAAAGGTCATCAACATTCATTATAAGTGCATCCTGTGCGATTCCTTTCCAAACTGAAAGATCACCGGTTTCACGCCAATATATATACGCTAACGATGATTTAGTACCCGCACCATCTGCATGCATAATATTACAATATTCAGAATTATTTGTTAGATAATCTGGAATTATTTTACAAAATGCCTTGGGATATAAACCTTTATCTATATTTTTTATAGCATTATGAACATCTTCTTTGGATGCTGAAACTCCGCGTTGGATATACCGTTGATTGTTTGCCATCTGTTTTAATTGTCTGATTACTGAACACAAAAGTAGTAAAAATGTATGAGATGATCATTCAATTCGTTACTCAAGTAGATTATTGTAGTTTTTGGATACTACTTTTCTTTGAAATAATAAAGTATATAATACCTATTATGTTTAATACGATAATGTAAAGAGAAATAAAAAATAAAGTGGCACCGTTTATAAACGACACCACTCTATATATTATAAAAAAATTAAATATTTCTTAGTTGAGATTTAGCTCTTTTTCTACAGATTCCAATTCAGCTGATTTATCAACACCCATATTACTTAGGTTATAGTATACATTTCTTAGCTTCGTCAATGCGGATTGTTTTTCAGATTCACTTGCTTCTCTGCTTCTTAGTAAATTTGTATATTTTTCCAGAGGAGCTAATGAAGCTTGATATAACTTTACGACTTTATCGTCGTTTGCCATCTGTTGTTGCCTGTCGGTTATTTGTATTGATGCTTCTTTTAAATTTTGAGCTTGGAGGATATAGTTAACTGCCAATGCTTCCAGAGCTCTTTCACAATTTGGATCTTGAACAAGTGCTTTATTATATTCTGATTCCGCACCTTCAAAATCACCCTGTTCAGCTAGTAATGCACCTTTAACACTATTTAAGTCACAAGAATTAGAAGGATCATTTGATATTGCTTGATCCAGATATTGCATAGCTTTTTCAGTGTTACCTTCACGTATAAATACATTTACTAGATTTGGAATGAAATATTTACTTTGAGGAAATTTCTCTGCACCTATATTTAATGTTTCCAAATACTTTGCTGAATCTCCAAGATATACATATTCACTAGCCATCAATTCATATAAATCACTCTCTTGGTAAGAGCTGTTTTCGATGAATGGTTCTGAAGTTGCTCGCTTAAGCATTCCTAAAGCTCTATCATGCTCTTCAGCCTGAATAGCTGTAATGATAGCATAATATTTTATAGTTTGGTACGTGCTATCAAGTGAGAATGTTTCCGCAGGATTGTTATATAGTGGTAATGTCGGTATATTCCAGTAGATCTCAAAGAAATCGGCTGCCTTTGAATACTTACCTTGTTCATTATAATAAACACCACCATTAATAAAATACGGATGATTTACTTTAAGAATTGTTGAAATATCATTGCGAACTCGGTTTTTAACACGTCCCTTCTCATCGGGTTGTTCACCAATAGAGTCTGCTTTTAAATAAGGCAAGTATGATTCCATAAGTCCATCATACATAACTTTATCGTTTACCTTCTGACCAAGCATAGCTTTGGTTCTTTCGTTATCAAATGCTTTATTACCAATATCGCCCATAATTTTCCAAGTCTCTGGATTATTCGCAGTTTCCGGATTTTGTGAAGCCTGTTGAATGAGAGTTCGGGCTTCAGTAAGATCGTCACGACCTAATGACCTTTTCGCGTCTTTAATGGCAGATTTCTGCGCAAATAATGAGCCGACAGAGATAAAGGCAATAATTGTAAGGAATAGGGATTTTCTTATTACATTCATATTATTTTGTGTTTTGAAATAAAATTATTGTCTAATTTAGTTTACTTTTAATTTGACTGATAAATATCAAAAAGTTTAATATATCATCACTGAGTTAATTATTTGTTTTTACAATTCAAGATCATCATCTTTATCCTTTGAATATTCTTGTTCCTCATTTACGTCTTGTATGTCGTCGTCCTGATAATGATCTTCATATGTCTCTAATTCCTGATCCTTAACTAGTTCCACAGTTTCGTCATCAGAGTCTTCAGAATCTACTTTGCATACAGAAGCAATCTGATCGTTTCTTTTCTCTAAATTAATCAGACGTACACCCTGAGTCGAGCGTCCCATGATGCGAATATCGGAAATATTCATACGTATTGTGATGCCGGACTTGTTAATAATCATTAAATCGTTGTTTTCAGTCACACTTTTAATAGCTACAAGTTTACCCGTTTTTTCGGTAATATTCAATGTCTTAACTCCTTTTCCTCCTCTGCGAGTTATACGATATACAGGCTCCCCGTCATCGTCATTTAGTCTCGTTCTTTTACCGTATCCCTGTTCCGATACAACTAGAATAGAGTTTTGAGACTGAGGATTCATGCAAATCATTCCTATCACAATGTCTTCACCATCATCATCAAGTGTCATTCCTTTTACACCTGTAGCTGTTCGTCCCATTGGTCTAACATCATTTTCATCAAATCGGATTGCTCGTCCATTTCTATTAGATAGTATTACATGCTGATTACCATTAGTCAGTCTAACTGAAATTACTTGATCGCCTTCTTTTATGGTTATTGCGTTAACTCCATTTTGTCTTGGCCTTGAATAAGCTTCAAGTAAGGTCTTTTTAACAATGCCCTGTTCTGTGGAGAACAACAAATAATTAGAATTAATATAATTCTCATCTGTCAGATTATCAACTCTAACAAAAGCAGTTACTGAATCATCAGGTTCAATGTTTAGAAGATTTTGTATGGCTCGGCCTTTAGAATTCTTTGTCCCTTCAGGAATTTCATAAACATGTAGCCAATAACATTTGCCTTTTTTGGTAAACAATAGCATATAATTATGCATTGTAGCAGGATATATATATTCCACAAAATCTTCTTGTCGCGTGTCGGTACCTTTAGCTCCTACTCCGCCACGATTTTGAGTATGAAATTCAGCTAATGGTGTACGTTTGATATATCCAAAATGTGATATGGTAATAATCATTTCATCATCCGCATAAAAATCCTCCATACTCATCTCTTCTGCGGAAAATATTATTTCAGAACGACGTTCATCGCCATATTTATCTCGAATCTCAATGAGCTCATCTTTAATTACTTGCATTAAGACATCTTCATTGTTAAGGATTTCATTTAAGCGAGAAATAAGTTTCTGAATTTCATCAAATTCAGCATGCAGTTTTTCTTGTTCTAAGCCTGTTAGCTGTCTTAGTCTCATTTCTACGATAGCACGTGACTGAATTTCAGAAAGATTAAATCTTTCCATTAATCTCTGTATTGCTGTCTGAGGATTTGAAGAACTGCGTATTATAGAAATTACTTCATCTATATTATCTGATGCAATAATTAATCCTTCTAATATGTGTGCTCTCTCTTCTGCTTTTCGTAATTCATATTGTGTGCGACGAGTTACCACATCATGACGATGATCTACAAAATTTGTAATGAGTTGTTTTAGATTCAAAAGTTCAGGGCGACCTTTTACCAGTGCAATATTATTTACACTAAAAGATGATTCGAGAGAAGTAAATTTATATAATTTGTTTAATACAACATTTGCATTTCCATCACGCTTTACATCTACCACTATACGCATTCCTTGTCTGTCAGATTCATCATTGACATTGGCGATTCCGTCAATCCTTTTTTCCGTAACAAGATCGGCGATACTCTTTATAAGTACTGCTTTGTTTACAAGATATGGTATTTCTGAAATTATTATTTTATCATGTGTCTTACCGGATTCAATTTCCGCTTTACCACGCATAACAATTCTACCTCTTCCGGTTTCAAATGCTTCTTCCACACCTTTATAACCATATATATATGCACCTGTAGGAAAATCCGGAGCCTTGATATATTTCATCAGACCTTTAGTATCTATTTCCTTATCATCAATATATGCAATTATACCATTAATACACTCCGTTAGGTTGTGCGGAGCCATATTTGTCGCCATTCCCACAGCAATTCCCGAAGATCCATTGATAAGAAGATTTGGTATTCTTGAAGGTAGAACCATAGGTTCTGATAAAGTATCATCAAAATTTAGTTGAAAATCTACTGTATCTTTATCAATATCTCGCAACATTTCTTCTGCCAATCTATTCAATCTGGCTTCTGTATATCGCATTGCTGCAGGGCTATCACCATCAACACTTCCCATATTTCCTTGGCCGTCTACAAGTGGATAACGCATATTCCATTCCTGTGCCAAACGGACCATTGCAAAATATACAGATGAATCACCGTGAGGGTGATATTTACCTAATACTTCACCTACTATTCTCGCAGATTTTTTGTGTGGCTTATCATAAGTATTACCAAGCCCCGACATACCAAAAAGTATACGTCTGTGCACTGGTTTAAAACCATCCCTTACATCTGGTAATGCACGGGAAACTATCACTGACATCGAATAATCGATGTATGATGATTTCATTTCATCTTCGATATTAATCTTAATGATTCTATCTTCTTGATCGGTCATATTTCAATGTGATTTTTTGTTCAAAAGAACTTAACGTAGTTCTATTTCATTTGAATAAATGAATCAATATATTCTCTTTTTTTTGACTTACTAAAGTACTGCTTTTCTTTGATTTTAACAAAAAAAGCAGGGGCTATTTTAACCCCTGCCACTCTATTTTAGTTACTTTATTAAAAACTTATTTACCATGGCAATTTTTATATTTTTTGCCGCTCCCACATGGGCAAAGTTCATTGCGCCCAATCTTTTTTTCAACCCTTATTGGTTCGAGTTTTTGATTTTGTCGTTGTTGAGATGCACCGTCTCCTCCATTTTGACTAGAGTTGGGCATCCCTTCCATTTCATCTTTTTGTGTACGATATTTACTATAATCAGTTTTTTGTTCCGGGGCAGCCTTTCTAACACTTGCCGGATCTTGAGCCGGTATTTGACCTCGCATTAATATAGATACCGATTTAGAGTTTATATCGTTTATCATAATTCCAAAGAGATTAAATGACTCTAATTTATAAATCAGTAACGGATCTTTTTGTTCATAACTCGCAGTTTGTACAGAATTACGTAATTCATCCATTTCACGGAGATGCTCTTTCCAATTTTCATCTATCGTGTGGAGTAAAATTGATTTTTCAAATGCTTTTACTAAAGCTTTTGACCCCGATTCATAGGCTTCTTTCAAATTACATGCAAT
The DNA here is from genome assembly GCA_964484665.1 of uncultured Proteiniphilum sp. Classification (GTDB taxonomy): domain Bacteria; phylum Bacteroidota; class Bacteroidia; order Bacteroidales; family Dysgonomonadaceae; genus Proteiniphilum. The sequence continues at coordinate 22,716 of CAZAFR010000019.1, read as the reverse complement.
GTTGTAAACTTTCTTACCGTCAGTTATCGGAATAAGTATATTTTCATACATTGCTCCTTGATTTTCATAAACCTGTTTTATTACCGGCTGCGCAATTTCTGCAAGTCGTTCAGTCTTACGTTTAAAAGTTTCAAATGACCTATTTACAACTGCTTCCACCATAGCTTGGGTGCGCATATTTTTCATGTCCTCCTCTTTAAAAGGAATCTCGAGAGCCATTACACGCATAAGTTCCAACTTCATGCTTTCAAAGTCATCTTCGTACATCTCTACAATATTCTTAGAGGTGTCCATAATCATGTTTGCAACATCATTGTCGATGCGTTCACCCATTAAGGCATGTTTTCGTCGCTTATAAATAACTTCACGTTGTGAGTTCATAACATCATCATATTCAAGAAGACGTTTACGTATACCAAAGTTATTCTCTTCAACCTTTTTCTGAGCGCGTTCTACCGACTTGCTTAACATACTGTGCTCTAATACGTCACCTTCTACAAAACCCATCTTATCCATTAGACCGGCAATTTTTTCTGTAGCAAATAAACGCATCAGATCATCTTCAAGTGATACAAAAAACACAGAAGACCCGGGATCACCCTGGCGTCCGGAACGACCTCTCAGCTGTCTGTCCACGCGTCTTGATTCATGACGTTCGGTACCAATAATTGCAAGCCCTCCTGCATCTTTGACTTCAGGCGTTAGCTTAATGTCAGTACCACGACCTGCCATATTAGTTGCAATAGTTACTACCCCACTTTGACCTGCATTTGCAACAATTTCTGCTTCACGCTGATGAAGTTTAGCATTTAGTACATTGTGTTTTATTTTTCGTATATTAAGCATACGGCTTAATAGTTCGGAAATCTCAACCGATGTAGTACCCACAAGAACCGGACGTCCATCATTAATCAAGCTTTCAATTTCCTCTATAACAGCATTATATTTTTCTCTTTTAGTCTTATATATTCTATCATTCTGATCATCCCTCACAATAGGCTTATTGGTTGGAATCACAACAACATCCAATTTATAAATATCCCAAAATTCACCTGCTTCTGTTTCAGCTGTACCAGTCATACCGGCTAGTTTACTATACATTCTGAAAAAGTTTTGCAAAGTAATTGTAGCGAATGTTTGAGTTGCTGCTTCCACTTTCACATGCTCCTTGGCTTCAATTGCCTGATGGAGTCCATCAGAATAACGGCGACCCTCCATAATACGACCGGTCTGCTCATCTACAATTTTTACCTTATTATCTATAACAACGTACTCATCATCCTTTTCAAAAAGCGTGTATGCTTTTAATAATTGATTTATTGTATGAACGCGTTCTGATTTGATAGCATAATTTTGCAACAACTCATCTTTTCTTACCGCTTTCTCTTCATCTACCAGATTTGTATTCTCAAGTTCCGATAATTCAGAGGCTATATCCGGGAGTATGAAAAAATGTGGGTCATCTGATTTACCCGACAGCAAGTCAATACCTTTTTCAGTTAATTCAATACTATGAAGTTTTTCATCAATTATAAAGTAAAGCGGATCAGTCGCTATATGCATATTACGGTTTTGGTCTTGCATATAAAATTCCTCCGTCTTAAGCATTGCCGCTTTAACGCCCTGTTCACTAAGATATTTGATAAGAGGTTTATACTTTGGCATTCCTTTATATGAACGAAACAATTGTAAAGCGCCTTCTTCTTGTTCTTTTGGATCATCTGAAGCCATTTTGATTTTAGCTTCAGCGAGTAATTGAGTAGTGAAGTCACGTTGAGCTTTTACAATCATTTCAACACGTGGACGGAACTCATCAAAAAGCTGATCGTCACCTTTCGGTACCGGACCTGAAATTATAAGAGGAGTACGTGCATCATCAATCAAAACAGAGTCTACCTCATCAACTATAGCATAATTATGTTTTCTCTGAACCAAATCTTTTGGTGAAATGGCCATATTATCTCTCAGGTAGTCAAAACCGAACTCATTATTTGTACCGAAAGTAATATCTGCATCATACGCTTTACGACGTGAATCAGAGTTAGGTTCATGTTTATCTATACAGTCAACCGACAGTCCATGAAACATATACATCGGTCCCATCCATTCAGAGTCACGTTTTGCAAGATAATCGTTTACTGTTACAATATGCACACCTTCATGTGTAAGTGCATTCAAGAAAACAGGGAGTGTAGCAACCAGTGTTTTACCTTCTCCGGTTGCCATTTCAGCAATCTTACCCCGATGCAGAACAACACCGCCAAAAAGCTGAACGTCATAGTGAATCATATCCCATGTGATCTCATTACCACCCGCTATCCAGCTATTTTTATAAATTGCTTTATCGCCATCTATTCTTACAAAATCGTGAGTCGCAGCCAAGTCTCTATCAAAATCAGTGGCTGTTACTGTAATCTCTTTGTTTTGAGTAAACCTTCGAGCAGTGTCTTTCATTATAGAAAATGCTATCGGAAGTATCTCATCCAGCACTTTTTCATACTTTTCAGTTATTTCCTTTTCAAGTTTATCAATTTGATTCCAGATAGCTTCGCGTTCGCTAAGTTCAATTTCCTCTAATCCGGCTTTAAGTTGTTCTATCTGCGACTTCTCATCAGAAACAAAATCCGATATCTTTTTTTCAAGATCTTTTGTTCTATTTCTCAGTTCGTCATTTGAAAGTTTCTCAATCTCAGGGTATACTTCTTTAATCCTATTAACAGTAGGATTAATTTCATTTAAGTCCCGTTGTGCTTTATTCCCAAATATTTTTGATATTATATTGCTAAATCCCATAATTGTATATTGAATATTTTATTTTTTAATTAACTAAAGATTATAATTATAACCTAAAAAAGCTCTTTTAAAATATCACCATTCGCTGCGTTTGGTGCGCGTATTCTCAACCTATATGACACGCTTGGAGCAATTTCAGTGACTTCAATAGTACGATTGATTTTCTGAGGTTTAATATCTTTACCAAAAAATATTGCAGGCGCAATTATAGCGTTATTTCGTACTCTTTCATGATCAACAGATCCCTGTTCAATCACCTGCCATCCTGGTTGCAATTCTAAAAACAGGTCACCTGATATGCCTTTATAATAACCATTTCTGTAATATTGAACAGTTTGATTATAAGCACCATGTAACATTTGATTAGTAGTAATAACATCTTGAATGCCTGCCGATTGCACAAGAAATTCTGCCGCTTTTTGTTGAAATTCGATAAGATCAATTTTCTTATCCTCAATCAACTTTCTGTCAAAAAAGAATTGTTCGTTATAATATTTTTTTATCCATTGTTCTCTGCCGTAAAGAGCCATCAGATACATATTTAATAATGCCTGACTTCTATCGGGATAAAAAGTACCTCCGGAGGTAACCATTCCTTCGGGAATAATTTCTTGTTCATTAAAATAACCTGTTGATACTACAAAGATCAGCACATTATTTAATCCAACTAATTCATCAATTTTATCCAGGAGTCTTGCTAGTTCCTGATCAAGCCTATAATAAGTATCTTGAATTTCAATCGAGTAATTTTTATCAAGAGCATCCGAAAAACCTCCTGCATAAAATGTTACTGCTAAATAATCCGGATTCAATCTGGTTCCTAGCGAATTTGATTCCAGAACTCTTATTGCCATATCGTTAACCTCTTTATTTACGTATGGCGATTGTTTAAATTTTTTTACATTATCCTTATTATTATTACCAAAGAAATGCTGAAAATTGAACTTATTCTTTGTATAAGGAAAAGCATTATAATTCTCTATTGGCAGAGCAGGTTTCCAAGAAAGGCTGTTTATTGTGTATGTAAGAGACTGTTGACTACGGTTAAACTGATCAACAACAGGCTCTTTGGTCTTATAATAAGTAGTGGTTGCCCATTTTGCATCTTGGTTTTCTATCCAGTATGCTCCACTTGCTGCATGTCCTCCTGAGGCCATTGCTTGAGAAGCGTCAGGTGCAAAAGAAAAAATGTCAGATTGCCCACCGGAAGCAATTTTAAGTTCATCTGCAATTGTTGAAACTCTTATTGGCAGTGGTGATAATTTTTCAGTTGTAAAATTACCCAGAAAGTTATCATCATGTAAAGAAGAGATTTCTATATTGTTATCAAGCAAATATTTGTTTTCGGCAATAATTCCATGATAAGAAGGATTAGCACCCGTGAAAATAGAGGTTATTGTTGACGCCTTATTTAGATTAGGAAAGTCATAATTCACATTATTATAAACAAGCCCGTTATTCAGCAATCTTTTGAACCCTTTGTCGCCAAAGGTTTTTTTAAACATCTCAAGATAATCTCCCCTAAGCTGATCTATAGTGATGCCGACAACTAACTTAGGCACATCTCCTGCCGAAGGATTTTGTGCGCATATCGCTGTTATATATATAAAAGCGACGATTGAAGTTATAATTCTATACATTTACTAAAATAAATTCTTTGCTTTATTATTTTCACTGTCCCCAACCTGCTTTCATGTATCTACTTGAAGTCAAACGACGGTTTAAACGTTTCTTTCTTCTTAATAGTAACAGATTTGTAGTCGATCTTCCCCATAAACACAATGAGAAAAGAATTGACGCAACCGGCATCTGTTGAGGTATAAACCACCAAGTTAATAAAAAAAGTGTCAGGACTGCAAAGTTAATGAAATGATAGAAATAAACGATGTTCTTCGCTGGTTTTACCCAAAATAATATTGCTGCGATTAGTGCAAAAATATTGATCCATGCAAAATTCCAGTTGGGATTTGTGGCAGGATGTTCCGAAAAATACATCAATACAAATAAGATCGTACCTGCTATTCCTGCAACCCCAAACAGTATCGTATCAAATATTATTAGTATTCTTGCTTTGTTTAATTTAAGTACTTGGAGCAGACATACAAAAGATGTAATTATTAGAAGTAATACTCCAGCTACAATAGGAGTGAAAAAAATCCTACTTCCCGGATTATTTAGATCACTGTTTAATTCTACAATAATTTCAGAATTACTTACAAGTTGTTTTTTTAAAGAGTCATTAAATACCGCACCGTCAAAAGAATCCATTAAATGCGAAGGTATAAACATTTTTTCTCTTACATCAATAATTCGGTCTGACTCACTTCCAATGAGTAAATCAATTCCAAATTTACTCCACGGATGATCATTTACGCATTCATGCACAAGATCACGAAATGATTGTTTTTTTGTTGTTTCCGGATATTGAATAGTTGATTTAGTGTATTTCTCAATCATATCTCTGGGACGAGTAGCACAGTTATCATAAAAATAATTGTATCTGTATCCTCTGTTTTCCGGTAACGCATTTAGATATAAAGCTTCATATAGCTGCTGTTTTTCTATGGTTGAAAGATTTAATGTTTGTTTTATTACCTGCTGTCCTTTGTAAGTGTTTTGAAAAACAAAATCATCAAATGAATCAACGCCTAAAATATAATCTGTTTTTCCTCTTATAAAATTATATATGAAATTGGGTTGAGAGGGATCAAAATATCCATAGTTAAAAACTGCATCTACTCCAGTGGAATCATCATGTACATAAATTGCAGTATGGCCAAAAAGAGAATATATTGCTCCATGCCAAGGTGAAGCAGTTAAAAGACTCACTTTTGCACTGTCATTGAGTATCACCTGAGCATTGGTATAATTACTAGAAAACAGGATAATCAATAGCAATATCGTGTATTTTGTTTTTTCCATTGTGCAGTTGTTTTAACCTTTATACATTGGATCCTTTCCTATAATTTACGTCGAAACCTGTACAACTAACAAAAGTAGGCAAATTTGATTTAAAATCATATTTTATTGTATAAAACAAATAACGGCAACCATTATATGGCCGCCGTTATACATTAAATACTTATTCCCGGTTATTTTTTCTTGTTACGATTTCCGTAACGACTCATAAACTTATCAACACGTCCGGCTGTATCCACCAGTTTTTGTTTTCCTGTATAGAAAGGATGAGAAGAGCTTGTAATCTCAAGCTTTACTAATGGATATGTAACGCCATCTATTTCAATAGTTTCTCTTGCATTAACTGTAGAGCGTGAAATAAAAATTTCTTCGTTCGACATATCTTTAAAAACTACTGGACGATAATTATCGGGATGAATCTCTTTTTTCATTTTTACCTTCTGTTTATATTATTGGCAATTTTAGGTTTGCAAAGATACAACAATCGACCAGATAAAAAAAATAAACATAGTCCTTTTTTCTTTTTCTGAAAGATAATAACTTATTTTGTACCCTTATGATAAATAAATTCATATGAAGGTTGAAATTATAACTATTGGAGATGAGATAATTATAGGACAGATAGTTGACACCAACTCTGCATGGATGGCTCGCGAGCTAACTCAGCGTGGCTTTAACATAGGAGCTATAACATCCATAGGTGATAGCTCTGATGCCATTATAAAAGCAATAGATAATGCTTTTGAAAGAGCTGATATTTTACTACTTACCGGTGGTATTGGTCCAACTAATGATGATATTACCAAACATACTCTTTGTGAGTATTTTCATACTGCTCTCGAATTTAATGACGAAGTACTTCAAAATATCGAATCGATTTTTGTAAAGAGAAATATTCCATTAAATCAGCTTACCAGAAAACAGGCTTATGTTCCGGTGAATTGTAATGTTATCCAAAACAAACTTGGTACTGCACCTATACTTTGGTTTGAAAAGGATGAAAAAGTACTTGTTTCAATGCCTGGAGTTCCTTTTGAAATGAAAGGTTCGATGCAAAATGACATTATTCCACTTTTACAGAAAAAATTTAAAGTCACTGAGTATTTAAGTCGCTCTTGTATTGTTACAGGAGTATCTGAATCCACTTTAGCTACTATGCTTTCTGAATTTGAGCTACAGCTTCCAAATGGTTTTTCTCTCGCATATCTGCCCTCGCTGGGCTATATACAACTGCGACTTTCTGTTTGGGGGGAAGAGTGGTTACCTGAAATAAAACAGCAGACGCAAAAATTAATTAAGATACTCGGACCTTTCTTCGTATCAAAAGGTGTAAAAATGCCTGAGGAAATGCTTGGGGACAAACTTCGTGAAAATAATCTCTCCATCTCCACAGCAGAGAGTTGTACCGGAGGATTTATTTCTCATAAAATTACTATTGTGCCCGGGTCATCCGACTATTACAAAGGGAGTATTATTTCATATAATAACGTCATCAAAGAAGAAATGCTTGATGTTGATAAAAAGGTTATTAAATCACAGGGAGTTGTAAGTAGCGAAGTTGTAGAACAGATGGCAAAAACGGTATCCAATAAGTTTCATACAGATTGTAGTATTGCTGTCTCCGGAATTATGGGACCCGATGGCGGAACAAAAGAGAAGCCGGTGGGAACAGTCTGGATTGCAACATTATACAATAGTGAGATAATCTCACATAAGTATAATGTGGGCAGAAGTCGCAGGGAAAATATCGAAAAAACAGCTAACCTTGCTATGCTACAACTACTCAGTATGTTAAAAGACTAAAATGTATTTTTAAAACTCCAACAACCGATTTCAGTCAATAATATCAAAGCCACAATAAGGAACAAGAACTTCGGGTATTCTGATACCTTCCGATGTTTGATTATTCTCAAGCAGAGCAGCCATAATACGTGGAAGTGCTAACGCACTACCATTGAGTGTATGACATAGTTGAATTTTACGATTTTCATCTCGATAACGGCACTTAAGGCGATTTGCCTGATAGCTCTCAAAATTAGACACAGAGCTCACCTCAAGCCATCGCTTCTGTGCAGCTGAATAAACTTCAAAATCAAATGTAAGAGCTGATGTAAAACTTATATCACCTCCGCACAAACGAAGAATTCGCCAAGGAAGTTCAAGCTTTTCTACTAGTGTCTGCACGTATTCAACCATTTTATTCAATCGCTCATAAGAGTTTTCCGGCTTTTCAATACAAACAATCTCCACTTTATCAAACTGATGTAATCGGTTTAAACCACGAACATCTTTTCCATACGAACCTGCTTCTCTTCTAAAGCATGCTGAATATGCAGCATTTTTTATTGGTAAATCTTTCTCGTCTAATATAACATCTCTGTAGATATTAGTAACCGGAACCTCAGCTGTAGGAATAAGGTATAAATCGTCGAGTTCCGCATGATACATCTGCCCTTCTTTGTCGGGAAGCTGACCGGTTCCAAAGCCTGAAGTGCTGTTGACAACATACGGAGGTTGAACCTCTAAATATCCCGCAGAACGTGCATTATCTAAGAAAAAGTTGATCAAAGCACGTTGCAACCTGGCTCCTTTTCCTTTATAAACAGGAAATCCTGCACCTGTTATTTTTACACCTAGTTCAAAATCTATAATGTCGTACTTCTTTGCAAGTTCCCAATGTGGCAAGGCATTTTCCGGCATAGTGGGCATCACACCGCCATTGCGCTCAACTATATTGTCTTCTGCGCCTTTTCCTTCCGGAACCGATTCATGCGGAAGGTTAGGTATGATAACAAGTAATTCCTCTATTTTTTCTTGAGCACTTTTTAGTTTAACCTCCAACTCTTTTGAAGTTTCTTTAAGTGTGCCTACTTTATCTCTGACAGCCGAAGCTTCCTCTTCTTTACCCTCTTTTAAAAGAGATCCGATGGATTTGGATATTGAATTTATTTCTGATAAAACTCCATCAAGTGAAGTTTGACTGTTTCTTCTGACAGCATCTAATTCGATTATTTGATCTATTATATCTTTAGCGTCGAAGTTTTTTTTGAAGAGTCGGTTTACAACCTTTTCGGGATTTTCGTTTATTTCTTTAAGTGTGAGCATACTATTTTTACTGATCTTTCAATAATCTAGTTCTGTATTTTTTTTAATGTTCTGTAATAATGATTACGCAAAGTTACAAAAAATACCGCCATTTATTAAATAGCTTATATAAAAAATTATCGATTTGTATGGTTATCAAAATAGTTGAAAATGAAGAGTCTCACGCATTTCCCTGTCTTTTTGTTTTTTCTGACGATAATAACGTGTAACATAGTAGGCTATACCAACTAGCGCTCCTAGCATCACCATATCTTTTACTGTATTATTTTTCATATTTCTTGTCTTTCTTTGGTTACATTTTTGTTGCTGTCTTCAATATTGAGCTTATTTGTTAGATGCAAAAATTGAAAAAACGTTGCACCTAATTATCTTTATTTATCAACATATTCAACAAAGAGAATGTTTTTACTTTCATCTGTAATTTTAAATCTATCATCTGATCGTTCACCCACAATCCAAACAATATTATCATCTGAAATAATCAGCCATACATTGTTTTTATCTTTCAGACTAAACTTACGGTCCGTAAAATAATCACTTAACTTCTTATAACCTTTCATGCCAAAAGGTACAAACCAATCTCCCGGCTGCCATCTGCGGATTAAAAGCGGAAAACTGAGCTTATCGGCATCTGCATATAAAAACCTGCTATTTTTATTAATATCGACCGGCGTTTTTTCTCTTCTGAAAATAAGGTGTAAAGGGCTTTTTATTTCATTTATATCTTTTTCTATAAAAAGGTATTCTTCTTTTACGGGTTGTTTGGGAATTTCATCAAGTATAAAGTATAAGCGATCTTTTATCAATCTGAATTTTTCTGATAAAAATACTTTCCCGGGAATTGAATCCATAGCATGGTAAATATCTTCAATAACAGATGCGTTGAAACCTAATGGAGATAGGAGTTCAAACAAAACAGACTTAGCAGAAACCTCTTCTTTTAGTAGTGAGATATTTATTTTATTATCACTGAATACTCTCTCTATTGATCTTCTAATTGATTCTGAATATACTTTTTCTGCTTCAGAAACATTTTGAGATGTACGCAAAACTGATTCTTTCACAGATGGATTAATATATTCCAATTTTGGTATAATATTTAGTCTCAGATAATTACGTATATATATATCCTGATTATTCGTGCTATCAACTAAATATGGTATCTCACGAGATGTTGTGTAATCTTCAATCTCAGTGCGTGAAACACAAAGTAGCGGTCTTATAACATGACCATTCTTGCTTGAAATGCCGGTAAGTCCTTTTATACCTGTACCTCTGATTAAGTTAAGAAAAACAGTTTCTACAGAATCATCCTTGTGATGTGCTACTGCAATGGCATCTGCATTATATTGTTTGCGTATAGATTCGAACCACTCATATCTCAGCTCTCGAGCAGCCATCTCTATTGATATTTTTTTATCCTTAGCGTATTCTTTTGTGTCAAAATCAATGCTTTTAAAAGAAATTTCTTTACTAATGCACCATGTTTGCGCAAAATCTGCGTCACGATTCGACTCATCATCTCTCAGGTGAAAATTACAATGTGCAGCTATACAGTGATATCCTAAATTCATCAAAATGTCGAGTAAAGCCATTGAATCCATTCCTCCACTAAGCCCTATAATAATTTTAGCATTGTTCGGAAGAAGATTTTCTTTTTGTATGAACTTCTGTACTTTGTTTATCATCTATAATCTAATTGTTAAAACAAATGTACAATAAAAAACTCATTTTTGTTCTCTTAAAAAATCTTTCAGGCTAAAAATCAGAAGAAATCTCAATAAAAACAGTAATTTTGCATAACTATTTAAAAATAAATATTAACAACAAATGATAGATAAGATTGAAGCTCTTCTTACAGAAATAGAGCAAATAGCAGCTTCTAATACAGAAGAGTTGGAAACGTTACGGATTAAGTATCTGAGCAAAAAAGGAGTGGTAGCGTCTCTAATAGATGATTTTAGAAACGTTCCACCTGAACAAAAACGCGAAATTGGAGTAAAAATAAATGAATTAAAACAGAAAGCCACAAAAAAAATTCAATTATTAAAAGAACAGTTCGAGAATAAAGATTCAGGATCCATCGATGTTGATCTTACTCGTACTGCTTATCCGGTCTCTTTGGGTACCAGACATCCTATCTCTATTGTAAAAGAAGAGATTAATGATATTTTTAAAAGACTTGGCTTTTCTATTTCTGAAGGACCTGAGGTTGAAGACGACTGGCATGTGTTTTCTTCTCTCAACTTTGCTGAGGATCACCCGGCACGTGATATGCAGGACACATTTTTCATTCAGAACGACCCTCAGATATTGCTTCGTACTCATACTTCATCAGTACAGACACGTGTAATGGAAAATACACAACCTCCTATAAGGATAATTTGCCCGGGTCGTGTTTACAGAAATGAAGCGATATCATACCGTGCTCACTGTTTCTTTCACCAGGTTGAAGCGCTTTACGTTGATAAGGATGTTTCGTTTGCCGACCTAAAGCAGGCTCTTCTTTTCTTTGCTAAGGAGATGTTCGGAGAGGATACCAAAATTCGTTTGAGACCCTCGTACTTTCCTTTCACAGAACCAAGTGCCGAAATGGATATTTCTTGTAATATTTGTGGTGGCAAAGGTTGTCAGTTTTGCAAACATACCGGTTGGGTAGAAATACTTGGTTGTGGTATGGTAGATCCTAATGTTTTGGAAAATTGTGGTATTGATAGTACTATTTATTCAGGATATGCTTTGGGAATGGGTATTGAGCGTATTACCAACCTTAAATATCAGGTTAAAGACCTTAGAATGTTTTCAGAGAACGATGTGCGTTTTTTGGAACAGTTTAAGTCGGCAAACTAATTCATTTATTGCCGTTTAATAAAAATAATCTATATTTGCTAAACGTGGCACTGAAAAAATTAAAAACTATATACTTTATACAAAAGATGAGAGCAAAAAATTTTATTCTTCCCTTATTGCTTATTATAGCATCCGGCGCAACTGCACAGAAAACAGTTAGAGTAAACGCAATAAAAGCAAATGATTATGGAGTTGTTTATTCTTTGCCCAAGACATCATTTGTTGTTGAGTTACTGATAAAAAAATCAACATATCAGAGAGGCGATTTTTATCCCTATGCACAGCGTTATTTGGCTGTTGATAATCCTGTGATAGAAAACAGAGTTGTATATACGCTCGAGAGTGTGGAGGTGGCAAACAAGGGTATCCCTGATAAAAACAACTCTTTCATGGTTGAATTTCGCTCAAAAAGTGTTGAGCCTTTTGTTTACCTAAGAGAGGACGGACTGATTGTTTCAATCAATGCTGAACCTGAGAGTGTTGTAGAGGCTAAAAAGGTTTTTCCGGAAAATGAAACAGTTTCTGAAAATCCTCGACGTTACTTTTCACAGGAAACTCTAATGGCAGGTTCTATTGCAAAACAAGCTGAACTTGTGGCTAGACAGATTTTTGATTTGCGCCGTAACAGAAATGATATACTTTCGGGTGAAGCTGTTAATATGCCTCCTGACGGCAATGCTTATAATGTTGTGATGGCAGAGATTAACAAACAAGAGAAAGCATTAACCGAACTATTCTCAGGAAGTATAACAACTGAGTATTTTGTTGAGTCGTATCAGATTATACCGGAGAGTAATAATATCGACAAAGAGATTATTGCACGTTTCTCTGAGAAATTGGGACCGGTTGACGCTGATAACCTTGCGGGTGCTCCTATCTATTTTTCATTGATACGTAATACGCCGGAGGTAGATATGCTACTTTCTGAGCGTGATCTTAAACGATTAGAGGGTAAACTCTCTGAGGGTATTGTTTACAATATTCCGGGAAAAGGGGAGCTGACTATTGAATTCAACAACAAAATATTAAAAACTACTGAAGTGGATGTTGTTCAATTTGGATCTCAGGATGTACTTGTAAAACAGATGTTCGAAAATTTAAAAAAACCTATAGAAGTATATTTCTATCCTGAATTGGGTGCAGTAAAACAGATAATACAGTGACAACTTAAACAAATTATTTTATGAAAAAGAAAAATGTAATTGTTACTATTTTATTTACTCTTTTATCAATATCATTTTTGTCGTCTTGCAAAGATAGGATGGGTACAGGAAAATCTGAAATTCTTTATGACAGTATTGTTATGCAAATAGATATACCATTACTGCTTGAAAATGATACTACATTGCCGCATGCGGATGTAAACTTGTCTTTTACTTATCCGGTGCGTTTTAAGGACGGTGAAAGCACTGAAAGACTTCAACAAATTTTTAAGGGTACTTTTTTTGGAAGTCCAACATTCGACTCAATGACTCCTGAGGATGCTGTTGATCTATATCTCAAAGAATATACTGCTAAATATCAATCGATTTCAAATATGTATTATGAGGATAAATCTAGATTGGATGGCAAGATTCCTGCATGGTACTGGTACTATATGAATACAAATAATAGGATACTCTTTCAAAGTGATTCATTGTTGAGTTATGCTGTGGAGTATAGCGATTATGAGGGTGGCGCACATGGGTCGTATCGTATAACTTATACTAATATTGATTTGAACGATTTGATTACTCTTTCTGAGGAAGATCTGTTTATTCCTAATTATTATAAAGAGCTAACGTCTAAAATAGTGCAGAGTCTTATGAAGGAATACAGTGTGGAGGACGCCGACTCACTTCTGATGAGGGGTTTCTTTAATATTGAAGATATAGTTCCTAATAATAATTTCTGGCTTAGCGAAAAAGGCATACACTATTCTTATAATCAATACGAAATTGCACCTTATGCTATGGGTGTGATAGATGTAACTGTTCCTTACCCTGAGCTATCCGGCATACTGAAACCCGGTAGTGTTATATCAAGATATTTTTCTGACGAAAAGTAAATTTGTAAGTTTATTTTAAAAGATAAAAAGTCGACTTTTATGTCGACTTTTATTATATAGTGTAATGTGATTAATAAAAGTATTTTATTGATTAATATTTGGAGTCTTTTTAACATTTTGTGTGATTGGTTTGCTCGTAGGCTGGCAGTTATGTAAGATTATTTACGAAAAAGCTTTATCTTTGTATAAACAAAACCTATTAATGGTTGTTTGAAATCGTGTGGGCTGATAAAAGTATTTCCCCGATATTTATTATAAAAGTGGTTTCTTTAATATAAGAAAAAAATGCAAGAATTAGATCAAGATCAAATATTAAATGAATTAACCAATCAGGATTATAAATATGGTTTCACTACAGATGTAGAGACCTACGTTATTGAAAAAGGATTGAATGAGGATATTATAAGACATATCTCAGAACAGAAGGAAGAACCGGAATGGTTACTGGAGTTTCGACTGAAAGCTTATCGTCATTGGCTATCAATGGAGATGCCTGATTGGGCACATTTGAAAATTCCGAAAATTGATTATCAGGATATAATTTATTATGCCGATCCTTCCAATAAAAAAAATCCTAAGAGTTTGGATGAAGTGGATCCCGAACTTTTAAAAACATTCGATCGTTTGGGTATTCCGCTGGATGAACAAAAACAGCTCACCGGTGTGGCTGTGGATGCTGTTATGGATAGCGTGTCTATTAAAACTACATTCAAGGAAGTCTTAGCTGAGAAAGGTATTATCTTCAGCTCATTTAGTGAAGCTGTTAAGCATCACCCTGATTTGGTGAGAAAATACCTTGGCAGTGTTGTTCCATATAAAGATAACTTTTTTGGTGCTCTCAATTCTGCTGTATTCAGCGATGGTTCTTTTGTATATATCCCTAAAGGGGTACGTTGCCCTATGGAGCTGTCGACTTATTTTCGTATCAATACAGCTAATACAGGTCAGTTTGAACGCACCCTTATTGTAGCTGATGATGATTCGTATGTTAGCTACTTAGAAGGCTGTACTGCTCCAATGCGTGATGAAAATCAGCTTCATGCAGCTATCGTTGAGATCGTAGTTATGGATAATGCTGAGGTTAAATATTCAACCGTACAAAACTGGTATCCGGGTGATAAGAATGGCAAGGGGGGTGTTTATAATTTTGTTACTAAAAGGGGTATTTGTAAAGGAAAGAACTCCAAAATCTCTTGGACTCAGGTAGAAACCGGCTCAGCTATTACTTGGAAATATCCTTCGTGTATTCTTGCAGGCGACAACTCAGTGGGTGAATTTTACTCTGTGGCTGTTACAAATAATTTTCAGCAGGCTGATACTGGTAGTAAAATGATACATATAGGCAAAAACACACGAAGTAGAATCGTTTCTAAGGGTATTTCAGCCGGGAATAGTCAGAATAGCTACCGTGGGTTGGTTAAGATAACAAAGAAAGCTGAGAATGCTCGTAATCACTCGCAGTGTGATAGTTTACTGCTTACTGATCATTGTGGCGCTCACACTTTCCCCTATACTGATATTCAAAATCCTAGTGCAGTGCTTGAGCATGAAGCTACAACATCTAAAATTAGTGAGGATCAGATATTCTACTGTAACCAGCGTGGTTTGGGTGAGGAGGAGGCTATCGGACTAATTGTAAATGGTTATGTAAAAGAGGTGGTGAATAAGTTGCCTATGGAGTTTGCTGTTGAGGCGCAGAAGCTCTTGCAGATTTCTCTTGAGGGAAGTGTTGGGTAAACAAAATAGCATCTTTAATGTGATATAAAACAGTTTTAGGGACGTTTATCCCTTGGCTGATGTGAAATACAAAAAACCTATGGACTAACTTTACCAGTCTATGGGTTTTTTTCCGTTTGTAATTAAATATTTGTTTGTTGTACTAAAGTGTTTGTTACCAAAAAAACCTCTATGTGCCGATAGAGGTGATGGATGTGGCGATTTAAGAACTAAATGACGTTTTGTATCTATGGCGGCTCCTTTTCGTTGTGCATATGCTCCCCAAAGTATAAATACCAGATGATCGCGTTCAGTAGATAATTTATTAATAACAACGTCGGTAAATTCTTCCCAACCTTTGTTTTGATGAGAACCAGCTTGATGAGCTCTCACTGTTAAAGTGGCATTTAGAAGTAAAACGCCTTGATTTGCCCATCTTTCAAGATTACCGGACAAAGGAGTTTCCAGCTTGAGATCATCATGAATTTCTTGATAAATATTGATTAGTGATGGCGGTATCTTTATTCCGTCGTTTACAGAGAAACATAATCCGTGAGCCTGACCCGGCTCATGATATGGGTCCTGACCTACAATAACGACTTTAACTTCATTAAAAGGGCATGAGTCAAAAGCATTGAATATTAATTTAGCAGGAGGATAAACAGTTTTAGTTGAATATTCTTGTCGTACAAAATCAGTTAACTGCTTAAAGTAAGGTTTATCAAATTCGTTCTGTAACTGATCTCCCCAGCTTTTTTCAATATTTACATGCATGAATAAAACATATTTTTTAAATCAAGAAAATACCCTTTTTTCGTGCTTCTTCTTTCATTTCGTGAGGCCAGATACTCGATTGTATTTCACCTATGTGAGCTTTGCGTAGATAATACATACACAAACGCGACTGCCCAATTCCGCCACCAATAGATAAGGGAAGTTCGTTATTCATAAGTCGTTTATGAAAATAAAGCGACAACCTTTGCTCCTGTCCAAGAGACTTCAACTGTCTTTCAAGTGATTCTGCATTCACACGGATTCCCATTGATGAAATCTCAACAGCTTTCTTTAATACCGGGTTCCAAACTAAAAGATCACCGTTTAATCCTTGATATCCATCATCGTTAATGGTACTCCAATCATCATAGTCAGGTGCACGTCCGTCATGTGGTTTACCATTTGATAGCGGAGCACCGATACCAATCACAAAAACAGCGCCAAACTCTTTTGTTATAGCATCTTCTCGCTGTTTATCATTCATTTCGGGATACCTTTGGAGTAGTTCCTCTGAATGGATGAAAGTTATTTCACAAGGAAGTTGCGGCTTAATAATTGGAAACAGTTCATACACAAGATACTCAGTACGCAGCATTGCTGCATATATTCTTCTGACAATTTTCTTTAAATAGTCAAGATTCCTATCTTTTTTACCAATTACAAGCTCCCAATCCCATTGGTCAACATAAAGCGAATGAATATTATCAAGTTCTTCATCTGCACGAATAGCATTCATATCAGTATAAATGCCAAAGCCCTCTTCAATTTCATAATCTGCAAGAGTAAGTCTTTTCCACTTTGCCAAAGAATGCACAATTTCGGCACATTTATCATCCATATATTTGATAGGAAAACGAACAGGACGCTCAACACCATTTAAGTCATCGTTTATACCTGTTCCACTTTCTACAAAAAGAGGTGCAGTTACTCGTCGCAAACGTAATTCTGAAGATAGGTTAACCTGAAAAAAATCTTTTATATTTTTTATTCCCAACTCAGTCTGTTTCAAGTTAAGCAATGGAACATAATCGATTGGAATTTGTAAATTTGGCATAGCCTGAATAGTCATATTATTGTAGAGTATATTTTTCTATAGACAAAGATATAATATATTTTCTTTTTGTCAAATATATTGGCTAATGATAATACAATATGATAGCATTTAAGTTAATATTAAAACACTTATCATGTGGTTCGTTGGATTACTTACACATTTGACCAACAAGATCTCCAACTGAAGCAATGTTATGTCTATCAAGATATTCCTCTATGCCCTTAACTATTTTGATCGATATCGTAGGATCTATAAAATTATAAGTACCAACCTGTATTGCTGTTGATCCTGCAAGAATAAACTCAATAGCATCCTGCCAATTGCTTATTCCACCCATTCCAATAATCGGAATTTTGACTGCGTTAAATACTTCCCAAACCATTCTCACGGCTATTGGTTTTATACAGGGGCCCGACAATCCTCCTGTTATAGTTGAGAGCTTAGGTCTTTTGCTTTCAATATCAATTGCCATACCCAAAAAAGTATTAACAAGAGATACTGAATCAGCTCCTGCGCCCTCAACTGCACGAGCAATATCACTAATGTTAGTAACGTTTGGAGATAGTTTAACTATTAATGTTTTTGGGAAGACATCCCGAACAGCTTTAGTAACTTTTGCTGCGGATTCGCTAGAAACGCCAAAAGACATTCCGCCTTCTTTGACATTCGGACATGAAATATTTAATTCAATTGCAGGCATTTTATCCAAATCTGCCAACCTCTCAGCTGTTTCTATATAATCATCAATTGTAGAGCCCGAGACATTGACTATTATATTTGTGTCGTACTCTTTTATTGTAGGATAAAGATGATTAATGAAGTAGTCAACCCCTTTATTTTGCAGTCCCACCGAATTGAGCATACCTGAAGCTGTTTCGGCCATTCTGGGATATTCGTTGCCCTGACGAGGTTCAAGAGTTGTACCTTTTACAAAAATCCCTCCTAAGCCACCCAAATCGATAAAATCTTTGTACTCAGTGCCGTAACCAAATGTACCGGATGCTGTTGTCACCGGATTTTTAAGTTTCAGTTTACCAATTTGTACTTCTAATCCAGCCATGTTAATTCTTTTATATTAAAGACCGGGCCTTCTGTGCATGTGCATATATTGCCATTAACAGTTTTCTCTACACAGCATAAACATGCTCCAAAGCCACAAGCCATAAGGTTTTCCAATGATGCTTCGCACTCAATACCCTTTGCATTTGCATACTTAGCTACAGCAACCATCATTGGTTTAGGGCCACAAGTGTATATGAAATCAAACTTATTATTTTGTAACACCGAATGATCAGTTACAAATCCTTTTTCGCCTAATGTACCATCCTCTGTTGTACAGTAAACATTTCCATACTGCTCAAAATATGACAGTTGTAATATATCGGATTTTGTACGTCCCCCAAGCAGAAAATTAGGCTTGTAACCTTTTTCAGATAGTTCTTTACCAAGAAAAAGTAGTGGCGCAGTACCAACACCCCCTCCAATTAGTAGTGTATTACAGTTCTCTTGCGGAATTGAGAATGAACTTCCCAGAGGAAATATAAGGTTCATTATTTCTCCCGGTGATAAATCACATATCTTTTCTGTTCCTTCGCCAACACGCTTGACTAACAACCATAACTCGTTATTTACTAAATCGGTATTATTTACAGAAATGGGTCTTCTCAGGAATACACCGGAGGAGTTATTAACCAGAATCTGAACAAACTGACCGGGAAACATTTCCGGCAACGGTTCTCCATTAGCCGGAACAACTTTAATCAGATGATTTTTATCGTTTAATGGTTCATTGGAGCGTACAATAAAATCGAGTACCTTCATCGCAAATAATATTATTGACTACAAAAGTACATCTTAATTTTTAATTCAGCAATGTCGAATTTATGTATCGTAAAATATTCGTTTTTGTAATAAACGAATACTACTTGGATAAAAGATCCTCCATCACAAATACAAATCAGTACCAAATCAGATCCATAATAAATCTAAATCCAATCTAAATCCAATCTAAATCCAATC
>CAZAFR010000019.1:0-3339 GCA_964484665.1 uncultured Proteiniphilum sp. | reverse complement strand
TCTAATCCAAGTCTAATCCATACATAGTTCTTATCATAGTCTAATCTTCTTCATTTTTATATAAGGTATATTAGAACCAGGTACGACTAAAGTAAGACTAAACTTAGAACTATGTATGAAAATAATGCGGACAATGAATGGGTTTATTAATTACTTTAACAATCTATTGAGCATTTAAATGCAGCTCACTTAATATAGAATATGAAATAAACAGGTAATTAATTAGCTTCATAATTTTTTATTTAAGGACCATTATAGGATATTTTCTGAAAATATTACCTGAAAATATGTAGCTATATTTCATTTATCAAATTGATAAACAGATAGTTGTTTAAATAAGTTCGTTATCCTGTTAATTTATCTGATTCTTTTTTTCTAAAAAAAAGTAAAAAAAGCAAGCCTAAAAATAAGATGCCTACTCCAATTAATGAGCCAATGCCTGTATAGGTCAGGCTCGAGTAGAGCATATAGGTGCAAAAAACTACAAAAATAATTGGTGTTAATGGGTAGAAAGGTACTTTAAAAGGTCGTGGTGTATTTGGATATTTTTTTCTGAGGATAAATAGACTGAGTCCGGTAAATAAAAAGAAAAACCAGAATATAGGTGCTGTAAAATCTACCATCGACTCGAAGCCATTGCGTGTGAATGCACCAAATATTACGAGTGCTATTGCTATGACTCCTTGTAATATAAGTGAATTAATAGGTGCCGACTTATCATCGTTCCATTTTCCAAGAAAAGAAAGGGCATTGAAATCTTTTCCAAGAGCGTAATTTGTTCTTGCTCCTGTAAATATTGTTGTATTAAGAGATGTGAGTGCTGATAACACTACTAGTATTCCAATTAAAACAACTCCTTTTTCGCCGAGTGTTACTCTCATCATGTCAACTCCTACGGCTTTCGAAGAGGCAATGCCATCAAGACCCAGCACGCGCAGAAAGGCTATATTTATTAGCATATATATTGTTGTAATGATGAGTATGCTTACGATAAGTATGAGTGATATATTTTTGCTCCCGGTTTTTAATTCTGAAGATATGTAAGCTGCTTCATTCCATCCACCAAATGTGAGTAGGACAAATATTAGTGCCAAGCTGATTGAGGCTGTAGGAGATATATTTGATGTTGTTGGGAGTGAATTTATAATTACCGTTTCCGAGGGTACTGCAAATAAACCAACAACAACAATTATCAATATTCCTATAGTCTGCAACCCTAATAAAAGTTTTTGAGTTCCGGTGCCAAATTGAACTCCTAGGATGTTTATAAATGAAAGGATAAAAATAATGATTATGGAATAGTATGCAGATGAGAAGGTGCCAAGTGGAAACAATTGGGTAAGATAATCACCTGCAATGTATGCAAGGATAGCAATGGAGCCGGTCTGAGTGACTGTTACTCGAGACCAGGCAAATAGAAAGGAAAAGTTTTTGCCAAAAGCGAGCTTTAAAAAGTGATAATCACCACCTGCATTTGGAAAAGAAGAACTTAGCTCGGAATAACATAATGCTCCTATAAGTGAGATTGTTCCTCCCAAGATCCAAACCATGAGAAACCAAAATTCGTTAGGCGTGTTTGATGCGACTACAGAAGAAGTTCTAAAAATTCCTGCCCCCACAACAATCCCAATAATTAGTACAATCGCATCAATTAGTCTTAAAGTAGGTTTTGGTACTATATTATGGGCAGGCATATTGATTTTAGTTTTTATTGGTACTCTGATACAAACCCTAAAATCAAAGATATTAAATATGAATGCAAATATCTTAGTTTTTTCTTATTAATTAATGTTTTTACATATTTGATTCAATTAATATAAAGGTTTGATATAGATTTAATAGGGGTTAAACCTCTCGAACGTGTTGTCGTTGTAATAAATAATTATCTGTGTGATTTTCTTGCCAGGTCTAATTATATGCTCAAGTTGCTTGGTATCTGACTGTTGCATATTATTTTCATTGTCCTTAAGTATTGATTCTTCACTACTTTTTATGTTAGTTTTATCATCGCCCGTGGATATTTCACGCTGATTGAATAAATCAGGTTGTTTAGATAATGAATCAGGATCTATTCCTGTTTTATACATATTCCCCGAACCATTAATCAACCATTCGGGATTTATATAATCCATATCACCCAGAATCTTAGTAACAACATCGAGACTGGGATTGTTTCTACCATTTAATATATGAGAGATAACCGCTCTGTTAATATTTAACATGTCAGCAAATTTTGCCGGAGTAAGGTTCTCTTTTTCCATTATTAATTTTATTCGATCTTTCATGTTAAACTCATTAAAAATTGATGTGTATACAAGATGATTTTTAGTAACAAATGTAGAGTTGCAAATGTAAAAAACATTATTTACAATTGGAAATTAAAGTAAGATATATTTGTAAATTACATTTGTTGTATTGGTTGTGTACATTTGTAACATCACTACTACCCTACACTATCAGCAACATCAATTATAGATAAACCAAGACTTATATTTTATAGTATATACAATTGATATTAAGCATTATATATTATAAATACTCCTATATTTTAACAATAAAAGTAAGCATACCGGATACTTATAGACAAAACATGATTTTAAACTAAATAAAATTATCATATAAGATTGATAACATGATTATTATCGTTATCAAAACACTCTTATAATCTAATGTTAAACGGATGAATTGATATTTGTATATTGTAATTACAAATCCAAATTAAAAGGCTTGTAACATATGTAACTATATACAAGTATACAATTGTAACTTGATTGATTATGCTTTCCTGAGTTACAAATGTAGATTATTCATCTTTTAGTTAATCTCATGTACATAGGAGATGTATGGTTACGAATGTAAACTCCATTTCTAGGCAATAGATTTAGAAAATATTTTTGTTTGCTAAAATATTGAACAGATTCAGACTTAATCTGTTTAAGTGTAGGTAGGTAGCTTACGGTAAATCATTTAATTTATTATTCATATGAAACTATCTATAAAACCCTGGATTGCGCTATTATTTATAATTATTGCTTTTCAGTGTGTTGGACAAGACAAACAAGCTAAGAATAATAACAACGACAATAAAATGCAGACAGAACAGACTTTTCATGATTTCATCGTTAAAAGTATTGATGGAAATGAATTCGATTTAGCCACTTTTAAAGGCAAGAAAGTAATGGTTGTAAATGTAGCATCAAAATGCGGATTAACGCCGCAATACGAGGCCCTACAGACGCTGTATGATAAGTTTAAAGACAGAAACTTTGTTATAATCGGTTTCCCTGCCAATAATTTTATGGGACAAGAACCGGGTACAAATGCTGAGATTAAAGAGTT
>CAZAFR010000018.1:0-44328 GCA_964484665.1 uncultured Proteiniphilum sp. | reverse complement strand
AACTATAAAGAGGACTGTCAGTGCTACACTCAACCCCACAATATTGATGAGGGAGGAGGACTTGAAAGACTTCAGGATACCGAAAAAGTTTTTATAAATATTCATTTCGATGTGTTTTATTTATTATTTCAAAATCAATTCTTCCGCTGTGCCAAATGTATCATAATTCGACATCTTCTGTACGGAATACTTTCTTTAAGTTATTGATTTTAATCATGATCGTAATTTTTAATTGTTTATTTTATAAGTTTAGAAATTTGAATTTAAAATTAAGGATGAGAGTACTTACTCTTTCTTCAACGCATCCACCGGATTTTGGCGCAAAGCCCACAGCGTTACTCCCGATGTTGCCAGAATGGCGATGATGCATTGGAACAATATGGGAATCACGAACATTGTCCAGTTCAATGAAGTATGATTACTGTATTCATTTAGCATGTGGGTTGCCATATAATAGATAATGGGCACGGCTACGATTCCGGCAATCACAATCCATTTGATTATATCAACGGTCAGTAATGAGAATATTGATTCGTGTGATGCTCCGTTGATTCTGCGGATTCCAATTTCCTTTGTTCTGCGGACGGTGGTGTATAAGTGTATCGATACCAAGCCCAGCATTGCGATAAAAATCGAAAGTAGCGAGGCTAGTGTGATTACCCTCGAAGTGGTTGCAAACGTCTCAAACTTCTCGTTGTAGATGTCTTCACTCCATGTAGCATTGAGTATAAAATCAGGATCGAATTGGTGAAAGACTTCCGCCGTTTTTTCGAGCGCCTGTCTCCTGTCGGTTCCTTCCCTGAAACGGATATATATCGCGCCACCCCAATTTGTTTTGCTCAAAGCGATGGGAGCAATTTTATCGGCCGGATAGGCATAACAGAAATCTTTTGCTACTCCTACTATTTCGGTAATCCTTTCTGTATACATCACAGATTTTCCGACCACCGGAGGTAATATCCCCAACATCTTGACAGCCGCTTCATTCAGCACAACCTGATTGACGCTGTCGGGTGCATCTTCTTTGAAAAAATCACCTTCGACCAATTGCAATTCCATCAGTTCACCTATTCCCGGCATGATCCGGTACTCATTGATGCTATGTTTCTCCTCATTATTGTCGAGCAGGCTAATCCGCTGTCCGCTGACACCCCTCCCGAAAGTATGTTGCGCACCACTTACCTGTTTTATTTCAGGCACAGAGAGCAGTTCCTGTTTTATAGCATCAAAACTATTACGAGTCGTATTATTCATCCAAATAGTTGCTACATTTTCAGGATTATATCCGAGGGGAATGTTTTTGAGATAATTGGTCTGACTATTGACAATCAGGATAAAAGACACAAGCACTACGGTAATGATGGATTGAAAAACCACTACACCCACCATCAATCTGCGTTTTGAAAATCGGATCCTTTTACCCAGTATATCAAGCGGGCTGAAGCGGCTCAGATACAATGCAGGATAAAACGCCGAAGAAACAACCGTCACGATGAAGAGGACAACGGCAGAGAGGACAAAAGTGGGATTCCACAACTGTACCATATCAATCTCCCGGTGTATCAATTCCGAAAAATAGGGCGTGAGTATGATCGTGAGGACCACCCCAATGACAAAGGCTATCAATACGATACCGGATACCTCGGAAAAGAATTGCTTGACAATATCACTGATGGCTGCACCGTTAGTTTTGCGGATACCAATCTCACGCATACGAGTCTCACCCTGTGCTATAAACAGATTAATGAAGTTGCTGACGGCAAGCAGTAATATAAACAGCGCAAGACCGGACAAAAGCCAGACAAATCTCATATCTCCCATCCTGCCAATATTGGCATTGACTCCATCGGAATGTAAATAGATATCGGTCAGTTTATCGGTTTTGCCATAAATCTTAGCACTGAACGATGCGCCGAAAGAGGCAGTGATAGCAGAGTATTCTTTTTCGATAGCATTTCTTGTATCGCTGAGTGATGTATCTTCACTTAACAGATAGTAGGTCAGAAATTCTAATCCCGGCATACCTTCCATCCAATCATCTATTGACTTCATGGGAAGCAATGCATCGAATGAGAAGTGGGTATTGACCGGGAGATTTTCCACTACTGCCGAAACAGCATAATCCTGGTCGCTGATTTTGAGTATCTGATTGATCGCGCTGTGGCTGTTACCAAAAATAATATCAGCCTGTCTACTGGTCAATACAATTGAGTTAGGGCTGGTCAATGCCGTTTGAGCATCTCCTTCCACAAACTTCATCTGAAAGACCTTAAAAAATTCAGGATCCACACACAAAGTACTAACATTCTGAAAGCGCTCCTTATCTTGAATGACTTCTAATGCCCCCATCTGATAGAGTTGTACAGCCGCTTCCACTCCTGGAATTTTGGATGGGAGTTCCGTATAAGCTTTGCGCAAATTGATTGCATAATGAGTAGTCTGCTCATTTCCCTCCCAAACTGTTATCAAGCGCACAATTCGCTCTTTGTTAGCGAAATGCTTGTCGTAACTCAGTTCGTTCACCACAAACAGGATTAGCATAATAGAAACCGCCAATCCGATGGCCAATCCGGTAATATTCACCCATAAGAAAAATCGGGTGCGCTTGTAAGACCTTAGTATATTCATATTTGTATCATTTCAAAATCAATTCTTCTGCTGTGCCAAACGTATCATAACCGGATGTTATCACGCTTTCGCCCGGCTCAAGTCCTGAGGTAACTTCATAGTAATTGGGATTTTGTCGTCCGATGGTGATTTTGCGCTTAACGGCTTTTTTGCTATCCGGTGCAACTACAAATATCCATTGCCCGCCGGTGGTTTGATAGAACGGTCCGCGAGGTATAAGCACTGCCTCTGCGGGTTGACCTAATTGCAAGCTGATATAGTAGGTTTGCCCTGCACGTATATTGTCGGGGCGTTCGCCTTCGAACATAAACTCGGTTCTGAACTGCTTATCGCGAACTTCGGGATATACCTTACGAACACGTAGTGCAAAGTTTTTGTCTTGTCGCTCAAAGGTGGCATCCAAGCCTGTTCGCACGCGGTCGATATAATGTTCATCAATCAGAGCTTCTACTTTATAGTCCGACAAAACACTGATTTGTCCGATGCGTCCGCCCGTGGGTATGTTTTGACCAATCTCCACATCAAGTAATCCCAACTGTCCGTCAACCGGTGCTTTGATGTTGAGGTTGTCGCTTCGCTGGCGTATTAGCAACAGGTTTTGTCGCATATTGTGAAGACTCTCTTCCATCTGCTCAATCTGCACAGTACGATATATTGAGTCTTGTTTCTGACGTTCAACCACCAATTGTCGACCATCTACAGCAAATTCGTAATCCTCTTTTGCTTGCATATAATCTTCTTTGGAAGTTAGGTTTTCTTCATAAAGTTTTTTGTACTGTTCATATTTGCGCTGCTTGCGTGTTACATCTAGGTCCAATTGCAGTTTTTCTTTTTTAAGCGTCAGTCTGTCTTGTTCCATTGCAACTTGAGTGTTGCGCAAAAAGTTTTGCTTTTCAGCCAGTTGTGCCTCACTATCAAGGATGTTCAAACTGAGCATCGGGTTGCTAAGTCGAGCAATAATTTCTCCTTTTTTTACATCAGCCCCTTCTTCCACCAGTTTGGCTTCTACCATACCGCCCTCAATGGCACTCAGTTGTATGGTGCTGATTGGTTGTACCTGTCCACTTACCCTAATGTAGTCGTTAAACTCACCACGTGTGACCAACTGAATAGAAATGCGCTTTGCATCTACATTTAGTTTTGAGACATGGTTTCCAAATACAAGCCAAAGTATTGCCACAAGAAACAGCACACCGCCTATGATGTAAGGGATATGTTTCTTTTTTAATCCTTTTTTCTTTTCTATTATAGTATCCATATTGTTTATGTTTTCTATTTTATTACAAATGATTCTCCATTATAATATCTTACCAATCGTGCTTTCAGACGGTATTGCAATTCGGCATTCATCTCTTCAGCCTTTGACTGCACAACGCGGTTGGCACTGGTATGTAGTTCTAACGGACTGATAAGACCCTCTTCATACTTTCTCTGATTGGCATTGTGTGCGATTTCCATTGCTTCACGCTGCTTCACTGCTTGTTGGTAGGCGTCAGCCTGTCCGTTCATGTCTGCCACAGCTTGTTCTATTTCGCTGTAAAGAGTTCGGGTTGTTTCATCTAGCTCATTTTGAGCTATGATGACCTGAGCTTTGCTGCGATTGTATGAAGTTGTTTTTGAGAACCCACTGAATAGTGGGATAGATAGTGTGAAACCTACATAAGTTCCTCGTTTGTTTTTTAATTGTTCTGAAAAGGAGGTGTATTCGCTACCGTCCATATACTTTGCAAATCCTGTTGAAATGCCTGCATCCATAGACACAACAGGTGAGAAGTTTGCAAACGCAGAGCGTTGATTCATTTGTTGTGCCCTTAGCGATGACTGTGCGGCAAGCACATTGTGATTGATGTTTTTTGCCGTTTCATAAATAGCTGCTGCTGCTTCATTCGATTTTATAATGAGTGTTTCATTTTGATTGTCTTTAATATCAAAGTCCTGATCTATTGGGTAATTCATCTTTTCTTTTAGCAGAATAATACTTATGGCGAGTAAGTTTTTATGTTTTGTAAGATTGTATATATCTGCCGCCTCTTTTGCTGCCATCTCTGCTACATCGGGTTTTGATTTCATGCCCAGTTCTTCCATCCGTTTTGCCTGTTTCATGTTGTTGGCACTTTCCTCTGCTTGTTCCTGTGCCAGCTGCATCATCTTTTTATAATATAATACATTGAAGAATGCTTCCATAGTGTCGTATGCCACCATTTCCTGCTGTTGTTCCAACTGTTGTTTCCCTGCCATCTCATTTGCTTTCTGCATCTTAATCTTATAAATGTTTGAGAAGCCATCAAATATGGTCATGGCTGAGTACATGGAGTAGTTGTTGCTGAACGAGTTGATGTCAATGTAGGTGTTGGTTTCGTAATCAATTCCTCTACCAAAGTTGAAATAGGCGTTTGTTCCTGCACTTAGCGAGGGCAGCAGTTTCCCTATTGCAAGCATATAGTCTTGTCGGTTGATACTGTTTTGTGCTTTCAGCTTGTTTGTCTTGGGGCTGTTCTCCACAGCATAATGTATGCATTCTTCAAGCGACCATTGTCTCTCTTGTGCAAACAATGTTGTTGCCGATATGCAAATAATAACGAGTATGTTCAAAAATCTTTTCATTTTAGTGTCCGTTTGGTAATATATAACCCAATACCGTGCCAAAGGAATTACATTGCTGATAAACAGCTGATTAAGCTAATTGCTTTTGTTTTGTTGTGTAAAGTATCTTTACATTGGTGTTGATATTTTTACACTATATCCCCCTGTTTACAACATTTTCCTTACATTTGTTGCTGAATATTTAAGTAAACCAAATGAAGCAAGGACGGGTTCTAGTTGTAGATGATAATAAAAATGTATTAAGTGCACTTAAGCTCTTATTGAATAACCATTTTGAGGAAGTGACATTACTGTCGTCTCCAAACACACTAATAACCACTTTGAGAGAAAAAAGACCTGATGTGGTTTTGCTGGATATGAATTATTCGGCAGGAATAAACACAGGCAATGAGGGTCTGTTTTGGCTATCGGAAGTAAAGAAAGTAGATCCTGATCTGCCGGTGGTACTCTTCACTGCCTATGCAGATATTGAACTGGCGGTAACGGCTCTCAAAGAGGGTGCTTCCGACTTTGTAGTAAAGCCCTGGGATAATGCGAAGTTGATTGCCACTTTGAAGTCGGCACTCAAGTTGCGTCTCTCACAGAAAGAAGTGACCAGATTGAAGGAAAAGCAGAATGTTCTTAATGCTCAACTCAACAAAGAAAATGATGTTTATTGGGGAGAGTCTCGTCCCATGCGCGAGTTGTTGAGTATGGTGGAGAAGGTGGCGGTGACAGACGCTAATGTGCTGATTACAGGTGAAAACGGAACAGGAAAAGAAGTCATAGCAAGGAGAATACATCAGTTGTCTTCACGGTCATGCGAGTCATTGGTAACGGTAGATATGGGGGCAGTCACAGAGACATTGTTCGAGAGTGAACTTTTTGGACATGTGAAAGGTTCGTTTACAAATGCACATACCGACAGAGCCGGAAAAATGGAAGCAGCCGATAAAGGAACTCTGTTTCTTGATGAAATTGGGAACCTTACTTATTCTCTACAAGCTAAGCTTCTTAATGCTTTGCAGTCGCGACGAATTACTCGTGTGGGTAGCAACAACCCCATTGATGTAGATATACGATTGATTTCGGCAACGAATCACAACCTCTTGTCGGATGTTGAAAACGGTCTTTTCAGAGAAGACTTATTATATCGTATCAACACAATTCATATCGAAGTGCCGCCGCTCCGCAAGCGAAAAGAAGATATTCCCGAATTGGCAATGTTCTTTCTCCATCGCTTAAGTGGAAAATATAACAAGGCAGGAGTAAGACTTAGTGACGAAGCAATTGCCAAAATGCAGGAATATGCCTGGCCTGGAAATGTTCGCGAACTACAGCACACCATTGAGAAGGCACTTATCTTGTCGGACAGTGATGTTATTAAACCTTCGGGTCTATTTCTCAGAGAGAGGGTTGTGGAGAAGGAAAAGAATCTTGAAAACGTAACTCTTGAAGAAATGGAGCGCAAGCTGATTGAGAAGGCGATAAGTACTCACGAAAACAATATTTCAGCCATAGCCAAAGAGCTGGGAATATCACGTCCCACACTCTACAGCAAAATTAAAAAGTATGGACTATAATCTTCTTCAGGCATGTTTAAATCCATAGAGTACAAATTATATATCTACACCATTTTGCTGATTGCGGCAACAGTGGCAAGTACATATTTTACAATTCATGCAGAATATGTTTATATGGTATTATCCGTCATTGCGGTTGTTTTTCTGCTTCTCAATATGCGTCGCAGTTACAACCAATACAACAAGAATATTATTTTCCTGCTAAATGCATTGGACAATGGTGATTACTCCTTCAACTTTTCTGTAACCAAACTATCAAGAAGAGAAAGAGAACTGAACCAAATGATGAATCGCATAAAAGATATTCTGTCTAAAGTGCGTAAGGAGGTTATAGAGAATGAGCAGTTCTTGAGTGTAATTATGGAGAGTGTTTCTACGGGGATTATTATCATGGATGAGCACAATATGGTACTGAAGATAAATCGCACGGTTAATGAGCTGTTGGGGCTTCCTGTCTTTACACATATCAATCAATTGGCAAACATCGACAAAGAGTTTCCCGAGTTATTCCGCACTTTGGAAAGATCAGACACAAAGATTATCAAGATTGCAAATGAACGTGAAGAGACACAACTTAGTGTGAGGGCTTCCGAAGTTATGCTTCAGGGCAAAAGGTTGAAAGTGATTACACTTAACAGTATCGGCAGCGAACTTGACTATAAAGAAATGGATTCGTGGATGCGGCTTATACGTGTGATGACGCATGAAATTATGAATTCTGTTGCGCCCGTCACATCGCTCACCGACACGCTTCTCACCGCCTTCCGTCAGAACAAACCAAAAGATGATGATTTCCTAATACAAAACACTATAGAGGCATTGCAAACCATAAATTCTACTACAAAAGGATTGATTGATTTCGTAAACTCGTACCGTCGTTTCACAGGAATACCCAAGCCACAACTACATTATGTATCACTACAAACGGTTGTAGAACAGACTGTTTCATTGCAGAAAACAAATCTTACAGAAAGAGGAATAGATATAAATCTAAACTTCCCCGACAATCTTGTGATGATAAATATTGATGAGTCGCAAGTGACGCAGGTACTTCTCAATTTGCTGAAGAATGCTGCTGAAGCACTTTCAGCCGATGGTGGACAAATTAAGATAGAACTATCGCAAGAGAAACAAAAAATACATTTGGACATTTGTAATAATGGAGCACCAATATCTGATGAGGTGTTGCCCAATATCTTTGTTCCGTTTTATACCACCAAGGATTCAGGCAGCGGAATAGGATTGAGCCTCTCGCGCTATATTATGCGACTGCATGGCGGTACACTAATTCACTTTACACGTGGCGAGTGGACTGTTTTCCGAATGACGTTTCAGGATACAGGCAAGGTATATTAAATTTTTATTTTAAAAATATAGGTTGAAAATAATTGTTGATAACTTGTTGATACATTGTTAACAAACTGTACAGAAGTTGTTTATAACTATAGATGAAAATATTTGCATAATATTTACTATAATTATTATATTTGCAATGAACAAAAACTATATTAAGTTCGTTTTATAATTAGAAGATATAGGAGTTCTTTGACATTTTGTACATATCAGTATGATTATTATTCTAGAGATGAATAAAACTGCTTGTTCAATCTCCAACGTTTATGACAGATTAAACTTAAGTTTAATTTTGATGAACTGAATAAATAATCTTCAGCAATTGAGAATTTGTAACTACAGTTATTAGTAACTTAAGATGCACTATAGGATTTAAAAAGTTTTGTTTTATATCAAAAGTAAAAATAGCTGTTTGTAAATTCTTTTTAGTAATTGGAAAATTTGAATCTTTTACATTATCGTACTTTTTCATTCGTGAAAAAAAACGAGAGTAAGAAATTCTAAGCTGAGTACTATTTTACATTTGTATTATTTATTCTGCTTCACAATTCTGAAAATTAGTATCAAACGATTCTAAGTTATCGAGCCGAATGATATATAAGGCTTCTCAGGACTATTTAATCAGCCTCAAACACTGATTAGGAAGTTATTTGGAGCATCTGAGTTCTGAAGTATCCGCTCAATAGGAAGATGTGTGAACCTCAAAGTTCAAATATCTACTTTTTGATTTTCTAAATATTATAAAGTTTTGAATACATTTTTATCATTTGCGCTGACAGTGCAAAAAGATAAGAACTCCTTCCCTATATAAAAAAGCCCCTATGAAAAGGGGCTTTTTTTATGTTCATACCTCAATTGGTTAATTTATTGTAAGTGTCATCCGGTTGTCGGTCGCCATCTTGCGTATATTTAAAATTGCATATCTCATTCTACCAAGTGCTGTATTTATACTCACTCCCGTAATCTCGGCAATCTCTTTAAAACTTAAATCCTTATAATAACGCATTTCTAAGACTTCACGCTGAGAGTCCGGTAGAAAACATATTAGCTTTTTAACATCATCATGTACCTGTGTTTTCACCATCTGTGCTTCAACAGTATCTTCGCATAAAGAGGGATTGTTAAATAGATCTACTTCGTACTCATCTTTTGAGATGATACTTTCATTCTTTTTTTGACGGAAATAATCTATTATCAGATTATGCGCTATACGCATTACCCAAGCTTTGAATTTACCTGATTCAATATACTTACCTTGTTTAATTGTTATAATTGCTTTAATAAAGGTATCCTGAAAAATATCTTCTGCAAGACCGTTATCCTTGACTGTATAAAGAATGTAATTATAAACTGATTGTTTGTGTCTGCTCAGGAGAGTGTCAAATGCTGAGTCATTACCCTTCGAATAAGAAACTACCAGTTCCTCATCGGACATTGGAGAAAAAATATCCATGCTTTACTTATTAAATTGTTATGTAAAATTTAAATGAGTAAAGATGACTTATAGGCAATAAATTTTAGCGTTTGTTGTTTGTCTATAACAAAGAAAAACAAAATATACACTAATACCAAAAAAAGAGAAATAAATATGGTCTGTTTGTAGGGAATTAAAAAATAAAGAGAAAATGTTCTGAATGTTTATTAACATGGCAATAAAAAAAGGGGCCAATTTTATTGAAACCCCTTCCTAAAAAATTAAACTGAATATGAACAGGCTGGTTTATTCTACTTTTGCCAAATCAACCGGTTTATAATAAGCCATATCTTCTATTCTGGATTCAGTAACAAAATTGTAGTTTTTTATGACCTCTATTTGTCCATAATGTATATATACTTCAGCACTGCGACGGAAAAGATCTTGGTTTTTATTAGCATCCTGCAGTAGAAGATGACCGGAAATAATATGTGCGGCACTTTCTACAAGTCGTCGTGCATGGAAATCGAGATATTCTTCATCTTTTGCAGAACTAACTATTCCGACAAGCTGCTCGTACATTTGAGTCATTTCAGAAAGAGTACGCTTCAAGGGCTGAAGTTCAGGAACAACCGTCATACCATCATATTCCTTAATACGTTGAAGGTAAGTCCCTGTAGTGACATGACGAATTGCAGCAATAACCTGAAGTTGTGTTGTGCCTTCATAAATGTTAGTTATACGAGCATCACGATAGAGTCGTTCACACTTATAATCTTTCATAAATCCTGACCCGCCATGAATCTGAATAGCATCATATGCATTTTGATTTGCATATTCACTACTCATTCCTTTACCCAGTGGAGTGAATGCATCTGCCAGTCGAGAATAGTATTTCATCTCGGTCCTTTCTTCTGTAGTTAGCTTACGCTCTTTGCTGATGTCTTCAAGCGTTTTATATATATCTACAAAACGACTTGTTTCGTATAATAGTGTACGCGATGCATCTGTCTTGGCTCGCATATTTGCGAGCATTTCATATACAGGGGGAAAGTTTATAATAGCTTTGCCAAACTGACGACGTTCAAGTGCGTAATTGTATGCTTCGCGCGTGGCTGCCTCAGAAATACCAACAGATTGAGCCATAATACCCAAACGCGCACCGTTCATCAATGACATCACGTAGCGAATAAGACCTAATCTTCTGCTACCAACAAGCTCTGCCTTTGCATTCTTAAAAACAAGTTCACATGTTGGAGCACCTTTGATACCCATCTTATTTTCTATACGACGAACATTTACACCTCCGGTGTTTTTATCATAAATAAACATTGACAAACCACGTGCATCTTTTGTTCCTTCTTCCGAGCGGGCTAGTACAAGATGTATGTCAGCATCACCGTTAGTTATGAAGCGTTTAACTCCGTTAAGATACCATTGATTTTCTTTTTCGTTAAAGGTTGCCTTAAGCATTACAGCCTGTAAATCAGATCCTGCGTCAGGCTCAGTTAAGTCCATTGACATTGTTTCGCCTTTAACTACACGAGATATGTATTTATCTTTCTGATGCTCATCACCAAACTCATAAATGGTTTCGCCACAGTCCTGTAACATCCATATATTCTGAAAACTTGCATCAGCTCGGCTCACAATATCAGCAGTAATCATATATGGAACCATTGGAAAATTAAGGCCGCCATACTTGCGCCCGAAACGCATTCCCATAAGTTCAGCTTTATTGAGTACATCAAGGTTTTCTTGCGT
This sequence comes from uncultured Proteiniphilum sp., assembly GCA_964484665.1. Classification (GTDB taxonomy): domain Bacteria; phylum Bacteroidota; class Bacteroidia; order Bacteroidales; family Dysgonomonadaceae; genus Proteiniphilum. The sequence continues at coordinate 33,003 of CAZAFR010000018.1, read as the reverse complement.
TTTGGATGCATATGTTACTCTGCCATCTGAAACAGTAGGGCCATTTTGATCTACCTCCTCAGCGTTAGGATCGATAATCTCTCCACATATTTCTCCAACTACCTCAAGCACTTTGTCGTAACTGTCCATTGCATCTTCAAAGTCGATTGGAGCATAATCGCATATTCCACTTTCGGTGTAATTTCTTTCCTTTAGCTCCACAATTCTCTTCATCAAAGGATGCTGAAGGTAATGACGGAATTGTGGTGTATCATTATAAAAATTTGCCATATTTTTTGTTTGTATGTTCTGTTTCTAAATTTCTAAGCAGAAGTTTTTATTTTCTTACTTAGTATTTTTCTTGTAATATTTAATCATCTTTGGTATAACGTTCTCAATTTCACCTGTAATAACATAATCTGCTATTGAATTTATAGGTGCATTGGGATCATTATTTATTGATATAATAATGGAGCTTTCCTGCATACCGGCTATGTGTTGTATCTGACCTGAAATACCACATGCTATATATACTTTTGGACGTACTGTAACGCCTGTTTGACCTATCTGACGTTCGTGTTCAGCATATCCGGCATCTACTGCTGCTCTTGATGCCCCTACTTCAGCGCCCAAGAGATTAGCCAGTTTATAAAGAAGTTCGAAGTTTTCTTTTGACCCTACTCCATATCCACCGGAAACAATTATTGGTGAATTTTTGATATTGACTTTAGACTTTTCAATATGACGATCGATTATGGATACAATAAAATCCTCATCATTCACATACTCTTTTACATCATGTTTAATTATTTCACCTTTGTAATATGGGTCGAAAATTTCTTTTTTCATAACCCCCTCTCTTACAGTGGCCATTTGAGGACGGTGATCAGGGTTAACGATGCTTGCTACAATATTACCTCCAAAAGCAGGTCGTATTTGATAGAGCAAGTTTTCGTATACTTTACCCTCTTTTTTGTTTTCGTGACTACCAATCTCAAGCGAAGTGCAGTCGGCAGTGAGTCCACTGCCCAATGAAGATGATACACGCGGACCTAAATCTCGACCTATTATGGTAGCACCTAACAGACAAATCTGTGGTTTTTCTTCTTGAAAAAGTTTTACCAGAATTGATGTATGTGGTAAAGTTGTGTATGGCGACAGACGTGCATCATCAAAAATATGGAGTACATCTACGCCGTAAGGAAAAATTTTATCTTCCAATTTATCGAGGTTGGCTCCTGCGGCTATCGCTTCTACTTTACATCCAAGCTGATTTGCAAGTGATCGCCCTTTGGTTAGCAGCTCTTGGCTAACATCAGCTACAACACCATCCTCAATCTCTAAATATACAAATAAGTTATCCATTCTTAGGTATTCTAATGTTTTCTGATTTATCTAATTTTAAACTCTTGATTATTCAGCCTATAGTGTGATTTTCTATAAGCTCTTTCATTAGTCCATCTATTTCTATATCATTGTCGGATATATGTTTACTCTCCTTTGTTTGAAAAACAACATTTTCTGTTTTCTTCACTTTAGTAGGTGAACCCGATAGTCCACACTTAACCGGATCAGCTTCAACATCTGCAACGCTCCATTCCTCTAAATTAAGATATGGGCGGCTATCATATATATCGATATAATCGAGGTTTTGCACTTGACGTTCTGTAACTGTTTTTGCATGTTTAAACTTAAGCAAAAGCTTTGCATTGCGAGGTCTGCATGATTGTGCAGATCCATTAACTGTGACAAGTACGGGAAGAGGGCATTCAACAACCTCTACTCCATTATCAAGTCTACGTTTGATTCTTACTCTGTTTTTGTATATATTTTCGACACCTTCAGCATAGGTGATTTGCGGTATACCCAGTTTTTCAGCCACTTGCGGCCCTACTTGAGCAGTATCGCCATCAATTGCCTGACGGCCTGAAAATATAATATCAAATTTCCCTATTTTCCGAATTGCCATCGACAAAGCGTATGAGGTTGCCAAAGTATCAGCGCCGGCAAAAGCTCTATCAGTTAGTAATACTCCATCATCAGCTCCACGGAATAGTCCTTCACGTAAAATTTCTGCTGCACGACCGGGTCCCATTGTTAAGATAGTAATTTTTGATCCGGGAAAGCGATCTTTTACTTCGAGTGCCTGCTCAAGCGCATTCAGATCTTCGGGATTAAAAATTGCCGGTAATGCAGCTCTGTTCACTGTACCATCGGCTTTCATAGCGTCCTTCCCGACGTTTCGAGTATCAGGAACCTGCTTAGCCAATACAATAATGTTAAATACCATATTCTAATTAGTTTCTATTATAAATTTTCATAAAAGTGCAAATATACAAAAAACACTTTTCATTATGTTCTTTTATTAGTATAAACCGTTAAAGTAAAAGCAAAACGCATATATAATATATCAAATCATAAACTAAGAAACATTTTAAATAAACTATAAATACTTTCAAAAACATTTACCGGATCAATTATGTTAAATAAATGTGATATATTTGTTGTACTCTTTTTTAGTACATAACAGATCAACAAATAATATGAAAAAGATTTCTCATTCCCTTTTTATTTCTGCAATCGGATTATTAATGATTAACTGTTCAGGTTTAAAATATCTGACTATAGAAACACGGGAACCTGCACAGGTAACACTTCCTGAAAATATTTTGAGAATTACGGTTGTAAATAATGTGGTACAACAACCTAATGATATTGGTCATAATTTAATCTCATTAGGCAAGTCAGGTACAGAAAGAGATAAAGCTTCTTCAGACAGCATAGCTATTTTTTACACTGAAGCCCTTACACAATTTCTTAGTGAAGCAGATTATTTTCTAAATGTTTCATATTATAACGAACCATTGAGAAATGATTCTGATTTTTTCAGAGAAGAAATGCTTTCACCTGAGAAAATGAATAAAATCCGAAGTAAAACACGGGCAGATGCAATAATATCCCTTGATAAGTTAATTATTGAAACTGATAAAAAGGAACATTTCAAACAGCAAGGATATCTTTATAGCGATATGTCTGCCAAAATCCATTCCATTATGCGCGTTTATCTGCCAACAATGGATGGCAAGATTCCTGCCATTCAATATACCGACAGTCTGCATTGGGAAGGTTTTGACATTCAAGATAGTAAAGCTTATTCTGAAATAATGCTGCCGTCACGAGAGGAAGCCATGAAAATATTGGCGGTTTACGCTGCAGAGAAAATGACCAATGTGTTTGCTCCTCACTGGGAAATGCAAGACAGATGGTATTATACAATGCCGAATACACCAATGCGCGAAGGTGAGAATTTTGCTAAAGGTGTTGATTGGGAAAATGCAATACTTAAATGGGAAGCTTTTTATAACTCTCAATCAAATAAGAGTTCAAAAGCTAAGGCTGCAAGTAATTTAGCTCTTGCATATGAGATGTTAGATGATATGGAGAAAGCATTTGAGTGGGCAGAAACAGCAAATCATCTTTTTAATGAATCAACGTCACCTAATTCGCTTGAAAGAAAAAGGTCACAATTGTATATGAACGAAATTAACAGAAGACGAAGTACGACTAATAAGTTGGATTTGAGAAATGATTAAGGACTATACAAAAAAAACTTAACAGCATGAAGTTTATCATATTTTAGGTTAAATTAATGCTGCTGGAGAAAAAACAAGTAAAGTTATTATGAAATTTAAAAAAAATTGGTACCTTTGCCATGGAATCTGAGACAGTAAATTATACTCATACTACTGTTAATTGTTTACAAATTCATTCAAAACTCAATTATATCTAAACGAACTTTTTAAGTTTTTATGGAACAAATACTTCCATAATTATATCAAGATATAATTCGAATAAATCATTTATTCAAAATCCATAACGAATTTCAAATAATCCACATGGCTTATAACATTATTGAGCTTAATGAAAAGCTTACAACTGAATTACGAGTTCTTGCAAAAGAGATGGGAATCAGACGTCCTGATGCATATAAAAAAGAAGAACTCATCTACAAAATCCTTGATGAACAAGCAATTGCCGAGACTAAAAAACTAACCTCTGACAGCGGATCCAGACAAAGTTATAAGGGCAAAAATACTTCTGATAACAACACTAAAAATCAAAAGAACAGAGATAATAATAAATCTGCTTCAAAAACAGCTGCGACAAAAAAAGTAGAACCCAAAAAAGTAGAGCCCAAAAAAATAGAGCCTGCAAAGTCAGAAACAGAAAAGGTTGAGCCTCAAAAAGCAGAGATTAAAACCATTGATCAAGATAAGGTTAAAAATATAACAAAGCCTATCGTTTCCGATAAGCCTGAGAAAAAAGAGAATTTAAAGAACATAAAAAATGTTACGCCGAAAAGTACAGTTCAGGTAAAAGAGAAGGTGTCAGAAAAAGTTCCCGAAAAACCAAATACGGAAGTAAAAAAACCAGCACCGGTGCAGCCTCAGAAAAAGACAGACAACACAAAAGACAGCAAAAAGGATGATTCCTCTAATAAATCATCAGGCAAACCAATTCAGCTAGTATTCAGATCTTCCAAACAACGTAACGAAGAAAAAAAGGACACAGCAGCTCCTGTAACATTACCTCCGGTAGTTGCGGAAGATACTCAAGCGGAATCTAATAAAGTTGAGAGTACTCCCACCCCTGCACCTGAAAAAATGTCAATTCTGGATCTGGTATCTCCATCACCTATTCAGTCAAAACCTCAACAATACACACAACAAAGCAAAGTGCAATCAAAAAATCAGCCTCAGAAACAAAAAGAAAAAGAGCCTGCTTATGATTTCGATGGCATTTTAAATGCCTCCGGTGTGCTTGAGATTATGTCTGACGGCTATGGATTTTTACGTTCATCTGATTACAATTATATGTCATCACCGGATGATATATATGTTTCCCAATCGCAAATAAGATTATTTGGACTTAACACAGGTGACGTTGTAGAAGGACCTATACGTCCTCCTAAAGAAGGAGAAAAATTCTTTCCACTTGTAAAAGTAGACCGTCTAAACGGTCGTGACCCTGATGCAGTGCGAGATAGGGTACCTTTTGATCACTTGAAACCATTATTCCCCGATCAGAAATTCAACCTAACCAAAGGTCATAATGATAACCTTTCATGCAGAGTGGTTGATATGTTCACCCCGATTGGTAAAGGACAACGTGGATTAATTGTAGCACAACCTAAAACGGGTAAAACAGTGCTTCTAAAAGATATTGCCAATGCAATTGCTGATAATCATCCAGAAGTTTATATGATTATACTTCTGATAGATGAAAGACCGGAAGAAGTAACAGATATGGAACGCAGCGTAAATGCTGAAGTAATTGCTTCAACATTTGACGAGCCTGCTGATCATCATGTAAAGATTGCAGAAATTGTAATTAATAAAGCTCGTAGACTCGTAGAGTGTGGACATGACGTAGTGATTCTACTCGACTCCATAACCCGATTGGCTAGGGCTTATAATACAGTTCAACCTGCTTCAGGAAAAGTTCTCTCGGGTGGTGTTGATGCCAACGCATTGCATAAACCAAAAAGATTCTTTGGTGCTGCCAGAAATATTGAAAATGGTGGTTCACTAACTATTATTGCTACTGCTCTTACCGATACGGGATCCAAAATGGATGATGTAATCTTCGAAGAGTTTAAAGGGACAGGAAACATGGAACTTCAGCTTGATAGAAAATTATCTAATAAGCGTATATTTCCATCCGTTGATATTATTGCTTCTAGCACACGTCGTGATGATTTACTACTTTCAGAAGAAACACTAAACCGTATGTGGGTGTTACGTAATTTCCTTGCCGACATGAATTCTGTGGAAGCAATGGAATTTTTACTCAATAGGTTAAGACGTACATCAAGCAACGAAGAGTTTTTAATTTCGATGAATGATTGATTTTCAGTCTTTAACATCATTAAGGATAACAATAAATAATAATGCGGTGATTTTACAAATACACCGCATTATTATTTTTACTCAAAATACCTGACAAACAAAATCTTATTTTAAATCTTATTTTATTTCCAACATTTATAATTATATCCAAATATCTTCGGGATATTGTACATCTTCAAGAAACAGAGCATGACCGGGAACAGAATCCCCTGCAACCTGCCTATTTTTAGTTTCAACGATTCTACGGAAACCTCTTTCATCTAACCTTCCTCTACCCGCTTCCAGCAAGGTCCCAACAATTGCGCGAACCATGTTTCTTAAAAATCGGTCTGCTTTTATTTTAAAGACAAATATATTCCCTTTACGCTCCCAACCTGCAGATTCTACTTTACATATATTTGTTTTCACATCCGAATGAAGCTTGCTAAAACTGGTAAAATCTTCAGTCTTTATTAACAATGAACACAATGCATTCATCTTCTCAATCTCAGGAATGAAATTTACTCTATAAGTCAATTCATGCAGAAAAGGATCTTTGTCTATAGTTACATAATATTTATAAGTCCTTGAAATTGCACTAAAACGAGCATGAGCTGTAGGTTTAACCTCATTTATTGACAATATAGTAATATCTTTAGGAAGAAAACGGTTTAATTTGAATACTAAGTCCTCACATAAGAAAGGTTCCCCATTCCAATCGAAATGTGCAATCATTTTATTAGCATGCACACCGGCATCAGTTCTACCAGCTCCAACAACTGTCAAATCAGTACGAAGAATAATTGATAAAGTTTCCTGCAATTTTTGCTGCACACTCATACCATTCGGTTGAATTTGCCAACCAACATATTCTTTTCCGTTATATGAAAGTGCTATAAAGAAACGCGCCATTAAGATCGAGATATTATCCGTTCAACTCTCTCAATCGAATCTTCGTTAGTATCTGTTTAGTATTAAGAGGAAAATCTCCATCCATCATCCAGGAATAATAACTCGGTTCACTTTTTAACACTTCAGACACCGACTTACCTCTATGTTTCCCGAAATTAAATACCTCTACACCGGCATCATTTAATATAATGCGACCGGCCAAATCTACATTATTATTAAAACTGGAATAATCTTTTGATAGAGATTCTATACTATTTTCTAGATCTGAGTAACGATCAAGTTGAGATTTCAAAACTTCATAAGTTGCCATGACATCCGCTTCAGCTGAATGAGCATTTTCTAAAATCTTGTCACAATAGAAAGAATAGGCTGCTTCAAGCGTACGCTGTTCTTTTCTATGGAATATAATCTGGACATCCACAAATTTCCGTTTACTTGTATCAAAATCGACTCCTGCACGTAAGAACTCCTCAGCAAGCATAGGAACATCAAAACGACTGGAATTAAATCCTGCCATATCACATCCATCAAGTATTTCTGAAAGAGACTTAGCAATCTGTTTAAATGTAGGACAATCTTTCACATCCTCATCTGTTATTCCATGAATTGCAGTTGATTCCGCAGGAATTGGCATTTCCGGATTAATACGTCTTGTTTTGACCTCTTCTTTTCCGTTTGGTGAAACTTTTAACAGTGAGATTTCAACTATTCTATCATGTGTTATATTAACCCCTGTAGTTTCTAGATCGAAAAAAACTATTGGGTTTTTTAGATTTAAATCCATTGAAATATTTTAAATTGATTAGTCATTCAACATCATTGGCATCAACAGTGTCAGCATATCTTCATTTTGCTCTTGCTCCACCGGAAGAATTAGACCGGCTCTGGATGGATCAGACAATTCAATTCTTACATCTGAACTAGGTATATTATCTAAAATCTCAATTAAGAAAGTTGCTTTAAAACCAATATTCATTACATTACCTGTATATGAACAAGCAATAGTTTCCTCAGCAGCAGTAAGGAAATCGATATCCTGTGCAGATATTACAATTTTTTCTTCAGACAGTTGCAGTTTAACCAAACCTACCGATGGGTTAGAAAATACAGATACTCTCTTAAGAGCATTAAGCAGAGTTAATCGATCAAGAATAACTTTATTGGCATTATTTTGTGGTATAACAGAATTATAATTAGGATATCGTCCTTCTACAAAACGACATGTCATTTTGTACGCACTCATAGTAATATATGCATTATTCTCATCAAAACTTATTGTCACAGTACCTGTCTCCTTAGGCAATAAAGTTTTTAACAAATTCGAGGGCTTCTTAGGCAAAATAAATGATGCTCTGCCTTCGCCCTTCGCCTCTTTTGTAGTAACACGCACAAGCTTGTGTCCATCAGATGCAACAAATGTAAGGTCATCAGCAGTTATATCAAAATAAATACCGTTCATCACCGGACGTAATTCATCATCTGCGGTAGCAAAAACAGTACGGTTAATTCCTGTCATCAGCATATCGGCATCAATTTTGAGATTCATAGCTGTATCTTCTTTCAAAGGTTTAGGCTCAGGATATTCATCTCCCTTTAATCCTACAAAATTATATTTACCATTATGATAATAAATAAAAACCTCCAAAGTCTCATCGTTAATATCAAAAGTCAGCGGTTGATCTGGGAGTTCTCGTAAAGGATCCAGAAGATTTTTTGCATTTATTGCAAGACAACCCTCTCCCTCTGCACTACTCACCTCAATCCATGTCTCCAAACGAGTTTCACTATCAGCTGCAGTCAATGTAAGATTATTACCCTTAAGCTCCAGTTTGAAGCAATCCAGAATTGGTAGCGTACTTTTAGCATTAATGACTCTACTTATTGCCTGTAGATGATTTAGCATCGTGGCGCTTGATGTTATAAATTTCATGTCGGTATATTTTTTAATTCTTTAGCAAATATATGAAATTATCTTGGAGCTTCGACTGTTTTATTCATTTCTTTTTTCACTACCCTTTTGTTTAATAAGTTGAAAATATTTATTCAAATTATTTTTTATTTCTCGGATGGTGTTCAATTATTTCCTGTCGTAGAAAAGTTTTATCGACATGTGTATATATCTCCGTAGTTGTTATTTTTTCGTGTCCAAGCATTTCTTGAATAACTCTGATATTAGCACCACGTTCCAGTAGGTGTGTAGCAAAAGAATGGCGAAAGACATGCGGGCTAACTTCTTTTTTAATTCCGGCAGCTTCTGCATACTGTTTTATAAAATAAAACACTGTAATTCGTGACAATGCTTTACCACGTCGGGGACTGACAAAAACAAAGTCTTCATAACCCTTTTTAACGTCAATTTCTCTTCGGTACTCCAGCCAATATTTAATTTTCTGTATTGCTATGTCAGAAATAGGTACAAGTCGTTGTTTATTGCCTTTTCCAACCACCCTTATAAAACCTTCATCAAAATACATATCCGAGAACCTCAGATTAATCAATTCAGAAACACGCAATCCACAGCTGTAAAGAGTTTCTATAATTGCATAGTTACGCGTACCCTCAGAAGTTGAAACATCTATAACAGAAAGAATCGAATCAATTTCTTCTATTGAAAGAACAATAGGTAGTTTTAGTCCTATTTTAGGCGACTCCAGTAAGTCTGTCGGATTATCCTCTCTATATTGATTCAATAAATAATAGCCGAAAAATGATTTCAATGAAGATATTACTCTCGACATTGATCTTGGCGAAAAGTTGCTGTCATATAAACCAGCTAAAAACTCTTCAAGATCCAACGTTTTAATTGTTTTAAGCGATAACTTGTTATTTTCCGTAAAAACCAGTAGTTTTTTTAAATCACGAATGTAAGCTTCAACAGTGTTTTTAGATAGTCCTTTCTCCAACAATAAATATCGTTTGTACTTATCTATCACGTTTTTCTGAATCATATCATTCCTTATTAAAGGCACGCTCTAGCTCAGTTCCCTCATCGATACTATTTTGAATAGCATCCAGTAGGTATCTTTTATCTTCTTCGTTAATTTGATTGTTATTCTCAAGCTGTTCCATGATACCAACAACTTTTTCATTGCCAATCATACGATACAGTGGCAACATTTTATGTGAAATTTTAGAAGCAGTGGCAACATCTCCATTTTCAAAAGCTTCTTTAAACCCCATTTGGCTTTCCCTAGTTTCACTTATAAAAGATTTTAGTATTTCTAATGAAGCTGTAGTATCCTCTTTTACAAAATCATAAAGTGCACGTACACCTTTAGACTTAATATTTACCTCAGCAACAGGTATTTGAATGTTATTATCATGAGATTTAGTACTGATGGTATCTATTTGATCACTTTTTTTTATTATTATATTACCATTATCTGAAATATGAGAAACATTATCTAAACGTTTCACATACCTAAAAATAACATCATAAAGCTGATCTATACTAATAGGCTTATTAAGGAAGTCTGTAAAACCTGAAGAGTATAACTTATCTTTTGAAATATCAGATCTGGCTGAAAGAGCAACTATAGGTACTTCAATATTTAATTGACTAAACTTCTTGTTTATGCTCTCTGCTAAATCGAAACCTGATTTTTGTCCCAACTGAATATCAACAAACACTATATCAAATTTATTGTCCTGCAGAAGAACTGCAACGTTATCTGAATTTGATTCAGTTATACATTTCATTTTCTTTTTCTGTGCAATCTCAGACATCATCTTCAGTTGAACCGGGTCATCATCAATATAAAGCAAAGAAACTCCCTCTAAATCAGGACCATTTAAGATACCTGCCGATTCTATCAAATCATCTTCGAGAATAAGTTTCAATGGAATTTCCACTACAAACTCAGAACCCTCACCTTTTATAGATGTCAGATGTATTTCACCATTCAGCTCATTAACAAAGCCTTTTGTTATTGCAAGTCCCAAACCGCTACCATAGACAAATTCTCCAACATTCTGATTATTATTCACCTGTCTGAACTCATCAAAAATAACTTTCTGATCTTCAATATCAATTCCTTCGCCAGTATCTTTTACAGTAAAGGTCAAAACATCCAAATCACCAGATGAAGCAGTATCAGCAATAATTTTAATTTCACCTTTTGAAGTATATTTTATTGCGTTTGAAATAAGATTATTAAAAATCTGTTTTAAAACATAAGAATCTCCGTAACAAAACATTTTTTCAGAAAGTTGATTTTCCACAACATAAGCAAGCCCTTTTTTTTCAGCCAATGGTCTAAAACTACTTGTAGATTCTTCGATAAGAATTCTTAAGTCAAACTGCGATTCATGCAACTGCCAGCTTCCCTTATCCAGTCGATGAAAGTCCAGCAACTTAGAAACAAGCTGTAAAACATGATCTGCAGACATTTTCATATTTTGGAGATACGATTCCTTCTTTTTGTTATCTTCTTCAACAGCCATAAGGTCTATGAATCCTAAAATGGAACCGGTTGGCGCTTTAATATCATGCGAAATTGTAAGCATCAACTTTTCGCGATAATCAAGTAAATCCATGATACGTTTATTGGATAACTCCAACTGCATACGATATCGCTGACTTCTATTGATATCAATTAAAAACAGTACTGCAAATAAAATAGCAATAATAGTAGACAATAAAGAAACAAACAGCATTGTATTCTGCGATTGAGAAAGTGCTCTCTCTCTTTCACTAATTAAAAGGAGTGATTTTGTCACTTCTTGCTGTTCAATATTTTTTAATAATCCATCAATACGGGCGGTAAGTGTCCTATTAGTATGATTCATAATCTCCTGCCTACGAATAATTGCACTTTGAATTTCTCTTTGTTTACTAAGGTCCAGCCTTTCAGAATAACGAACTTTATTCACAATAGTATCCACAATCAGCCTAAACTCATTATCAGACACTAAAGATTTATTTTCAATTACAATTGTTGAGTCAGGATTGGCAACAAAAACATCACGGACACGATCAAAAAATCTTTTACGTTCACCGGCTATAACACTTGTATCACTTTGGGCAGTATTTGAACTATTAAAATTTTTCTTCCCCAGATAATCTGTTATTTCACGATTGAGTTCTTTTGGAACAAAACTACTTTCAGATTCACTGATAATTTTTGGAGAATTACTAAGTGAATCAAGCAAAGATGATATACTTAATAGGTTTGAACACTTGATTTCCATTAACTGACCTATGCTGTCAAGTTCTAGTTTTCGGCTGTTATCATCGGTGAATTCTTTTAATTTCTCCAGCTTATCTTTTACCTCCGGAATCAAAGAATCATATCTTATATAGTAATCTCTCGCACTCTCAGCAGTTAACAGATCCTGTTCATTCTCAACTTCATAAAGTGATGATAAAATATTGCCAACCATCATTAACTCGGACAAATCCTCATTAGTGATTCTTTTGTTTGAGAAATCTACCAGATTACGGTACAAAGCTATCAGTCCTATTGTCATTACTGTTACCACAAGGAGATAGCCTAATATAACCCTCAATTTAGTCTTTGAAGTTCCGTTTTTTTTCATCTATATCAAAATTACATCTTAATTTTATACAACTTAATTTTGTTATATAATGTCTTCCTGTCAATATTCAAAATCGACGCCGCCATAGTCTTATTGCCTTTTGCCAGTTCAAGTGCTTGATGTATTTTCTCTTTTTCGTAATTCTCTTTTCTAAGACTTTGGATGCTACTCTTATTTATCTGCTTATTATCACCCTTAAGTTTTCCGTTTCCGAACAACTTGTCTGAAATATCTGCTGTAATTTTATCTCCATCGGTAAGAAGAGCAGCCTTCATTATACAATTTTTCAGCTCCTGAATATTTCCCGGCCAATCATGTTCAAAGAGTTGTTTTTGAATTAATGGATCTATAGCTGTGATTTCTTTATTTAATGTATAGTTTGCAAATCTTAGAAAGTATGTAGAAAAGAAAGCAATCTGCTGCTCTCTGCCTTTAAGCGAGGGCAAAATCACACAATCATCTTTAATAAGGTTAAACAATTTTGGTATAAGAATAATTTGCAAACTCTCAAGTTTTTCCTCTGAGCTCAATATAATCTGTGTGAAATCTTCATCCCTATTTTGTCTTGTAATAATTTTTAAAACATCATCCTGCATAAATTTGTTGAGCTGATCAATTTCACGTATAAATAGGAGACCTCCTTTTGCTTTCTCAAACTTTTCATGTAAAATTGATCTACCATCTACCTTTTGGTTCAGCTCATAATCCTTATCAACTATATCATTGGCATCCAACAATATTAAAGGTTTAAATCCGTCGATACCCTTTTCATAAATATATTTAACCGCAGAAGATTTTCCTGTTCCTCTGTCTCCTATAATCAAATTATGAGAATTATTTTCCGCAATACGATTTAACTGTTTAAAAAGATGCTTATACTCTTTACCGGGAGGTATAATGTAATCGTTCGAAAAGGGATTGTTACGGTTAATGTTTTCCTGTAATTTAAAAGCTTCATCAATTTTACTGAACAGCTTCTCCGGATCTATAGGTTTTGGTATGTAGTCTACCGCTCCTAATTTCATTGCCTCTACTGCAGTCTCAATGTCTGCAAAGCCGGTCATCATTATTACAAGTATAGCGGGGTCATATTTCTTCACCCACCTTAGAAATTCAAAACCGTCGATATCGGGCATCTTTATATCACTGAGGATTAAATCAAATGGAGACTCTCTTACAATATCTTTAGCTTCTTCGGCATGAGAAACAGTATCAACATTGAATCCTTTTTTCACTAGCCAGGACTTCAACATCAAACATACTGTGCGATTGTCATCAATTACAAGAATTGTTTTGTTCATTTCAATTAAATACTTGCTAACTACCTTTATTCTCTTTCTCAAGTTCTCTCGGTAGAACAAATGAAGAATATAGCAAAAAAACTGCTCCAGCAACCATTATTAACACCCATTCAGATCTGTTTTTAAACATCAAGTAAGACGCAACAATCATTAACAAACAAGATAAAATCTGCAAGTTAAAAAGTCGTTTCCCTCTGATACTCTTACCCGGATAAGGACTAGTTACTGTAATCACCGAAAACAAGGCAACCGAAAAAGCCATAATCCATGGCGCTATAACCGGGTAAAACATATACAATATGGCAGAAACCAGAATTAAAACTCCCGATATCTTATATAAAACACTCTTCATACATCTTTTTAAAACTACTTCATAATTGTCAAATCTTAAAAGATCAATATAAAAAAACGCGCATATTAATTTTCTTCAATTATAAAGATTTCTTCGTTCTCTTTTTTCATGTAATAATTTTCGCGGGCAAATTTTTCAAGATCATTTGTATTTGACTGAAGTTCATCTAACTTCTCTTTGTCTGCTTCGGACTGGTTTTTATAAAATTCAATCTGTGCTTCTAAGTCTTTAATTTGAGATTTATTATTTAATCTTTTCTGAATACTATTGTCACTAAAAAAAAACAACATAAAAATAAGTATCAAAAGAATGATAATCTGAGATACAGTAAATCCTGCTATTCTTCTAGTCCTAAATTTCTTAATATTATCTTTCATTCAGACTCGTTCACTGAAGATTTAATTTACAAAACAAAAATAGATTTTTTTTTCTGTTTTAGCTAATCTATTTGTGATAATTATCTAAAATATCATTGGCACAATTTAGGCTGTTTCCACAATAAAAAGTATCTTTACAGACTTGTTGAGAATTTTAACTACTTAAAAATTTTAATATATATTCAAATTCAGCATGAAAAAAGTTTGTTTGATTATTCTTCTGGTTTTATTTTCCTCAACCTTAACATTCCCATGTACTAATTTATTAGTTGGGAAAAAAGCATCTACTGACGGATCCACATTTATTTCCTATGCAGCCGATTCATATAGTCTCTATGGTGAGCTATATCACTGGCCTGCAAAACAATATCAACCCGGTGAAATGCTTAAAGTGTATGAATGGGACAGCGGAAAGTATCTTGGAGAAATTCCTCAGGCACTACAAACATACAATGTTATTGGCAATATGAATGAACATCAGCTTGCTATAGGTGAAACCACTTTTGGTGGTAGAAGTGAGTTAGGCGACTCAACCGGAATTATAGATTACGGAAGTCTGATCTATATTACCCTACAGCGTGCCACAAACGCTAGAGAAGCCATAAAGATAATGACCGACCTGGTAAACGAATATGGATATTATAGTTCCGGCGAATCATTTTCTATTGCCGATCCCAATGAGGTTTGGATTATGGAAATGATTGGAAAAGGTAATGGAAACAAAGGAGTCGTTTGGGTTGCAGTGAGAATTCCTGACGATTGCGTGTCGGCTCATGCCAATCAGGCACGTATTCAACAATTTCCACTGAATGATTCCGAAAACTGCATCTATTCACCGGATGTAATTTCTTTCGCACGCGAAAAAGGCTATTTCACAGGAGAGGATTCCGACTTTAGTTTTGCAAAAGCCTATGCTCCTCTAGATTTTGGTGCTTTAAGATTTTGTGAAGCCCGCGTTTGGTCGTTCTTCAACAATGTAAACAAGGATATGGCCAAATTCGTAATGTATGCTCAAGGAAAAGCAACAGATCCAATGCCGTTGTATATTAAGCCGGACAGAAAACTAAGTGCTCAGGATATCCAAAGCTATATGCGTGATCATTATGAGGGTACGGAACTCGACTGGCGCTTTGATGTTGGGGCCGGTCCTTTTAACTCCCCTTATCGCTGGTCTCCGCTTACTTACCAAGTAGATTCTGTGGAATACTGCAATGAACGACCAATTGCCACTCAACAAACCGCATTTTCTTTTGTGGCACAGATGCGTTCGTGGTTACCCAATGAGATAGGTGGTATTCTTTGGTTTGGTATTGATGATGCAGCACAAACAGTTTATTACCCTTTCTATTGCGGTCATAACGAAGTACCTCATGAAATGTCTGTTGGTAATGGCGATTTACTCACATTCTCCTGGACTTCGGCTTTCTGGATACACAACTGGGTATCTAATATGGTTTACACTCGTTACAATGATATGAGCGAGGATATGAAAAAAGTGCAATCTTACTTAGAGGATAGCTTTCGTGCTTCTCAACCTCAAATAGAAGAAAGGGTTTCAGAGATTTATAAACAATCAAAAGAGGAAGCTGTTCAACATCTCACAAATTACACCAATAAACTTGTAAATGAAGGTATTGCGGAATGGAAAAAGTTGGGAGAATTCCTTATGGTAAAATATATTGATGGAGTTATAAAACAGGAAGAAAACGGTCAGTTCAAACGTAATCCATATGGACTGCCGTCTAACCCATTGCGACCGGGCTACTCAAACGAATATTACCAAAAGATAATAGATCAAACAGGCGATAAATACAAAGTTCAGCCTATTGAATAAAAGATAAACATAATACTTTTTTTATATGGAAAATAAAACTTTAATAGCACAAGTTACCAACAAAGCTAAATCTTGGCTGGAAGGTGAATATGATACTGAAACAAAAAATGAAGTTCGGCAATTACTTGACAATGATGATAAGAGTTCTCTAATTGACGCATTTTATAAGGATCTTGAATTTGGAACCGGTGGACTTCGGGGTATTATGGGTGCCGGGAGCAACAGAATGAATATTTACACTGTTGGGTCTGCTACACAGGGGCTTTCAAACTATCTCAAGCAAGAGTTTGCGAACCTGGATCAGATAAAAGTAGTTATAGGGCACGATTGCCGCAACAATAGCCGTAAATTTGCAGAGATAGCTGCAGATGTTTTTAGTGCAAACGGTATTAAGGTTTTTTTGTTCGAAAATCTACGCCCCACTCCACTAATTTCGTATGCAATACGTAAACTAGCTTGCCAGAGTGGAATCATGATAACCGCATCTCATAATCCAAAAGAATATAATGGTTATAAGGCCTACTGGAATGATGGTGCACAAGTACTTGCTCCACACGACAGGAATATTATTGCTGAAGTAAACCGTATTAAATCAAACAGCGAAGTAAAATTTAAAGGCAATAAAGAACTTATCGAGATAATCGGTAAAGACATGGACAACGCGTTCATAGAAGAGGTTAAGAAACTTGTATTATCACCAGAGTCAATTCAAAGGCATAATGATATAAAAATTGTTTACACACCTATTCATGGCACCGGCGGCACCTTAGTTCCTGATGCATTAAAAGCAGTTGGCTTCACCAATATCATACATGTTCCGGAACAGGATGTCATAAGTGGTGATTTCCCTACAGTTGTTTCTCCCAACCCCGAAGAGCCGGCAGCTCTTGATCTTGCTATAAAGAAAGCTATAGAAACTGATGCTGATTTGGTTATGGCGACTGACCCTGATGGTGATCGAATTGGAACTGCTATTCGTGATGATAAGAACGAATTTATACTGGTAAATGGTAATCAAACTTTCTTACTATGTCTCTATTATCTTATGACCAAACGTAAAGAGTTGGGTCTTCTTACAGGAAAAGAGTTTGTTGTAAAAACAATTGTTACGACTGAGATTGCTAAGAAAATTGCAGACAGCAAGGGTATTGAATTATACGACAGCTACACCGGTTTCAAATGGATTGCGGAGATTATTCGCAAGAACGAAGGCATAAAAAAATATATTGGTGGAGGCGAAGAAAGCTACGGTTTTCTTGCCGGTGATTTCGTTCGCGACAAAGATGCTGTTTCTGCCTGTGCACTGTTTGCTGAAATTGCAGCATGGGCAAGAGACAATGGCAAGTCACTGTATGAACTGCTTCAAGATATTTATCTTGAGTATGGGTATTCAAAAGAAGTAGGAATATCTCTTGTTCGTAAGGGCAAACAAGGGGCTGAAGAGATTGAGTCAATGATGAAAAATTTCAGAACAAACCCACTAACTTCTATTGGAGGATCTCCTGTTACTCTTATAAAAGATTTTAGTACACTCGAGGCAGTAGATTTTGTACGTAATGAACAGATTGCACTCGAAATGCCAACTACATCAAATGTAATTCAGTATTTTACCGAAGACTCTACTAAATTGTCTATTCGTCCTTCCGGAACCGAACCAAAAATCAAATTTTATATTGAAGTAAAGGGATTAGCTAAAACAAGGGAAGAACTCGAAGAAGCAGAACAGACTGCAAACAAAAAAATTAATAGAATACGTGAAGAATTAGGTATATGAAAAGAAAATTAACAATAGCACTTGTTGCACATGATCATCGAAAAGCAGATATGGTCGACTGGGTAATTTATAATTCCGACTTCCTTTCAAATCACCACCTTGTATGTACGGGTACAACAGGTGCCCTCGTACGCGATGCATTAAAAAGTGAAGGTGTAAATCCGGAATTTACAATAATGAACTCCGGTCCAATGGGTGGTGATGCCGAAATAGCAGCTAAGGTTGTTCGTAAAGAAATTGATCTTGCTGTTTTCCTGATTGATGACCTTAATGCTCAACCTCATGAAGCCGATATCATGATGTTGCTTCGTCAGTGTAGAGTACATAACGTACCAATTGCATGCAACAGATTTAGTGCCGATCTAATGATAACCAGCTCTTTGTGGGATGATGATAATTATGTACCATCACCTCCCAGATATGAGACGTTCAACCGGGATAATTATGGTTTTTAGTCACTGACATTCAATATATCATACTAAATTAAAAACCCCTCAATTGCTGAAATAATACTTTTGAGGGGTTATTTTTTTAAAGGTAAATTAAAAGTTAAATGCTAATTTCTCAGTTTAAGTTCCTGAATAATATGCGGTGCATCCATTACCTTGTCCAGCGTATATAATACATAAAGAATATCAACACTAATCATACGTTGCATCTTTGGTTCAAAAAGTATATCACCGCTAAGTGACTCCCAGTTACCGTCAAACGCCAGACCTATCAATTCACCCTTACCATTTATAACCGGACTTCCCGAATTACCACCTGTAATATCATTTGTTGACAAAAAGTTAACCCTCATCTTACCATTTGCATCAGCATATTGTCCAAAATCTTCTTTACGGATTTCCTCAATAATATAATCTTGAACAGCGAACTCAGGATCTCCGGGTTTCTCTTTTTCAAGAACTCCCTGAGTTGTAGTATAATAATCATACCAAACAGCATCTCGTGGGTTATAACCTTCAACCGATCCATAGCTTAAGCGTTGCGTAAAGTTTGCATCCGGGTAAAAAGCTTTATCTGAATCCATCTCCATCAAAGCAGCCATAAATTCACGCTCACCTTTCAACACCTTTTCATAAAATGGAATCATCTGACCCGATAACTCATAACCCATATCGGTAGTTGAGAGAGCAAGCTCCATTGCAGGATCCTTTGTGAGCAATTGAGTATCTGCGGTCTGTAATAAAACAAGTAATTCATCTAAAGAAGTAAATTGAGTGTTTTCAAATAACCAATTTGCATATTTTTCATAATCCCCACCAAAAAGAGAATCAATTTTTTGATATATATCAGGATGATACTGTTCCGGCACCCTTTCGGCATATAGTTTCATCAACGCAGACAATGTTTTTTTGTCCAGCTCAGGTTTATAATCCTTGTATGATTCTATCAATCTGTCATTTATGAAATCATATTTATCCTGTTCAGATCCTTCTGTATCAAATTGCAGTATAGTATTAGCAAACCTTATCAGCTCAATTCCATTATTGAATGTTTCAAGAAAATAGGTAGTATATTTAGCCAATTCGTCAGAGCCTGTATAAGCTTCATTCAACATTGAAAGCGTATTGCCATACTTTGCTTTATGGGCAGGGCTACTGTTAATCCACTCCTGTAGCCTGTTTTCCAACACCTCTTTTCGGTTTATAACTCCTAGATTGGCAACGGCCTCATTCATACCAATAGAATTTTTCCAGTAATTTGAGCTCCCTGCATATTTATTAGCATACTTAATTCTGATGGTATCATTCTCCATCATAGCATCCCACCAAATATCCTGCTTTACTCCTCTAACCTCAACACGTGGTTTGTTTTCAGATTCTACTCTCTGCTGTATTCCCCAAGACGACATATATCGCTGAGTACTACCAGGATAACCAATTGTCATAGAATAGTCTCCCTCCTTTACACCAGCCAAAGAAACAGGAACAACATATTTAGGTTTATATGGTTTGTTAGAATCACTATAATTAGCCGGGTTATTATTCTCATCTGCATAAACCCTGAAAACAGAAAAGTCACCTGTATGACGTGGCCACATCCAATTGTCGGTATCACCACCAAATTTACCAACCGATTGCGGTGGTGTAGCTACTAGTCTGACGTCACGAAACACATCATATAGTATAACATAGAATTTATTTCTTGAATAAAAAGGTACAACACGTGCACTAACAAAAGGATCGTTCTCATACACTTTGATCAACTCATTCGAGAGAGAATCAACAGCCAATTGTCGCTGCACCTCACTTAAAACAGAAGGCAAATGAGGTACAATCTTATCTGTCACCTCTTCAGTAGATCTCAAAAAGGAAACAGTTAATCTATCAGCATAAAGCTCCTCACTCTGATTTTCTGCTACAAATCCATCTTTAAGGTAATCATGCTCCACAGCACTCAATTGCTGTATAGCGCCAAAACCGCAATGATGATTTGTGAATATCAGTCCCTGTTCCGAAACAGCAACACCCGTACATCCTCCTCCAAAAATTACAACCGCATCCTTTAAAGATGGATTTGTTTCACTATAGAGTTCATCA
Organism: uncultured Proteiniphilum sp.; assembly: GCA_964484665.1. Lineage (GTDB taxonomy): Bacteria > Bacteroidota > Bacteroidia > Bacteroidales > Dysgonomonadaceae > Proteiniphilum. The sequence continues at coordinate 12,502 of CAZAFR010000018.1, read as the reverse complement.
ATTGGAAAAGTAAATCCCAATTCCTGCATACGAGCAATACTCTGACTGTTTAATTCGTTCAAAATCCACATCCCTTCATCCGCCTTAGCAGCAAAAACAAAACAAAATATCACAATTGATAAAAAAAGTTTCCTCATAATTAAAGTAATTCAATATTTTATACTCTTCATTTTATGTTAATAGTTCAAATATCAGAACATTATTATAAATCAACAAATCGATTAAAAGCCATCAGACTTTATTTAAAATATTTTCCGATTAAGGGTAAATCTTTCAAAGACAGTTCTTTTTTTATAAACACCGCCAAATAAGCCAAAATCATAATAACGCTTATCGATAATCTAATCCACATATTTCCAACAAATCTGCTTGATATGGAGATTCCACCAAACAACAACATCGAAAGCAGGAAAAAAAATCCTGCTGATTTCAGATTATATGGTATTGGATAATTTTTCTGTCCAAGGAAATAAGAAATCACCATCATAATAAGATTAGCAAAAAAAGACGCCCAAGCACAAGCCATATAACTATACTTTGGAATAAATAAAACGTTTATAGCGATAGTCATAATAAATCCTAATATTGAAATGTAGGCACCCCACTTTGTTTGATCAGTAAGTTTATACCACAACGAGAGGTTAAAGTATATTCCAAAAAACAGCTCTCCCAACAATACAATAGGAACCACTTTCAATCCCACATAATATTCTTTCGGAAGAAGAAACTTGATAATATCTATAAAACCGGTTGTTATCAAAAAGATAAGCAATCCAAATATAATAAAATATTTTGTTGCATCACTAAACGATTGTCGTTCATCGGAATTACCCTTATTCCTTGCAAAGACAAATGGTTCAAAAGCATAACGGAATGCCTGTGTGAACATCACCATGATAATAGCAATCTTAAAGTTTTGTCCATAAATACCAAGCTCAGTAAATGCATTCGCACTATCAGAGTATATCCATGGAAAAACTATCTTATCAACTGTCTGATTCAGTATCCCGGCAATACCTAATATAAGTATCGGGAAAGAATACCTTAGCATACGCTGAAGAAGTTGCTTGTCGAAACTAAACTTAATTTTCAGTTCAGGTGAGACCATCAAAAACTGTATAATAGATGCCGTTAGATTAGATACAAGTATATAATCCACCCCATTATTAATATCAAACCACGAAAAAGAGCCCGGAAATTTAGTCTGCAACCAAGGACAAGCAAGGAAAAAGAAAAGATTGAACAATATCGTTAGAAAAACATTTATAATCTTTATTGAGGCAAAACGAATAGGCCTATTCTTGAATCTCAGCTTAGCAAATGGAATTGTTCCTATAACATCAAAACAAAGAATGATAATCAGCAAAAGAAGCCAGTGAGGTTTCATGGAAGTGCCACCTAAAACAATAGCAATAGGTTTTAGAAATATCAAAGAGATCAAAAAGAAAATCAGTGTTGTAAATAATATACTGATAAACGTAGTAGAAAAAACCCTATCCGGATCTTTCTCTTTATTAGCAAACCTAAAGTAACCCGTTTCCATACCATAGGTCAAAATAACCTGAAGCAGTGCTACCCAAGCATAAAAGTTTGTTAATATACCTATATCGGCAATTCGGGGCAATGCAAATGCCCAATAAAGTGCAAGGAACCAGCTAAAAAGTTTAGGCAAGACACTGCCAACACCATAGAAAATGGTTTCCTTAGCCAAATTTTTCATTCCGCCTGACATAGATATCTAATTATTCTAAAATTTGAAGATTGTTAATCATATGTGTCCACAAAAGTAGTCTCAATTATTTATCTTTAAGAAGAATGATTGTCAAAATATCGAAAAAAACCCTTTACTTTGCAGATTGAAACAGATAATAATAACACATGGCACAACAAGAAGAATTATTTAAAAAAATAATATCACACAGTAAAGAGTATGGGTTTGTTTTTCCTTCAAGTGAAATTTATGATGGTTTAAGCGCAGTTTATGATTACGGTCAGAATGGCGTTGAATTAAAAAACAATTTAAAAAAGTACTGGTGGGACAGCATGGTTCTACTGCATGAGAATATTGTTGGAATTGATTCTGCAATTTTTATGCATCCTACCATATGGAAAGCCTCGGGTCATGTTGACGCATTCAACGACCCCTTAATTGACAACAGAGACAGCAAAAAGCGCTACCGTGCTGACGTACTGATTGAAGATTATCTGGCAAAGCTGGATGACAAAATCGACAAAGAAGTTAGTAAAGCTGCTAAACGCTTTGGAAGCTCGTTTGATGAAAAGTTATATCGAGAAACCAACCCTCGTGTTGTCGAAAATCAACAGAAACGCGATCAGATACATACACGTTTTGCAAAAGCTCTTAATGATAATAATTTTGAAGATCTAAGGCAAATTATCATCGACTGCGAGATTGTTTGCCCTATAAGTGGCACTAAAAACTGGACCGAAGTCAGACAGTTCAACCTGATGTTTTCTACAGAAATGGGAGCAACATCTGAAGGTACTATGAAAGTTTACCTTCGTCCTGAATCTGCACAGGGTATATTTGTTAATTTCTTAAATGTCCAGAAGACAGGACGTATGAAAATACCCTTTGGTATTGCTCAAATTGGTAAAGCTTTCCGTAACGAGATAGTTGCACGTCAGTTTATTTTTCGTATGCGCGAATTCGAACAGATGGAGATGCAATTCTTCGTTGTTCCCGGTGAAGAGTTAAAATGGTTTGAATATTGGAAAAGACTAAGGATGGAATGGCACCAGACACTGGGATTTGGAGCAGAGAAATATCGTTTTCACGATCATGATAAACTAGCACACTATGCTAATGCTGCAACAGATATTGAGTATGAAATGCCTTTTGGTTTTAAAGAGGTAGAGGGTATTCATTCACGAACAGATTTCGATCTGAGCCAACACGAAAAATTCTCAGGTAAAAAACTACAGTACTTCGACCCCGAACTAAATAAATCATACACCCCCTATGTAGTGGAAACATCTATTGGAGTTGATCGTATGTTTTTATCCATTCTTGCAGGATCATATTGCGAAGAGACTCTCGAAAATGGCGAATCTCGTGTGTTATTGAAACTTCCTGCCGAGCTGGCTCCTGTAAAACTAGCTATTTTGCCGTTAGTAAGAAAAGATGGTCTACCACAAAAAGCACGAGAAATAATGGATAATCTGAAGTTCAGTTTCTCTTGTCAGTACGATGAAAAGGATAGTATTGGTAAACGTTATCGTCGTCATGATGCCATTGGCACACCTTTCTGTGCTACCATCGACCATCAGACGCTTGAGGATAATACTGTTACAATACGTTACCGCGACTCAATGAAACAAGAGAGAGTAAATATTGATTCGCTTCATAGAATAATTTCCGAAAAAACCGATATGAAAAATCTATTGAAAAAATTATCTGTTTAAAACATAAAAAACCACTAATATGAAAATAAGACTATCATTATTTTTCAGCCTGTTTGCATTAGTAATCTTATCATCTTGTGATGATACCGAGACATTTGACGAAATATGGAAACTAGATAATGAAGCTCAGTTCAGCAAAATATCCTCCAATTCTGAATATTCAAAATTGAATTCTATCTCAGGAAATGGATACATAATGTATAAGGTTATTGAAAAAGGTGAAGGAAAAAATTCGCCCCTTTATACTGATGCTGTAAAAGTACGTTATACCGGATGGTACAAAAACGACTGGTCACGTCCCGATAAATACACTGACGACCAGGGTAATTTTATCACAAATAAAAAAGTTTTCGATACTACTTCTTTGAGTAATGTCCCCAGAAGTTTCAATGTGAGCGGTGTAGTAGAAGGTTTTTCAACAGCACTTCAATATATGAAAGAAGGAGACATATGGGAAGTTTGGATTCCATACTATCTTGGTTATGGAGAAAGTAGCTCTGGAACTATTCCGGCATACACCACTCTTGTTTTTGAGCTCGAGTTGGTTAAGATTGTTGATTAACTTCAAAAGAAGAGGCTGTATAAGAATAGATAATAAGTCCTTTGTGGAATTTAAAAATTAGAAGAAATTCTCTGATAGTAGTACACATTAAAACGAGGGTGAAATCATATTATGATACACCCTCGTTTTGTTTAACATGAAGTTGCTTTCTTACAGCAATGTTTAATCTACAAACTAAGTAAAAACTGCTCAATAATTCCTCTCACCTGAGAGCGAGTTCCATTGAATTTATTAACCATTACTACAAAAGCATATTTTTTATTGCCATCCAATAGGTATCCTGCATAAGACTGTACACCGCCTATACTACCACTTTTGCCAACAATCTTACCGGAATATTTTGTATTCCGCATGAAATTCTGAAGAGTTCCCTCCAACCCTGCTTTTGGTAATGAACTAACAAAAGCTTCACTGTATCTACTGTCGTTATACATATAAGTAAGTAGATCTGTAAGGAACCGGGGGCTCACTGCATTCTGTGGAGCAAGACCACTACCGTCGTACATTTGCAGCGACTTATTATCTATATCTTTACTTTTCCAGAATTCGGCTACAAAATCAATACCGGCATCAAGTGCATTATCGTAGATATCTCTTTTATAATTTCGCCCGATTGTGCGTATCAAATGTTCGGCATAATGATTATTACTATGCACATTAATTTCTCTTATTATCTCTTGTAAAGGACGTGACAATTGAGTGAACACCGACTGCCCAATTTTATATGAAGGTTGAATTCTTAAGGGGTCGTGCATCCTCGTTAAATAATCCTCTCTCGCAGTTTCAACCTTTCCTATTTTATAACCGACTTTTCTTAGATAATCAGCTAAAGTCTCACCCAACAACAAGCCCGGATCGGGAATATCTCCTTTTATACTAAAAGATGCCTTTCCACCCGGAATATTTCCTCTTACAGTTCTGTCGTACGAAAATGGGGCCCCATAGATATAACCGTTATCGCTACCGGAATTATTAAGCGAAAGCTCATTTCTGAAAGTTAAACCTCCAATTTCAGGTTCTGTTCTGAGTATCGTGGGACATTTGTTCTTGTCGATTGTATTAAAAAACAAACGATAACTGTTATCGAATATACTAATTCCGTAAGACCCTGATGCATAATAATTACCAAGATCAATCCAGGTCCATTCAGGCGAAACACCCTCATAACCAAAAAGATCATCAACAATATAAATAGAATAATCATTGCTTTTAGAAAGAGTCTTTGTTAGTAACTCTACACTATTAATAAAAAAACTATTGCGACTCTCGCTAAATACCTCACTGCCTAAAGTCGGATCGCCCGCCCCAACCACCAATAATTTTGATGGGTCATTAACATCAAGCGCAACCTCAGTTTTGTATCTAAAATTATCCCCCAAAGTCTCGATTGCAGTTGCCGTTGTAATCAGTTTTTGTACCGAAGCCGGCGTAAGAGATTTCTCCGCATTATGCGAAGCAATACTCCTGCCGGTTGAAATATCCACAACAGAGATACCAACAGATGCATGTTTCAATAAAGGATTATTTATCATCTGTTGAACTGCCGGTTGTGAGAAAACGAGACAGCTTATCAAAGCAAATATTGTTGTATGTAAAGTTTTTAGCATAGTTTATTTTTTCAATATTTTTAGAATTCGGTCAAAATTCAATTTATTCTCTAACTATAAGACTTTAATTGTCTTCAATAAGTTAATTTTTATTTTCTTCAAGTAGTTCATCTATTCTAACAAACACATATCCTCTATTTTTCAGTTCGATAATTAAATCATCCAAACGATCATAAAGTTTATCTGTGCGCCGAGGATCCGTACCAATATGAATCAACAAAATAAAACCATTTAGTCCGTCCTCATCTTTCTCCTCATACCTTAGAATATTATTATAGATCTTTTCAGAAGAGAGATAATTATTCATATCAGGCGTAGTATAATCCGCATTTGATGTTGTACCCGGTGTAAAATTAATAACCTCAACCCCCATAGAATTTGCCCAACTACTTATCTCTTTGTTATACCACTCATATGATGGCATAAAAAAACGTGGCGATTCAATTGATAAGTCGATACTGTCCATTACCAGATAATTATCCCTAAGATCCTTTTCAAACTGAATCCTCGTTACGAGTGTAGAATCTCGCTTTGACCAATCAGCATAAAGCAAATGCTTATTTGAATGTGGTGCCATATAGTGACCCGCTTTCTGAAGCAATCTTGAAATCTCAGGATGCAATCTGTAAAAAGCACCTGTAAGAAAAAAAGCACCTTTAATATCATGCTTCTCCATTGTGTGCATGATAGTCTCTGCTCCATCTGCAAACTCATGACCCGTAAATACCAGAGAAAGCTGTCTCTTATTTCTGTTACCGCGAACTACTCCCCCTTCAACAACTGATACGAGCTTATCTCCATCAGCTTTTGAAACACTTCCCGTAATTTCACTTTTACTTTCAACAGCTTTATTTTTTGCCTGAGAGGACAAATAACCAAAATAATAGGTCATGCAGGCTGTACCATCCATTGTTGGTTCGTTAGTAGAATAATCAGCAAAATCATCATGATAAACAACAAAATCGGACTGAAAATCAGCATATTGATCATCCTTCGAAAGATAAATACCTTTAAGACTGCCAAAAATTGAATTATATATTGGTCCATCAACAACACCCCCGGTAATAGGATAACCTCTCAGTTGAGTAAACGCAGAGTGAGTATCTATTGGATAATCGCCATATTCAGGATAACCCACTATCATGGATGTACCCCACGGGTTACAACCAAAAAGCCAGTCTCGCATAGCAGTCTCAATTTCCAGAAACGAGTCGTCACCTGTCAAATCATTATACAATCTGCATTGAGTTATAAAAGCCAGCGTTAGATTATTTGAACACCATATAAAAGGAATGCCATTCATGAAAGCATTATCATCGGCTCTATCCTTAACGCGCTGTATGCCACTCTTCATATTTCTTATAAATTCAAGACTCGCTTTCATGTCATTGTTCTGAGCTGCAATTTGATAATGCCCCATATTTATAAATGGGTACCATTGATAGTGGCGTGCAGAGTCAGCTCCCATCCATGGTGTTACAGGTTCCTTGCGACCATAATTAATAGCATCAGTCAGGTACCTATTTTCACCTGTTGTTTTAAACAACTCTGATGCGGCAAGTTCCATATCATCAACCCAATTATCCTCTTCATAAAAATAGGGTGCACCACCAGGAGCAGTCTGACTAACTCCCGGGTTTGCAGCACCTTTATTATAAGCATCCAACGCTTTCTGTTGCAATAATTCTGCAAATTCAGGATAATAATCTGACAAAATTTCTGCGCCCAAAGAAAAGGAAGAAGAAAATTTACCCAATGTAGAAGCCATCCCGGTACTCCTGTTCTTATAACTAAACAATCCCTGCGGATCAGGACTTACAAAATAAACTGCACGTTCTTTTCCCGGTCCCCATCCATAGTCAACCTTTTGTTCATTAGGTATAGTAAAGCCTACATGATCCCTATCGTCAGCAAGCTGATTAAAGTAGGTATTCGAATCAGGATTCATTTTCACCAGCCAGTCGAGTCCCCACTTTGCCTCATCCAAAATATCAGGAATTCCATTAGCACCCTCATCACCATTTGCATCAAATAAATCACCAAAAGACTCCGGATATTTAGAATAAGCAAATAGCATCTGATAAACCGCATTGGCAGAAGTTGCAACATATTGCAGATAGTCAGATGCATCATGCCAACCGCCTACCGTATTAAAATACTGACCATTTCTCTCACCTGTTGGATCACCTACTGTGATACCATCGTGCACATGACACGAATCCTTCAGGAAGGGATTATAACCACATCTCTGTTGACGCATATACTTCAACGGAATCTCTGAAGCCTCAGCATAAATATCGTCACCTATACTAAATGGAACAGATTGAATATCATTGATTTTGATAAAATACTTTCCCGGTTTAGTATATTCAGAAAAATCGAGTCTTGCCGATGAATCGAATCCCCAGGTTTTACCAACGTTTTTTACCTCAGTACCTTTGTAAACAACTTCATTGGAATTATAGTCCACCAGATCAAAAGAGTAGTGTGCGACATCAGATTTACTAATGAATACTGCAACTTTTATATCATTTTCGAGATAGCCTATTTGATTAACACGTATCCAGCTGTTTTGTGAAATTAGCACTGTTGTGATTAATGAGAAAATCAAAGTTAATGAAACATTTTTCATACACCGGAGAGTTTAGATTCTATATATATAAATTGTTATTAATAATTACAAATATAGCAATTAAATATTAATATGGATTTACAATAAAAGGACTTTATAACATTCATATATGGTCCTAATATACTTCTAATATACTTCTAATTTATATAAGCTATGTTAGAAGGAACTTAGAATTAAGTTAGAATTAGGTTAGAGTAAAATAAGACCAAGATTAGAATAAAATAAGACTAAGCTCAGGTAGAAGTAAGGCAAAAAAAACCCCGTATAGAAAACTATATCGGGGTTAAATTGAAATAACTATTCTCTTTAAAACTTATATCCTACGGACACATATGCGTTTTGATTTTTGAGATCGCCTTTATTAGATTCGGAAATATTAACCAAACCCATATCCCAGCCTAAATCCACAAGTATTACTCCGAATTCAGCGCCTACACCCAGTCCTAGTCCGGCATCGAATCTTTTAAGAAGGGCATTGCTTCCAAATAGACTTCCATCTTTTGCAGCAGTATTATCTCTATATGAACCGCTTACTTTCCATTTACCACCTACACCAAAAGCAGCATAGGGTCCACCGTGAAATACTATACGAGTACCCGGAGTAACATCAAGTTTATAAGCATAATGAATGGGAAGTTGAAGATACATTGGGTTACTTGAAATTTCTCCCGATATACTACCTAAGGAAGTAGTATATTTTGATCCTTTAGAAGTAAAAAATAGTCCTGTTTGAATTGCAGAGTTGTAAGTAAACTCATAATCAGCTAGTAAGCCAATATTAAAACCGACCTTAACGTTTTTAGTATCCAATTCATCACCATAAAAATTGGACATGTTTATGCCACCCTTAACACCTAAACTCACCTGAGCGCTCACAGCTGTTACCATAACAAACATTGCAAGTAACAGGAATAATTTGTTTTTTTTCATAATTAAAATTGTTAGTTAATTTAGTTAGTCTGTTTATTTGAAAGATTTGTCTTCAAAAACAATTTTTAAACGTCTTGCGTGGAGTATTTGTTCGAAAAAACAAATAAAACTTATTTAAAAGGAGGACTTAACAAAATGAAAAATCCTTATCTTACAGATACACAAGCTCGAATTCATTAGAATTGAAAATTTCATTTGCCATTTCTAAAATCTGTGTAGAAGATACATCATTTATTTTTGAGAAAAAGGTATCAAGTGATGAAAAGCGGTTAAAATGAAGATAACTCTTGCCCATTGTAAGAGCACTGTTTTCTTTATTTTCAGCCGCAATGCCCAGTTGTCCCATCAGCTGTCGTTTAGCCAAAGATAATTGCATGGGTGTAAGCTTCTTCTCCATCAATTTTCTCAACTCATTTAGAATAAGCTTTTTGCATTTTTCCCTATATTTTGGGTCACAGGCATAGTAGATTGATAAAAAACCGGTATCTGTATAAAGAGTATGGTTGGATTCAACGTTGTAAACAAGTCCATTTTTCTCTCGTAAAGAACTGTTTAATCTACTGTTCATACTTCCTCCACCAAGAATGTTGTTAAGCAGGTATAATACATATTTTTTCGGATCATACATATTCAAGCATTTCCACCCCAAGAACACGTGTGACTGGGTAGTGTTCTTCTGTAGCACCTTTGATATAGAGTTTATGTTACCGGGACTTGTACGCTTCTTTAAACCTGTCTTTAAAACATTATCAATGTTCTTTTTGACGTTAAAATACTTTTCAGCTTGACGTACAACTTTCGTAAAGGGTGTTTTGCCTAAAGAGAAAAGTACCATTTCATCCAAATTATACTGTCGATTTACAAATCTTCGGATATTACTACTATTAAAATTATTAAGTGTACTTGGTTCCCCTAAAATATAATGTCCAATTTCATGACCGTCGAAAATTAGATTTTCGAAGTCATCAAATATAAGGTCGGACGGCAAATCATCATAAGAATGAATTTCGTCGATAATGACCTCACGCTCTCTACTTATCTGATTTTCTGCAAATTCGGAATTGAAAAGTATATCACTCAACAATTCCATAGCACGAGGAAAATACTCCTGCAAAAATGTGGCATATATAAAGGTCTCTTCTTTTGTAGTATATGCATTTAGATCGCCACCAACATTTTCCATTCTATTCATGATGTGGTGAGCCTTGCGATGTTTGGTTCCTCTAAACAACATATGTTCAACAAAATGAGCCATACCCAATTCATCGGGAAACTCGTCACGTGTTCCCGTATTGACTACAATACCACAATATGATATTTCCGAAGGAAACTGATGATGAATAATTCGCAGTCCGTTATCTAGTTTATGAATATTTACAACATTTTCGATGGTTTTCTCTAAATAATTTTTCATTCGACAATTAGTTTTTTTCTCCTTATTTCGCAATAGGTCTATAATTCAAATAATGCTTTTTTAGATCTTGGGGAAGTCTTTCAATCGAGTACCTTAGCATTGTTCGTGGCATACGAACACTATGTTTATCGAGAAAAGATATTAAAACAGCCTCATCTTTTTTCCCCACTTCACGCAACATCCATCCACAAGCTTTATGAATTAGGTCGTGTTTATGCGTTAGAAACTTCTCAGATAATTTTAATATATCAATAAAATCACCATTGTGGATAAATGTATATGTTGAAACTATCGCAATTCGCTGATCCCAAAGCAGTTCACTATCGGCAAGAAAATACAACTGCGAACGATCCTCTCTGTTTTTAAACCACTCACCAACTATCTTATAAGCAGATAAATCAACAAGATCCCAATTGTTAATACGATTAGTATTAGCCAGATAAAAATTTAATATCTCCGACTTGTCAATTTCATTTGCCATTTTAAATTGTTCAGTAAGTATTATCAATGCACACAACCTACATTCATGCATTTCATCGTCCAACAGTATCTTATTCTCAGTTAAAGATAAACCGAGATGCTGTTTAGCCACGCTTCGCGTTTCGGGGACAGTACAACCAATAAATTTATCTCCATAGCCATACTGACCCTTGGCAGTTTTAAAGAAATAAGATGAATGATGTGCTTTTTCGGCGTTACCAAACGCAATAAGCTTATTTTTGATTTCCTGAGCAGACATAAAAGTAAATTCCCAAAAATACAGATTTTATAGTAATAAACAGTTGATCCTTTTTCTTATTTTAATTAACTCGAGACACAGGGAAAGTACCTTCATAGAAACCCACAATATTCCGTGACATCTCTACCGACATCGCAATTCTGTCCTCTACAGTTTTTGTTCCTGCATGAGGTGTCAACAACACATTATCGAGTTTAAGCAACTCAGGCAAAATATGAGGTTCGTTTTCATACACATCAAGTGCCGCTGCCCAAATCCTATTATCTTTTAAAGCCTTTGCCATTGCTTTCTCATCAACCATATCACCCCGTGCTGTATTTATAAAAACTGCAGTAGGTTTCATCATGTTAAACTCTTTCTCACCTATCATATGATGTGTTTCAGGAGTTGATGGAGCATTAAGTGAAATAAAATCAGCTGTTTGCAGGAGTTCCTTTTTAGAAACATAACGTGCATCGTACTTATTTTCAATACTTTCATCAAGACGATTTCTGTTATTATAAATGATATGCATACCTGAAGCTACAGCTCGTCGCGCTAAAGATTGTCCTATCCGTCCCATTCCAATAATTCCAAGGGTTTTACCGTAAACGGGAAGTCCTGCATCAGTATAAGTACCCCAGCTAACACCTTCGGGAGTACGAAGCTTACGATCATAATACCCTACTCTACGTGCTGCACCAAGCAAAAGAGCAAAAGCAAGTTCAGCAGTAGGTTCTCTGGTAGTATTCGGAATATTTGTTACAACAATCCCCTTTTTTGAAGCATAATCCACATCAATATTATTGAATCCTACTCCAAAATTAGAGATCAGTTCGAGTTTAATACCCTTATCCATGATCTCCTTGTCGACATAAAAACTAAAATTAGGAACTAACACTTCATATTCCGGAATCAATGCTAAGATTTCCTCCTTTGTAAAATAAGACTTGTCTTGGGGTAGCGTAATCTCATATTTATTACTTAATGCCATCAGACCCTCAGGTTTCAAACGGTATGCAATTAACACTTTCTTCATATCGTAATATTAAAAATTTGTTGGAAATAATTTAGTTAATAGTTTTAACGACAAAACAGACCCTTTTGTTGTAATCATTCACCATAAAACAAAAAAACGAGCCGTCTGACTCGTTTATCTGCTCTTCCTCTTGGACTTGAACCAAGGACCCTCTGATTAACAGTCAGATGCTCT
>CAZAFR010000017.1:0-46890 GCA_964484665.1 uncultured Proteiniphilum sp. | reverse complement strand
CTATTTTGGATGTTGCCGGTGAACCAATTATCGGCGCCAATATCCTGATTCAGGGAACATTCCGATAAATAAAATTGGTATTATCGTAAGAAATACCGACGGATCTAAGAAAGGCAATAAAGATGGTAAAGATTTCTTTATTGAAGATGTTGATGATAGTAAGTTCAAAGTATTTGAACCCGGTGCAATAAAAATGGCAGCAATGCCTGCCGATCTACAGCATGGAATAAACATAATTGACAATTCAACTGTAACTTTTGTTCTTTTTGATAAAGACAAAAATGGTTCAAAGAAAGATTTTGCTCATATTGTGGGTGATTTCAACGACTGGACTTTAAGTAATGATGAAAAATCTCAAATGTTTCGTGATGAAGCTGCGGGAGTATGGTGGATTACAATTACAGATCTTGACCCTACAAAAGAGTATGCTTTTCAATATTATCTTGGTAAATCCGGTGGAGAAACTATTCGTGTTGCGGATCCCTATTCACGTAAAATATTAGACCCTGATAATGATAAGTATATACCTGCATCTACTTATCCTGATTTAAAAGCTTATCCTAAGGAAGCGATAGGAATCGTCTCAGCATTTCAGACTCATACTGAGCCTTACAATTGGAAGATTACCAACTTCCGAATTCCTGCAAGAGACAATCTGGTGATCTATGAACTGTTGCTTCGCGATTTCTCAGAAGGTGGTGATATATATGATGCTATGAAACATCTTGACTATCTAGAGTCACTTGGCGTAAATGCAATTGAGCTTATGCCTGTGCAAGAATTTGACGGCAACGATAGCTGGGGATATAATCCAGCATTCTTTTTTGCAATGGATAAGGTATACGGCACTGACAGAATGTATAAGGAGTTTATTGATGAGTGCCATAAACGTGGAATTGCAGTTATCCTTGATGTTGTCTACAATCATGCAACAGGTGCAAATCCTTTTGCCAAAATGTGGTGGAATACATCTGAAAATAAAACTTCAGCAAATAACCCTTTCTTCAATGTAAATGCGCCTCATCCCTATTCAGTATTTCATGATTTTAACCATGAAGCTCAAATAGATGGTAAATATATAGTTAGAGATTTTGTAAAACGCAACCTAGTGTTTCTGCTTGATGAGTATAATATAGATGGCTTCCGTTTCGACCTCACAAAAGGATTCACTCAAAAAAGCAGTACAGAATCAACTGCCTCAAATTACGATGCTTCTCGAATTGCTATATTAAAAGAGTACAATAATGCAATTAAATCTATAAATCCCAATGCTTATGTAATACTGGAACACTTTGCCGATAATCGCGAAGAAACAGAGTTAGGTAACGAAGGTATGATGGTTTGGAGAAAAATGAACTGGCAGTATGGTCAGTCGGCCATGGGTTACAAAACAGATTCCGACTTCTCTGACACTTATTATGGCAAATCACGACCTTCCAACAGTCTGGTCAGTTATATGGAGAGCCATGATGAAGAGCGTTTGGCTTTCAAGCAGATTACTTGGAGTACCGGAGTTCTTAAAACTAATCTGAGTGCCAGGATGTTGCAGCTTGGTACGAATGCTGCTTTCTTCTTTACTGTTCCCGGCCCTAAAATGATCTGGCAGTTTGGAGAATTAGGTTATGACTTCTCTATAATGAGTAACCAACAAGGAGTTGTTATAGATTACAATGACGATCAGTACAAAACAGGAAGGAAACCAATAAAATGGGAATATCAAGATATTTCAGAAAGGGATCAACTGTATAAGACTTACAGTAAACTTATCAATCTGAGAATGGAGCATGAGGAGCTTTTCAACTCAACAGCAACACTTAATTGGAAAGTTGCTCCTTCTTTCTGGGAACAAGGCAGATTTATTACTCTCTCATCGTTTGGTAATGCAAAACAGATTGTTGTTGTTGGTAATTTTACAAACGAGCCAATCACGACAACAACCACATTCCCCAGTACAGGAATCTGGTATAATTATTTTGATCAAACAAAAACTCTTGATGTTACTTCAACAAATATGAGTATAGCTGTTCCTGCAAATAGCTTCCTAATTTATAGTACTTTTACAGACTAGGATATCCCTTATTTTTGCTCCTTATTCCCGCAGTAGTAATAATACTACGGCAATGTTCTATATACATCTTGGTTTTATCAATACTGTATCAACTCTGTAGTATCTATGTATTAACTCTAAAGTTTTACAAAGTTGATTAGCTTAATGTTCTACAGAACTGTTGCTATTTAAGTACAAGTAAGTTTGTTGGTTTACCACTGGATGACGATTATGAGCCTGAACTAACTGAAGAACGTATCGTTAATTGGGTGGAACAGCTCAAACCACATCTGGGATAACCATATTGTTGTCCCTTTCATTTAATTGAAATTCCTTTTGGCATATTAACTCATTATAACACAGAATTGTATAGCTTTCATAATTTACACTTTCAACTTTGATTATTTCAACAAAGGGATAACCTTAATCGCGAAACATCAATAAAACTGTAATTATGAAATATAGCAAAATAACTTTTTTTATTTTAAGATGATGCTAATATCTAACTTTTCCTTAGTCTGTAAACGTCGTCTTTATCTTGTACTATAAATATGCTGATAGCACCTAAAAGCAGGGAACATCCGGCAAGTACTAATGTAAGAATTACCTGACCATTAAATAGTTCTCGAGTAATAAAACCGAGTATACTTGCAGCAAGTATCTGTGGAATAACTATAAAGAAATTAAATATTCCCATATAGGTGCCCATTTTATCAGCTGGCAGCGAACCGGTTAATATTGCATAAGGCATTGATAATATACTTCCCCATGCAAAGCCTACACCTATCATAGGTATCAGCAGCATATTGGGATCCTTAATAAAATAAAGAGAAATAAATGAAATTCCACCGAACGCTAAAGCTACTGCATGAGTGGCTTTACGACCAATTTGACGTGCAATCAACGGAAGCAAGAAAGCACTCATTGCTGAAACAGCGTTATACACTGCAAAAAGAACACCCACCCAATTTGCACCTTGATTATAAAGTATAGAACTTGAATCTGTTGTTCCATAAATATGCTGAGTTATTGCAGGAGTAGTGTAAATCCACATTGCATAAAAGGCAAGCCATGAAAAGAACTGAACAACCGCAAGCTGAGCCATCGTTTTGGGCATATGCAGCAGATCGTTCATAATCCCCACCATTCCTTTTGGCTGATTATTTTTTCTTGCAATCAAGGCAGAAAGGATCAGTATTACCCCAAAAACCATAAGAAGACCAGAAATAATATACAATTGAGCATTATCATCATCAAGGTTAAAAACCATTATAAGTATAGTAGTAACAATACCGGCAAGAGTCCAGATAATTCCTCTTTTCATGAATTGCTCTGAAGTTACCGCTGTTTTTGTAACTGTTTTAATACCAGTTGTTCTTACTTTTTCCTCTTCAAAAGCAGCAAGCTCTTCAGGTGAATACTCTTTAGATGTTAATACCGTATACAACACTGAAGACAAAAGCACCACTCCACCTATATAAAAAGAAAGTTTAACGGATTGTGGAATAATTCCCTCAGCTGCAGTATTAGACACTCCGAACCAATTGGTTAATATATAAGGCAATGCTGACGCGATCACAGCACCTGTGCCAATGAAAAAGCTTTGCATTGCAAATCCCATGGTTCGCTGTTCTGAAGGCAGATTATCACCCACAAATGCTCTAAACGGTTCCATAGAAATATTAATGGAAGCATCCATAATCCACAACATTCCAGCAGCAATCCAAAGTGAGGGTGAGTTAGGCATTACAAACAGAGCCAGAGTGGTGAATATGGCACCTATCATAAAATAGGGACGTCGACGACCAAAGCGACTCCAAGTTTTATCACTAAAATGTCCGATGATTGGCTGAACAATTAATCCTGTAATAGGTGCAGCAATCCATAGAATAGGTATATCTTCTACCTTGGCTCCCAATGTTTCAAAAATACGACTAACATTAGCATTCTGTAAAGCAAAGCCAAACTGGATACCTAAAAAACCGAAACTCATGTTCCACATCTCCCAAAAAGATAATCGCTTCTTTTTCATGTTGTTTTGATAAAATGATTTAAGAATATACTTTGTATATTTATTTGATATTCAACAAATATACAAGTGTTTCTCTGTTGACGGAATACAAAAAATGATCTATCTTAAATAAAATCATGCAAACGTTTGCACTGGCTTGGTCGACTCTTTTACCACTAGCTCCGTTTTTATAACTCTGCTAACAATCCCTTCTTTTTTCTCTTTCCCTTCAATACGATTAATTAGCAATCGTGCAGCAGCTTTCCCCATTTCAAACCCACGTTGATCAACACTGGTAAGTCTTGGATAAGTAACTTCCGTTATATAACTATTGGTAAATCCACAAACAGAAATATCCTCCGGAACCTTAAAGCCCTTGCTCTGTACTATTTGTATACAATACGCAGCAACTTCATCATTTATACTAAAGAACGCATCCGGAACAGGATCAAGTTTCAGCATTTTCGGAATTACTTGTTTTGCAAGTTCTACTGTATCACAGACTTCAATCAGATTTTTATCGATTACAATCTTATGTTTTCGTAATGCATCTTCATACCCCATCCTTCTGTTATTTGAAATAGGCAATGAGGACACAGAACCCAAAAAAGCAATATTTTTACATCCCGTTTGAATAAGATATTCAACAGCATTAAATGCACCTGCATAGTCATCAACAACTACTTTATCGGTGTTTATGCCTGTACATATACGGTCAAAAAAAAGAAGATGTACCTTATTATCTATTATTTCCTGAAAATGATTGTATTTAACAGTAGATTTGGACTGTGATATCAAAATACCACAAACTCTAGCATCAAGTAGAGTTTCAACGCTTCTTACTTCTCTGTCATAATCCTCCTTAGAATGTGAAATAAGCAGATTATAACCTTCGCGTTCGGTCTCCTGCTGGATACCATCCAGTACTGTTGAAAAAAAATAATGCACTATCTCAGGAACAATAACACCTATAGTATTATTTTTATTAGTACGCAGTTGCAATGCCAAAATATTGGGTTTATACTTGTGTTCTTCAGCATATTTCTGTACTATTTTACATGTGTTTTTACTAATAGCCGGATGGTTACGCATTGCACGGGAAACAGTTGAAGGTGATAAGTCTAGAGCTTTTGCTATATCTTTTAAGGTAATTTGTCCCATTTTAAATAGTTCCCTGATTTTAAAAAATTATTATTCAAAACATACTCTCCACAATAAGGTCTACCTAAGATAATCATTTTCATCAAAAATAGGAAAAATTTAGACGAAATCGAATTAATTACAATAATTTAATATTTTAAGACTATAGAAAGATGTCGATACAAATAAAATTTATACATTTGTTAATAATTATTCCTATTCTATTAATATGACAAAATCTAAAATAACCTTGAACGTACAGTCAGAAGTTGGCCAACTTGAAGCTGTATTATTACATTATCCGGGACCTGAAGTGGAAAATATGACACCCCGCAATGCTCAAAGAGCACTATACAATGACATCCTAAATTTGTCTATTGCGCGTAAGGAGTATGATCAGCTGCAAGGGGTATTACAAAAGACAACAAGAGTGTATGAAGTTTCGGATCTACTGACTCGCGTTTTGGAAAAAGATGATCTAAAAGAGAAACTTATTTCTAAAATAAGTAGCATTGAGCATGTTCAAGGATACATTGATTATCTGATGAGACTATCCCCACAAAATCTATCTAAGATACTAATCGAAGGATTGCCAATAAAAATAAATACACTAACAGATTTTCTACGCGAAGAGTATTATGCGCTTAAACCTCTTTACAATTTTTACTTCACTCGCGATGCAAGTGCAATAATAGGGAACAATGTAATAATATGTAAAATGGCTAACGAGGTACGCCTTCGCGAATCACTTATTATGGATGCTATTTTTGAAAGTGGACTCTTTTTTGACACAAACGTTATTAACACATACAATATTTCAAATAATAACCCTTCAGTAAAAATTGAAGGTGGAGATATTTTAGTTATAAGAGATGATATTTTACTTATAGGGAACGGTTCCAGAACAAGTTCACAAGGGATTGATCTTTTGGTACAGGAATTTTGTAAAACCGGAAACGATAAAAAACATGTAATCATACAGCAACTGCCAGAGTCACCCGAATCGTTTATTCATCTTGATATGGTTTTCACAATGCTTGATACAAACACTGCCTTGGTATACAAACCTTTAATAATGAGCAGCTCTCCCTATCAGACTGTTTATATGCAGATTGAAAAAGGAAAAGTTGTAAAAATATCATCATCAGGAGGAATACTCAACGTACTCAAAAAACTTGGAGTTGACCTCGAGCCTATTGTTTGCGGAGGTAAAGCAGATGAGTGGGATCAGGAAAGAGAACAATGGCATAGCGGTGCCAATTTTTTCGCAACAGCTCCCGGTAAGGTTATCTCATATGCACGTAATATTCATACACTTGAAGAACTCAGTAAGAACGGATTTGATGTTGCTACTGCAAAAGATGTCATAAATGGCAATTTCTGCATAGAATCATCAAAAAAATGTGTTATAACAATTGAAGGATCAGAACTGCCACGCGGTGGAGGCGGTCCCAGATGCATGACTATGCCACTACGCCGCAGGCAGTAATTAAAGAATATCCATTATTTTTATAAGAGAATCAACTGTATAAGTTGGCTTAAAATCTATCGGCTCATTGTGCAAAGGATTGAACCATATCTGATCAATCCGACTGTTTTTTGCGCCAACAATATCTGCCTCCCAGCTATCACCAATCATTATAGTTTTATTACGTTTTGAATTGGTGTTTTTTAATGCATAAGTAAACATACCTGCATGAGGCTTATTGATATTGGCATCTTCCGACAGAATAATTTTATCGAAGTATGATTTTAAACCCGAGTTTTCAATTTTCTTAAATTGCACTTCTCTGAATCCATTTGAAAGTATAAACATTCGATATTTAGGCTTTAGATATTCCAACAGCTCTATGGCGCCATCAATCAATCGAGTTTTCTTGGTGGTCCTTTCAAGAAAATCATCGCTTACATTTTTAGCGTATACAGGATCATTAATTCCAAACTCTCTTACAGGAACAAGAAATCTCTCAACAATAAGCTCTTCTTTTTTTATTACTCCTTGACGATAAAGTCCCCACAAATAATTATTACTAGGCATATAAACCTCATAATAATCTTCAAAAGTTGGATAGTATTTTGAATATCCGTAATCTATATAAACCTCTTCCAGACACTCCTTGCCATTCAGATGAATATCCCACAACGTATCATCGAGATCAATAAATAAGTTTTCGTACATTCACCTAATCAGCTAACTTCAATAATAAGGTATTTTGTAAGACTCCAGAATCGCTGAGTATCGGTTATTTTGAAAGTAACATTTCCATCAGTACCGATTACAAACTCATATGTACCTTCGGGATGAGTTGACCAAAGTTTTCCTTTTTTAGTGTATAATGGAATCTCGGTAACTTCACGAATATCAATCTTCAGAAAATAATCTTTATTGAAAGTATCCTGCATAACTCGCGTTGCTTGCAAAAAGCCTCCGGATAATATCTTCTGGTCCTTGAGCTCATTAGCGGTGCCAAATACATAATAGGCAGTATTAAGAGATCTGTCCTGCTCCTTAATGGTAGCCGACTGCTGCTCTGTTTCGAGTGCCAATGATGTGACATCCAGCGAAAGCTGAGCAATCTGTTCATTCTTTTTAGCAAGTTCACTCTGTAGCTCAACTAATCTGTCTGAGCTTTCCTGCATCTCGCGATTGAGTCTGTTAATTGTGTTTTTCATAGAAGCTATTTCAGCTTTACTACTACTATACTTTTTGTTTAGTTCGTTCAGCTGCGCTTTATTCCGCTGCAGGATTTCATTTATCATCCTGAAGTTTTCACTCACTTGCTGTTTGGTGTCTTGACTCATTTCTGCGGATTGTATGGACTGAGTAGAGATATACTTCTCCGCTTCTCTTATCCTTTCAAAATTTGCTTCTACCTCACTAATAACGGACATCATTTCTGCAGCCTCACCTTCTGCATCTGCAGATTGCATTAAAAGAGAGTCGCGCTGCGCTTGCAGTTCTTTATACTCTTTCGACTCCTTTACATTTGTACATGAAACAACTAGTCCCACTACAAGAAATAAAATCCACTCTTTTTTCATAAATAATAATATTTATATTTCATAATTATAAATAACTCTCTTATAACCATTTTATATTAATCCTTGCCTTTAACTACTATAACAAACTCACCCCTCGGTTCGTTTTCTTTAAAATGATTCAACAATTCCTCCAACGTTCCACGCACAGTTTCGGCGTATAATTTAGAGATCTCCCTGGAAACAGAAGCATATCTTTCATTTCCCAAACTTTCTGCTAATTGAGTGAGTGTTTTAACTACCCTGTAGGGAGATTCATAAAAAATCATCGTTCTCACTTCATCAGAAAGCTGTTTGAGTCGCGTTTGTCTTCCTTTTTTTTGAGGAAGAAAGCCCTCAAAACAAAAGCGATCATTTGGCAACCCCGACTCTACAAGTGCAGGTACAAAAGCTGTAGCTCCCGGAAGACACTCGACCTCAATATCTTCACTAACGCAATCTCTTACCAGCATATATCCGGGATCAGAAATTGCGGGGGTGCCGGCATCAGATATCAATGCAAACACCTCACCCGATTTCATCCTTTCCACCAAATGAGCGGTTGCCTTATGTTCATTGAATTTATGATACGACTGCATATGGGTTTCAATCCCGAAATGTCTCATTAAAACACTACTGGTTCGTGTGTCTTCTGCTAAAATAACATCACACTCTTTAAGCACCTTCAATGCTCTAAGAGTAATATCTTCCAAATTTCCAACAGGTGTGGGTACAACATACAGTTTTCCCATCTCTCTACTCACTATTTACTTAAATCCTTTTTTAATAATTGACAGAAAGTCAGCTACGGTTGGATTATTTAAATCCGCTGAAACATTTTCTTTAATATAATCTTCAGCATCTTCATATGATTTTAAACTGTTAAGTTTTTCGATCGTGCTATTCATACGGTTATGGTCATTACCAAACAGTTCACGCTGAAAAATGAATCTATCATTGAGACTAATTCCTCTTTTTAAGTCTACCAAAGCCGGTGCTGTTTTTATAACATCATTAATTGAAAGAGAACTCTTATTATTGGACTTACTCTCTTCAAGAATATTAAATTCTTGCTCTTTATTTTGATATTCATCAATTTTAGATGGATTCCTGTATTCAGGCAAAGCTAATCCATCTGCATAAATATTTCCCGGACTTATACTAACAACTTTAGGATCTTGTGAATTCTTAACTTCTATTTGTTGATTATCTTTTGTTTCTTCTAGTTCCTTTATTTTTTCTTTCGCCTGTAACACTTCCAGCTCTTTTTCTGATAATACAACTATCAAACGTTCCATCCTGTCTTTTAAATCATCAACCTGCATAAATTCAAGTTCGTGCAATAAACGAGAAATTTCCTGAGTTTTTTCAATTGATTCTTTGAAAAAGGAAAATGGAAGAGTGCCGGTGCTACTAACCACTTGAACATTTTCTTGTAAAGATTTTATCTCACTTATAAGCCGTTCAAAATATACTGTTTTATTCTCAGACATGTTACATTCCTTTATTTTAATGATTCTTTATGCCATACGCTTTATGTGAATCTCTCATTACATGAAACATACAAAAGTAATCATATTTTAGAAAGCTCAACAAAATCATCAGGCAAATTTACAAGATATAACGTTTGAGTAGCTCGTGTAACTGACGTATATAACCATCTATAAAAACTGTCACCCAGATATGATTTTTGTATGTAACCTATATCCAGAAAAACATTCTTCCATTCACCACCTTGTGCTTTATGACAGGTAACAGCATATCCGTATTTTGTTTGCAAAGCATTGAAATAAGAATTAGTTTTTACTTTTTTATACCTTAAACGCTTTTGAGTAATATTACTATAATCCTCCATCACACTAGTAAATAACTGATTATTCTGCTCACTTGTTAATCCCGGCACTTCGGTATGCAATACATCCAGATTAATTTTAGCTTCAAATTCAACATCATACTCACGGTGATACAATACCACATTGCAGAATCTGAAACCATACATCTCCTCTTCACTTCTGACGCGCATAACTTCTACAAATTCCCCATTAGCCAAAAAATCAAGGTTCTCATAGTCTTCTATCCAGAAATAGTTGTTTTTCGTAATCATGAGAATATCGCCTGTCGAAATCTCTTCTTCCCGATACAAAACTGTATTTCTGATTCCATTATTATATGCATTAACTCTTTTATTTGATCGGGATATAACAATTGTTTCTTCCATTCCATCTCGAGAATAAGCATCCGAAATTTCATAAATCAAATCATTACCGGTGATTCTTTTTACATCTGCAAATCCATCAACCTTAAGCTTGGGAAATTCATCTGTAGCGTTCAACGCTAACGAGTCTCGCAAATATGTAGCATTATGCAGAATACCTGATTCTATTTCCTGTCTCACAACTTCCGTCAAAGTAGCTTCCGACACCTGTAATGCATATGATTGAAGTACTTGTCTATCTAGTGCCGGACTGTAATCTTGTTTAACCGGCGGCAACTGAGCATCATCTCCTACTAAAAGAATTCTACAACCTTCAGCTGAATAAACATATTCAATCAAATCGTCTAGCAGTCTCCCTGTCCCGAAAATCGAAAAATCGGTGGACTCATTGTTAATCATAGACGCCTCATCAACAATAAAAAGAGTATTTTTATGCAAATTCTCGGAAAGTGAAAATTGCATTGTTCCCTCTGACATTTTTTGCTGCCTATATATTTTTTTATGAATTGTATATGCCTTTTGAGCTGCATATTCTGAAAAGACTTTTGCTGCTCTTCCGGTGGGTGCCAACAATACAGTTTTTTGCCTAAATTGAGTCATTGTTCTTACAAGACTTCCAATAAGTGACGACTTACCCGTACCGGCATATCCGGTTAATAAAAACACATGATCTCCACTCTCTGAAAAAAGAAATTCAGTAAGCCTTTCCAAAGCATATGACTGGTCTTTTGTAAAATTAAATGGGAAATTCTCATTGATTTTCTCAACAAAATAGCGATTTACCATATTTTTCTGTAATTTTTCTCATAAAAGTAGCATAATTATCATTCTTTTTCTAAATTTGTAGTCTAAAATCAGAAAATCAATAATAAACATTATAAATTAAAAAAAAGAAAAGTCCATGAAAGTTGTAATGAAAGTGCTTTTATCAATAGCCATTGTTCTTTTAGCTTGGGTGTCCTGGAAAAGTATCCAAGGCCCTATTGATTTCAATGCAGAGGTCGATAAACGAGATAAAGCAGTTATTCAGCGCTTGATGGATATCCGCACAGCGCAAGTTGCTTTACGTTCAAAGACTGGTTCATATACTGCCAGCTTTGATACACTTATCAACTTTGTAAGTACAGGTCAGATTGCTACACTCGTTAGATCAGGAGAACTCACCGAGCAACAGCTTGAAGACGGTATGACAGAGATTAATGCTATAAATATTATTAATACCGGTAATGTAGCAAAAATAAAAGAAGCCGGTTTATGGGACAATGAAAAAAATGCACCTCAATTAGTGAGAGATTCAATATTCTCACCTGCGGTTCAGGTCCTTTATCCTAATCGCTCAAATTTTTCTGCTGATTCCCTGAGGTACGTTCCATTTGCTCCTTCCGGCACAGCATTCCAAATGGGTGTTGATTCTCTGATTACAGCATCGGGGTATCCTATCCAAGTATTTGAAGCAAAAGCTCCATATACTGATTATTTAGGAGATTTGGATCAAAAGCTGCTTGCACAAAAGATTCAGGAAGTACTTAACCGTCCGGGTGACAGGTTTCCAGGTATGCAGGTAGGTTCTCTTGAAATTGCTAATAATAATGCAGGTAACTGGGAATAATTAGTTATCACAAACTGATTTATGTTTCTACCGGAAAATATAGATTTAGCTCATTCAGAAAAATATAGATTATCCATTCGGTTAGCGCCGAATGGATTTTCTTTTTATTTTCAATCCTCAGATGATCCTGATATATTTTATTTTCAGGAAACCGATTTAAGTAATAAATTGTCATATTCGGAAAACATTAAAAAACTTATATTTGATCAGGGATTTTTCACTAACCCTTTCGATAAAACTACTGTTATTGTTGTATCTCCAAACTATACAATCGTTCCCCAGCCTTTTTTTGAGCCCAAGCGTATCAAAGAAATAATTAATTTCAATATTCATAACGTAGATGGCATTACATTATTTAATTTTTCTGAGGCAGAAGACTATTCAGTAGTTTTTAATATGGATGAAGATGTGCATTCATTTCTTTTAAGACATTTGAGTAATCCGGAATTTAAGCATCACTCATCACTTCTTCTACAAGCTTTTAACACTTATAATCATAAGGAAAACAGTAAACAATGTTTTGTAGATTTTCATGATGACTATGTATCACTATGCTGTTATTTTGGAAACCAACTACAATCTGCAATTACATTTCCTGCAAATAATAAACCGGATACTACATATTATATTGCAAATGTTTGGGACAAATTAGCGCTGGACCAAACTCAAGACAGTCTGTACATAAGCGGTGAAATAGATTCTTACTTAACTGTAGTAAATGACCTTAAGAGACTTATTAACAACGTTGAAAGAGTCGTAATGAAACCTGAGGTATCTCTTACAGCTGAAGAGATTCAAAAACTGCCAACTGATGTTATTGCTGCATTATGCGTATAATAAGTGGGAAATATAAATCCAGAAGAATTCAGGTTCCTCCTAACCTGAAAGCACGACCTACAACTGACTTTGCCAAAGAAGGCTTGTTTAATGTTCTCAATAACTATATGGATTGGGAGGAGACAGCTGCACTTGACCTTTTCTCAGGAACAGGTAGTATTGCTCTAGAGCTTGTGTCAAGAGGTTGCAGACGTGTGATATCTGTGGAATCTGAAAACCAACACTGGCGTTTTATTTCAATTGCAAAAGAAAAACTTGAAGCTAATGAACTCTACCCATTAAAATCTGATGTCTTCAAATTCCTTCAAACGTGCAGGGAGCAATTTGATCTAATTTTTGCTGACCCTCCATATGATATGAAGGAGGTTGACACAATTCCCGACATAATTTTTGAAAAAAACCTACTCAAACCAGATGGCATACTTATTTTGGAACATTCCAAATTTCACGATTTTACAATACTACCCCGGTTTAATAGAAAACTAAAATATGGCAACGTTCACTTTTCAATATTTATTTAATTAAATCGGTTACCACTCTTCTTATAATATATAATATATAATATATAATATCATATCGTTTCTATCTTATCCTTACAACAAATAATTCTAAGTAGTTCTTATTATTTATTCGTATTTTTGAACCACATTTTTTAAAATATAAAATATGGATAAAAAACAATTCAAAACGACTAAGACATTTCGTTTTAAACGATTCTCACGAAAGTCGTACAGTGTTTTCAACAGTTTGCACAAAGCAGTCACCATTGGTGTATTATCGGGTTGTGCGCTTATGAATGCTCATGCTACTTCAATTGAACCTATTGAGCAAATCTTTACTGAGACATCCTCAGACTCAATTC
Source organism: uncultured Proteiniphilum sp. (assembly GCA_964484665.1). Taxonomy (GTDB): domain Bacteria; phylum Bacteroidota; class Bacteroidia; order Bacteroidales; family Dysgonomonadaceae; genus Proteiniphilum. The sequence goes on along the minus strand of CAZAFR010000017.1, from coordinate 33,151 downwards.
CACCAACAGAACTGGATGAAGTTATGGTTACTGCATCAAAGGTGGCGATGCCAATAAATCTTGCAGCAAAGCAGGTGACAGTGTTAACTGACAGAGAGATTGAGCGAGCTCCGGTTATAAGTATTGAAGACCTTTTAAACTATGTAGCAGGAGTAGATATTCAGCAACGCGGACCGCACGGCGTACAGGCGGACATAACTCTCAGAGGTGGATCATTCGATCAAACAGCTATTCTCCTAAACGGAATTAACCTTACCAATCCTCACACAGGTCATTACAGTTTCGACATTCCGATTAATCTTTCAGATATTGAGCGCATTGAAATAGTGCAGGGACCATCATCTCTTGTTTATGGAGCAAGTGCATTTTCAGGAGGGGTTAATATTATCACGAAAAAAGATGCCGAATCCGGTATCTACACTAAGCTGGAAGCAGGAATGCATGGACTCTTCAGCGTTGATGCTCGAGGGTCTTATGCTGGCGAAACATCTGTGCATTCACTCTCTGCCGGATATAAACGATCTGATGGTTACATACTTAATAGTGACTACAATATATATAATCTTCTTTGGCAAAGCAGATTTAACATCGTAAACTCCAAGATTGATTTACTGGCTGGATTAAATGACAAGGCTTATGGTGCTAACACATTTTACACCGCTGCATACCCTAATCAGTTCGATGACACAAAAGGTCTGTTCTTCTCATTAAAAGGTGAGACAAGTGGCAAACTTAAACTGACACCACACATCTACTGGAGCAGGCATTATGATGAATTTCAACTTATAAGAGATGGGACTTATGATGTCCCTTCAAAGTATACAGGTCATAATTATCATCGTAGCGATGTGTTTGGTATGAATTTGCATATGCAGTATGCATCCCGACTAGGTATATCTAGTTTTGGCGGTGAGTTCAGAAATGAAGGTATTATAAGTAATGTTCTTGGGAATACTTTAGAAAAACCTATTGGAAAATATACAAAATCAGATAATAGAACCAATATAAGCTACTTTGCGGAACATAATTTTATCCTTGAGCGTTTCACTCTTTCATTGGGTGGATTGCTAAACTTAAATAGTGCAGTAACCAATCAGTTTGATTTCTATCCTGCTTTAAACGGGTCGCTCAGAGCAACTGATAATTTGAGCCTCTATGGGTCATGGAATAAAGCTACGCGAATGCCAACTTTCACAGATCTCTATTATACTACAGCTACACATAATGGTAATATCAATCTTGAAGCTGAACTATCTGAAGCTTTTGAAATGGGTGCTAAGTTTTGTAGTCAAGTGATTAAGAGTTCATTCGCTGTATTTTATATGGAGGGGAAGAATATGATAGATTGGGTAAAATCATCTCCCGAAGCTTTATGGGAATCTACCAACTACACTCAAATAAATAAAAAGGGATTTGAAGTTGACATCTCTCTTGATTTTAAAAAGTGGTTTGGTCAAAATCAACCTCTAAATTCAATTAATGTTGGATATATGTTTCTTGATCAGGAAAGAGTTGAAGATGAATTAATATCAAACTATATACTAAATCACTTGCGACATAAATTCATCACCAAATTACAGCATGGTCTTATAAAGAATCTTTCTCTTTCGTGGAATTTCAGATGGCAAAAAAGAAACGGATCCTATGTGCAATACAACGATTTGCAACCGGGTGAAGAGGTTAATTATGCTCCTTTTTCTATATTAGATGTAAAGGCAAATTACAAACTACATAACATAGACTTTTTCATCAATGCTAATAATATCTTTAACATCGTATATATAGATTTAGGCAATATTCCACAACCGGGGTTCTGGTTGACGGGCGGTGCTTCAATTAAATTGTAACACAATTCTTTTGAATTAAAAGTAATTACTCTTTGGAATAGCTTTGAATGTTTTTCCAAAGAGTTTATCTTTTACTCTTTCTACTCTAAATGTACTTCACAGAAGATAAAGAGCTATTCGTACAAGGTGATACAGATATGCCGGTAGTATTATTAAGTGCAAGTATAGACTCAGGGGGCGGAAGAAAATATACAAGACGCCATTCCATTAAGTGTGTAAGTATTAATCAGATTATGGGATACTCCCACAAAATAAAGTGTCAGCTAATTTTACTCCAGTCGTAGCGGTTGCCTCCAAGACGCTTTAGTTGTTGTTTCAACACAACGTGATCAGGTAGTTCAAGCAAAGGGTCTTTTTTAATTAACACTTCAGCAATTTCACGAGCACGAAATAATATATCGTTATCTTTAACTATATCAGCAATTCTGAGATTAAAAGGGATACCACTTTGCTGTGTTCCTTCGAGATCTCCGGGTCCTCTTAACTTAAGATCAGCCTCTGCAATTACGAACCCATCATTGCTTTCAGTCATAATTTCAATTCTCTTTCTTGTATCAGCAGATAGTTCATATGGAGTAAGCAATATACAGTAAGATTGATCTGCACCCCGGCCCACTCTACCACGTAACTGATGCAGTTGAGATAGTCCGAATCTCTGAGCACTTTCTATCACCATTACACTAGCATTTGGCACATTAACTCCTACTTCTATTACCGTTGTTGATACCATAATATTTGCTTTACCTGAGACAAAAAGTTGCATAACTTCTTCTTTTTCGATCGGTTTCATCCTTCCATGCATCTTGCAAACTGAGAACTCCGGAAACGCTTCTTTTATGTGCTCGTATCCCTCTTCAAGATTTTTCAGGTCCAGAGTTTCACTCTCTTCAATCAATGGATATACAATATATACTTGTCTGCCTGAATTTATTTCCTTTCGTATAAAATTATATAGTTCACCTCGTTTTTTTTCAAATTTATGCAAAGTCTGCACAGGTTTTCTACCTGGAGGTAACTCATCAATTACAGAAACATCTAGATCACCGTAAACTGTCATTGCTAAAGTTCGAGGTATAGGTGTGGCAGTCATCACAAGCACATGAGGTGGTTTAATATTTTTAGACCACAACTTTGCTCTTTGCGCTACACCAAAACGATGCTGCTCATCAATTACAACAAAGCCGAGATTGTTAAACTGCACAACATCCTCAATAAGAGCATGTGTGCCAATTAATATATTAATCTCACCTGATTTCAGTTCGGCATGAAGCTTCTCTCGCTCTTTCTTCCTTGTGGAACCGGTAAGTAACTCAACACGCAAATTTATACCAGACAACATTTTAGTGAATGTCTCAAAATGCTGATATGCAAGTATCTCTGTTGGCGCCATAAGACATGCCTGAAAGCCATTATCCAAAGCAATTAACATACACATTATGGCAACAAGCGTTTTACCACTTCCCACATCTCCTTGTAGAAGTCGATTCATTTGCTTTCCTGACGCAGTATCCTTACGAATTTCTTTTACAACCCTCTTTTGAGCATTCGTTAATGGAAATGGTAAGTTTTTCTTATAAAAGTTATTAAGGTTCTCACCCACTCTGTGAAAGACAAAACCGTTTAACTTCTCTTTTCTGTCTGATGCATATCTAACTAAACTTAATTGAATATAAAAAAGCTCCTCAAACTTAAGTCTATATTGTGCATTTCTTAGTTTAGTTGGCGATTCAGGAAAGTGTATATTCTCGACAGCATCATGAAAAGATATCAGATTGGCCTCTTTAATCACATCAGAAGACAATGATTCGGGTAGTTCCGTCTTAATTAAGCCAAATGCATTCTCAATGATTTTCTGAATTGCCTTTGAATTAAGATAATGATTTTTCATTTTCTCTGTTGTAGAATACATTGCCATAAGTCCCTGAGGTAAATCCGAATCATTTAAAAACGGGTCAATCTCGGGGTGAGCAATATTCCACTTTCCATTAAAAAGGTTTGGTTTACCAAAAACGATATACTCCTGATTAAGTTTATATTTACCTTCTATAAAACGGATTCCCTGAAACCAGATTAAGTCGATAAAGCCAGTACCATCTGTAAAATGAGCGACAAGACGTCTTTTTCTTCCCTCTCCAAAAGTTTCGAAAGCAGTAATTTTACCTTTTAGCTGAATAAAAGCAAGTGTATTATCTATCTCATGAATATAATAGAAACGAGTTCTGTCGATATATCGGTAAGGATACCATCGCAATAGATCTCCAACAGTAAACACTTCTATCTCTTTATTCAGCAATGCAGCCCTTTTGGGACCAACACCGGGAATGAACTGAATTTCGGTCTGAAGGATACTCATATACTATCTTGATACAGGTTTCTTAATTAGGCTACAGTTTACAAATATAAACAAAAACGAAGAATAGTTCAACCATTCTTCGTTTTGTAAAATAATCCAATAGCCCTTTAATAAGCTTTCATTTTTTAGGCAAAAATTGGATATTTTCTCATTGTTAAATTAACCTTTTCGCGAACTGATGATATAACTTTACTGTTCTCTGGATTAGCAAGCACTTTATCAATCATCTCAACAATCTCACCTATAAGGTTATCCTTAACTCCTCGCGTTGTTATTGCTGGCGTACCAAAACGCAAACCTGATGTTTGAAATGGCGATCTGTCATCAAAAGGCACCATATTTTTATTTACGGTGATATCTGCTTCAACCAGTAAATTCTCTCCCATTTTACCTGTTAATTTAGGGAACTTAGTACGTAAATCCACCAGTATAATATGATTGTCTGTACCACCTGATACAACATTATAACCCAAATCAATGAAAGCTTGTGCCATAGTAGCGGCATTTTTCTTTACTTGCTTCTGATATTCTTTAAATTCGGGTTGAAGTGCTTCATGAAAAGCAACTGCCTTAGCAGCTATGATATGTTCAAGAGGCCCCCCCTGCATACCAGGGAAGACAGCTGAATCAAGCATTGCAGACATCATTTTGATCTCTCCCTTGGGAGTTTTTACACCCCATGGGTTTTCAAAATCTTTACCCATTAATATCACTCCACCACGTGGTCCACGAAGTGTTTTATGTGTTGTAGATGTAACGATATGAGCATATTTCAGAGGGTTATCTAATAAATCAGCAGCAATCAAACCGGCGGGATGTGCCATATCAACCATGAATATCGCTCCAATCTCATCTGCGACGTTACGAATACGTGCATAATCCCACTCACGTGAATAAGCAGATGCACCTGCAATAATTAATTTTGGTTTCTCTTTACGTGCAGTCTGTTCCAATTGATCGTAATCAACCTGTTGATTATCTTCTCTGACATTATATTCAAGTGGATGAAACATTAATCCGGAAAAATTAACAGGAGAACCGTGTGTAAGGTGTCCTCCGTGCGAAAGATTTAAGCCAAGGAATTTATCACCGGCCTTAAGGCATGCAAGAAATACTGCGGCATTTGCCTGCGCACCTGAATGCGGCTGAACATTTGCCCACTCTGCTCCAAACAATTGTTTTAATCTGTCTATTGCAAGTTGTTCACTTAAGTCAACTACCTCACAGCCACCATAATATCTTCTTCCTGGATAACCCTCAGCATATTTATTTGTAAGTACAGATCCTGCAGCTTCCATAACCTGCTCACTAACGAAGTTCTCAGAAGCAATCAATTCAAGACCTTTTAGCTGTCGCTCACGCTCCTTTTCAATAATCTCAAAGATGTGTTTATCTCTATTCATCTGATTTTGTTTAAAAATGACGTGCAAAATTAGTGAAGATTACTCACAAACGAAAGTTATTAATGATTCAAATTTTAAATATTCTGAATATACCAGTTATATAATTTATTAACACCTTCTTCTACTTCAATTTTATGTTTCCATCCAAGATTGTTGAGTTTTGTGACATCCGTCAATTTTCTCATAGTTCCGTCGGGTTTCGAATCATCAAAAAGTATTTCTCCGTTATACCCTATCGTTTCTTTTATGAGATAAGACAGATCGCGAATTGATATCTCCTTTCCGGTTCCAATATTTATATGACAATTTCTAATCTCTTTTTTATCAATTATTAAATCTGTAAAATTCACTTTTTCCATTATAAACACACACGCATCAGCCATCTCATCACTCCAGAGAAATTCGCGCAACGGCTTACCGGTACCCCAAAGCTTTACAAACTTATCGGTGATTCCATATTTTTCAAGAACAGCAGTTATTTCCATTTTGTTGCTTTCACCTGTTACCTGCTCTACCGGACGAGCATTCAAATCTTTTTTTATTATATCCCAATCATTTTCCATTAATGCTTTAGAAAGGTGTATCTTCCGAATCATTGCAGGTAGTACGTGACTTTTTTCCAAATCAAAGTTATCATTTGGTCCATACAAATTTGTAGGCATCACTGCAATATAGTTCGTCCCATATTGAATATTAAAACTTTCACACATCTTCAATCCGGCAATTTTGGCAATTGCATAAGGCTCATTTGTATATTCAAGTGGTCCTGTAAGTAATGAATTTTCGGACATTGGTTGAATAGCTTCTTTTGGATAAATGCAAGTGCTTCCAAGAAAAAGAAGTTTCTTTACCTTATGACTAAAACTAGCTCCGATTACATTGTTTTGTATCTGCAAGTTCTTGTATATAAAATCGGCTCTATATTTATTATTAGCTATTATACCTCCAACATGCGCCGCAGCCAAAAAAACGAATTCCGGTTTCTCTTCATCGAAAAAACGGACCACTTCAGAACTATCCATAAGATCAAGCTCTTTATGTGTTCTGCCAATAAGGTTTGTAAATCCTTTTTCTTTCAAGTTTTTCCAGATTGCAGAACCAACAAGACCACGATGTCCTGCTACATATATCTTGGACGATTTACTTATCATACATCTTTTATTTATTATTTATTTCTTGACTATAAACAAATATTTCTAATAAAATATATCAGAAATAATATATTGAGTTTCAGTGTAAATGTAATATTTTAATTGCTAAAGATAAAATAATATTATAATTTCGTCATCAGAAACTTATAATGGCACAAAATGAAAAAAATTATTTTTACCCTACTATTTTCTATTGGAATACTAATGAGTGCTAAAGGTCAGTTCAACAACTACATCAGGTTATCAGGTGACATAGGCATAGTTTCAAACAGCGAACAAAACAAAAAGTTCGGAATTGGTGGAACAGTTGCATGGTTGGCAATGGACAATCTGCTTTCCAACAATCCCAACAACTTTATTTCGCTTAATATAAAAGGGTTTAACAATCCATATGGGGAGGGAAAAATCCTTTCAAGCATTTTAAATGATGCTGATGATGCCTTTAATTATATTATGCCACTGATTGGATACCGATTCACACAAAATGGTATGGAAGAGGGCTTTTTTATTGAACCTCGAATAGGTGCAGCATTTGGAGCCAGTTACACAGCATTTGCATTCTCACCTTTAGCAGGATATTCTTATCTGAATCTGGACTTTTCCCTTTTCATTGACATGGCTTTCGGCACTAAAAACAGTGCTATAGGTAAGAAGAATTGTATCACACCTGGAGTGAGTATAGCTTATAACTTTGGATTATAAGGATTTATTCTCCATACATTTGTTTGTAATAGTTCATGTAATCACCACTAGTTACATTGTCCAGCCATTCCTGATTTTCAAGATACCAGCTAACAGTTTTTTGCAGACCTTCTTCGAATTGGAAAGAAGGCTCCCAACCAAGCTCATTATTCAGTTTAGAGGCATCAATAGCATAGCGTAAATCATGCCCTGCTCTGTCGGTTACATATGTTATAAGTTTTGTTGATTCGCCCTCAGCTCTTCCTAACAATCTATCAGAGACTTTAACAATAAGATGAATCAGGTCGATATTCTTCCATTCATTAAGTCCACCTATATTGTAGGTGCTACCTCTTCGACCTTTGTGAAATATTAAATCAATTGCTTTTGCATGATCTTCAACATACAGCCAGTCTCTCACATTTTCACCTTTCCCATAAACAGGCAAAGGTTTATTGTGACGAATATTGTTAATGAAAAGTGGAATCAATTTTTCCGGAAACTGGAAGGGTCCATAATTGTTTGAGCAATTAGAAATCACAATAGGTAACCCATATGTATCTCGATAAGCCCTTACAAAATGATCTGAAGAAGCCTTTGAAGCTGAATATGGCGAATGAGGATCATAGGATGTGGTTTCTGTAAACGGATGGTCTCCAAACTCAAGCGATCCGTAAACTTCATCTGTTGAAACATGATAAAAGAGTTTGTTTTCAAAATCATTCCCCCAGTGAGCTCTTGCTGCCTGAAGAAGATTAAGGGTTCCCATTACATTTGTTCGAGCAAATGAAAACGGATCTGTTATCGAACGGTCAACATGACTTTCAGCGGCTAAGTGTATGACAGAATCTATATCAAAATTCTTGAAAATATTTTGCATTTCTGAAAAATCACAAATATCTGCTTTTACAAACGTATAATTTGGACGGTCTTCAACATCTTTCAGATTCAATAGGTTACCGGCATATGTAAGTGAATCAACATTAATAATATCATAATTCGAATAATTGTTAAGGAATTGTCTTACAACATGCGAACCAATAAAACCAGCTCCACCGGTAATCATAATATGTTTTCTTTTCATATCACTCAAAGTAATTATAAATTTAGTACTTTCTTTTTTTATTTTACTTGTCGAAATAAACAGTATTAAAATCCATATAAGGATTATTTTTATCCCTCTCCGACAATATTATATCTTCTTTTGGCAATAACCAATTAATGCGTAATTGCTCATCATCCCATTTTAACCCTTCGGCATAATCAGGAGCATAATAGTTATCACATTTATAATGACACACAGCATATTCACTCAGAACAACAAAACCATGCGCAAAGCCACGGGGGATGTAAACCTGCAGTTTATTGTCATCAGACAGCTCCACTGCGACATGCTTTCCATACGTTGGAGAGTTATGCCGAAGATCTACAGCAACATCCAGTACCTTTCCACTAATTATTCTAACAAGTTTTGCCTGAGTATAAGGTGCTTTCTGAAAGTGTAAACCTCTCAATACACCATAACTCGACCTGCTCTCATTATCCTGAACGAAAACAGTCTTACTTACTCTCTTTTCAAATTCTCTTTGTGAAAACGACTCAAGAAAATAACCTCTTTCATCTCTGAAAACTTCAGGCTGAATAATTATCAGACCTTCAATTTCGGTTTTTTTTATATTCATATTTGTCAAACTATATCTATCAGTCTTAATAGATATTGACCATACTGATTCTTTTTCATAGGTTCTGCAATACGTCTTATATCATCTTCTGAAATCCATTTATTGTGAAAAGCAATCTCTTCGAGACAAGCAATTTTTAATCCTTGTCGTTTTTCCAGCACTTCAATAAAGGTTGAAGCCTCAGAAAGTGAGTCATGAGTCCCCGTATCCAGCCATGCAAAACCTCTCCCTAGTAATTGAAGATTCAATTGCTGTTGGTTTAAAAACATTTCGTTTACCGTAGTTATTTCAAGTTCACCACGAGCAGAGGGTTTGATATTCTTTGCAATTTCCACTACTGAATTTGGGTAAAAGTATAACCCTACTACTGCGTAATTAGATTTCGGATCCTTTGGTTTTTCGTCTATCGACTTGACTTTATTGTATTTGTCAAATTCAACAACACCATATCGCTCTGGGTCATTTACATAATACCCGAATATTGTGGCTTGCTGACTCTCCTCAGTATTAGCAACAGCTTCCTGAAGCATTAAACTGAAACTTTGTCCATAAAAGATATTGTCTCCTAAAATTAAACATACTGAATCATTACCAATAAACTCTTCTCCAATAATAAAAGCTTGTGCCAAACCATCCGGACTGGGTTGTTCGGCATATTCAAAACGCACTCCATAATCTGATCCATCTCCTAACAGACGTTTAAACCCAGGCAAATCAGTTGGTGTTGAAATTATAAGTATATCTCTTATCCCTGCTAACATTAAAGTTGAAATAGGATAATAAACCATTGGTTTATCAAAAATCGGTAGCATTTGTTTAGACACTCCCTTGGTAATGGGGTATAATCTGGAGCCCGACCCGCCGGCTAATACAATCCCTTTCATTTTTATTTAATTATTTTAGTTTTATACAAATATACACATATATAGTTACAACAAATCAGGTCTTAGATTCTTTGTTCGTTCAACTGCCTGCTCGTGTCGCCACTCTTGAATTTTCTTTTCATGTCCCGAAAGAAGCACTTCCGGTACTTTCCATCCCTTATATTCTGCAGGCCTGGTATATATCGGGGGAGCAAGTAGCCCGTCCTGAAAAGAATCGGATAAAGCCGACTGCTCATCTCCAATAGATCCGGGAATTAGTCGTACAACTGCATCAGCAATCATTGCCGCCGCAAGCTCACCTCCGGTAAGCACAAAATCACCTATTGATATTTCACGTGTAATAAGATGTTCCCTTATCCTAAAGTCAATACCTTTGTAATGGCCACATAGTATAATAATATTATTTAACAAGGAAAGTTCATTTGCTGTGGATTGTGTAAACCGCTCTCCGTCGGGTGTAGTGAAAATTACCTCATCATATTCCCGCTGAGATTTAAGATAAGAGATTACTCTGTCGATGGGTTCTATTTGTAAAATCATACCAGCCTCACCTCCATAAGGATAATCATCCACTCTTTTATGCTTGTCAAGTGTATAATCACGCAGATTGTGAAGTTCAAATTTCACAAGATCTTTATCCTGCGCTCTTTTTAAAATGCTTGTATGCAGAGCACCTTCAATCATTTCGGGGAGCACTGTTATTATATCAATCCTCATGTTCCAAAATTACAGGAAATAAAACTCTTTACAAAATTAACTGCCTGTTGATGTTGCAGTACCACCTTGTTGTGATCCACTCTCACCCTGCATAACATCTTCATTAGTAATACTTCGCTGAACGCGCTTAACTGAAGTTTTCAGATCACCAAACCGATAAGTAACACTTAAATTAAAATTTCTCATAGGGTTCATGAACTTACCCTTTTGAGTAAATCCGTCACCTTTTGTTGTAGAAGAGAACTCTCTATATTTAGAAAAAGGACTTTGCACGTTTAAAGACAAATCAAGTTTTTTGTTAAGAAGACTCTTTTGCAGGCTGAATGAATAAAAATAAAATGCAGATTGCTTTGTCTGCAATTGAACGCGGTTAAGAAACAACCCTCCATTAGCACCTACTCTGAGATCTTTAGGAAAAGTAAATGTTAATCCACCAAAAGCACGACCTGAAAATCCGCTATTTCGCAAACTGCTATCCTGTGTGCTCTGAATATCAGTATAGTTAACCCCTCCATTCAGATATGTACGAATCATTTCAATTGGAGTCCAACTAGCATAAATATTCGCACCCACCATATGATTACGCCCGATATTTGCGTACGTATTATGAGTTACTGATTTTTCAATTCCATCTTCCACGTTTTGTACAATAAAACTATAAGGAGTAACTGCATTCTTTGAAAATGAATAACTTAAGGTTGCGTTAAAATTCAATCTTTGTGAAAAGGAACCATAATTAACATTGAAATTATGCTGTTGCTCAGAATTCAGTTCAGGATTTCCATAACTAATGTTATTTGGATCTACATCATTTATGTACGGATTTAGATACCATATCCCCGGACGAGATATTCGCATATTATATCCACCCCTTAGTGTTTGTGTCATTCCAATTTGATAGGATAATGTTGCAGAGGGAACAAGATCAAAAAAGTTAGTACGTATAACTGTGTCTAGCTCATTACTCATAAAATGAATGTTCTGATGTGTGTGCTCAGCTCTCAAACCTAGTTTCATCCCAAATTTGCCTGTCTTATAACTATAACCTGCATATCCTGAAGATATATTTTGATAATGATTCAGGTCATTTTTTCTTTCCAAATCAGGTTTCCATATTTCGTCAGTAACATCAAAATATGTTTGATCACCTTGACTTGAATTATCTCTAAATATATACTTTATACCTGCCTCTATACCATTTTTGCCATCTAATGGATTCACATAGTCAATCTGTATTGTATGCTCATCTCCACCGGCATCATTAATACTTTTTAGGCGATAACCATCGGGATAATAAAAGGCACCAACTGAGTCATCTACATCATATTCACTGTAATATTCACTATCATTTGGATTGTTTTCATATCGGTAAGATCCAGTAAGAATCTCCCCTTTCTTTTTGAAGCTACGTTGATAATCAGCCGAAAGGTTAACACCCCCGAAGTGATTAATACTATTACTTGCTGATGTATATGAATATGGTCTTGCATCACCTGAAATGACTTGCTGATTTGATAATGAATTGAACTTTCCTCCAAATCGTGATATTGAGAAATTAAAAAGATTAAGTGTATCTGGTTCAAAGCTCATAGAACCATTCAAAAATAACCCATTCCCATTACCTTGAGAAGTACCGTTCTGGGTAAGTGTGTTTAATGGAAATGGGGAGAACTCTTCTCTCGTAGAACTAATCTCTGACTCGGGTTGCTTAAATTTATTATAGCCCGCATTTCCGGTAAAGCCAAACTTACCATACTTTGTTGCTAAGTATAAATTACCTCCATAACCCCCGAATGAATTTGCATTAGCGCCAACAGATCCGGAGTAACCATCATCAATTCTTTTATCAGTTACAATATTTATAATTCCTCCTACCCCCTCAGCGTCATAACGTGCACCCGGATCAGTAATCACTTCTATATCTTTTACGCTGTTTGCAGGCATGCTTTTTAAAACTTGTGATGGATTTGATGAAACCATATTTGATGGTTTCCCATTCACATATATCTTGAAATTAGAAGAGCCCCTAAGCTGAATCTCATCTTCTCCGTCTACTGTCACCAGCGGCACTTTACGTAACAGATCAAGCACATTTGAAGTTGAGGCTTCGGGGTCGTCCTTTGCACTATAAGTGAGTTTGTCAATCTCCATCTTCACTAATGGTTTCTGTGCAGTCACACTCAACTCATCAAGTTGCGTAGAGGATTCCGACATGATAATATCACCCATTTCATACGTATTATTAGTTGATGAAAGGTCTATAGTTCTTTCAACTTGATCCATTCCAACAAAATTAAATACAAAAATATATTGTCCCTTTTCTAATTCTGTTGAAAAACTACCATTTTCTTTAGTAGCAAATTTACGGAATTTTTGTTCCGGTGCACTCTTATGTGCTACTGCTATAGTGGCATATGGCAGAGGTTCATTATCTGTTTCCGATACCAATCTCCCCGTTACTGTTATATTTTGAGCAATAATTGTTGTGGTTAACAGAAAGCCTACAAAAAAAATAAAAGCATGTTTCATTGTTTTTAAATGTGGTTTTAATTAGGTCCTTAACTAATGATCAAGAAAGTACTTATATGTAAAAGTAGAATAAAAAATGAATCAAATTGAACTAATGTCTTATTATTAATCATTTTTAACTACTTGATTATGAAACAATCACTCCTATTTTAATCGGTGATGTTTAAGTACTCACATTTTTTGTTCTATTGAATAAAAAACAATTTATTTTTATAGCTTTTTTCCCGAACTTTGTGGCAATTTCTAAAGTGTTTTTGTATAAACATTTTAGAAGTTTTAAACGTTATGGGAGATATGTTTTATTTTACAATTATGAAATTTTGCCACAAAAAACCGCTTTAATAGCATTCCCCTTAATTTTCCTTGCAGTTTATATCTATACCGCTGTCAGGTTGTATAAGCTGATGCCCGAAACAATATTGTTACGGATGTTAGTACCTATTTTATTTCTATCAGGTATAGTTGCAATAATACTTTTTTTCACTTTGGGTGAGAAGATGGATATATCAGTTACAAGGTCCCTTTACGTATTTAGTACGGGTTGGTTGATTGCATTTCTGTATCTTTTGATTGTAGTGTTATTGATAGATATCTTCCGTGTGTTTAATGGAGTTTTCCATTTTTTTGATAAGGATATTATATACCGACTATTTAATAATAATGCTGTAACTACTCTGATAGTTTTGGGGTCTGTTGCTCTAATTTTAATTTATGGAAATATGCAATATCATAATAAAAAAAGACAACATATAAACATCGAATCTGATAAAATCGACAGTCCTCTTAGAATAATAGGTATCAGTGATCTTCATATTGGATATACAATTTCCATTAAGGAGGTCGAAAAATGGGTTGACTTGATAAACTCAGAGAATCCTGATATTGTTATAATTGCAGGTGATATAGTTGATAATCATTTGCGACCAATACTTCAAAACTCTACAGAGAATGTTTTAAAAAAAATAAAATCACGTATGGGTGTTTTTGCTTGTACCGGAAATCATGACCTCATGTTTGCTATAAACGAAGATGCCGACTTTTATGAACGTGCTGGAATTACTCTTCTCAGAGATACTTCAGAGAGATTGAACAGAATTACAGTTATAGGTAGGGATGACCACTCAAACAAAAACAGAAGAAGTCTTAGCAACATAATGGGAAATGTGAATAAATCAACATTCACCATTTTACTAGATCATCAGCCGTTGAATCTGGAGGAGGCTATTGTACAAAATATAGATTTCCAGTTCTCCGGACATTCTCATCGAGGGCAGGTGTTCCCAATTTCTTTGATCACCGACAAAATATTTGAACTTTCTCACGGTTATCTCAAAAAAGTGACTACACACTTTTTTGTTTCCTCAGGATTAGGCATATGGGGTGGCAAATTCAGAATAGGGACTAGGTCCGATTATCTTGTTTTAGATTTAATTCCCTCGCTCTAATAACAAAAAATGGTAATTAATATATGCACTCACTAATTAACACCTTGATTATTCACCTGACTCTTAATATTTTAGTTTTTCTAAAGGGTTGGTTCACTTTCGAAAAGAAAAAATGGGCTAGGATTATATTGATATTGGTATTTGGTGTCGAATTTATTATTTATGTATTTGGCTTTATTTTTTATAGAAATCTTCCTGATGATATTACTCAACTGATTCTTGTTATGGGAACCAGTTGGATGTTATTTTTACTATATATAGGAGGGATGTGGTTAATTATTGACCTAATTTATATATTAGCAAGAAAAATTCAAAAGAAATCGTGGAGTTTTAAAAGTCAATCTCAGAAATACAAGATTATTTCTTTTTTAGTGACAATATTAATTGTATCGGGTATAATGGCTCATGGTCACCATAAATTTTTAAATCCTGTTGTGCAGCAACTACATATAACTGTAAACAAACCTGTGGAGGATATCGATTCGCTACGTATAGCAGTGATTGGCGATTTACATATGGGGTGGATGATAAATCGTGCACACACAAAAAGATTTGTAGACCTGATAATGTCACAAGAGCCTGAATTGATACTTTTTGTCGGGGATATAATAGATTCACATATTGAACCGATCTTAAATCAAAACATGAAAGAGGAGCTCGAACGTCTTACAGCTTCATATGGAGTTTACTCATGCACTGGTAATCACGAATATAGACATGATGCTGAAGAAAAGATACAGTTATTAAATGATGCGGGAATCATTATGTTGCGCGATTCGGCTGTATTAATTGACAGTGATTTTTATATCGTTGGGCGTGAAGATATAGTGATACATGACAGAAAATCGACTAAGGACCTTCTGAAAAGCCAAGGTGTGGATATGTCAAAACCGGTTATTGTACTTAATCATACACCTAACAATTTAAGTGAAGAGTCAGAGGCTGGTGCCGATATAGCTCTTTACGGACATACTCATCATGGTCAGATTTTTCCTGGAAATATATTAACTAAAATTGTCTTTGAAGTTGCTCACGGATACAAGAAAAAAGGAAATACGCATGTTTATGTAACTTCCGGGATTGGATTAGTGGGACCTCAGTATCGTATTGGTACTGTTTCTGAAATTGCTATGATTACCGTTACTTTCGGAAAATAAGGAATCAAAATTTTCAAAAGAAATTAAAGTATTAGTACTTTTTAGTTACAAATAACTGATTACTTTCTCAAGCTGTACAGAGTGCGATCCTTTTAAAAAGATATAATGATTGCTTACCGGATTACTTTCTAACTCCTTAATCAATTCTTCAACATTTTCAAAGTATCGGCATTTATCATCATCTTTTATTAGGTTTTTAAAAATACTCCCAACAAGATATTTGAGTGTGAAAGTCTGTTTCTCAAGATAATCAATCATCTTTTTATGCTCTTCCACACTGAATGCACCCAACTCCTTCATTTCACCCAAAATAACCATTTTTGGTAATATTGTAGGAATCGATGCAAAGAAATCAAGAGAGGTTTTCATACTAGTGGGATTTGCATTGTATGTATCGATTATCATATCATTTTTTTCAGTTCTCATAAACTGTGACCTGTAATTAGTTGGTTCATACTCTTCCAAAGCTGCGCTAATTCTTTCTGCATTTATCCCAAAAAATTTTGATATGGCAACAGCGGCAATTGCATTGTCGAAATTAAATTCACCCACCAAATGAGTCTTCACTCTGTATGAACTGTCGAAGAAACTCCAATCGAATTCCAAAAAAGGTGTAGTATCAGCTATGGAACCGGAAGCAAAAAGTGATGGATCATCTTTACCGTATAAAATCCGATCTAAGTCTTCAGACAGATCATATAATATTTTATTGTCTCGGTTTACAAAAACCTTGCCTTCGTGTTCACGAATAAAATCATACAATTCACATTTGGCACTAACTACATTTTCAAACGTTTCGAACCCTTCAAGATGAGCTCTGCCAACATTAGTGATAATTCCATAATTTGGCTCAACAATTTCACATAATTCTTTTATATCACCCAAGTGATTTGCTCCCATCTCAACCACACCAATTTCATGTGATTTATCCATAGATAGCAGCGTTAATGGTACACCAATATGGTTATTAAAATTTCCTTGTGTGAATGCAACCTTAAATTTTCGAGACAAAGAAATTGCTATCAGCTCCTTGGTTGTCGTTTTCCCATTTGTGCCTGTTATACCAATAATTGGTATTTTAAGTTTTCTCCTATGAAAATTTGCTAACTTCTGTAAAGTTGTAAGTACATTTTCTACCTTAATAATTCTTTCATTCTTGATCTCTCCATCCCACTCATCTATTACTGCATAAGAGCAGCCGGATTCCAAAGCTTGCTCGGCAAAAAGATTACCATTAAATCTATCTCCTTTTAAAGCAAAGAAAATTGAGTCTCTGATACACATCCGAGAGTCGGTAGTGACCATTGGATGTTTACAAAAAATGGAGTATAGTTCCTTTACATCCATATTTTTTCGGTATTTTATTAAAGAGCAAGCTTTTTCGCTATCGAGTCAGGAATAGCATCTTTATGCAGCACAATGCTTAGAGTTTTATACTTAACAAATGCCTCCGATGCATACCATAATCCATTATAAGATCCTGTTTCTCCCCAAGAGTTCTTTACCATGTAATATTTAACCCCATTCTGATCAGTAGCAATACCATAAATCAGCATCCCATGATCATCAGTAGTCTGATAATTATCATATGCTTCCTGTCGCATATCCTGAGTAATTTTCTTTTCAGCTAAGACTTCTGTTCCAATACGTGATCTGATACTTGCATCTCGTTCGCGACTTGATTGTCCAAGCCATCGTTCCTGATCACTACCTGCATTTTCCGGAGCATTCTCATCAGGCATAATCGCGATTCCTGAGCGCGAAAATCCCGCTTCACTAACATCAGAAGCCCAAGCAATTGTATAACCTTGCTTAATAGCGTTATCCATTACCTCTATCAATTCTTCAATAGGTAAGTTATATGAATACGCCCAGCGCCAGTTATCGGGAACTTCAATTGGGAAGGCTGTATAAAAAGGATGATGACTAAATGAGGTTAAAGAGATATAATCATCCTGATTTAAACCCAAATATTTTAAAAAGGTTTGAGGAGTATATTCTATTCCATCATACGTAAATTTCTCAGGAACTTCACCCAAATACGTATCTAAAATTGATGAAAAGCCATTAAACCAGACTGGCGAAAGATTTTTTGCTTCAATTATTCCTTCCATATAACCTGAAAGTACCCTGTCTAATTCGCCATGATCATGAATTTCCGAACCATAATTTAAACCTTCATAAGCATCGTTTGGCATTATACCAAAATCATTTATAGTTTCAACAACATCGGCAAATGATCCCCCTGCTGCAAAATTCAATTTACCATGTAAACGGGCATATTTCTTTGCCTTGTCTTCATAATTCCGACGCACTATGTACATTTCAGACAAATCAAACGTGCCTTTTCCCATCCTTATAAGTTCTGACTCCAATAGCCCAACACCCGAAAAACTCCAGCATGTTCCTGTATTAGATTGATTTTTTACAGATGTTATGGGATTTTCTTTTACCGTGTTAAAAGTATATGCACTCTGTGCCGTAATAGTAACTGCTACCAGCAGTATTCCGAAGATTGTAGATATTTTTTTCATTATTTAACTGTAGTTAGTATGTCGTGTGAAAATTACATACGTGACTAATTTATAAGAAACAAATATAACCTAAATAAAGGAATTATCATTGTTATTTATGCTTCTATTTCAATAAAAAGTGAAAATAAACGGTATCTTTGTGTTTATAAATAGTTTGGTTAATATGGATGATTTGAGACCTAAAAAGAAAAAAAAACGCAAAGGACTTATTTGGTTCATAGGAATACTCATTCTTGCGCTTGGCATTTTCACTTATGTGAGGTATTACTATGTATTTGGGACAGGTGTAAAATCTGGAGAGCTCAATTATCTCGTATATAAAGGAGTTATTTTCAAGACATACGAAGGAAAACTGATTCAATCAGGATTCCGTGCTGATAAACCGGGAGGCCTGCAATCTAATCAATTCAATTTTTCTGTTGTAGATGAAGAAATTGCTAAAAAATTAATGATTTCAGGCGGAAAAAATGTCCAAATACACTACAAGGAGTATTTTGGTGCACTACCATGGAGAGGATACACTAAGTTCATTGTCGATAGCATTATTACCATTAAGGAACCGAAAGCAGGTGATACCCTGAATGAATTAACACCTTACATTCTGGAAACTTTGTGAGGAGGTAGAATGACAAAAAAGGCAAAGTATTATGTGGTTTGGAAAGGAGTAACGCCGGGAGTTTACTCATCTTGGGATGAATGCAAAAATAACGTGCAGGGGTTTGAGAATACTATGTATAAATCATTCTCTTCTCTTGAGGAAGCTCAACAAGCATTCACAGAAAATCCATGGGAGCACTTGAAATCCAAAGGTAGTAAAAAGTTGAATCAAACAAATAACTCAGCTTTATCCACTACTCCGGAAAAGATCATATCAGACAGTATTGCTGTAGATGCAGCATGTAGTGGTAATCCGGGATTTGTGGAATATCGAGGCGTTTATGTGTCTGACAATATTGAAATTTTTCATGTTGGTCCATTGCAAGAAGGTACAAATAATATTGGTGAATTTCTCGCAATAGTACATGCGCTGGCACTACTGAAGAACAACGATAAAGTCTTACCTATTTATTCAGATAGTGTAAATGCAATAAAATGGGTTACTAAAAAAAAATGTAATACTTCGCTTAAGCGATCTACAAAAAATAGAGTTCTTTTTGAAATTGTGGATCGTGCTGAAAAGTGGTTACAAACACATACCTACTCAAACCCTATACTTAAATGGGATACTGCCAATTGGGGCGAAATACCGGCAGATTTCGGTAGGAAATAACTAATCTTCTTCCTCTTCTTCAGGATTATATGATTTAGGAGGTTTTACGGTAGGAAATATTCTTCGTACATTTTTTGCAACTCTCTGAGCAAACTCTCCTCTATCCATATTAATAGCTTGCGATGCCTGAAGATAAACCTCACGAATATTCATTTCTCCCTCATCTGTTTCACAGAAAAGTGAATCTGTTGGTATAATTTGCAATGAGTCAATATTAATTGATTCGCCAACTGAAAAAAGAAATCCTTCATTAATAAGTCTCTTTGTCAGTTCAGGTTTACCTCTATAACCATGAATTACCCAAGGTTGAGTGGGATTAGATTCCTTTTTTATTTTTATTAGCTCTTCCCAAGCTTTAACACAATGGATAATTATAGGCTTGTCTAAATCCTCGGACAATTCTATATGTTTCTTAAATACCGGAATTTGAAGATCTAATGAAGGACCTTTTAATTTGTCAAGCCCTGTTTCTCCAATTGCAACAATACGCGGATCAGATGCAATCTCTGTAAGATAGGCCATTTGTGTTTCACTATCTTCAGAATACCAAGGATGAATGCCACATGAAAAGGAATGTCTATGATGAAGCTCTTTAGCAACTTCAAATTCAAGGGAGTATACGTCAAAGATACACGAATGATAAGGGTCGTCGTTATCTTCAGTGAAAATCTGGTGTGTGTGTACGTCGTAAAATTCCATATATAATTATCCTATACTTTCTTCTTTATTTTCTTGCTCTTAGGCTCGGGTACAGGATCGTACCCTGATCCCCCCCAAGGGTTACAGCTTAAAATTCTTCGCGCTGACAGATATAAACCTTTAAATGGTCCATGCTTTTTTAATGCTTCTATTGTGTATTGTGAACAGGTTGGCGTATATCTACAACTAGGCGGGAATAGCGGCGAAATTGCTGCTCTGTAAAAATAGACAGGGAGTAATAAAATCCATATCAATAGCTTTTTCAACCAATTCAACATTATATTTAATCAGTCTCTAATTTGTTTTTTATTTCAATCAAAGCTTTTTTCACAGCCTTATCAACTTTATCATAATCAGTTAACTCGTCTTTTACATAAACAAATGCTATCTCCAGATGCCTATAGTTTACTTTTAAAACGTCGTCAAGAATGTGTTTGTTTATTCTATACGACTCTCTCACCAAACGTTTCAGCCTGTTTCGCTTTACTGCAGATTTTATCCTTTTTTTGGGTATACTTATTAATACCTTAGGCATTGCAGAGGAGCGAGAGTTTTTTTCAGAATAAACAATTCTTAAAGGATAAACAACAAATGATTCCCCACTTACAAAAAGAGCTTCAATCCTTTTATCTCCCGTAATTCTTTCTTCCTTCTTAAAAAAATATCGCTGTTCGTTGTCCATAGATAAAAGCATTTCTTTGAAGGCAATTACTGCAACAAAGATAAACCTTTTTGAAGTAAAATATCAGACTTTAAATAAAAAAAAGGAAAAGTTGATTTTTTACTTTTCCTATCATACAAATAATTGTGCTGCTTAAATCAATTGTGATACTTATGATTTTCTTTTAAAAATGCGTCCAAAGCAGCAGTCATAGATGGATACTGAGGTTGAGGTGCTTCGCAATCAAGCCTCATTCCGGCCTCTTCTACAGCTTTAGCAGTAGTACTTCCAAAACAACCAATTGCAATATCTCCTTGAACAAATTCAGGAAAATTTTTAACCAAGGATTGTATGCCAAGTGGACTAAAGAAGATAATCATATCATATTCCATTTTTTCATTATCCGGAAAATCATTGCTCACTGTCCTATACATTACACTTTTAGTATAATCCAGCTTCTTTTCATCAAGGATAGGGGATACATCGTCATTATGTTCTTCCGGAACGGGAAATAAAAATTTTTCTTTAGAATGTTTAGTGAAAAAATTATTTAGTCCTTTGATCTTTCCTGTCTGGCTAAAAAATATTTTTCTCTTCCTATAAACTATATATTTTTGTAAATACAATGCAACTGTCTCAGAGATGCAAAAGTATTTCATGGAATCAGGAACAACGATTTTAAGATCTTCACATATTGAAAAAAAATTGTCAACTGCAGTTCTAGATGTGAAAATTATCGCAGTGAAATCCAGTATATTTATTCTTTGTTGACGAAACTCTTTAGTTGAAACTCTTTCCACTTTAATAAATGGATAAAAATTCAAGCTCAAATGATACTTTTCCGCTAAATCAAAATAGGGAGACTTTTCGCTTTTTGGCTTAGGCTGAGAAATAAGAATATTCTTTACTTTACGGGCGTTCATATTATGTAATTTCCTGCAATACTAATAAATGAAAGCATCCCTTTATAAAATATTAGATAGGGTGCGATTTCAGTTCCGCAAAGATACACAAAAAAATAAAAACCACCTATTTTATTTTTAACAAAAATATGCAGCAGCTCCACAACTATTATCAATCTGAGAATAATAAATACAACCAATATAAGTATTACAAGAACAAATCTGCTTTCAGGCAAGAAGACATATGCAAATAAAGGAATAAAAAAAATAACCCCACTAAGTTCTATTAAACGAAAATATCGAGTGATCCAGTTTTTCATATCATTTTGCATGAAAAAGGACGCTATTGTTTTGTATATTAAATATTTAAAACAAGCCAAAAGAGCTAAGACAACAAAAACGACAAGGAAGTTTATCGAATATGATTCAAAAGTTAGCTCAAGTAATTCATTATCTTGTAAATAAGTAACTATAAATATTGAATAAAACAAGATAGCCTGGAATATCATAAAAAACTCACCCCAGACTTCGGTCGTGGTTACCTGTTCTTTGTATCCTTTTGAAGGGCGTCTGCTTAAAGTAAAAATACTATTGAAATTGCCCATTAAAGAAATTCTCTCTTCTCTGAATATAGCTGAGAAGACAACAAAGCAAAACAGGAAGATTAAAAATATAATACCACTTATAAGTGGAGATAACGAAAAAGATATACCTTGATTACCGTTTATCTTTAAAAATGTCTCAAAAGCAGTGGAATCGGGGGCAAAAAAAACTCCAAGCTGATTTGTAGACAAATATTCATAATTACCAAAGTCGAAATTCAATGAATCATACCGAAGAGGCAGTTCTTCTGCTTTCAAATAAATGGATAAAGAATCCTGTATTGTATCGGTAATTAAGAATGGCACTTACTAATTATGTTTTCCACAAATTTACAATTCTTTTTTGTGATATTTAGTAAAGGAAGGATTCCAATCCGAATTATTTCTCAACATGTCTATTACTTCTTCCGGTGAGGAAGCAACTTGTAACAATTTAGAATATGCTGAATTCATAAATTTTTGCCCAATCATATTATTAAAAAATTTGAGCAGCGGTTCATAATAATTATTTGTATTAAGAAGAATAATTGGATTTTTAAAGAGTCCAAGTTGTTTCCATGTAATGATTTCAGCCAGCTCCTCCAAGGTGCCAATTCCACCCGGCAAAGCTATGGCAGCATCTGAAAGATGCGCCATCTTTTCTTTTCTTTCATGAATCGTTTTAGTGATAATAGTTTCGGAGAGATTATCATGACACCATCCCGCATCAACCATAAATTCGGGAATAATACCTTTCACTATACCTCCATAGTTAAGAATTGTATCATTCAATTTGCCCATAAGTCCCTGTTTACCAGCACCCGTAATACAGGTAATATTATTTTCTGCAATCAACTCTCCTAACCTCTCAGCTTCTTCAAAATAAATTTTGTCTATTTCGGAACTTGATGCACAATAGACAACTACAACAAGATTTTTTTTATTCATCTATTATCAAAATTACAAAATAAACATATATTAAAGCTACTTAAGCCGTACATCATCCAAAGCCTCTTCATATACTCTTCATTATCTATTCATACCAACCTTATATTTTATTGAGGAGACTTAAGCTCATGTATTATTAAAGTAGTGTTTAAACTGCTTGAAATCTCAACAAAAGGCAGTTACAACACTCCTTGTCAAGGTAAACTAAATGCTTTTTTGATTTTATCTACATAGTCCAGTTTTTCCCATGTAAAGAGTTCTACATTACATTCTATCGGATTAGGTTTATAACGAGAACTAAAAACTTTCTTAACTGTACGCGGCTCTCTTCCCATATGACCATAACTGGCAGTCTCAAGATAAATAGGGTTACGAAGTTTTAGTCGCTGCTCTATAGCCTTCGGTCGCAAGTCAAATAGTAAACTAATTTTAGAGGCAATTTCTGAGTCAGATAAACTAATTTTTTTCTTACCAAATGTGTTTACGTATATATTTATAGGTTCTGACACTCCTATTGCATATGAAATCTGAATCAAAATCTCAGAAGAGATACCCGCTGCAACCATATTTTTTGCAATATGACGTGCGGCATACGTACCAGATCTGTCAACTTTGGATGGGTCTTTACCTGAAAAAGCTCCTCCTCCATGGGCAGCTTTTCCGCCGTAGGTATCAACTATTATTTTACGACCGGTCAGACCTGTATCGCCGTGTGGACCTCCTATAACAAATTTGCCTGTTGGGTTGACATAATATTTTATATCTCCATCAAAAAATTTGAGTATATCTTTACGACGTCTATATTGTGCCTTTACTCGCGGTATAAGTATAGTGCGGATATCAGTTTCTATACGAGATCTCATCCTTTCGTCAGCTTCAAGTGCAGCTTCTTTTGTGTTTTTTTTCGGATGTTCAAACTCGTCGTGTTGTGTTGATATTACTATTGTGTCGATACGCAAAGGCGTTCCATCATCTGAGTATTCAATGGTCACCTGTGATTTGGCATCCGGTCGAAGATATGGCATTAAGTCTAATTCATTCTTGCGAATATTTGCCAGTTCCAGAAGTAAGGCATGACTTAAATCAAGTGATAAAGGCATGTAATTATCTGTTTCATCTGTTGCATAACCAAACATCATTCCTTGATCTCCGGCACCTTGTTCCATAGGGTCAGATTTCTGGTCAACACCGCGGTTTATATCATCTGATTGCTCATGAATGCTGGAAAAGACTCCACATGAACGAGCTTCAAAACCATACTCGCTTTTTGTATAACCAATATTACCTATTACATTACGTGCCACTTCGGCAACGTCAACATATGAATTAGATTTCACCTCTCCTGCCAAGATCACCTGTCCAGTTGTTACTAAAGTTTCACAGGCAACTTTTGAATTACGGTCATATGCCAAAAACTCATCTAAGATTGCATCCGATATTTGATCGGCTACTTTATCAGGATGTCCTTCCGAAACGGATTCAGAAGTAAATAAATAGCTCATCTTATAATAATTTATGTCCCCTTATATAAATTAGAGTCACGCCATAAGACTGATTCTGACTTATAAAGAAAACGTTGTTCTACATTATAAAAATTAACAACGTGTGAACTGCAGCAATAAAATTTTAATGGGAAATGCGAATACTCATTTTAGCATTTTTTTTTGTGGTTGCAAGCAGTCCAAATTTTTCCACATTGCTTTTATGTCAACAAAGGTAAGAACATTCTTTAAATACAATAGTAAAAAAAAGTTAAATATACTAATCCCTAACATGTCCTATAATATTCCATTGTCAATAAGCCACTTTCCGAGATTCAGACCATCTGTTAAATGAACTACTTTGAAATTCATTTTCTCAGCTGCCATTATATTCGCGGCATTATCATCAATAAAAAGCGACTCCTCGGCATTTATGTTAAATCTATCTAAAAGTGTCTGAAAAATTGCATAATCGGGTTTTATTAATTTTTCTGTGCCTGAAACTACCATACCATCAAGAAGACTAAAGAAATTATACCTTTCAATGGCATATGGGATGGTTTCTTCTGACCAGTTAGTAAGTCCGTATATTTTATATTTCTGTTTTAAAGGCTTTATAAGCTTAACATTCTCATCAATTATACCTCCTAACATTTCTGTCCAGCGACCATAATACATCTCTATTTCTTCTTCAAATTCAGGATGCTTTTCCTGAAGAAGTTTTGTTGCTACAGACAACGAACGCCCTTTATCTTGTAGTAAATTCCACTCAGAGCTACAAATATTTTTTAAAAAATAGTTCACCTCCTCTTCAGAGTCAAACACATTTTTATATAAATACATAGGATTCCAGTCAATAAGAACACCTCCAAAATCGAATACAATATTTTTAAGTTGCTTCATTCAATCCTTTTTATTTTTAATACGCAAAAGTTTATAAATATACTATTTTTTATTAACATACAAATTTACATTTACAAACTCAAATAAAATAATTGTAAACTTAATTAGCTAAAAAATACGATTATATTGTTAAAAAAAGTATAACTGTAATTTTTAGAACATCTTTTACTTAATTTTGTTTTTTGAGATTAAATTCAAAGTATGTCCCCAAAGGTATTTTCCGGAAAAGATTTGTTCAAATTAGTTTCACTTGTTACACTAATAACAATTATAGCATCTTGTGGGGCAAGTAAAATGCCTGTATCTCCTAAAAGTTCTGACACAACATTACAGAAAGATGTGTTGGATTATAGTAAAAAACACCTTGGTAAGCCATATAAGTATGCCGGCAAGGGACCAAATTCATTTGATTGCTCAGGCTTTACTGCATTTGTATTCAAAAAATTTGGTTATCGATTAAATTCCAGTTCATCCGGACAAGACAAACAATTCCCTTCAATAGATCAAAAAAATAAGTTGCGTAAAGGAGACCTTGTGTTTTTTGAAGGTAGAAGAAATAATGGCAAAGTAGGGCATGTAGGTATAGTTACTGAAACATTTTCTAATGGAGAATTCAGGTTTATACACTCTTCAACAACAAGTGGAGTGATTTTTTCAGAATCTACTGAGCCGTATTACGCAGCTCGTTATCTTAGAGGAGGAAGGGTTCTGGAAGAAAATGCATTTTATGAAGTCAAAAAACAAAATAAATCTAAATCTAGCGAACTCACTCCCAGGCCTTTGACTCCTACAATTATAACCGTAAAACAGAATGATCAATCTAAAAACTCTGAGTTATCGAAACATCAATCTGAAATTCCGAACCAAGAACAAAAAAATCCGGGAACGGTAATAAACTCAGATGTTGTTTTACCAAAAGAAACAGCAATTTTACCTCCTCCTACTGAGACTCACATAGTTCAGCCCGGCGAAACTCTTTACTCTATATCAAAAAAACATGGCTGTTCAGTAGAACAATTGAAAAAATGGAACCCACATCTAAACTCCATTTTAAAAGCAGGAGAAAAGTTATGTATTTTATCAAGCATCGACTAGTTTAAGGACTGTTGTATTTCAAATGTTGCTATGTACATAAGCTCCGAAAAAAAAACAGCAAAATGTATTTATTTAATTAGAATAACATACAGTTAACAACGTTTTACCTTATTTTGCTACAAATAAAAGGCATACATCAAATTTATAAAAAATATAACGATATTTAATTTTATTATAACTTTAAAATGGTCTTAATTTATCTGCTTTTGTGTATTTTTGCCTAATAATAGAAAAAAACCGAATATGATTACTGCAGAACAGCTTAAAGATGTGTTAGAGCGCGAGAATGCGCTGAGGGGGTATCTTTGACATTGATTCAAAGAGCATACAATTAGAAGAAGAGGAGCTTCGTACTCAATCGCCTGATTTCTGGAATGATGCAAAATCTGCCGAATCGCAGATGAAAGTAGTTAGGGAACTTAAATTCTGGATTAATGCTTATAACGAAGTAAAGTCTGCCACCGATGAGCTGGAATTAGCTTTTGAATTTGTTAAAAAAGGCGTTGTATCAGAAGAAGATGTTCAAAATAACTATGACCATGCAGTTTCTCTTATAGAAGATCTGGAGCTTAAAAACATGCTTCGACGAGAGGAAGATAAGCTTGGAGCTGTTTTAAAGGTTAATGCAGGAGCAGGTGGAACAGAGAGTCAGGATTGGGCTTCAATGCTTTTTAGAATGTATCAGCGTTGGAGCGAAAGTAAGAACTACAAAACTACAGTTACAAACTGGCAGGATGGTGACGATGCCGGCATTAAAACTGCCACTCTTCAAGTTGAAGGAGAACTTGCTTACGGCTTTTTGAAAAGTGAAAATGGAGTACATCGTCTAGTTCGTGTTTCTCCTTTTAATGCACAAGGAAAACGAATGACCTCTTTTGCTTCGGTTTTTGTAGTTCCACTTGTTGATGACTCTATTGAAATTGAAATAAATACTGCCGACCTGAGCTGGGATACATTTCGTTCATCTGGCGCAGGAGGTCAGAATGTAAATAAAGTAGAGACCGGAGTTCGACTACATTATAATTACAAAGACTCTGATACCGGTGAAGAACAGGAAATAGTTATTGAAAACACTGAGAGTCGCTCTCAGATGGGAAATCGCGAAAATGCTATACGTCTATTAAAATCGCAACTTTATGAGATTGAGCTTGAGAAAAGACGCTCGGCACAAGCTGCAATTGAAGCTGGTAAGAAGAAAATTGAGTGGGGGTCACAGATTCGCAGTTATGTATTTGACGACCGCAGAGTAAAAGATCATAGAACAAATTATCAAACCTCAAATGTTAATAGTGTAATGGATGGGGATATAGATGCTTTTATCAAATCCTATCTAATGGAATACGGTGGAGAATAGATTTTATTATTGTAATTAAAACACCTTCTCAATTGACAAACCGAATAGTGCAAAATCATATTTAACAGGATCATTTTTATCAAATAACCGAAGATTATTAGTAAGCTCTAAAGCTGTTTTCCAATCGGTTCGCGCTCTTGTGATTAACCCTAATTTTCTTGCAGTTCTGTCCACATGAACATCAATAGGACAGATAAGCTCACTTTGAGGGATACGTTTCCATATACCAAAGTCAACACCTTTATCATCAGCCCTAACCATCCATCTCAAAAACATATTTAATCTCTTGCAGGCAGAATTTCGGGCAGGTGTTGCAACATGTTTACGAGTACGAGTTGGTGCATCAGGATGATTAAAAAAATTGTGCTCAAAGCCTATCAACGAATTCTCTAATGAGAGAAAATTTCCCTTCGAAAGAAAAGCCTCCTCGAGACTATCATGTTTTTCGTAAAAGCGTCTCAGGTAGTCAACAAAATAAAGCAAATCAGTATCATTGAAAGTGCGATGTTTAAATCCTAAAAGGTTTTTTAGATCTTCATCTCCATAGCCGGTAATAAATTTATACGGTTCATTGTCAAATCTGGCTGCTAACTCATTACACTTATTTATAATTGTCTTTCTCTGGCCCCATGCAAGAGTGGCTGCAAAAAAACCCATTATCTCCTTATCGTACTTATCCTTAAAACAATGTGGTATAGAGATGGGGTCATTTGCTATAAATGAAGGATTATTATACAGATCTGCTTTCTCATCCAGGAGCCTTTTCAATTCTATCATAGAAATATATTTATTCACCACAAAATTACTACTATTTCTTAAAAAACCTTACATTTGTAAATACATTCATTATTACAACAGTTGATGAAACGAGAATTCTGTATTTTGTTCACCTTTTTCGTACTCTCCCATTATCTATTGGGCCAAATAAGTTACGGCGGTAGACCTCTACCTTTGTCAGCAGATTTAGGAGTAAGAGCTTTTGCTCCAGCTTCCGATATATTCATCGACATGCCACAGTTTGATGAACAAGCAGCTTTATGGAAATCCGGACTTGAACAGTCGCTATTTAAAAGCTTGGAATTTGCTCATAAATTTGATGTTCATCTCCGACCTGATAATTCGGGTATCAACTTTACCGTAGGGAACATTAATGTATGGCGTGTGGGAATTCGCTCAAAGAAAGCATATTCTTTAAATATCCTTTTTTCAAAGTTTAAACTTTCCGAAGGTGCAAAAGTATTTGTTTATAATTCAGATCAAACAGAAATTCTGGGTTCGTATACTCACGAAAACAATAGCGACCTAAATCTATTGCCGATACAACCGATAGGTGGAGATGAACTGATAGTTGAATACCAAGTTCCTATAGAAGAAGCTTTGCAGAGCGAAATTGAAATTGGAGAAGTAAACCACGATTTTATAGGTATTTTCAGGGCTACTGAACCCAGAGATCCTTCTCAGTCATGTCACCCTAACTTAATTTGTTACCCTGAAGATATTCAGCCGGGCAGCGGAGTAGTAGCATTAATAATCAATGGAACAATTTACTGTACGGGTAGTATGGTAAACAATACCTCAAAAGATGGAGTACCCTATATATTAACAGCAACCCATTGTCTTAATTTTGATTATGATAAAGTTTTTCTTAAAAACAGACATTATGATGTAGTTGCCGGAAACATAGTCGTTTTCTTCAATTACAACTCACCTATATGTTCTCAAGATATCAGAGGACCTTTACAAATGACTATGGCTTCGGCCGATTCTGTACTTATTAGTGAGCGTCACGACATTTCACTTTTAAAATTGAAGCAATCACCTCCACAAGAGTATCAGCCATATTATCTTGGATGGAATGCAAGTTCAGAAGCCGGTAATTCCTCCTCAGCACCATTTCACGGTATACATCATCCTAATGGTGGTATAAAAAAAATAGCTATTGAAGAGAGCTCGCTGTCTATAGGTTCGTTTGTTGATCAAATCGGCAAATACAATATGGAACCTAACTCATTCTGGATAGTGAAAGAATGGGAAATTGCAGCAACAGAGGCAGGATCGTCCGGTTCGCCATTACTTGACAATCAAAAAAGGATTGTTGGCACACTTACCGGTGGCGAATCTTACTGTTCTTCAAAACGCGGACCTGATATTTATGCTTCTCTAAATAAATTCTGGGATGTAGAGGGTTCTCTGGATAATCCTAATTCTATTAATAATTATCTTGACCCCGAAGGGTCAGGTGTAAATAAGTTTGATGGTTTCAATCCTTATGCAAACGAACCTTATACAAAGAGTCACAACTTTAGTAGTGAAGAAAAAGTTTCTGAATTGTATTTTGAATCGGTGCCAATGTTTACCACCAACAACACATTTGGTTATAACGAGTTTGCAGAAGAGTTTTTTGCAAAAGAAAGCGTACGTATAAAAGGTGTTTTTATTTCGTCTACTTCTACAAGTGATATATCAGATAAGGATATTAGAATCAGAGTTTATACCGGTAAAAATGGTCCTCAAAATCTTATTCAAGAAATACCTTTTAATTATAGCTATCGATATTATAATAGTCAAAACTTCAATTTTGCCGATCGAGATATGCGGCATAATGTAGAAAATTATATTGAATTTACTAATCCGATAACGCTTAGCGGTAGTTTTTACATTTCTTATTTTGAGGCAAATGGCATACCAAATGGGTTCACTGCTTTTAATACTGAACCGCGCAAACTTGGGTCTGGAATAACATCTACGGCTTGGATGAAAAACTCTTTGGGTTGGGTTCGCTCATCTGAGAATATCGAAAATCCTGTAAACACTTCTCTTTTAATTGCGCCTTATATAATAGGAAGTACAGAAATTAATGTGGAACCTAATTATGAACAAACAACAATTTCTGTTTATTATTCCGGAGAAGTTAAACGCATCTTTATTGAATCTAACAATGATCTTTTGGAATGGGAAATATTTTACGTATCAGGACAAAAAATTGATCAGAAAAATACTGATATAAGCATGAATCGAACTTCTTATTCGGCAGCTAATTTACCAAAAGGCGTTTACATTATAAAGGTGAAGACTATAAATGGAACTGTAAGTGCCAAAAAGGTTTTGGTGATTTAAGTCAGATTTAACCATCTATACTAACCTTCAGTTCAGATATTTTCTCAATCTGTTCTTCAAAATTGTTTTTTTGATCCTGGTAAGTTTTACCAATTTGTCTATTTATAAAATCAGAAATAATATTACTCTCAATTTTTGGAGCATCTGGCATCTTTTCCTGCTTTCCTTCAACAGGTGCAGCAACCACCTTCTGTCCAACAATAAGCTGATCATTTACATTTATCTTCGAAGAATTAAGTCTATTCCATGAACGTAACTGCGAAACAAGTACATTATTCCTTTTAGCTATGCCACCTAAAGTATCCCCTTTTCGAACCCTATAAAAAGTGTTTACAGTGGTTGTATTGCCACTTGCATCTGATTGTGTCAATTGTTGTGTTTCTGCCAGAACAGCAGGTGCTGCTTGTTTGCCAACTATCAGTCTTTTTCCAATACTCAACCTATCTGATTTCAAACCATTCCATGATTTTATCCTTGAAACTGTAGTACCATTCCTTCTGGCTATCGCTGACAAATTATCTCCTTTTTTCACCTTGTAATATACATCTGTTGTATTACCTCCGGCAGATAAAGAATATGTCCCGTCAATATAGTCATCAGTATATGTTCTGTGGGTGAAATAGGTATCCCTATTATAATTCACAATAGAATCATTCTGTTCGATATATGCATACATTTTTTGTGTTGGTAAAACCAAAGAGTACACTTTATCACCCGGAATCATATTTTTCTTATACTGCGGATTTAATCTTATAATTTCACTAAGCGATATATTAAGAACAGCTGCGATCTGCTCAAAATGAATTTTTTCATTTACATGAACTGTATCCAGTGCTAATGTTGAACTATAAGTGCTTGCTGGACAGATATTATGATCTGTATAATGATTCATAATATAATTAGCTGCAATAAATGCCGGAACATAACCCCGCGTTTCTTTTGGCAAATAACTATAGATCTCCCAATAGTCATGTTTTCCTCCACTCCTTGCAATCGCCTTGTTCACATTACCGGGGCCACAATTATAGGCTGCAATTACAAGATTCCAGTCACCATAAATTGTATAAAGATCTTTCAGATATTTAACCGCTGCCTGAGTAGATTTATACGGATCACGACGCTCATCAACCAAACTATTCACTTCCAGACCATAAATTCTACCTGTTTGTAACATAAACTGCCATAATCCGGTTGCACCCGCACGTGAAACGGCTATTGGATTTAATGCAGACTCTATCACAGGCAAATACTTTAACTCAAGTGGTAAATTTTCTTTGTCAAGGGCTTCTTCGAAAATTGGGAAGTAATATTCGCCCAATGCAAGCATATAACTCACTTGATCTCTTCTTCTTACCGAATACATTTCTATATGCTTCTTCACGACTTGATTATAAGACAACTCCATCACAGTTGGTAAATCATATAACCTTTCTGCATATACTGTATCATTAAAAACAACATTGTCTCCTCTCTTACAATCCAAATCGATTGTTGACAAATCCAATTGCCACTCATGCAACAGATCAGCAACATTTTCAGTCATACTCTCCGGATAAACTATTGAACTGTCATTTAGAGAGTTTAGACTATATTTTGCGGATTCAAATCTTTCTTTATCACCCTCATTTTTTAGTCCTGAATTATTTTGAGCAAATAGTCCAATATTCACAAATAAAAAAATCAGTGAAAATAAAAAGTTGTTTTTCATACTAAAATTTTCGCTTTATTCTACATTTCCTTTAAAAACCAAAACTCAT
>CAZAFR010000016.1:0-47781 GCA_964484665.1 uncultured Proteiniphilum sp. | reverse complement strand
GTTGTTGTTGTCTACCAAAGGTACTGAATATGAAAAACACATTCACAACTCTGCAAATATTTTGTCTCCCTCAACTCTCAATTCTCCGGAATCTGTCTTAAATCGGATTACTTTTATTATTTTCTCACTGTTTTCATCTTGTTCATGTAAAGAAGTTGAGACTGAGTCTGAATAAGCTGATTCTGAAATTAAATCTACCAGTTCGTTTAAACGATAGTCGGGTTGCTTTTTAAAGGCTTCTTCAAGCTTACTTTCAATCAGGTGGTATTCCCAGTTACTCAAACCCGACTCGTTTCGTTTAAGGCAGACGTCGCAGCTACCACAGTCTTTTGAATTTTTTTCGCCAAAATAGGTAAGTAGCATGCGGCTACGACAAATTTCGGTATTTTCGGTGTAATCAATAATGGAGTGAATTCGTTTACTGAAACGTTTTTTGCGTTCTTCGTAAACCGACTGTGGAATTGAAATATACTCTGTTTGCTCACGAGAGGTCGTAAAGATTATGAAAGGAGTTTTCTTTGCAGGTATGTAATATATATAACGAAGTTTGGCTAAGTTTGTGAGAATATCATAAACTTCCTGACGGGACTTACCTATCCTGTTGGCAAGCATTGATTCATCAATATAAATATCATCAGAAAATACTCCTGTATAGCTTCGCATTATTGTGTGGAGAAGATCGTCAACTACTCCCTCTAATCGCAGCGAATACATCTCATCGCGGTAAATGATGAATCGTAAACGAGATCGTGCATCTATTTCATCGGTGTATTCGATATATCCTGCAAGTTCAAGTATTTTGAGTGCGTGGTGTGTTTGTATGAAGGGTAGTTTAAAACGACTACAGAATTCTATCAGATCGAAATCAAACACACTACCTGAAGCTGATCCTACGGCTACCTGAAAATAGTTGCCCAGTGCTTCGTAAACTCGCAATATGAGTTCTTTCTCGGGGAAGGTGTCAGCTATCCTTTTCTTTAGTTTGGTACTGTCGGATCGGTTATAGAGTATGACGGAATACGACTTTTTACCATCTCTGCCTGCACGACCTGCTTCTTGAAAATACTCCTCGGGTGAGTTGGGTAGATCCATATGCACAACCGTACGTACATCAGGTTTATCTATACCCATACCAAAGGCGTTGGTGGATACGATTACGCGACAATCATCTTCTTTCCATGCATTTTGTTTAAACACCTTATCTTCATAAGATAATCCGGCATGGAAGTAATCTGCCGATAGTCCCGCTTTCTTAAGTGCTAGGGCTATCTCTTTGGTTTGCTTTCTGCTTCTAACATATACTATCCCCGATCCTGGAACAGAATTTAATATATGAATTAGTTCACCTATTTTATTATCGGCATAACGAACTACATACGATAAGTTTTCTCTGAAAAAACTTGTTCTAAATATATTCTTTTCTTTAAACTGTAGTTTGTTCTGGATATCATCTGCTACATCGGTTGTGGCTGTTGCGGTGAGTGCAAGCACGGGTACATTGGTTAGAATATTACGAATGTCTGCAATCTTAAGGTATGAGGGTCTGAAATCATACCCCCACTGCGAGATACAGTGTGATTCATCTACAACGAGAAGACAGACATCCATGGCCTGAAGTTTGGCTATAAAAATATCTGAAGATAAACGTTCGGGGGAGACGTACAGAAATTTATAACCTCCAAATATACAATTTTCAAGAGTGGTGATTATCTCATCTCTTGACATACCTGAATACACTGCGGCTGCTTTAATGCCCCTATCCCTGAGATTATCCACCTGGTCTTTCATCAGAGCTATCAAAGGAGTAACAACAAGACAGATACCCTCCATCGCCATCACAGGGATTTGAAAGGTGAGGGATTTTCCGCCACCCGTGGGCATTAGTCCTAATGTATCTTTCTTCTCCCACACAGATTGAATAATATCCTCTTGCAGAGGACGAAATGAAGTGTATCCCCAATACTCATAAAGTATTTTGTGAAACAATTCTGATTCCATATTCAAACCTTTTTGTGTGGTTTAATCCCTTATATCTTTAACCATCAACTGTGTATACGATCTGTTACCATGTGTATTTTCCTCAATTGTATAGCAGATATCGAATAATTTACCCTCTTTGATTCGATTAAAATAATTGTGTTGAGAGAAGGCAATACCAGGCATTGGCACACTTACCGATTCATCAATTACATCAAGTTTTATGTGACGCTGTCCTTTGCCAACAAGTTTACTGTACCCTGTGTCTTGTATGTTTCTTGTAAGAAAAACAGGATTGTCATTCTCAGGACCAAATGGGTTGAACAACTTGAGTCCTTCTATAAACTCAGGTGTAATTTGCGAGAACGATATTTCGGCATCTACGGTAATCTGCGGAGACATCATCTTTGGTTCGAGACCATCGAAAGAGAGTCGGTTGAAACGCTCCCTGAACTCAGGTAGGTTCTCTTCACTTAGTGTAAGTCCTGCTGCATATGTGTGCCCGCCAAAGTTTTCAAGTATATCACGACATGACTCTATGGTTTTGTAGACATCAAATCCTGGAACTGAACGTGCAGAGCCGGATATCATTCCACTTGATTTTGTAAGCACTACGGCTGGACGATAATATTTTTCACTTATCCTGGAGGCAACAATTCCAACAATTCCTTTATGCCAATTTTCGTTATAAAGCACTATACATGCCTGATTATCAATATCGAGATTGTTATCGATATACTCTATTGCTTCTTCTGTGATTTTCTTATCCAGTTCACGACGATCGAGGTTATATTGATCAATGTTCAGACTCTTTTCCCTTGCAGAGGTCATATCACTTGCCAGCATTAGATCAACAGCCTCTTTGCCGTTCATCATTCTACCCGAAGCGTTGATGCGCGGACCTATCTTGAATACAATATCGTTGACTGTGATATATTTGCGGTGAAGTCCACAAATCTCTATTATACCTCTAAGACCAAAGCTGGGGTTAGAATTTAACTGTTTGAGACCGTAATATGTCATTATCCGATTTTCGCCTGTAAGCGGCACAATATCTGAGGCTATGCTTACAGCTACCAAATCGAGCAGTGGCTCTATATCAGCAAATGGATATCCGTTCCTTTGAGAAAAGGCTTGTACTATCTTGAACCCTACGCCACAACCAGATAATTCGTCGTATGGATATTCGGAGTCGGATCGCTTTGCATCTACTACTGCAACTGCGTTAGGAAGACTGCTATCCGGAACGTGATGATCTCCAATTATAAAATCTATGCCTTTATCCTTGGCATATTGCACTTTAGTAATAGCTTTTATACCGCAGTCAAGCGAGATAATAAGTTTTACACCTGTGTTCACGGCATAATCGATTCCTTGAAACGAAATGCCATACCCTTCATCATACCTGTCAGGAATATAATAATCGATATTATTGGTTATTCCCCGAAAGAACTTATATACCAAAGCTACGGCTGTTGTACCATCAACATCATAATCACCGTAAATAAGAATTCTCTCTTTTTCACCAAGAGCTTTCTCGATTCGCTTAATTGCTTTATCCATGTCGGGAAGCAGAAAAGGGTCATGTAGATCATCCAAGCTTGGATATAAGAACTTCATTGCCTTTTCTTTTGTCTCTATTCCTTTATTGATAAGTAGTTCAGCTAAAACGGGATGTAAATTTAATTCTTTCGCTAGTTCATCTTTTTTAATTTTTTGGTCGTCTGATAGGGTTGAATAATTCCATCTGTAAGTCATTTATATATATCATTTTTCTTTTCTTTAGGAGCCCGAATTTACATCGGGAGAGTGAGAGCGGCCTAAAATCATGGATGACTACGGCTTCTTTTGAATCTCAGTAATGGTTCACTTTCATGTATACCATTCCGAAGATGTAAAGATAGCATTATTTTTTTGTTTTGATTATCTTTGTGTCCCAAAATCAAACTAAGTAAAATAAAAATGAAGATTGCTGCTTTAGTTTCAGGTGGAGTAGATAGTTCGGTTGTGGTACATCAGCTAAAAGAGATGGGGTACGATCCTACAATCTATTACATTAAAATTGGAATGGAAGATAAAGATGGATATATCGACTGCCCTTCTGAAGAGGATATTGAAATTGTAACATATATAGCCAAAAAATATGGTTGCCGTTTTGAGGTGGTGTCTCTGCATGAGGAGTACTGGGACACGGTTGTACGGTATACTATCGATTCTATTAAACGTGGTTTGACTCCAAATCCGGATATGATGTGTAATAAGATGATCAAATTTGGTGTATTTGATCAAAAATGGGGGCATGAGTTTGATAAAATTGCTACAGGTCACTATGCTACAATTACAGAGAAGGATGGCTTTACTTGGTTGTCGACAGCTAAGGATCATGTGAAAGATCAAACATACTTCCTTGGACAGATAAATTATGTTCAGGTTTCAAAACTAATGTTCCCTATTGGTAATTTATTAAAATCGGAGGTGCGAAAAATTGCAACTATGCAAAACTTACCTTCTGCAAAACGCAAAGATAGCCAGGGTATTTGCTTCCTGGGAAAGGTGAATTATAATGAATTTATTGAGCGCTACATGGGCACGAAAGAGGGCCTTATCGTGGAACTTGAAACGGGCAATATCTTAGGTAAGCATCACGGCTTCTGGTTTCATACTATTGGGCAGCGCAAAGGGCTGGGACTTAGTGGCGGTCCATGGTTTGTTATTAAAAAGGATGTGGTTCGCAATATTATTTATGTTTCAAAGGGTTATGATACAGAACATCAGTACGGTAAGGTGATAAATATGCAGGGATTTGAGTTTATCTCTAAAGATATCTGGGGTGATTTTGAAGGTGAAAGAGAGATTACTTTTAAGATAAGGCATACTCCTGAATTCACAAAAGGAGTAATATCCAAAAAGGGAGACATGTACACTATTCACTCTGATATACCAATTCAGGGAATTGCAGCCGGACAGTTTGGTGTTGTTTATGATAACGAGTCGAATTTATGCTTGGGTAGCGGGATGATTATATGATAAATTGCCCAACATATTACCAACTTTCCCTTATCAATTGATTATCTTTGTTTTATAAAAACTGTATTTGATGAAAAAAACCTTTAAGATATTTACTCTATTCCTGCTAATTTCTATTCCTAATTTGTTTGCTCAGTTTGAAGGCACTTTTGGTATCGGCGCTCATGCTGGTTATGCCACTGAGATTAATAGTCCGGGAGTTGGCGCACATTTACACTACTATCGTAGCAATAATCTACGTTTTGCTCCTTCTTTTACTTGGTTCCCCGAAATAAAAGGTGAAAGTATGTGGATGATTGATGCTGATGCTCACTATGTTTTACCGGTTTCACTCACTGCCTCACTCTACCCTATTGGCGGAATCCACTTTTCCAATTGGACATTTGAAGAAACAACTGAGCAGGCTCAAGAAACTAAATATCGCTTGGGTGCTAACTTGGGAGTTGGATTTCAGCATGACATCAGCTACAGGGTGAGGGCAAACTTTGAGATGAAGTATCAGTTTATTCGTGATTATTCGCAAATGCTGTTATCAGCAGGTATTGGATTCTGGTTTTAGTAAGAAAATTGTTGTATATGAAAGACTTTATTACTCAAGAAATAAAAAAAGAAAACGCTGTTCTAGTCGGTCTTATAACACAAGAACAGAACGAAGAAAAAGTGAATGAATATCTTGATGAACTGGCATTTCTTGCTGAAACAGCAGGACTTGTGCCGAGAAAAAGGTATTTACAGAAAATAGACACTCCCAATACTGCAACTTTTGTTGGTAAGGGTAAGCTTCAGGAGATTGAGGAGTATGTTAAAGATGAGAATAATGAGGTAGGTGTAGTGATTTTTGATGATGAGCTTTCGGCACGTCAGCTTCGTAACATCGAAAGGGATCTTAAAATACGTATCATGGACAGAACAAGTCTGATACTTGATATTTTTGCGATGAGGGCGCAAACTTCTCACGCTAAGGTACAGGTAGAGCTTGCTCAATATGAATATCTCCTGCCTCGACTTACACGTATGTGGACTCACCTCGAGAGACAGCGTGGTGGTGGGGGCACTATTATGCGTGGGCCGGGTGAAACACAGCTGGAAACTGACCGTAGGATTATTCTTGATAAGATCTCTCACTTAAAGCAGCAGCTTAAGGATATTGATAAACAGAAAACTGTTCAGCGTAAGAACAGGGGTAAGCTGGTGCGTGTGGCACTGGTGGGTTACACCAATGTTGGAAAATCTACTTTAATGTCTTTACTGAGTAAGAGTGAGGTGTTTGCAGAAGATAAGCTGTTTGCTACATTGGATACTACTGTAAGAAAGATGACTATTAAGAATCTACCTTTCCTGCTTACGGATACTGTTGGGTTTATTCGAAAACTGCCCACTCATCTTATTGAGTCGTTTAAATCAACGCTTGATGAAGTTCGCGAAGCGGATATTCTTTTGCATGTAGTGGACATCTCACATCCTTCTTTTGAGGAACAGATTGAGATTGTTGAAAAAACACTTTTTGAAATCGATGATACTGTTAAGCCCGTAATTCTGGTTTTTAATAAAATTGATGCATTCTCATACACTGTGAAAGATGAGGATGACCTCACCCCTAAAAAACGTGAAAACTATACACTGGAAGAGCTTAAGCAGTCGTGGTACAGCAAACTTAGCGAGAACTGCATATTTATTTCAGCCAAAGAGAAAGAGAATATTGAAGATCTCAAAGAACTGATTTACGAGAAAGTAAAAGAGATTCATGTAACCAGATTCCCTTACAACGATTTCCTTTATCAGACCTACAACGAGGAAGAGTAATCAAACCAAAGAGGCGAATAATCAGACCAAACGTGAATGATTAAATCCATCTTAAGCAATTAAACATATCCGTTAATCAATTGTCAGCCGGTCTCTTGCAAAGTGCTTCGTTAAGAGCAATTACTGCTTTTTCATAATGTTCGCGAACAATTACAAACTGCATATTTACCTGCATCAGCGACTGGGCAAAACTTTCTATATTTATTCCATTCTCATATAATGCTTTGGAAGCTTTGTACAGAAATCCCGGCAGTGCAATATTTGTACCCATAACACAGACTATTGCCATCGGTTTGGCAGTAACCTTGTAGAAAACATCTTTAAGTATGTTTATCAGGTTTTTACTGTTCTCATTATCCCAAACCACCATTGTAATTGAGTTGGCATTTGTAGATTTAAGTATATAGCTTACATTATATTTAAGAAAGTAATTCATGATTCTGCTATCAAAACCAACCTCTCCAACCATCATTGGGTCGTGAATCTCTATTGCTACAACTTTTCGGGATCCTGAAACTATCTCAACCCTAGGTTCGGGAGAAACATAATCGCGGGAAATTATTGTTCCTGGATGCTCCGGATCGAAAGTGTTTTTTATACGTATATTTATTCCTGCCAGCTCAAGTGGTTTTGCTGCTTTGGGATGAATAGCCTCCATGCCAATGTCAGCAAGCTGATCAGCAATAATATAGTTTGTATTTCCCACGGGGATACTATTTTTAACGCCCACTATCTTGGGGTCTGCACTCGACAAGTGGTACTCTTTATGAATTACGGCCTCATCAGCTTTCACCTCAACGGCAATCTTACTGAAGGTAACCTCGCTATATCCGCGATCAAAAGCGCGCATAATACCCTCGGTTCCTTTGGTATAACCGGTTACAATACAGAGAACTTTACTGAAATCTATATCTTTAAATTCTTTATGAATGCGTTCATCAATGGTTAACGGTTCATTATCATTAAATCCGCTGAGATCAATAAAGCGTGCATTTATTCCGTTGTTATTAAGTATGTTGACTGAATTCCAACCTGAATGAGCTTCTCCTATAGATGCAAGTATTTCGCGTGCAGCAAGATATATGTCAGTGCGGTTTACATAACCCGATGCAAGCACCTTACCCAGACTATAAAGCAACGTCTTTGCCTGATCTACACGAAACCTGATAAAATCACGTGCCTCTTTTAGGTCAAGACCATAATCTGCGAAACCGTCGTTTATAAGTAGTAAACGCTGAATGAATGAATCTAAAGCTGCGCTATAATCTTGTCCCTTAAGGAACTTGTTATAGATGCCCGGTTCTCCTGTCTTTTTATGCTCCAGCAGCCAGTTAGTTACATTGTTATAAGCTGAAACAACAAATATTCTGTTGTACAGCTCATCACCTTTGCGATTTCCCCTGATTATATTTTGCATTACGTCCTGAAACTGAGACATGGACGTGCCGCCTATTTTCTCTACTGTGAGCATAATTTAAAAATAAGTATATTGTTAATTAAAACTTTTTCAATTCTTTGTAAACTTTGTAAATGGGTAAACCCATTACATTAAAATAAGAGCCCTCAATTCTTTCAACAGCTACATATCCTATCCATTCCTGAACTCCGTATGCGCCGGCTTTATCAAATGGTTTATAATTTAATACATAATATATTATCTCTTCTTCGCTTAGGTTGCCAAAGGTAACAAAAGCTGTATCTGAAAAAATCACCTGCTTTTTCTTGGTGGCTAAGCATACACCTGTGATAACCCTATGAGTTTTCCCCGCGAGGAGCTTTAGCATTCTTATTGCGTCGGCTTCATCAACCGGCTTACCGATAATCATTCCATCTAACAACACTATAGTATCAGCAGTAATAAGCAACTCGTCATTTTTGAGTTCAGGGAGATAAGCAGATGCTTTCTTTTTAGCCAGATACTCTGCAACATCATCTTCTGGAATAGTTTTAGGATACGACTCATCGATATTCGGTAGCATTCTTATTTCATACTCAACATCAATTCCGGCGAGGAGTTCTTTTCTTCTTGGCGAATTTGAAGCCAGTACTATTCGGTAATCTGTAAGTTTCATCTGTTTAGTAACTTATTCCTATATTTTACACAGATCTTATTTCTAAGTTTTATTACAATATTTTGGTGAATTATAAAGCGCGTCTAATCTTTAACAATTTTATAAGCAACCCTTCGAGTTGATCCAAAGGTAGCATGTTGGCTCCGTCAGATTTTGCGTTCAGAGGATCGGGATGAGTTTCGAGAAACAATCCATCTACGCCAACAGCTATTGCAGCTTTTGCAATCGTTTCAATTAGTTGTGGCTTACCGCCTGTTACACCTGATGCCTGATTTGGTTGCTGTAAACTATGGGTGATATCCATAACAACAGGAAAACCGAACTCTTTCATCGCAGGTATTCCGCGATAATCTACTACTAAGTCGCCATAGCCGAATGTTGTTCCTCTTTCAGTTAGGATGACATTATTATTTCCACTATCAGTCACCTTTTGTGCTGCAAACTTCATTGATTGTGGCGAAAGGAATTGACCTTTTTTTATGTTAACAATCTTACCGGTTTTGGCTGCTGCAACCAGAAGTTCGGTCTGCCTGCACAAAAATGCGGGTATCTGCAATATATCTACATATTCAGATGCCAAAGAGGCTTCGTGACTTTCGTGAATATCTGTAACAGTAGGAACGCCTAAAGATTCATGAACCTTTCTCAATATCTTTAGTGCTTTTACATCTCCTATGCCTGTAAATGAATCTACTCTTGAGCGGTTTGCTTTACGAAAAGAGCCTTTGAATACAAAAGGGATTGAAAGTTTATCGGTAATAATTTTAATTTTTTCGGCAATCTGAAGTGTAATACCTTCTTCTTCGATCACACAGGGACCTGCTAATAGGAAAAAATTATCGGACTTTAAAAATGAGAGATCCATAATTATTGTTTTTATTAAACGACAAAGATAGGAATTTGAACTAATTATTTTTAATGAAAATTAAAAAAACAACTTGTGTCCGCTCCAACATTCGAAAGGAATATGAAAAAGAGAACTAAAAGATGTGCCAAAAATAGATTTGATGACTATATTTGTAAGAAAAACATGAAACTGGATCTTTGTCCCTCTCCTGCTCTTTATTCTTATTATAAGTCCGATTGTGATACGGTTATTGTTGTTGATGTGTTCAGAGCATCAGCAACAATGTGTACTATACTTCATAATGGCGCAAGTGCAATAATTCCGGTCTCCAATACAGATGAGGCCAAAAAATATAAATCGAAGGGTTACCTTGTAGGTGCTGAACGAAATACACAGAAATGTGATTTTGCCGACTTTGGAAATTCTCCTTTTGATTATTCTTCCAAAAGAGTGCAGGGTAGAGAAATTGTTTTTACTACTACTAACGGAACAAGAGCTATTGAAGCTGCGGGTGATAGTAAAGAACTGCTTATTGGCACTTTTATAAACATTGAGTCATTGGCAAAGAGATGCGTTAAAACAGCGGAGAGAGTTGTTATACTTTGTGCCGGTTGGAATAATCGTATATCTATTGAAGATACCCTTTTCGGTGGAGCTTTTGCTGAAAAATTGATGGAGCTAACTAACGTGGAGCTTGAATCAGATTCTATAAAGATGATGCTTAAGCTGTGGAATCTGGCAAAGAATGATTTAATGGGGTATATTAAGGAAAGCGATCATTACAAGCGACTGGTTGATAATGACGCTGTAGGTGATGCCGCTTATTGTCTCACGCCGAATAGTCTGTCGGTCGTTCCGGTTTACAATAAAGCTGAGGGGAAAATCTATTAATCATCCCAATCAAATTCATCAAAATTGGTTGACCCTGTAAACTGC
Organism: uncultured Proteiniphilum sp.; assembly: GCA_964484665.1. GTDB lineage: Bacteria > Bacteroidota > Bacteroidia > Bacteroidales > Dysgonomonadaceae > Proteiniphilum. The sequence goes on along the minus strand of CAZAFR010000016.1, from coordinate 37,119 downwards.
TCAAGATCACGACGCTCTTTTTTCGTTGGTCGCCCACTACCACGCTGGCGATCAACAAAGCCACTTATTTTATTTAGTTCAAGTATTTCATACTGATCGGGTGAAGTAATATTCTCCATAAACTCGGGAACCATTTTAGCTCCCATACGCTTATCGGTCAATGCAAGTACCTTAAAAGAAAAAGTAACCGGCGGTTTTCTCACTTGTATTATATCATCTTTACGAATAACACGGCTGGGTTTTACAGTTACATTATCGACCATAACTCTACCCTTTTTACAAGCTTCAGAGGCTATGGTGCGTGTCTTAAAAATACGCACAGCCCACAACCACTTATCTATTCTTACTTCTTCCATTTAACTATTTCACTCTAACAGTCACTTGTTATTGAACTGATTCATTGTAATATCAACTCCTGCAAGACAAAAGCTACGTATAATATCACATGCTATATCTATACGTCCGGGGAGCTGGGTTTTTTCCTCATCCGTGAACTCTTCCAGTACATAATTAATCTGAAATCCACGTGCAAAATCATTACCAATACCAAAACGCAGTCGAGGATACTTCTGTCCAATCAAATCCTGGATATGCTTCAAACCGTTATGCCCTGCATCACTGCCCTTAGATTTCAGGCGCAGTGTTCCAAAAGGCAATGAAAGATCATCAACTACCACCAAAAGGTTATTAGTTTCAATCTTCTCTTTTTGCAACCAATATCTTACAGCATTGCCACTAAGGTTCATAAAAGTGGATGGTTTTAATAAAATCAGATGTTTATTTTTCAATCGCATCTCAGCTACAAAACCATATCGTTTATCCTCAAAAACAGCATTGGACGCCTTAGCTAAAGCGTCCAATACCATGAAACCTATATTGTGGCGGGCATGCTCATAATCAGGCCCAATATTACCTAATCCAGCAATCAAATATTTCATTCGATTATTTTATAGCAAAGATTTATTCTTCTTTAGATTCTGATTCTCCGGTAGATTCTCCTTCTTTTCCTTCTTCACCTTCCTCCGATTCAGCTTCGGCATCATCTCCTATAGCAGCACGTGTCAGCTGAACACGACAAACTACAGCATTCTTAGCACTCAATAGTTCGAGTCCTTCGAAATTCAAATCGCCTACTTGAATTGTTTTACCAAGCTCCAGTTTTTCAACATTTATTACAAGCTCTTCGGGTAAATCAGAGGCTAATGCTCTCACCTTAAGCCTTCTTAAATCGAGTGACAATTTTCCACCGGATTTAACACCTGCTGCCAGACCGTTTAAGCGTACCGGAATTTCCATTACCACCGGCTTATCATCAAATACATGCAAGAAATCAATGTGCAAAATAGTATCTTTAACCGGATGAAACTGTACTTCTTTTAAAATCGCCTTGAGTTTCTTTTCACCAAGATCAAGATCTACAAGAAATACTTCAGGAGTATAAATCAGGTTGCGTACAGCTCCCTGCTGAATTACAAAGTTCACGTTTTCCACTCCGTGACCACCATAAACTACGCAAGGAATCAAACCTTCGCTGCGATATAATTTAGCGGCTCTTTTTCCAAAATCATCTCTGATTTCGCCTTTTAATTTAAATGTTTTCATTTTTTAAAATTGTTTGTGTTACTCAAAATAAAGTGCTTTCTTTATTTCCCATCACACGGGAGCTTTCAAAAAAGCGGCGCAAAGGTAGTGATTTACTAATTATTATACAAAATTCTACCTAACTCTTTTTTTTAAATCATCCACTGCAATAGACATTAAACGTCCGATGGGTTTGCCATCTCTGTAAGTTATAATACGCATGATAACTGCATCTTTAGGAATCTTTTGTGCTTCAGTGTATTTTGGATAAAAATTATCCGGCGTTGAAGCATCAAAACTAGTATAAATATCTAAGCCTTCAATTTCAGGCGTCAGAACCACATAATAGTCAACGCCCTCTTTTTTTACGTTAACAACAGGATCATATATAGCCGGCGAATATTTAGTCTGTGCATAATCGAATCTCCTGAAGTGATCCTCTGTTTTTGATACAAATTTATTCCAGTTCTTATTCTCACGTGGCGACCATAACGATTCTGCAGCTGCAAATCCTCGAGGCCATGTCATATACTCTACCTGACGCATATTATATATCTGCTCGGTCCACAGATTGGCCTGTCCACCAAGAATATAATCAGCATTAGCGCCCTCGGGTATCGGGTCAAATTTGTAAGTCTGATTAAGTCGCAATGATGCATAAACACGAGGTTCAGTAGCAATATCACCCTGCATATAATCGATATAAACAAAGTTATTGGGGCTCATCACAACATAATGTCCCGAGTTTGAAGCATCGATACCATAATTAACACCGCGCCAGCTCATTAAAGCTGTAGTTGGCGATATTCCTCCTTCAAGTATTTCGTCCCAACCCATCATTTTTTTGCCTTTGGATAATATTATCTCCTCAACTCTGTGGCCAAAATACGACTGTACTTCTGCCATGCTCTTCAGTTTTTCTCTTTTCATTAAAGCTTTCACATCATCGCTCTTCTCCCAAAAAGTATATGGAGCTTCATCCCCTCCGGTATGAATATATTCAAACGGGAAAAGCTGAGCGACTTCAGTAATCACTTTATCCAAGGTTTCGTAAACCTTTTCATTAGCAGGATTAAGAGTGTTCTCATAAATTGCAGCAGGTCGACCACCGGTATTCCAATCAAGGAAAGGAGCTCCCGTTCTCACAATAAACTCACCACTCTCGGGGAAAGCTGCAAGTTCGGGATAAGCTGCAAGAATTGCTGAACTATGACCCGGTACATCTATCTCAGGCATAATCTGAATATTTCTCTCCATAGCGTAATTAACCACTTCTTTTATCTCTTCCTGAGTATAAAATCCTCCGTAATTTTTTGGAGCATCAGGTTCCGGCTGAGAGAAACCGCCAAAGCATCCTATTTGCTCTGTACGCCATGCACCTATTTCTGTAAGTTTGGGCAAACTCTTTATTTCAATTCGCCAACCCTGGTCATCAGTAAGATGCCAGTGAAAAATATTGTATTTATATTTTACCATGTTGTCGATATACTGCTTTACCTCATCCACAGTAAAAAAGTGTCGCGATACATCGAGCATCAATCCTCTCCAGCTTACTCTTGGATAATCAACAATATCAATCTGAGGCACCTGCCATGTTACATTCTCCTCCAGCTTATTACTCTCTATTTGCGCAGGGAACAACTGGAAAATTGTTTGCACACCATAAAGTAGTCCCGCCGGCTCATTAGCCCGCAAAATTATCTTTTCATCGGTCACGTTAAGTTCATACCCCTCATCGCCAATTTTAGTATTTTTTCTACTATTCAATACTAATTCGATACTTGCATTAACGTCATTTTCAGCAATCTTAACCTTCTTGCCCGGTGCAGTAGACAACTTATCCTTAAGTAAATTACTTACATAGGAAATTTTATCTCCTACAGGAACTGAAACTACTACCACATCCGGTAATATATAATATCCGCCTTTCTTATTCACAAAAACCGGTTCAGGAATAATTGAAACTGCTTGCTCAACTTGTTGTGCATTGCTAGAAAGACAAAACATAATAATCGAAATTATCAGTAAAATTCTCTTCATTTTCTTATAGTTATCAAAATTCTAGTTTAATATATCACAGATACAAACTTACAAAATAAACTTAAGATCCCTTTTAAAATCAACTTAGATTTAGGGTACATCGGATATACATAATCTTAACCCTCTTCATAAAAATATAAGGTGAATATGAATATAATATAAAGAGTATATGAGGAGATAGTGGATTTGGTTTAAACAATGTGCGATAAATACATTAACAAAACAGAGGTGAAATAAAAGAGTATGGTATAAATCAGTACATAGCAAAGGTTTGTTTGAATATTTGTATTATTAATCCCGAAAATTCACTACTTTTGCAATTCATAAAAAGCTAATTGCTTAAGAAAAAAGCTCATTCATAAAATGATAAACAGAAATTTAATTCGTATAAGGACAGTTCAGATAGTCTATTCATGGTATCAAAATACGAATAATGATTTGCAAAAAGCTGAAAAGGAACTCATGTTCGGCTTGCAAAAATCATATGACCTCTATTATTACATGCTGCAATTAATGCTGGAAATAACAAAAGCGTATGAAAACAGAGTTGAAGCAAAAAAGAATAAATTTCTGCCTACTAAGGAGGATTTGAATCCTAATTTGAATCTACTTGATAATAAATTCATTCTTCAGTTAAGTGATAATATACAATTACAAAAATATCTGACAGAACGTCCGTTGTCGTGGGAAAACAACGAAACGTATATTAAAAACATTCTGGATACCATTCTCGACTCAGATGTTTATAAAAATTACTCCCTTATTCAATCTCCCTCGTATGATCAAGATAGGGAGTTCTGGAGAAAAATATTCAAACAGTATATGTATGGCAGCGATGAACTTGCCGATCTGCTTGAGGATGAAAGCATCTACTGGAACGACGATATAGATATTGTTCAGTCGTTTGTACTTAAAACAATAAAAAAATTCAATAAAAGTAGAGGTGCTGATCAACCACTTCTTCCCATGTTTAAGGATGAAGAGGACAAGCAGTATGCTTTAAAACTGCTACATAATACTATTCTTAACGAAAAAAAATATAGAGATCTTATTGAAACACATACGGATAAATGGGACTTCGAAAGGATAGCACTTATGGATCTTATCATTATGCAAGTGGCGCTTGCTGAGATTTTTACATTTGAATCTATTCCAACAAGTGTTTCACTTAATGAGTATATCGAGATAGCTAAATCTTATAGCACACCAAAAAGCGGTACTTTTATAAATGGAATTTTAGATGCTATTGTGCATAAAATTAAAAATGAAAATCTTATCTTTAAAAATTAATTATAATCTTTAAACATCATTTCTTATGAATATTTTATTACAAGCAGCCCCAAGTGGCGGTGTAGGTGGAATGGGTGGTACACTTTTTATGCTTATCGCCATTATTGCAGTCTTTTACTTCTTTATGATTCGTCCACAGCAAAAAAAACAGAAAGAACTGCAAAAAAGTCGTCAGGCTATGACCACAGGAGATAAAGTTATTACTGCCGGCGGTATTCATGGAAAAATTAAAGAAGTTGGTGACACTTGGTTTTTGATTGAAGTAGCTGATGGAGTAAAATTAAAATTTGATAAAACTTCGGTTTACGAATCTTCTCAAGATGTAGCACAGCAATAATAAATTCGTTTGCATAATGAATTTAAAAGCTATCATAGCGGATTGGCTACCAAAGGTTAAGGAATATTTTTCGACTTTCCCGTGGAAGAATATGCTTATCTTTTTGTTTTTCCTTGTGATAGCTTTTATATTTTGGTTGATGCTGTTTTTTCAGAAACAGAATATTAACGGAACATATCGATTGCCATTGAAATACACTAATATCCCTAACAATGTGGTATTTGATTATGTTTTACCACAATATGTTGATATCAGTGTAACTGACAATGGTTCAGAAATATTCAAACTCGATATCAGAAGAAGAGATTCACTTGAAATAAATGTAACAGAACTGACTGAGGAGGGAAGTCCTATTCTTCAAGGTGAGCAGCTTCGTCAGCTACTACGCACAAAATTTGCTTCAAGCACCATTATCAGAGGTTATTATCCTATGACTATATCTTTGTCTACCTCAGAGCTGGAAAGTAAAGAGTTGCGAGTGACTTTTGATGGGGAACTAACCACAAATAGGGCAAACCTGGTTGCTGATAGTGTCTATTTTATTCCTGAAAGTGTGATAGCTTATGGATCTCAGGAGTCACTTGATAAACTTACTACTGCTAACACAGAATATTCTGTATTTAAAAACCTTAACGCTACATCGCAGTTTCCGATTAAGATTGGTAATGTTGAAGGTGTAAGATTTTCACCTTCGGAAGTGGAAATCTATATCCCAATTGTTGAATTTACCGAACAGTCATTTGACATACCTATAAAAGTTACACATTTACCTAAGAATATGAGTGTAAAATTTTTTCCTTCACGTGCTAAAGTATCTTTTTCGGTAACTCTGGAAGAATATCTGAAAATAACCGCAGAAGACTTTGCAATTGAAGTGGATTATAGGAAGTTTCGGGATAATGAAGATGGGCGGGTTGAGCTCACTCTGACAAGTAGCCCAGCTTCAGTAATAGAACCAAAAATATCTCCTTCTCAAGTTGAGTTTCTTTTTGAAAACATAAACTCAAAATGATTAAAATTGGTGTAACCGGAGGAATAGGAAGCGGAAAATCAGTTGTATGTGAAATTTTCAAGCTCTATAATATCCCTATTTTTAATGCCGATACTGAAGCGAAAAAGCTAAACGATACATCTCCCGTTATTCGTAAACAACTGATTCATCATTTTGGAAATGATATTTATGTAGATGACAAATTAAACAGGAGAAAATTTGCCGATCTGATATTTAATAATGAAAGGAACCTCAAAATTGCCAACTCGATAATCCATCCAGTTGTAGCTGACTGCTTTATAGAGTGGTGTAGTAAATATAATAATCAACCTTTTATTATCATAGAAGCAGCTCTTCTTATTGAAGCCGGGTTTCATCAGCTTGTAGATAAAGTAATTACAGTATATGCACAGGATGAGGTTAGAATAGAAAGAGTTATGAAACGTGACAGCATAGCCAGAGATCAAGTTGAAGCACGCATGCTAAATCAAATGACACAAGAAGAAAAAATTAAATTTTCAGATTTTGTTATTTTTAATGATAACAAAAAATCATTGATTACACAGATTTCAAGAGTTATTGCCAAACTATCAGTACCTCCAACTATATAGCTACCTTTTACTCAATCAATTAAATCGTGACAATAAAATTATTGATATTGAATATATTGCTTTATCTTTGCCTAAAATTAAATTATTAATTTTGTAAATGACAGAAAAAATGATTGAAAAATTTGGAATTAATGCAGGGAAAGTATGGTCTGTATTAGAAAAAAATGGTAAACAAGAAATTAAAGATCTTAAAAAAACGACTAAGTTAACTGATAAAGAATTATACGCTGCATTAGGTTGGCTCGGTCGTGAAGAAAAGATAGCAATTGATGTAAAGAATAAAGAAATTTTCATTTCACTGATTTAACGATTATTCCATCCTTATATGTTATTAAAAAAGAGCAATCGGAATGACTGCTCTTTTTTTAATAATATTTTGTAAGTTTGTCTCCTTGAAAAAAACCATTTTAGTAATGACTGAAAAAAATTTACATATTGAACTTAAGAAACTGTTTAAAAACGAACAGGTTTTTACAGATGAGCTGTCGCGCCTCACCAAAGGAACTGATGCAAGTTTATATCGTCTGATACCAAAAGCAGTTGTAAAGGTAGAGTCTGAAGATGATGTTATCCGTTTACTCAAATTTAGCAACAGTAAGAACATACCTGTCACTTTTAAAGCAGGCGGAACAAGTTTAAGCGGACAAACTATCTCTGATTCCATTTTAATGGAAACAGGTAATGGATTCAACTTCTCGGCTATTACCGACAATGGAATGACTGCCACATTTGGTTGTGGACTAACAGGAGAAGCTGCAAACCTCATCCTAAGAAGATATAAAACGAAACTGGGACCAAAGCCAGCCTCTATTAAGTCCGCTAAAATTGGAGGAATAATTTCTAATAATGCAAGTGGATCCAGCTACGGAATCATTCACAACAGCTATAACACCATCAAGTCGATGCGTATATTATTAGCAAATGGCAGTGTGCTTGATACCGGAAACAGCGAAAGTCGCAAAGCTTTTATCTCGGAGAACCCTGAATTGATTAAAGATATAAAGCAACTCCATAAAGATGCCACAGAAAACAAAAATATAAGAAATAGGATTTCGCATAAATTTAAATTAAAAAACACTTGTGGGTATGGCGTAAATTCATTAATAGATTTTGAGGACCCCATAGACATTATACAACACCTGATGGTTGGTTCAGAGGGTACACTTGGTTTTGTATCACAAGTAACCTTCCAAACTGTTCACGATGCCCCTTTGAAGGCTACTGCTATGGTATACTTTCGTAATCTTCGTGATGTTAGTGAGGCGATTATTCCATTGAGAAGTTGTCACGTAAGCGCAGCAGAACTCATGGACCGAAACGCACTTAGAGCAGTGGAAAATCAGGAAGGAATGCCTTCGGAATTAAAATCTCTTCCGGAAGGAGCAGCAGCACTACTTATTGACACCTCAGCAGATGATGAAACTACCCTTTTGAGCCAGATGCAGGAGATTGAAAATAAGCTTGCTCATATCAACACTCTCACTCCCATAAAATTCACTACCGATAAGTTTTTATATGACCTCTACTGGAATGTTCGTAATGGATTGTTTACATCAGCGGCAGCAACTCGTCCACCACATACTGCAAGCATAATAGAAGATGTGGCATTTCGCGGCGAATTGCTTGGTGACGCATTAACTGATTTGCGCGAGTTGTTAGTAAATACCGGTTACAAAGATGCCGTTATGTGGGGACATTTATTAGATGGTAATGTACATTTTACTGTTTTTCCTGATATAAACAATGAAGATGGCGTAAAACAATATTCCAAATTTATGCATGAACTTTCGGAACTCGTTGTTGTGAAACACGACGGAAGTCTGAAAGCTGAACATGGCACCGGTCGCAATATGGCTCCGTTTGTAGAAAAAGAATGGGGCAGCGACATCTACAATTTAATGAAACGCATTAAAAAAGCATTCGACCCGCAAAACGTTTTAAACCCCGGTGTGATTATAAATGATGATACCGATGTTTACATCAAGAATCTAAAACGAATACCTGATGCCAATCCAATTATTGACAAATGTATCGAATGTGGTTTTTGTGAAGTTGTATGTGCTTCAAAAGACCTAACACTTACGCCCAGACAACGAATTGTTGCATACAGGTATATTGCCGACAATGCGGTCAAAGAAAAAAATGTTCAAAAGTCAATTCTAAAACAGGTAAAAGAAATCTCATATCCTTTAGATCAAACCTGCGCTACCGACGGGCTTTGTAGCATTGCATGTCCGGTTAATATCGATACAGGCATACTTGTTAAAGAACTACGCTGGAATTTGAACGGTAAATTTGCTAATTTTATTGCAGACAATATAGCCGCCAATATGTCGACCCTCACCTCATTCATACGAGGGTTTATAACACTACCCCACTCGATATCCAAAGTAGTTGGGTATAAATCAATGGAAAGCTTTGCAAGGGGACTTTACAAGCTGGGTGACGGTATATTCCCATTATGGACTAAATACACACCTTCGGGAAGCAAAAAGATCAAACAAAACATATACCCCACTGATAACCCTGACGCACCGGAAGTTGTATATTTCCCGGCATGTATAGCACGATCGATGAGTGGACCCTCCTATGGATACGAAGAAAAAGAAGACCTCCCTTCAAAAATGTTATCTGTTTTACGAAAAGCAGGTTATAAAGTAATAATTCCCGAAGAAAAGGATAAACTCTGCTGCGGTATGGCATTCAGCAGTAAAGGCTTCAGAAAACAAGCTGCAAAAAAAGAAAATGAACTAAATGAAGCACTTTTAAAAGCAAGCCGAAACGGTGAATTACCCATAGTATGTGATTTTAGTCCATGTCTGTTACATATGCGACAAACATTAGACTCCAGATTAAAACTATACGATCAGGTTGAGTTTATACATGATTACCTAATACAAAGGCTACATTTTGTTAAATCACCTATCAAAATTACCATACACACAACCTGCAGTTCTCGTAAAATGCATCTTGAAGAAAAATTTTATAAAGTTGCATCACTTTGTGCAGATGAAGTTATTGTGCCAAATAATATTAACTGCTGTGGTTGGGCCGGTGATAGGGGATTTTTCTATCCTGAGCTGAATAATTCAGCGCTTTCTCCCTTAAAACATGAAATTCTTGATGCAAAAGAAGGTTATTCAAACAGCAGAACATGTGAAATAGGATTGTCGATAAACAGCGGAATTGCCTACAAATCGATGGTATACCTTGTTGACAAATCAACAACAGAATAACTGTTTCACTTCATTCTATCGAACCCTTTTCCGTAGACCCCAATAACATTTGTCTGAGATATAAATGCTTGTGGGTCTATGCTTTTAACTAGTCGGAAAATAGAATTAGACTCACTACGTTTTGCCATAACCAACAAAACCTTTTGGGGTAATTGTGTATACCAACCTGTACCTTCGAGAACAGTACAGCCTCTATTTAACTGCATATTAATCTGATTAGCAATCTCGTCATATCTTTGCGATATTATAAAAAATTGCACAGACTGACGGATACCGCTTAAGATCCAGTCCACCGAAGTTGACATTACCGCAATAATGATAATACCAAAAACAATAGTTTCCACGCTTCTAAATAAAATGTAAGACGAGGAAACTATAATCAGATCAACAAACAACATGGTACGACCCGGAGTAACATTTCTGAACTTATTTACTACCAGCACAATAACATCAGTACCACCTGTACTACCATTGACCGACATCACCAACCCCACACCGGCACCCGCTATGATCGACCCGATAAGTCCAGCCATCAAAGGCTCCTCCATCATTATAGTTTGCCAGTGAAAGCTCTCAAACATAGCTATAAAAAAAGAAAGAGAAGCAACACCAACGATAGTCTTTATAAGGAATTCACTTCCCAAAATTCTGAATGCAACCAACAAAAGTATACCATTCATTATGAGTACCAACAACGATACCGGTAGTCCAAAGGCATAGTTAAAAAGTACAGCAACACCTGTAAGACCTCCCACAACAAAATGGTGGGGCATTATGAATTGGGTCACTCCAAGCGCGTACATAAAAGTACCTAGGAATATTGTCAGATAATCTTTCCAATAAAACCTTTTTAAACTAAACTCAGGTATTTTTTTCATGTCATAGTTAAAGAACTACATTTACAATTTTTTTAGGTACAATAATTACTTTTTTAGGTGTTTTACCCTCCATCCATTTTTGAGAATTCTGATGATTAAGCACAGCTGTCTCAATCTCTTCATTTGTGGCATCGGCCGAAAACTCCAATACAAAGCGTGATTTACCGTTAAAGGATATAGCATAAGGGAAAGCATCCTCTTTAAGGTATTCTTCATTCCATTCAGGCCATTCTGCATCACAAACCGAACCCTCATTACATAATACATGCCATAACTCTTCTGAGATATGCGGAGCAAAAGGTGCGAGACAAACAACAAGTTTACTAAGTATCTGCTTATTATTGCATTTCAAAGATGTTAAATCATTTGCGCAAATCATGAATGCTGACACCGACGTATTATACGAAAAATGTTCGATATCATAAGTTACTTTCTTTATAAGTTTATGCAGTACTTTAAGTTCATCTTTTGACGGAGCCTCATCAGATATATCCAGATTGTCATCTTTATAAAATAAATTCCACACTTTACGCAAAAACCGATGCACACCATCAATACCATTAGTATCCCATGGTTTCGACTGTTCGAGAGGGCCAAGAAACATCTCATACAAGCGAAGAGTATCTGCTCCATATTTTTCTACAATATCGTCTGGGTTGACAACATTATACATCGACTTAGACATTTTCTCAATAGCCCAACCACAGATATATTTACCGTTTTCTAATATAAATTCGGCCGATTTATATTCGGGGCTCCATTCACGGAAAGCATCAATATCAAGCACATCATTATGCACAATATTTACATCCACATGAATAGGGGTGACATCATAGTTTTCCTTAAGATTATGAGAAACAAAAGAATTAGTTCCTTTTACCCGGTAAACAAAATTACTTCTTCCTTGAATCATACCTTGATTTACCAACTTCTTAAAAGGCTCTTCCTCACAAGATATACCAAGGTCGAACAGAAACTTATTCCAGAAACGACTATAAACAAGGTGACCCGTAGCATGTTCAGTACCACCGATATAGAGATCCACATCCCTCCAATATTCATTTGCCTTTTCGGATACCAGTTCATCACTGTTATTCGGGTCCATATACCTCAAGTAATATGCAGATGATCCGGCGAAACCCGGCATAGTATTAAGTTCAAGAGGATAATCCTCCTTAGTAGTCCAGTTTTTAGCTCTTCCCAGAGGAGGTTCACCAGTTTCTGTTGGCAAATATTTATCCACTGCAGGAAGTTCAAGCGGTAACTCACTCTCATCTAAAGTGTAAGGCATTCCATCCTTATAATACACAGGAAATGGCTCTCCCCAATAACGTTGTCTTGAAAAAATAGCGTCACGCAGGCGATAATTAACTTTCCGAATACCCAGTCCTTTTTTCTCAACCTCATCAATAGCTGCAGGGATTGCCTGTTGAACAGTCATTCCGTTAAGGAAACCGGAATTCATCATAATTCCCTCTTTGGCATCGAAACTCTCTTCAGATATATCGCAACCCTCGATTAACGGAACAATGGGCAAGTTAAAATGCTTTGCAAAGGAGTAGTCGCGACTATCATGCGCCGGCACCGCCATTATTGCGCCGGTACCATAACCTGCCAACACATAATCAGAAATCCATATGGGCAACTGCTCACCCGTGAAAGGATGTATGGCATAAGTACCTGAAAAAACGCCCGAAACCGACCTATCAGCAATGCGTTCACGTTCGGTTTTCTTCTTGGTCTTCTCAACATAATCCTTTACAACAGCCAACTGTTCCTCTGAAGTCAGTTGATCCACAAGTTCACTCTCCGGTGCAAGCACCATAAAGGTTACACCAAAAATAGTATCAGCTCTTGTTGTAAAAATATCAAAAGTGACATCATTCGACGTTGTAAAATGCATTACAGCACCCTCACTACGACCAATCCAATTACGCTGAGTTTCTTTAAGAGAATCAGTCCAGTCGATACTGTCTAATCCCTCCAACAACCTATCTGCATAGGCAGAAACACGCAAGCACCACTGACGCATTTTACGTTGTTCAACTGGAAATCCCCCTCTAATAGACAAGCCTTCGCTAACCTCATCATTAGCAAGCACAGTTCCCAAGTCGGGAGACCAGTTTACCATAGTATCACCCAAATAGGCAATTCTATAGTTCATCAATATTTCTTGTTGTTGTTTATCTGTTTTTGCGTTCCATTCTTCTGCCGTGAATTCCATTGGTTCAGTAGAAGCAACATTCATATCAGCTGTTCCATTCTCAGAAAAATTTTCAATTAGCTCTGCAATTGGTCTTGCCTGTTTCGCCTGATTGCAGTAATAAGAATGGAACATTTTTATAAATGCCCACTGAGTCCACTTATAATAATCAGGATCACAAGTACGAACTTCACGGCTCCAATCAAAAGAGAAACCTATTTTATCAAGTTGTTCACGATACCGTTTAATATTATTTTCTGTAGTTACAGCAGGATGCTGACCTGTTTGAATAGCATATTGCTCAGCAGGCAATCCGTATGCATCATAACCCATTGGATGAAGCACATTAAATCCCTGTAAACGTTTATATCTGGAGTAAATATCTGAAGCGATATATCCTAGCGGATGCCCAACGTGGAGTCCCGCCCCGGAAGGATAAGGGAACATATCCAACACATAAAACTTAGGTTTAGTACTATCCTCAGTTACCTTATAAGTTTTATTTTCTACCCAATATTGTTGCCACCGCTTTTCTATTTCTCTAAAATTATAATCCATCCTATAACATAATTTAAAAAACGGTGCAAAGATAATGATTTATTTGCTTCTATTCCATGTACATTTGATCAATAATACCCGCATAATGTTCAAGAATCACTTTTCTTCGGAGTTTAAGAGTATTAGTCAGTTCACCTGATTCAAGAGTAAAAGGGTTAGCCAGGAGTACAAATCTTTTTATCTTTTCATAGTTAGTAAACTGTGATTGCAACAACTCAATACGACCGAAAATAAAATCATGAATAACACTATTATTCACTAAATCTTTTTGTGTTACAAATGTTATACCTTGTGAATCAGCATATGCTTTAAGTGCTAAATAATTGGGTACAATCAAGGCACTTACAAATTTGCGCTTATCACCTATCACAGCAACCTGATCAATATACTTATCCTCACTAATACGGGTCTCTATCATTTGAGGAGCAATATACTTACCGTTAGAAGTTTTATATAAATCTTTTATTCTTTCAGTTAGAATAATTTCACCATCCGCATTAAGTGAACCCGCATCCCCGGTTCTGAAAAAACCATCCACGGTGAAAGCTTCTTTGGTTGCTTCGGGCTTGTTATAATAACCACACATTACAGTCTCTCCTTTTATCAAAATCTCGTTACTTTCACCAATCTTCACCTCAAGATCAGGCATCACCTTGCCAACAGTTCCGATATTAAAGCCTGTGGAAGTGAAACAACTCACTGTGGCAGTAGTTTCGGTGAGTCCGTAACCATAAATAATATGAACATCAATTGACTGAAGAAACTCATTTATATTATCCGATAATGGAGCACCTGCAACAGGAAAGAAGTTACCGCGATCAATACCCACTATTCGTTTAATAAGATAATATACTGTATTTTTATAAATACCAAACTTGATGCGATTACTTAAAGGAGCCTTCAATCCCTTGTTTACATAATCCAAATTGTGACGCCTCCCTGTTTTTACAGCATCTGTAAATAACCATTTAATAGCCCCTGATGACGAGTCAATAGTCTCTTTAACACCTTCGTACACTTTCTCCCAAAATCTTGGGACGTTACTCATCACTGTAGGTCGCACCTGTTTGATAGTTTCCCGAATTTCGGCAGGATTTTTATTAATGGCAACCGTAATACCTTTGTACAAACAATAGAAAGTCCATGCTTTTTCAAAAACATGCGTAAGCGGCAAGAAACACATTGATAGATCCTTATCAGAAATTTTAGTAAGTCTTATATCATGTATTTTAAACGCTTTAAGATAGTTGGCATGCGACAACATCACCCCTTTTGGTTCACCCGTTGTTCCTGAAGTATAGATTAATGTTGCAAGATCACTCTCTTTAAGCTGTTTCATACGTGCTTGAACAAGAGCAAGTGACTCAGAATTATCGCCTGTTGTTATGAAATCGTCGAAGTATATCGATGTTTTATCTTCAGGTAGCAGAACAACACTTCTATCAAAAACTATAAGCTTTTGAAGAAACTGACTATCTTGTTGTACTTTATAAGCATTGTTATACTGAAACTGTTCACCGACAAATATCAAACTTATTTGTGCATCATTAACGATGTATTTTACCTGACTGGGTGAAGAGGTTGCATACATAGGAACAACAACTGCCTTATTTGCAAAAGCACCAAAATCAGTAATCAGATACTTCACCATGTTTTGTGAATAAACCCCCACATTGTTAGAAGGTTGTACACCCATCTCAGCCATGGCTTGAGCCGTTTTCATAACTTTATTTGAAAACAGATTCCATGACATATTAACCCAATTACCTGATGCATTCTGATATTTTAAAGCAGTTCTGTTTTTGTATTTATGTGCTTGTTTATGTATAAGTTCTCCTAAATGAAAATAAGTCATAACTTTTGTTCTTTTTCTTTCAAATGTACATGTTATTATTGTGATTTTAATAGAAACAGCTTTTTTTGTTGGAAATAGACGAATATAATGTCATTTTTTACTCTTTAAGTTTTCCTTAACATTCTTATAGCTCGATAGTTAATTAACTACACTTAACGAGATTTACTTTTGAGAATTGAAACGACTAATTATCTTTGTATCGTTATGAAAAGACATTGTTTTGCATTACTTGTCCTGATTGTTATGCTTTTACCTCAAATGGTGAAAGCACAGGAATATTATGCCACTAATATAAACCCTGAAAAAAGAACTCCTGCGTCAACTATATATCTGATGCCTAATGTATATCCGGCAGTTGTTATGGAAGGCGACACTATAGCATGTATGTGGCTTGGAGATTTTATAAAATATTCGCCAATTACTTTCCGCAGCACAAAAGATCAGATCGCTTACTCAAAGCTAATAAGAGACGTAAAAAAAACGCTCCCTTATGCTAAAGAAATTGCAAATATCATTACAGAAACATATGAATATATGGAGACTCTGCCAAATGATAAGGCAAGACAGGATCATCTTAACAGAATGGAGAAATATTTGAAAGATGAATACACTCCTAAGATGAAAAAACTCACCAAATCACAGGGACAGTTGCTAATGAAATTGGTAGACAGAGAAACCAATTCTTCCTCGTATCATATAATTGATGCATTTATGGGTAGCTTTAAAGCATGGAGTTACAATGTTTTCGCAGGTCTTTTTGGCAACAGTCTGAAAATTAGATATAATCCTTACGCTGATGACAGAATAACAGAACGTGTTTGTGTTCTCGTGGAACAGGGTGCAGTTTAATTTATTTTTGCTACCTTTGCACTTTATTACAGTTTCATAATTCAATTAATGCGAATAAATTCACTTAAGGAATTCCAACCTGCACTATTTCAAACTTTAAAAAGCTATAACAAAGAAAAATTCCTGGCCGATTTAATGTCAGGGCTAATTGTAGGTGTAGTGGCTTTGCCATTAGCTATTGCATTTGGCATTGCCTCTGGCGTTACACCCGAAAGAGGTATCTATACTGCAATAATTGCAGGTTTTATAATTTCTTTCCTTGGTGGAAATACTGTACAGATTGGAGGACCTACAGGCGCATTCATCGTAATTGTTTATGGTATTGTTGAACAATATGGAGTTCAGGGATTGGCAATAGCAACCATTCTTGCCGGAGTCATGCTTGTGATGATGGGGTTTATGAAACTCGGTTCTATAATAAAATTTGTGCCGTATCCCATAGTTGTTGGATTTACGAGTGGCATTGCTCTTACAATTTTCTCTACTCAAATAAAAGATTTTTTCGGACTCACAACTCCTAAACTACCATCAGGTTTCATAGAGAAATGGGGCATATACTTTCAGCATTTTAATTCAATAGACTGGTGGGTGACGCTAATTGCAGTTGTTAGTGTAGCAATTATTATATTTACACCTAAAATATCAAAGAGAATACCTGGTTCACTGGTCGCAATTATTGTAATGTCGGTTTTTGTTTATCTTTTAAAAACGTTCGGCAATATTCAAGGCATAGAAACAATTGGCGATAGGTTTAATATACAAAGCGAGTTGCCTAAAATAAAAGGAATACCCATTACACTTGAGAGCATCCGACTTTTATTTCCATCAGCTTTCACAATAGCTATTTTGTGTGCTATAGAATCACTATTGTCGGCAACAGTTGCTGACGGGATTACGGGTGAGAAACATAATTCTAATATGGAACTTATTGCACAGGGTGCAGCCAATATCATAACTCCATTTTTTGGAGGTATACCTGCGACAGGCGCAATTGCCCGTACAATGACAAACATAAACAACGGAGGGAGAACACCAGTTGCAGGAATTATTCATTCAATTGTACTACTCCTGATAGTGCTTTTTTTGGGAGATCTCACCAAACATATACCTATGGCATGTTTAGCAGGAATACTGGTAGTTGTTGCTTATAACATGAGTGAATGGCGAACATTCATTTCTTTGATGAAACAATCACGTGCAACACTTGCAATACTCTTAACAACATTTTTATTAACCGTAGTTTTTGATCTAACAGTAGCTATTTCTGTAGGTATGCTGCTTGCCGTTTTTTCATTTCTAAAACGAATGAACGCGTATACCGAAATATCACATTCTACAGGGATACTTGAGGTGGAGACAGACAGTGAGATAAGTTCCAAAGCCATTGAAGAAGAAACACTTAAATTGCCTAAGAGTGTAGAGGTTTATGAAATTACCGGTCCTTTTTTCTTTGGCGTTGCAAATAAGTTTGATGAAAAAATGCGCAATGTTGGTGAACACCATAAAATTAGAATTATTCGTATGCGTAAAGTTCCCTTTATCGACTCTACCGGTCTTAATAACCTTGAACAACTCTGCCGTAATTCCAGAAAAGATAAAATCCATGTTATCCTTTCAGGAGTTAGAGATAACGTAAGAGAAAAAATATATAGAACTAGAATACCGGAATTAATTGGAGAAGAAAACATCTGCTCTAATATTCAATTGGCAGTAAAGAGAGCAACAGAACTTGATGCTACGTTAAAGGTAAAGACTAAAACTAAAAAAATTATCCATTGAAAAATTATAAATATCAGCTAACTGACTGGCTACCAACAACGAAAAAAGAGATGTCTTTGAGGGGTTGGGATGAAGCTGATGTCATTTTGTTTTCCGGTGACGCCTATGTTGATCACCCCTCTTTCGGCACTGCTGTTATTGGACGGTTGCTTGAGAGTGAGGGGCTAAAAGTGGCAATTGTACCACAACCCAACTGGAGGGATGACCTACGCGATTTCAAGAAATTAGGGAAACCGAGACTATTCTTTGCTGTAACAGCAGGCGTGATGGACTCTATGATAAATCATTATACTGCTAATAAGAGATTACGCTCAAACGATGCATACACACCCGACGGTAGGGCTGATATGCGTCCCGACAGAGCTGTTACCGTTTATTCTAAGATTCTGAAGGAGTTATTTCCAGATGTACCGATTGTGCTGGGTGGCATTGAAGCATCTATGAGAAGAGTTACTCACTACGATTACTGGGATGATTCACTACATAAGACAATACTTGTTGATAGTGGTGCCGATCTTCTTATTTACGGAATGGGAGAATTGCCTTTGAAAGAACTTATAAGCAATATCAGAGAGGGGAAAGAAATCCGGGAAATGGATAATATACCACAGTCTGCTTTTCTTATTTCAGGAAAGGAAGCTCCTAAGAATCCATTCAAGGAGGAGGTCATACTATTTTCGCACGAAGAGTGCATGGCCGATAAACTCAAACAAGCAAAAAATTTTAGAGTTGTAGAAGAACAGTCGAATCGTATATCCGCTGCTAGAATTTTACAAGCAGTAGATGATAAAATTCTCATAGTTAATCCACCCTACCCTCCAATGACAGAAGAAGAGATTGATGCTTCATTTGATTTACCATATACCCGTCTACCACATCCTAAATACAAAGGCAAGCATATCTCTGCATATGAAATGATTAAGTTTTCGGTGAATCTTCACAGAGGATGTTTTGGAGGATGTGCTTTTTGCACTATCTCGGCTCATCAAGGTAAATTTATTGCTTCAAGAACAAAAAAATCTATTTTAAAAGAGGTAGAAAAAATCACCGAAATGCCTGATTTCAAAGGCTATATAACTGATTTGGGCGGTCCTTCTGCCAACATGTATAAAATGCAAGGAAAAGATCTGAATATTTGCAGTAAATGCAAAAAACCTTCTTGTATCTTTCCAAAAGTATGTTTTAATCTCAACACCGACCACTCACCTCTTATTGACATATATAATTCTGTTGATGCATTACCCGAAGTAAAGAAATCTTTTATTGGAAGTGGGGTGCGCTACGACTTACTTCTGCACGAGTCTGAAGATAAACAGACAAATATAGCTAATCGTAAATATACAGAAGAGTTAATAAAAAACCATGTTTCGGGTCGTTTGAAAGTTGCGCCTGAGCATACCTCCGACTCTACACTAAACATAATGCGAAAACCATCATTCGACCTTTTCTATAAATTTAAAAGTCTGTTTGATGAGTTAAATAACAAGCATAGCTTAAAACAACAACTAATACCGTATTTTATTTCTTCTCATCCGGGTTGCACCGAAGAAGATATGGCAGAACTGGCCGCTGTAACCAAAAATCTGAATTTTAAATTAGAGCAAGTTCAGGATTTTACACCCTCACCAATGACCCTTGCAACAGAAATTTATTATACCGGTTATCACCCGTACACTCTTCAAAGGATTTATTCTGCTAAAACACAAGATCAGAAATTAAGACAACGTCAGTTTTTTTTCTGGTATGACCATAAAAGAAGAGCTTCAATCATTAAAGAATTAAAAAAAATCAACAGAACTGATATCATCAATAAACTATACCCGAGAAAAGATTAATTATTGAGAGCCTAAACCGTTAAACATAGTTAAAAGCAAATTTTATTTCAAAACAGACGCAGCGTTTTTCCACTTTATGCATCTTACTTGTAAAAGTGAGCAACTTATATATGTGAAAACTATGAATTAAATGCAAAAAAGATTCTTCATACTTGATTTAGTAACAATTGGGATCCTGTTGATTATTACAGGATGCGATGATAATTCAAAGTCATTGAGCAACTTTGGAATCGACATTGCTACAATCATACCTGAAGGGAATAATACATATTCATTGCGACTTGATAATGGTAAAAAACTTTGGCCGGTTGCAAAAACTGTAAACTTTAATCCTCTTGACAACAAGAGAGTACTCCTGAATTATACAATACTATCGGAGCAAAAAGATGCTTTTGATTACTATATAAAGATTAATGACATCTGGGAAATACTTACAAAAGAGGTGATTAAATTAAATCATCAAAATGAAAATAGTATAGGAAACGACCCGGTAAAGACGAATGCAATATGGATTGGCGGCGATTATCTCAATGCTTCTTTTATGTTTAACTATGGTGGGAAACAACCTCATACGATAAACTTAGTTGAAAATACTTTAACACCTGATTTTAATCAAAACGTAATTGAACTGGAATTCAGACATAATTCTTTTGAGAGTCAGTCCAACAAACTTTACGAAGGTTTTGTCTGCTTTGACCTAAAACCTTTACGAGTAATGGATGCCGACTCAGTAAATATATCAGTTAAAGTAAAAGAGTGGACTGATAAAACAAACCGCAACACAAAAGAAACGATATATGATGTTGTTTACAGGTATAATCAACCTGTACCACAAACGTGGGTTGAAATGCCTATACCTGTTACAACTTCAAGTGAATACTATTAAATATATTAAAAAAACCACAAAACAAAATTAGTTCTATTTCTTATATGACTTTTTTGATTTTCCAAAAACCGGATGACCCCTGTGAAGAGTTTATCCGGTTATTTTTTTCTTTGTGTTGAAAGTACTATTTTTATATCCATTTATATGTATTTCAATTAAAAAAATATAATCCGTTTTTCATGAAAAACTTTCAATTTATTATACTTTCTGCCCTTTCAGCAATTATGCTTTCTTGTGCAAACACTCCCTCTCAGCAAACTCTATCGTTAAATTTCAGTTCACCTGCTGATATTTGGGAAGAAACTCTTCCACTTGGAAACGGCAGAATTGGAATGATGCCCGACGGAGGCATTGAAAACGAAAAGATTATAATTAATGATATAACGATGTGGTCGGGCAGTGAGGACCCTGAAGCATACAATCCGGAAGCATTAGAGTATCTGCCTGAGATTCAACAATTACTCCTGGAAGGCAAAAACCTTGATGCACAAAAAATAATGTATCAACATTTCAGATGTGGTGGTCAGGGATCAGCTTTTGGCAAAGCCAAGGATGCACCCTATGGTTGTTTTCAGAAAGTGGGTGATCTGGATATAGAATATATTTACAATCGAAATGCTAATGAAAATGAGTTAGCTTCAAACTATTTAAGAAGCTTGTCTTTAAACGATGCTATTGCATATACACAATTTAAAATTGGTGGAACAAAATATAAACGTGAATATTTTGCTTCGCATACAAATGACATACTTGTTATAAAATTAACAGCAGATAAAAAAAAGTCTATTTCTATAGCACTAAATATCAATCGTAAAGAAAGAGCTGTTGTGACAATCAGTGGAAACAAAATAATAATGGAAGGTCAGCTTAATGACGGATATGATGGTAACAACGGCGTGAGATATTTGACAAAAGTTGAAGTTGTTAACAAAGGAGGCAGTTTGGATTCTAAAGGATCATCTCTGCAACTAACAAATGCCGACGAAGCACTTATTCTGATTTCAACCTCTACAGACATGTTGGAAAAGAATTATGAGACAACAGTTGAAAAGCTCATTACAGAAGCAAAAAGTATATCTTTCAATAAACTTAAACAAAAACATATAGAATCATATCAGGAAAAGTTCAATAGAGTTGATCTGAATCTGGGCGAACAAGACAATATCACTCCTACAGATCAGCGATTGATAAATTTTCAGGAGAATAACGATCCTGCTTTTGCGTCTTTGTATTTCCAATATGGCAGATATCTTATGATTAGCGGGACCAATGAGCACAGTTTGCCACTTAACCTACAGGGACTCTGGTCAAATCAGTTACAAACACCCTGGAATGGTGATTATCACCTAAATATAAATCTTCAGATGAATTATTGGCCGTCAGAAGTAAGCAATTTGTCTGAATATCACAAGCCTTTAATTGATTTTACAAAAGCACTTGTTCCTTCGGGAGAAAAGACTGCAAAAACTTTTTATGGATCTGAAGGATGGGTGACACATATGATGAGTAATACATGGTCATTTACAGCCCCTGGAGAACATGCATCGTGGGGAGCGACAAATACAGGTGGAGCTTGGCTTTGCGAACATCTTTGGGAGCACTATTCCTTTAACCGTGATAAAGAATATCTGAAATCAGTCTATCCGATATTAGAGGGTGCGGCAAAATTTTTCCTAACCAGTATGATTGAAGAATCTAAAAATGGTTGGTTGGTTACTGCTCCATCCTCTTCGCCGGAAAATGCATTTTTTCTTCCCGGGAGCAATGAACCTGTTTTTGTTTGTATGGGTCCTACAATGGATGTGCAGATAGTTAAGGAGTTATTTAACAATACGCTTGATGCAGCAGAGATACTTGGCGTTGAAAATGAAACTATCAATAATATTATCGAAGCAATTCATAAGTTACCACCAATGCAAATAAGTCAGGAAGGTTATCTACAAGAATGGCTTGAAGACTACAAAGAACAGGATCCTAAACACAGGCACGTCTCGCACTTATATGGACTATTTCCTTCTAACCAAATTTCTCCCGAACTGACACCTGATCTTGCAGAAGCAGCCCGTAAGACATTAAACCGCCGTGGTGATGAAGGAACAGGTTGGTCAAGAGCATGGAAAATAAATTTTTGGGCTAGATTACATGATGGCAATCGTGCATACAAATTGCTCAAAAGTCTTCTGAAACCGGCTTTTGGAGACGCAATAAATATGAGTAGTAGTGGAGGTACTTATCCAAATCTGCTTTGTGCTCATCCCCCTTTTCAAATTGACGGTAATTTTGGCGGAACTTCAGGAATCGCCGAGATGCTCATACAGAGCCATAATGGATATATTCAACTACTACCGGCTCTTCCGGATAACTGGAGCGAAGGAAGTTTTACCGGTCTTCGCACTCGCGGAGGATTTGAAATAGATGCCAAATGGAAAAATGGTCAGCTAACTCTTGCGATCATTAAAGCTGATGTAGCTGAGAGTTTCAAACTGATGGTTCTGGATTATGTAACAATTGTTAGCGTAAACAAAAAGAAGATGGATATTGAAAGTGGCTTTATCTCTATAAACTTGAATAGAGGAGAAAAAATTAAGATTGAGTTTAACCCCAATACCATTTTGGATTGAGAAAAATTAAATCCTGTCGTAGGGTAATTTACTTAAAACCTCAGAAATTTTTTCAAGTGCCTCTTTAATTGGTTTTTCAACCATACCCTTCATAAATGGATTTAGATTTGACTT
Organism: uncultured Proteiniphilum sp.; assembly: GCA_964484665.1. Lineage (GTDB taxonomy): Bacteria > Bacteroidota > Bacteroidia > Bacteroidales > Dysgonomonadaceae > Proteiniphilum. The sequence goes on along the minus strand of CAZAFR010000016.1, from coordinate 13,455 downwards.
TACTTGCATTGAAAACTCAGTATCCTTTTCTGTAAGAGAAGAAAGATGCATCTCCATGAAAACATCAAAGGGAAGTCGCACCGATCTAAATTTTACCAGCTTGTCAGGCTCACGGTCGATGACTATAAATGTCACTTTACCCATGGAATCGATCGTGAATGAGACACTGTCTCTATCAAAATTAAAATCCTTTATTTTATCCTCAGGAATCATATCCTTTACCAACTCAAGATTACGAAGATCAGAAAGTACTCTGAATATATCTGAATCGGTATGTGGGATAACCTTTACATTACTGACAAATTCTGTCATAGTTTTACTTTCTTAGTGGTTTGCCCCCAATTTTCAGGATCTTTTCGCCAATCCTGAAGCGTTTTAATTTCTGATTCATCAATATAATCTGTGGCTAGGGCTTCATCTATAATTGCATCATAATTGCAAAGTGTAGTAAGCTCTACCCTTGCCTCATACATATTGTTAATTGAGTGTTGGAAACCATAGGTGAATATAGCGAGCATACCCAACACATCTGAGCCATTGTTTCTTATAGCTTCAACAGCTTTGAGACTGCTACCACCTGTTGACACCAGATCCTCTATAACAACTACTTTCTGCTTTGGTTTTAAGTCTCCCTCAATTAAGTTCTCCATTCCATGATCTTTAGGCTTAGAACGTATATATACAAAAGGAAGTCCAAGGAGGTCTGCAACCAATGCTCCCGGAGCAATAGCACCTGTTGCAACACCAGCTATTGCATCGGTCTGAGGATACTTCTCCAGAATAATTCGTGCAAACTCAACTTTTAAAAAATTGCGAATTAAAGGATATGACATCAACTTACGATTATCACAATAAATTGGAGATTTCCATCCTGATGCCCATGTAAACGGGTTAGAAGGTTGTAGCTTAATGGCTTTAACTTTTAGTAGTTTCTCTGCCGTAATTTTCTGTACTGTTTTCATTGTTTTATTGACTTAAACATGCATTAATTGCAAAAATAATGCTTATAAATGGATTTTAGATCAAATGCAGGAAAATTGATTTAAAAAACCTCCCCAATCGTTGCAATACTTATTTTCAGGTCCCTACATTTCTGCAAAGCGATACCGCAGGCTTCCATGGTTGATCCTGTTGTTAACACATCATCAACTAAAAGAATATGTTTATTTTCAAACACTTGCCCATCTATTACATCAAAAATCCCTTTCACATTTCTCCAACGTTCTGTTTTTGTTCGTTTTGTTTGAGTAGGATTGTCAACTATTCGCACTAAATTATCTATTGCCAGAGGTATTGATGTAATATCTGATATCCCTTGCGCTATTATTTCTGCTTGATTATATCCGCGACTTTTCATCTTTTTTGGATGCAGTGGAACCGGTACAATCAAATCTATTGGTTTTATAAAATCACTATCTATCAGATCTTCTCCAAACATGCGTCCTAATAGCAGACCTATTTCTTTTTTGTTTTGATACTTCAGATTATGTATCAATGGCGGTAGAATTCCTCCTTCTGCGTAAACACAATAGCAAGCAATTCTATCGAATGGTATCCTTCCTGCCATCAAAATTTCTGCTGCATTTTCTTTTACCTTATAGTTATTTGTCTTTGGCAACTTATATAAACAACTAAGACAAGCTCCCACTTCACCTTCAAGTAATTCTCTACCACAAACTACACAAACCTCCGGAAAGAATAGATGTAAAAGGTTACTGAAAAGGCCTCTTTTTTTGTTTTCAATCATCATCGTTATAATCCAGATTCAATTTTTGCATGCATAAAATCACCTCTTTCATTTCAAAACCCCTTCCAAGAGCATATCTAATAAGTTTAGCCCTTCTCTCATTATCAGTTGCACCTTTAATAGATTTCCACTTTTTTTTAAGGACTGATTCAAGCAACTGATTTAGTTCGTAATTAGAATACTCATTAAATACTTTTTGTATAATTTCATGTGGTATTTTCTTTTGCCTTAAAGCAACTTCTATTTTCTTTTTCCCCCAATTATTGAATTTGAGTTTATCTCCAATATAACTTCTAACAAAACGTTCTTCGTTAAGAAAATTCTCATTAACCAGATTTTTCACAATATTTTCTATTTCCGATGAGGTGAAATTCAACCTGAATAGCTTCTGAGAAATATCAAAACAACTATACTCTTTTTGGGAGCATAAGTGAGCCATACGTGAGAAAGCTTGTTTTTCAGATATTTTTTTCTCTTTTTGAATCATGATAAACAATTTACATTGACGACTTCTATATTTTTTTTGTTCCTCTGATCATTCTGAAGTTCCGTGATATATCCTTTCGCAATTCAACTTCTTCAAAGCCTTTACTCTCAAGCAATTTAGTAAGTTCATAACTCAATTTTCTATTTATTTCAAAATATAATTTACCATTGTTTTTAAGCATATATTGCGCCATTTCTGATATCCTATCATAGAATAGAAGGGGATTTTCATCAGTTACAAATAGTGCTTGATATGGTTCAAAATGAAGAACATTTACATCCATGTCTTTTTTCTCTGACTCCATTACGTATGGTGGATTACTTACAATAATATCATACTTTTTGTCTTCTGATATGAATTGCTGAACAGTATTTACAGATAAAACATCATGAATCTTAAAATGTACACTAACATTGTTTATTCTTGCATTTTCAGTGGCAATGTTAAGTGCCTTATCTGAAATATCCCAGGCGTGAACTTCAGCTTCGGAAAGTTTTTTTGCTAAAGTAATTGCAATACATCCACTTCCTGTTCCAACATCTAGTATAACAGGCTTTTTTACGATATTTTCAGTGAGAATCCACTCAACAAGTTCCTCAGTTTCAGGTCGAGGTATCAGCACATCAGGAGTAACCTTGAAATTAAATCCATAGAATTCTGTTTTACCTAAAACATACTGTATCGGCTCACTCTTTTTCAATCTCCTTACAATATCTTCTATTTTACTAAGCTCTGATAACGATAAATTATTATTTTTGTCGGTACTAATTCCAATATAGTCTATTTTAAAGACTTCTTTTAGAATTATACGGATAAGTGAGGACAACTCGGAATGAGTGTATATATCTCCTAATTCTTGACGGATATAATAAATGAGTTGTTGCATTGAATTAATGGTTACTAAAGACAAAGATACAAAAAAATGGAGCTCAATTCGATATATATGCACAGATGCCTCTTTTTGGCAGGTAAAGGTGAAGGTTTTACAAAACCTAATCCGATGGTAGGAGCCGTAATTGTGCATAAAAATAAAATTATCGGCGAGGGATATCACAGGCAATTTGGGAAAGCGCATGCTGAAGTTAATGCCATTAATTCGGTTAAAAACAAATCTCTTTTAAAAGACTCCACCATGTATGTATCGCTTGAACCATGTTCTCATCATGGCAAAACACCTCCGTGTGCTGAACTTATCATATCATCAAAAATACCTCGTGTTGTTATAGCTGTCAGAGACCCCAATCCAAATGTTGCCGGAAAAGGTGTCGAGATGATGAAAAATAATGGCATAGAGGTGAGCGAAGGACTTTTGGAAGCAGAAGCACGGGAAATAAATCGCTTTTTCTTTGTCAATCAATTATTATCAAGGCCATATATAATCTTGAAATGGGCTCAAAGCAAAGATGGATTTATTGATTTTCACAGGAAACCGGGCGAAAACAAATTACCGGTTATACTATCCAATAAATTAACACACAGCATAGTACATAAATTAAGAACAGAAGTTCAAGGTATACTTGTAGGTACAAATACTGCAATTCTTGATAATCCAAAACTCTCAGCCAGAAAATGGTTCGGTTATGATCCAACAAGAATTGTAATAGATAGAGACAACAAAATACCATTAGATAGTGCATTGTTTGACGGAAAAGTACCAACAATTGTTTTTACTGCTTCAATTCCACACAATAGAGAAAATGTTGATTATCTGACATTTATCGAGATAGACTTTACAAAAGACACGAATAATCAAATTTTAAAACATCTTTATATAAGAAAAATCTATTCGGTGTTAGTAGAGGGAGGAGCTAATTTATTGTCTTCTTTCATAAATAAAAACCTTTGGGATGAAGCATTCATTGAAGTATCCGAAACAAGATTATATAAGGGCGTTAGTTCTCCCGAAATTAAAGGCTCTGTAACCGGCATAAAAAGATATCTTGGGTCAACTCAGTATTATTTAAAGAGCAAAATATCTCGAAATTTTCTTTAAATATTCATTTTAATATGGTTAAAGAGAAAAATCTTCCTATTTTTGCATGACTTAATATGATGTACAATATTATTGAAACAAATGATATATAAATATTTCCTCTGGACATCGGCTCTAATCATGAATTTGCTATTGTTCTCCTCTTGCCTAGGTTCATCAAAAGATACAGATTTAGAGTATTCTTCCAATGCTCAGATACACTCTTTTTCGATAGCATCAAAAGCTGATACAACAGATGTGTTAGGAACTGCAAAATTTTCAATTGATCAGGTTAACAACAAAATATTTAACAAGGAACCTTTACCCTTTAAATTTCATGTGGACAGTGTAACACTTAGCATCACAGGAGTAACCTCATTTACAAACGTATCAATTAAGCAAATACCCGATACCACATTTTATTGGACACAATCTGATTCGATTGACATTTCAAAATTACATCAAATAACGACGACCGCACCAGATGGTAAGACTCAAAAAACATATCAGTTTCAGTTGTACATATATCAACAAGATCCATATATTTTATCTTGGAAAAAGATTCGTGAAGATTATCTACCAAAGGCAGTAAACCAACAAAAAACTGTAGCATTTAACAATAGGTTTATCACCTATTACATTGTGAATAGTACTGTTAATGCTACATCTACTGTAGCGGGTGATGGTGTAAACTGGACTACTGCTGCATTATTGGGACTACCACCTACAATACAATTGTCATCTATAACAGTTGCAGAGAATGCTCTTTATGCAATTGATGAAGATAACAGATTATTTAGCTCGTCTGATGGCTATTCATGGATGCAGTCTGCCACAGATTATCCTGTTATGGCAATCTATGGAATAATACCTTCTACTGCTAAAAGTGATATCCTTGTAATGGTAAATGATAACGGGTCTCTTAAACTAGCTAAGACTGATGATTTTACCTCTCTACAACTAATTGAAATGAGCTCTACAAGTAGTTCTGTTAAGGAGCTGCCTGTAAAAAACTTTTCTGCAACTCAAATAGAAAGTACAACATCTTATACAATTAAATATATAGCAATCACCGGAGGTAACAATTCTGATGATTCCATTAACAATGATATCTGGATTTTGCAAGAAAAAGATGGCAAAATATCTGTTTTAAAATCGAAAAAAACAAATAGTGTTCCAATTGAAGGGAGTTCGGTCTTTTTCTACAATGAGAAACCATATCTTTTTATAGCCTCGTCGGAAAAAAACAGCTTACTTTACTCAGGGAACTATGGATTAGAGTGGGATTATGTCGAAGATAATCAAGCACTCCCAGCCACTTTTGATTTTCGGAAAAATGTATCGGTAATTACCGATAATAATAATATATGGATATTCGGCGGAATATCTCAAGCTCAAACCCAAATCATAGATGTTTGGAAAGGAAGGCTCAATAAATTTGATTTGAACTAAAAGAATAATTTCTTTTATTAATACTTTATCTGTTCGTTTTGCGTTTAGAAAGTGTATGAGCAAATCGATTATTGGTATAGTAAATATTGATAAAATATTTTATTTCACTCTTGTATTATTTATAGGAATAATTTCACCTATAAAAATGTTATCCCAGGAATATAAATATGAGATTGGTGGCACTGCGGGTACATCTTTCTATATGGGTGATGCCAACAAAACAAAATTATATTTGCATTCGGGTATTTCAGGAGGTGTGTTGTTCAGATATAATATCAACTTTCATTGGGCAGTAAAGGCGAATTTTATTGCTGGCCACGTATCAGGGAACAGTAAGAATTCCAGTAACATTTTCCCGTTTGAACAAGAAACAAGTTTCAGTAGAGCTTTCAAAGAACTTGGAGCACAGGTTGAATTTAATTTTTTACCCTATAGTGATAAGTATTCATATATCGGTACAAAACCTTATTCACCCTATGTTTTTGCCGGAACCGGCTTAACATATGCATCTGGAGAAAACAATTTTATTGGTATGAATATGCCAATGGGTATTGGGTTTAAATATAAACTAAGGAACAGGGTAAATATAGGAATCGAATTCTCAATGCGGAAGCTATTTGCAGATCACTTCGATGATATTGACAATCCATACGATATCAAAAGTAGTGTGTTAAAGAATAAGGATTGGTATTCATTAACTTTGATTTTCATGACTTGGGAATTCAGCTCACGCATTGACCCTTGTAACGGAATGTAATAATACAGCTATTATAAAATGTCATTATTAGACTATATAGATCGTGACCGCCTTCCAAAACATATTGCCATTATAATGGATGGTAATGGAAGATGGGCTACAAATAGAGGTCTTGAGAGAGGAGAAGGACATAAAGAGGGAGTCAGAGCTATAAGTCGCGTAGTTGAGGCTGCTTCTAAAGCATCAGTGAAGTATTTGACGCTTTATGCTTTTTCTACAGAGAACTGGAGCCGTCCGGAAGAGGAAGTAAGCGGACTTATGGACCTTATGGTTTATGCAATAAGTGAAGAGACCGAAGAGCTTAAGAAAAATGGCGTTAAAATTACCTGTATAGGTGATACGGCACGTTTGCCTGAGTATGCACGCACAGCACTCGAAGAGTGTATTCGAAAGACCGAAGCGGGAAAATGTATAACACTGAATATTGCATTAAGTTATTCATCTAAATGGGAACTTACTGAGGCAACTAAGAAGATTACAAATGATGTTATAAATGGAGTTTTAAATAAAAACGATATAAGTGAAGAAACCATTAGTATGTATCTTACAACTCATGGAATACCTGATCCCGATTTATTAATACGAACAGGAGGAGAACAACGAATAAGCAATTTCCTATTATGGCAATGTGCTTATGCTGAGTTTTACTTTACAAAAGTTTATTGGCCTGATTTCGGAGAAGAAGATTTTTATAAAGCAATTATTGATTTTCAAGGTCGTGAACGGAGATTCGGCAAAATTAGTGAACAAATCGAATTTGATAGTTCGGAATCAAGTCCAAACAAATAACAGTAACAGTAAGAGAAAAGAAAATATCACAATGTTGAAGAGAATATTCAATTTACTTCTGCTTTTAATAGTACTTTCACAGACAGTATTATTGGCTCAAACAAACGATTCTATACCCCAATCTGAATCCGGCAACCTTACTGTGAATTATACATCTCCACCCAAGAGCTATTACGTTGCTGATATAAAGGTTACAGGCGTTGAGGAAACAATGTATGCAGGTCAAGAATTTGTTCTTATCAATTTTGCAGGATTATCTAAAGGACAAGAAATACAAATACCCGGAAACGATATAACAAACGCACTTAAAAGGTTTTGGAGACAAGGACTTTTCTCTGACGTAAAGATACTTCAAAATAAAATTGAAGGTGACAGTGTATGGTTAGAGATTCGCTTGACTGACCGCCCGAGAGTCACAGACATCCATTATACGGGAATGAAAAAAAGCGAACAAGATAAGATTGAAGAAAAAATAGGATTTGTTAAAGGTAATCAGATTACACCTCCTCAGATTGACAGAGCAAAACTTTTGATTAAAAGCTTTTACGATGAAAAAGGTTTTGGAGATGCTGAAATAAAACTTTTGCAACATCCTGACGCCTCTGGAAAAAATCAGGTAATCCTTGAAATTATTGTTGATAAAAAAGAAAAACTAAAAGTTAACAATATCAAAATTGAAGGAAATGAAGCTCTCTCAAACCGAACCTTAAAGAGAGCAATGAAAAAAACCAATGAGAAAGGTAAATTGTGGAATATATTCCGTGCGAAAAAATTTGTTGAAGATCTATACGAAGAGGATAAAACTAAACTTCTGGGTAAATACCATGAGAAAGGATATCGCGATGCTGAAATTTTAAAAGATACTGTTTATAAATATAATGAAAAGACTGTTAACATTGATATATTTTTGGAAGAGGGTCCACTATATCATATTCGTTCAGTAAACTGGGTTGGGAATACTCAGTATCCTTCGGCGCAACTTTCGCAGTTGCTCAATATGACCTCAGGTGATATTTATAATCAGAAAAAACTAGAAGAGAGACTTATAGGAGATGAAGATGCCGTAATTAATCTTTACCAGAATAATGGGTATCTATTTTCAAATATCGATCCTATAGAAATAAATATTGAAAATGACTCAATAGATCTTGAATTACGTGTTGTGGAAGGTCCAAAAGCAACAATCAAGCGAGTTATAATACAAGGGAACGATCGTCTATATGAAGATGTTATCCGTCGTGAGTTAAGGACAAAACCAGGAGCTATTTTCAGTAAAGATGACCTGCTGCGTTCTGTTCGTGAAATAGCTCAGACAGGGCATTTCGATCCAGAAGCACTTTCTGCTGATATAGGTCAAGGTATTAGCCCTAACCCGGATGATGGTACTGTTGACATCACTTATCCACTTACATCCAAAGGAAATGACCAAATAGAGTTCTCAGCCGGATGGGGTGTTACCGGTCTAGTGGGGAAACTTAGTCTACGTCTAAACAACTTCTCTTTAAGAAACTTGATTAATCCTTCTATGCACAAAGGAATAATTCCTCAAGGCGATGGACAAACACTTGTATTAAGTGGTCAGACTAATGGACAATATTATCAATCTTATCAATTTCAGTTTATAGAACCTTGGTTTGGGGGTAAAAAACCAAATCAATTTTCTGTAAATGCATACTATTCACGATATACCGGACTTAATAGCGACTATTACCAGCAGAATGCAAATCCTTACATGTATGGCTATGGAGGATATCCGGGTTATGGATATGGAAGCTATGGTGGATATGGGGGTTATGGTTATGGTGGATACGGTGGCTATGGAGGTTATCAAGACCTTGCAGAGTATGCAGCCGACCCTGATCAGGTTTTCAATATATTTGGAGCTTCTATAGGATATGGGAAACGACTCGAATGGCCCGATGATTATTTCCAAATAATGGCATCGATTGGATATCAACGGTATAAACTGAAAAACTGGACGTTAAACAGATTTGATTTTTCAAACGGTGTGAGCAATAGTATAACGTTTGGACTAACTCTTTCACGCACTTCAATAGATAATCCTATTTACACCAGAACAGGTTCAGAATTCACACTAAGTGTAAATGCTACACCACCATTTTCTTTATGGGATGGCAATGATTATAGTAAGATGGAAAATAATGATCCTAAGAAACATAAATGGAATGAATACCATAAGTGGAAACTGAAGATACGTACATATACTCCATTGACGCCATTAACTGTAACCAGAACACCGGTTGTTGCAACCAGAGTAGAGTTTGGGGTCCTAGGACATTACAACAAAGATAAACTGACATCTTTTGAAACATTTGATATGGGTGGCGACGGAATGACCGGATACACCAGTAGTTTTGCAACAGAAACTGTTGCATTGAAAGGATATGAAAACAATTCAGTTGCGATGCAGGCAAGGGCATATACTCGTTTGGGCTTAGAATTACGTTACCCATTTATACTTGAACCTAATTCAACTATTTATGGCGTTGCTTTTCTGGAAGCTGGTAATGCATGGATGAAAATAAACGAAATAAATCCATTCGACTTGAAACGATCTGCAGGTGCTGGTGTTAGAATATTCTTACCTATGATAGGATTAATGGGTATAGACTGGGCTTATGGTTTTGATACAGTTTATGGCTCCACCGGCTACAGAGACAGAGGTGGAAGCCAATTCCACTTTATTATCGGTCAAGAATTCTAATGCCATTAACATAAATTATAGAAAGCACTATAAACGTTTATAAGTTTTTACTGTCATTATATGCAGTGTTATTGAATGCAGATTAAAATGAATAAGTATGAAAAAAATAGTTTTATTTATAGGTCTATTCTTTGCTTTGAGTATCAGCAGTAGTATGGGTCAGAAATACGCATTGATTGATATGGAGTATATTTTAAATAGGATTCCGTCTTATGAAAATGCAAACGAGCAATTAGAAGCACTTTCAAAAGAGTGGCAGAATATTGTTGACGCTGAGGTTGAAGAGGCAAATGCTATGTATAAAAAATATCAGGCCGACCTGACTTTTCTTGTAGGTGAAGAGAAAACAAAACGTGAAAACCAAATTGTTTCAAAAGAAAATGCAATTCAAGAACTCCGTAATCAATATTTTGGACCTGAAGGGGAATTATTTAAAAATCAGGAAAGGCTGATTAAACCAATTCAGGATAATATTTATGAGGCCATAAAAGAAATTTCAGCAGAACAAGGATATGCTGTCGTCGTTGATAGAGCTTCTGCGAGTTCAATTATTTTTGCTTCGCCTAAAATAGATATAAGCGACGAAGTACTTTCAAAGTTAGGCTATTAGAATTTTATCACTATCTTTGTATCCAATTTTTTTGAATTATAAATTTAAATTATAAAACAGTAATCATGTTAAAGAAATTATTAATCTTTTTTATTGCGCTTGCTCCCATAGCACTTGTAGCACAAGATTTGAAATTAGCGTACATAAACTCTCAAGAGGTATTCACAGCTATGCCCGAATTAAGCGGTATCGAAACACAACTTACTGAAAAACAGGAACAAATCACAAAGAATGGTCAGGCTTTAATAGATGAATACAACAAGAAAGCTGAAGAGTTTGAAGCTGCATCAGCAACTTCTTCCGAAGCTATAAAACAGGATCAGATGACACAGTTGCAATCAATCCAACAAAGATATCAAATGTTTTTGCAAAACAGTCAGAAGGAAATGGAGCAACTTCAAGAACAGCTTCTGAGCCCTATCAACCAAAAAATACATGATGCTATACAGGCTATTGGCGCTGCAAATAATTATACATACATCTTCGATGTTTCTAATATGCAGTCACCTATTGTTTATACACATCCTTCCGCAATTAATATTACAGCCGAAGTTAAGACCCGCTTAGGAATACAATAACAAATAATTAGTATATCGTCCTAAATAACCGTTACAGGTTTTAGGGCAAAATTAATAGATTTATCCGTAAGTTTGAAAGCAAGCTTTCAAACTTACGGACTTTTTATATGTCCTCATTTTTATCTTATTTCCTGTTTACCGCATTTTTTTGCAACGACCTTTTTAAATTGTAGATAGTCAGCATTATACAAAATCCTTCCATTAATTTTAGGTGTTACAAATATAATATAATGTTTATCGGAGAATTCAAGAATCTTTTTGGAAGCGTTAGCTTCCGGATAATTAGCAAACTGAGAGGCAAGTATAAGGTGATTAAAACAATAGGTTGCGCCTCTGATTGCCACAAAATTGACAAACTGAAATTACAGGCAAGGCAAGAGATGACAGAGCTTCAACTACAGGCATCATGGTTTCATTCTGCAAACGAAGAACTGGTAGAACAAATATCTTTTGCGTACATCAAACGCACTTTAAAGGATGATATAAGCGTAGCCGTTTTACGACATGACTACGCTTTATTTTGAGGCGAGCGACAAACATGATTTTAGAAAAACTGGCTTTAGTAAAGCCTGCAAACACAGACTAAAACACCGCGTATAGAGGCGCACGAATATATTGCATTTACGGCGTACTCGGTTTACAAGGAGCTTAAAAAGTGTTGCAAAAAGCTAAGTCGAATCCTTCACCGCAGGAGACAAAAAAGATTACTCATAACAAGTATCAAATTAATTATCAACTTCCAGATTCAAAACATACCAAAACAAGACACTGAAAATGTATGAGCAACAGGTAAAACTGTACAAAATTATTAAAGAAATTTTTTAGAGTGTTGCAATGCGGAAAACAAGAGTGAATTTTAAGGAAAACTTTGAGAATAAAAAAATCTCTTTTTTCAATATTCATTAAAAAAAATTCTCTTCGCATTATAGAGTCATCTCTAATTGATGTTCAGAACTTTAATAAGTTAGTGATAATAACGTCTCTCAAGCTGATTTTCACATAAGAGTACTTACAAAATGAAAATAAATTAAAGTTTCAACTGAACATATTTTATTTTTTCGCGATTGTAGGTATAAGTTACATGTATATTGCCATCTCTGCTTTGAATAATTGCAGGATAACTGAATTCTCCCGATTCATAATTTTCCAAATCAATCAGTTTTTCCCAATTTATACCGTCATAAGATCCGGCAATTGAGAGTTTATTTCTGCCGGAAACAATGGGATTATAGATAATAAGCTGTAAACCATCTGATAAAGTAACTGCGTCGGTTCCTGAGTTGTTATTTGGAAGTTCAGTGGGTTGTAATTTTGACCAGCTTTTACCATTATCCTCAGACCAAGATTCAACTACACTTCCATTCTTCGAACGGCAAAGTATCTGCAGTAAACCATCTTCGTGAAACAAAACAGAAGGCTGAATGGCATCAAAAATATTATTATCTATCCCAATCTTTTCCCAATCTGTTAAATCCTGATTTGACATTTCCATATAAACATTCCATTTCCCTACTATTTCAATACTTGTGGGATAAAGGATCTTTCCTCCAGGTATGATTACGGGTTTATTTTTAATCGGTCCTAGACATCCACGTGGAATAGTCTCAGCAGGTGACCATGATTTGCCTTCATTTTGAGAGATTTTATACTCACCCCACCAAGTAGAGGGACTTGGTCCCACTTTGTAGTAAAGTATCAGATCTCCATTTTCACGCTTAAACAGCACCGGATTCCAACAGGGAAATCTTTGAAATTCATTTTGTATACCATCAGCCACAAGTTCCGGATCACTCCAAACACCATTTTTTAACCTTGAGGTATAAATACATACATCGGGATGTCTCTCGTAAGTTCCTCCAAACCATGCAACCAATATTCCGTCATCTGTCTCCACAACAGTTGATGCATGAGCAGAAGGGACTGAGAAGGGTTCCTTTATCAATTCGGAACGAACAACAACGGGTTTGATTGCGCGTAGCTTGTCAATTGATGAATCCAATTGATGATTATTGTTTGCGGACATAATACCTGAAAATACAAAAACAAAAATCAGTGAAAACATGTTTTTATTTTTTTTCAAAGATAATTTCATAATTAGTTGTTTTAAAAATATTTATTATCATACGTGGACACTTAGATCCACTTGATTTCTAGTTGTTTATAATTGAGTTCTTTGACATTTTTGCAATCGCTTTTATTAAGCATCTCATTTACAGGAGACTTATCGAATAATGAAAAGCTAAGAATCTGTAATATTTCGTAGATTAACGGTCTACTTTCAGTTTGTTACCAAGCAGTAAGTTATAATTGCACAATAGAGCTGTATCTTTACAGCATT
>CAZAFR010000015.1:15733-50554 GCA_964484665.1 uncultured Proteiniphilum sp. | reverse complement strand
CTTCCTCTTGGACTTGAACCAAGGACCCTCTGATTAACAGTCAGATGCTCTAACCGACTGAGCTAAGGAAGAATATTTTACTTTTCGAAAAAGTGATGCAAAAGTAGTACAATTTTCCGAATGTACCAATAGAAATCAAAAAAAACTACGTTCGTAATTCAATGTCACAACAAGTCCAGAATCCTCTCAACAACCATATCATCTGAGTTCGACAGGTTTATCCAGTGAATATTTTCATCTTTTTTAAACCATGTTAGCTGTTTACGAGCATAATTTCGAGAGTGTTGCTTAATTTTACTAATAGCAAAATCAAGAGAACATTTTCCATCAAAGTGGTCGAAAAGCTCTTTATATCCAACAGTATTTAACGAATTAAGATGACGCAAATGATAAAAACTTCGTGCTTCGTCAATAAGACCACTCTCAATCATACTATCTACACGAGTGTTTATTCTCTCATACAATTCATCTCTTTCCATGGTGAAACCTACCTTTACAATATTAAAAGGACGTTTTTTATTTGGATTTGTACGTAGCGATGAATATGGTTTTCCAGCCATAAGACATACCTCAAGAGCATGAATCACTCGTTTTGTATTTTTAAGATCTACCTCAGCATAGAACTTCGGATCAAGAATTTTTAGTTGTCGGCGAATAGGATCAAGACCCTCTTTTTTATACAACTCATGAATATCCTGACGCAGAGTTTCGTCTATTGTGGGTATATCATCAATGCCTTTACAAACTGCATCTATATACATCATAGAACCACCTGTCATTACAACAACATTATGTTTTTTGTAAAGTTCTTCAAGTAGTAAAAGTGCCTCCTGCTCATACATACTGGCACTATAATACTTTTCAGGCGGCAATATTTCCACAAAATAATGAGGAATCCGTTGCATTTGCTGCTTTGTTGGCGCAGCAGTGCATATACTCATTCCCTTGTAAATCTGTCTTGAGTCGGCCGACAGCACAGGACTATTAAGTTTATCCGCCACGATTAAGCTCCACCGGGTTTTTCCAACACCTGTGGGTCCAAGCAATACGAGGAGGATATTCATTTATATTATTTTGGATTTATCGGGATTAAAAACTTACTCAATCGGTACAAAAAGAAAATTTAGATTTAATAAAGATCACCTGATTCTGTATTTAAAGAACTATCAAATTCATCCAAGCCATCAAAGCCCTCATTATCAAGCTCCTCAGGATCAAAGCTTTCGTCACCGTAAAATGTTTCATCTATATCGAGTGAAAAACTATCTTGTTTGACATCCTGAATATCAATAGATTGCATTGGAGGCTCACCTTCTGAAATGGAACAGAATGCTTTATTAAGATTTCTTCCGGGGATGATTTCTGAAAGTTCGATATATAATGCCCGCTCGTTGAGATAATCAAACACAAACATAAGTTTTTGCTTTTCATCTTCAAGAAAATCGTTTAGAACACACTCATCCATAATAAAAGAGTCTTCATCCGAATCAGTGTCCATCTCTACCAAAGTAATTTCCTGCTTTTTGCGCCATTTATCATCGCTCAAAAAAAATGAAGCCATATCCTTATTACAATAGCCGGTGCAATCCAAAATGGAATTATATAAATCTAAAAATGTTGCATCAGCATCTATTTTTATTTCTCTTTTGAAGTTGTCAACTTCATCTGACAGAATTAAAAACTTGAATATCATTGTGATCTTTTTTTATAAATTTTTGACTTTTCAAAGGTAATAAAAAGTTTTAAATTCCAATATGCAACCAAACAATTAATAGGTGAACCTAATAAGACGACAATTGTTTTAATTATGTATTATAATTAAAGAGAAAACAATGAAACCAAGATACTTACCCATTGATCCCGAATATTTAGAACTGATTGAAGAACAGATGGTAAAAGGAGAAGCAAGAGTAATATATTTTGCCTTTTCTACAGAACCTTTATTGGAAGAATCCAACGGTAAAATAATTAAGATTGATAATAAAAAAAAGGAAGGTGATATCCTCCTGTTCGAAAATGGAGATGAAGTCAGATTAGACAGAATTGTAGTTATTAACGGGATACCCGGTCCCGCATATGATGAGTATGATTCGTATGCACTGGCACCTTTAACCTGTAAGGCCGGATATGACGACTCTTTTTGTGAGTAATTGCAGAAATAATTATCTTTGCCATCGAAATTATTTACTATACCGTATATGGCTCTAAAGCAACAACAGGAACTAAAACAGACACAACGTCTTTCGCCTCTACAGATGCAGGTGATAAAGCTTATTGAGCTTAACAATGTTGAAGTAGAAGATAGGATCAAACAGGAGATTGAGGAAAACCCGGCTCTTGAAACAACAGAAAATGAGTCAATTAACAGTACTGAAGGCGATGAAGAGATATCGGGTGACAATGAATTGACTCAAGAAGATATGATTTTGGGTGATTACTTCTCAGATGATGATGTGCCAGATTATAGATTAAATGTATCACATAGAAAAAATGAGCCTGACTATATCGAAATTAGTTATTATGATGACAAATCGTTGCACGATTTTCTGCTGGAACAGATTGGTTTACTAAATTTGGATTCGAACAAACAAACTATAGCTGAATATATTGTGGGTAACATTGATGAAAATGGTTATCTTCAAAGAGATTTACAATCAATATCGAACGACTTGCTTTTTCAACAGCAAATGGAGGTTACACCTCTACAGTTGGAGGATGTTTTATTTGAAATTCAAGATCTTGACCCCGCAGGTATTGGAGCACGTGATCTTCAGGAATGTCTCATACTTCAGCTAAAACGCGAGAAACCTTCCCCTGAAATTAAAATTGCAACTACTATCATTAACGATTATTTCGAAGAGTTTTCCAAAAAACATTACGATAAAATCATGCGTCAGCTAGCCATCTCTCAAGAAAATTTAAAGGATGCTATAAAAGTAATTATTTCTATGAATCCTAAACCGGGAAACACACTCGGTGGTACAATGCAAATGGCAATGAATAATATTACTCCCGATTTTATTGTAGATTCGTACAACGGAGAAGTAAATATTCAACTAAATAACAGCAACATACCCAGTCTACGGGTTAACCGTAATTTTTCTGAGATGTTAATGGGTTACTCCGACAATAAAACAAGTATGTCATCCGATGATAAACAAGCAATGCTTTTCATGAAACAAAAGATTGATTCAGCAAAATGGTTTATCGATGCGGTAAGACAAAGACAAAATACATTACAGCGTACCATGGAAGCAATTGTTAGCATTCAGTACGATTTTTTTCTTACAGAAGACGAGACTAAACTCAAACCTATGATTCTTAAAGATGTAGCTGAAAGAACCGGTTTTGACATTTCAACCATATCAAGAGTAAGCAACAGTAAATATGTTCAGACAAACACTAATGTATATCCTCTGAAGTATTTTTTCTCAGAAGCAATGCAAACCGTTGACGGTGAAGATATCTCTTCGAGAGAAGTTAAATCTTTACTTATGGAGAGTGTTGAAAATGAAAATTCTGTAAAACCTCTTACAGATGACCAGCTTACAAAAATACTTAATGACAAAGGATATGTCATTGCACGAAGAACGGTTGCAAAATATAGAGAACAATTAAACATTCCTGTGGCTCGTTTGAGAAAAAAACTTTAACTTTGTCTGATGAAATCAATTGCACACTTTATCTCCACAGTTTTTCAACCATTATTGATGCCAACATATGGCATAATGCTAATTTTTACATATACCTATTTTGGAGCTTTTTATTCACATAGATTCTGGCAAGTAATAATACCGGCATTGTGCTTTTCATCTTTAATTCCGGCATTTCTTATATTTATTTTATATAAGATAGGTATTATCTCAGACCTATCTTTGAAGGTTCGTTCAGAACGCATCTATCCCTATTTTATAACACTACTCTCATATACCGTTATGATAGTATATTATTACAAGATGAATATGCCAAATTGGTTTATGATGCTTATGGCAGCCTCCATTGCAATTATGATAATAGCAATACTTATTACCTTTAAATGGAAAATAAGTGCACATATGTTTGGCGTAGGAGGGCTTACCGGAGGCGCTATGGCAATATGCTATTTTGTTGAACGTACTAATCCTTACCTTATGTTTATGGGTTTGTTTATTCTTGCAGGCTTAATAGGAACTTCACGACTAATACTCAAGCGACATACACTATTGCAGGTTGCGGCAGGTTTTATGTTAGGTTTTTTTGTGTCGTTTTCTTTTGTATGGATTGGCTCATAAAAAGGCTTTTGATTTTTACACTATTATATTGTACTTTTACAAGATAAATTTATTTAAAAAAATTAGATTATTATGAATTTTCCTGAAAACTTAAAGTACTCTTCCGATCATGAATGGATAAGAGTAGAAGGCAATGAAGCTTACGTTGGTATTACCGATTTTGCACAGGATGAACTGGGTGATATAGTATACCTTGATGTTTCGACTGAAGGTGAAACTCTTGGGCAGGGAGAAGTATTTGGAAGTATTGAAGCAGTAAAAACAGTTTCAGATTTGATGATGCCTGTAGGTGGTGAAGTTTTGGAAATTAACCCGGAGCTGGATGATGCACCCGAGCTTGTGAATAAAGAACCTTATGATAAAGGGTGGATAATAAAGGTTTCTATGGAAAATCCCAAAGAGTTAGATAGTTTGTTGTCAGCAACTGATTACAAAAAATTTATAGGTAAGTAGTTTATATGAGACCTATAATAAGCATTATTATGGGAAGCGTGTCTGATCTTCCTATAATGGAAAAAGCAGCTCAGTTTCTAAATGAAATGGAGGTGCCTTTCGAAATAAATGCATTATCTGCGCACAGAACTCCTGCAGAGGTTGAGAAATTTGCCAAAGGTGCAGCAGATAATGGAATTAAGGTAATTATAGCAGCGGCGGGAATGGCGGCACATTTGCCGGGCGTAATTGCTTCTATGACAACAATACCGGTTATTGGCGTTCCAATAAATGCATCACTGGATGGTATTGACGCCCTACTATCAATAGTTCAGATGCCTCCCGGCATCCCTGTTGCAACTGTTGGAATTAATGGTTCTCTTAATGCGGCAATTCTTGCCGTACAGATGATTGCAACAGGCGACGAATCATTCCAAAGAAAATTGGAAGATTATAAAGTTTCTCTAAAGAATAAAATTAAAAAAGCCAATGAAGAGTTGGCACAGGTTTCATATAAATATAAAACCAATTGATGTTCATAAAATGATGATAGAAGAAATACAAAAAATCCTACAAAAGGAAGCAAACGCTATACTAAATATTCCAATTACCGATCAATACGAAAAAGCAATCGATTTGATTATTGAGTATGTTCATGAAAAAGGAGGAAAGCTGGTTATTAGTGGCATGGGAAAAGCAGGTCAGATAGGACAAAATATATCAACAACATTCTGTTCTACAGGCACTCCATCAATATTTTTACATCCAAGTGAAGCCCAGCATGGTGATCTTGGGGTACTGCAAGACAACGATATACTCCTTTTAATTACTAACTCCGGGAAAACTCGTGAGATTATTGAGTTAATTGCACTTGCAAAAGGTCTGTATCCAAATATACCAATTATTGTAATAACGGGCAACAAGTCAAGTGTGCTTGCAAAAGAAGCAGATGTATTTCTTTTAACAGGGAATCCGGCAGAAGTATGTCCTTTGGATCTTACGCCTACTACCTCAACAACAGTTATGACTGTTATGGGCGACATACTTGTAGTTGGCACAATGAAAAGGATCAATTTTAGTGCTAGTGAATATGCCAAAAGACACCATGGCGGTTACCTTGGAGATAAGTCTAGAAATGCGAGAATTCTTGTTAAAGAATCAAATAAAGAAAAATAAAAAGAGAACAGTATGAAAAAAGTAATTTTTATGCTTACAACACTATTTCTGCTATCAGCTTGTAATGGCAACCAAAAAGCAGACTCACAAGCGGCAGTCGACGATGGCATCGACTCAACATTTGAATATAAGGTAGATAGGTTTGCCGATATAGAGATATTAAGATACCCGGTTCCTGGGTTCAACAACCTTACGCTTGGACAAAAAGAACTGATTTATTATCTATCGCAAGCTGCGCTTGAAGGACGTGATATTTTATGGGATCAACATAATCGTTATAATTTGACTATACGCCGTGTATGTGAAGGTGTTTATGAAAATTATATGGGAAACAAATCTAACGATGATTGGAAAAACTTCGAAATATATCTGAAACAGATTTGGATGGCCAACGGTATACATCATCACTATTCTGAGGATAAAATTATGCCTCAGTTTACACAAGAATATTTTATTTCAATTGTGAAGAGTGTTGATCCGGGAAGAATGCCTTTCCGTGATGGAATGGCGGCTGATGAGACTCTCAATGAAATAGTTCCTGTAATGTTTGACCCGACTATAATGCCTAAAAGATTGAGTCAGACACCAAATACGGATATTGTGAAAACGTCGGCAGTTAATTTCTACGAAGATGTTACTCAAAAAGAGGTTGAAGATTTTTACAACGCTATGAAAAAACCTAATGACAACACTCCTGTTTCATATGGACTTAATAGTAAAGTAATCAAGGAAAATGGCGTTGTAACTGAGAAAGTTTGGAAGCTGGGTGGAATGTATGACAAAGCTATTGAACGTATAATCGGCTGGCTTGAAAAAGCAGCTGCAGTTGCTGAAAATGATCATCAAAGAGTTATTATCAATTCACTGATTGATTTTTATAAAACAGGTAGTCTTGAAACTTATGATGATTATTCTGTTGAATGGGTAACTGATACAGCATCACGAGTTGATTTCATCAATGGTTTTATTGAGACATATACAGATCCAATGGGTCTTAAAGGAAGCTGGGAATCACTTGTTAACTTCAAAAGTATCGAAGCGTCGGAACGTACAAGAATTATTAGTGAAAATGCTCAATGGTTTGAAGATAATTCTCCAATAGATGACCGCTTTAAAAAAGAAAAAGTAAAGGGCGTTTCTGCAAAAGTTATTACAGCTGCTATTTTAGGTGGTGATAATTATCCTGCTACTCCAATAGGAATAAATCTACCAAACGCTGATTGGATAAGACGTGATCATGGATCAAAATCTGTTACTATTGATAATATCACTTTAGCTTATGACAAAGCTGCTGAAGGTAATGGATTTAAAGAAGAATTTATGTGGAGTAATGATGAAATTGAGCTCACTAAAAAATATGGTACTTTGACTGATAATCTGCATACCGACCTGCATGAGTGTCTTGGACACGGATCCGGCAAACTCCTGCCCGGTGTTAGTACTGACGTTCTTCAGGCATATGCTTCACCTCTTGAAGAGGCTCGTGCCGATCTGTTTGCTCTTTATTATCTTGCCGACCCCAAACTGGTTGAACTTGGTTTATTGCCGGATAATGAAGCTTATAAAGCTGAATATTATTCGTATATTATGAATGGTGCAATGACTCAGCTTACTCGTATACAACCGGGAAAAGATATTGAACAGGCACATATGCGTAATCGTGCAACAATTGCAAATTGGGTAATTGAAAAAGGTAGTGTTGATAATGTAGTTACTTTCGAGAAGAAAGATAACAAAACATACTTGGTTGTAAACGATTATAATAAGCTACGAGAGCTGTTTGGTAAACTACTTGCTGAGGTGCAACGCATAAAATCGGAAGGTGATTTTGAGGCAGGTAAAAATCTGGTGGAAACTTACGGAGTTAAAATAGATAAGAATCTTCATGCAGAGGTGTTGTCTCGTTACGAAGCACTGAATATTGCTCCTTATAAAGGATTTGTGAATCCTGTTTATAAACTGGTAACTGATGAAAATGGAAAGGTAACTGATGTAACTATATCATATACCGAAAACTATATTAATCAACAACTTCGTTACTCAAAACAGTATTCAGCACTACCTCTTAAAAATTAACTATATACCTAATGTGATATCAACTAAGGCTGCTTCACATAGAGCCCTAACGAATGATTATCATTAATAACAAGGGGGTGTTTCACATATGTGATTCTACCCTCTTTTATTATAATGCAAATTATTATATTTACATTGTTTCAAAAATTAATTACTATTCTTTTCATAAGCTATTACAGAGATGAATTACAATGAAACATTAGATTATTTATACAAGCAAGCTCCTGAATATCAACGGGTAGGTCATGCAGCATATAAAGAGGGGCTTGATAATAGTTTGGCTTTGGATAAGTTTTTTGACTATCCACACTCAAAATTCAAAACAATACATGTGGGTGGCACAAATGGTAAGGGATCTGTTTCGAATATTTTGGCTGCAATACTTCAAGAATCCGGTTTAAGAGTTGGGTTGTATACTTCGCCTCATCTTATTGATTTTCGTGAACGTATTCGTGTTAACGGCGAAATGATAAATAAGGATTATATAATTGACTTTGTTGACAAATATAAAGGACAATTAGAATCTGTGAAGCCTTCATTTTTTGAGTTGACAATGGAAATGGCATTTTTATATTTTAAAGAGCAAAACGTTGATGTAGCAATTATTGAAGTCGGTTTGGGCGGTAGGCTTGACAGTACCAACATAATCTCTCCCGATTTGAGTATAATTACAAATATCGGTTTAGATCATATGAAATATCTTGGTGATACACTTCCAAAAATCGCTTATGAAAAAGCCGGCATAATCAAGAAGTACACACCCGTTGTCATAGGAGAAATGGGAGATACAGAAGTTTCACAGGTTTTTATAAATAAAGCAAAATCTGTTGAAGCCCCAATTGTTTTTGCTGAGCTTTATATGAATAATTTTGCTGCTAAAAGAAGTGGTGATCAAATTATATTCAATTCGGATAATTACTCAAATCTCATAGGTCGACTTAATGGCCCTGCTCAGGAATATAATGCAAGAACAGTTTTAACTGCAATTGAAGTGCTCTCAGAATTGGGTTACAATATTGCTAAAGATGCAGTATATAAAGGTTTTGCAAATGTAATTGAGCTGACAGGCTTAATGGGCCGTTGGCAGGAATTGCAAAAATCACCTAAAATAATCTGTGATATTGCACACAATTCTCATGGCATACGTTGTGTGGTTGAGCGACTTAAGTCTGAAAAATTTAATAAACTTCATATAGTATTTGGAATGGCAAACGATAAGGACACGGATTCTGTTATGAAGTTACTACCTATGAATGCAGTTTATTATTTCACAAGGGCATCTGTTGAGAGAGCACTCGATGAGAAGATACTTGCCGACCGCGCAAAAGGTTTTGGACTGAAAGGTAACGACTTTTCCACTGTTTCAAAAGCAGTAAATTGTGCAATAAAAAATGCCGATAAAGATGATTTAATCTTCATCGGCGGTAGCTCTTTTGTGGTTGCAGATGCATTACCACTATTCATCTAATATTACCAAATCATCACAATCCGAAAATTATAGTTTTGTTTAGCACTTTCATCTTTAAAACCATCGGAAGGTTCAATAAAGAAGGTAACTCGGTTTGTTAGATGACTATATTCAAAGCTAATTGTCTCAGTAAAAACAAACACACCGTCCTCACCGTTATCTTCAATATAACTTCTAATATATGGCATAGGTACCTGTATCTCATTAGTATTCTGAGTTCCCAGAAAAACATAACCTATAACGGCACCGGATTCATAAATAAATTCATCAATATAATTTAACTGTTTAACAGCTTCCCATCTGTTCATATTTGAGTTCCAACTCCATTGTGACGCATTCACTGTAAAGTTTTCGATATTCCAAGCTGTTTCAACAAAATCGTCAGAGCTATCGCTGCAAGAAGTCATAGTAAGAGCAGTGCCTAAAAACAATAACCCTATAAACAACGAAATAAATAACTTTCTCTTCATAATAATTAGGTTTTGAAAAATGTTAGTTTAATGAAAGACCTGCAAAATCATCTTTCGTTTAATTTAAAACAATATTTTAGAATAATAGTTTTATTATTGTAGCATCGTCATCATTTTTGTAATTTATGAATGTTTTGAACCATCTTTAAAAGATTATCCTACAGCAAATCATTTTGTTTTGATTCAATTGTCTTGTCAAAACTTTCAGCTAAGAAATTAATTTATTATACAAAATGATATTTTATTCACAAATGTACAATATATAACAAACTAATAAAGAGTTTCGTTATGAAATAATTAATTTGAGGAAAAAAATCTTTACTTTAATACAAATACAATTTAAATTCTAACGCTAAAAACAATCTGTTGCACTTAAACTTGTTCTCAGAGAAAAAAACAGCTAATTTTGTCTATTCTGAATTTGGAGAAAATTAAAATGATTGTCTTATCTGATTACTGTTAATCAAACTAAAAGATATATCTACATTATGAAACAATATCTTGATTTATTGCAAAAAGTGCTTACTGAAGGTGTTCGAAAAGAAGACCGTACCGGCACAGGCACCATAAGTATATTCGGACATCAAAGCAGATACAAAATGAGTGATGGTTTTCCGGTACTTACTACAAAAAAGCTTAATCTGAAATCGATTATTCACGAACTTTTGTGGTTTCTAAATGGTGATACCAATATTAAATATCTGAATGATAATGGTGTACATATTTGGGATGAGTGGGCTGAAGAAAATGGAGACTTGGGACATATATACGGATATCAGTGGCGTTCTTGGCCTGATTATAACGGAGGTTATATCGACCAGATAACTCAAATTGTAAATGATATAAAAAACAATCCTAATTCGAGACGATTGATAGTAAGTTCATGGAATGTAGCTGATCTTCCTAATATGAACTTACCACCCTGCCACACATTCTTTCAGTTTTATGTAGCAGATGGAAAGCTGAGCTTGCAGTTATATCAGAGAAGTGCGGATCTGTTTCTTGGTGTACCTTTTAATATTGCATCTTATTCTTTACTCCTGAAAATGATGGCACAGGTTACTAACTTAGAAGAGGGAGATTTTATTCATACTTTTGGTGATGCTCATATATATTTGAATCATATTGAACAAGTGAAACTTCAACTCTCACGTGATACACGTGCTTTACCTCAGATGAAAATCAACCCTGATGTAAAAGATATTTTCAGTTTCAAATATGAAGATTTCGAGCTTGAAAACTATAATCCACACCCTCATATTAAAGGAGAGGTTTCTGTATGATAGCAATAGTTGTTGCGGTTGATGAAAATAATGGTATTGGTAAGAATGGAGAATTACTCTGCCATTTGCCTAATGACCTAAAGCACTTTAAAAAAATTACGACCGGTCATGCAATTATCATGGGAAGGAAGACTTATGAATCTCTGCCTAAGGGAGCACTGCCTGACCGTATGAATATTGTGGTTACTTCTGCTGATGCAGAAAAGTTCTCGGGTTGTATTGTTGTTCGTTCAATTGATGAAGCATTGTCTGTTAGTGTAAATCAGGAAAAGGTGTTCATAATAGGAGGAGGGGAAATATACCGTTCCTCTTTTCATTTAGCTGATACACTCTATTTAACTCGCATTCATCATAAATTTGAAGATGCAGACACTTTTTTTCCGGATATTGATTTTGATGAATGGCTTTTATTAGATGAAGAAAAATATGAATCTGATGAAAAGCATCCGTATGGTTATACATTTTTGAGATTAGCAAAAGGGCATAAATAATTATGCCAATCTTTTTAATTTTGTTACTTTTACAGTTTAATATTTTACATTAAATGTAAAGAATCTGTTTATTTAAAAAGTTAAAATATAACATGTCCCGAATATTACTAATGCTAATTGCATTCATTATCTCCTCTCCTATTTTCGCACAAAGCATTGCAGAGGATTCTTTAAAAAACAAACTAAGCGAAACGTTATCTAACATCTATTTGGAAACACTTCAAAAAAAAGGAAGAGTTTCAGTAGATAGTATTACAATAAACAACAAGAAACAAAAGATTAGATTTGATACTAATCTTTCTCTTTCTTATCTCCCCATGAGAGAAAATCTGGTAGTACAAATATATGATAGTGTTCGCTACTATTTACCGGTAGAAAAAAAGAGTTACATTTTAGAAGTTTACTCAGATGGTGTAGAAATAAGTCATTTGATACCGAACTTTTATCGTAATAAAAATAAAGACAAGAGCCGTTTGATTGCTAACAAGGTAAAGCGGCCTCTGACATATTCGGTTTCTAATCCGGCAGGTGATTTTGAGAAAGGTCTACAAAACAATCACATTGCACTTTGGCAAAGTCACGGATGGTATTATGAACAGAAACTGGGGCGTTGGGAATGGCAAAGAGCACGAATATTCCAAACGGTAGAAGATCTTTATACACAAAGTTATGTTGTTCCGTTTTTGGTTCCAATGCTAGAAAATGCCGGAGCCAACGTGCTTTTACCAAGAGAACGTGACTACAATAAAACAGAGGTTATTATCGACAAAGAAGGCAACAGTTCAGGTGTATACAGAGAAGTCGTGGGTAAGGAAGCATGGAAAGATAGTGATTCAGCAGGATTTGCCGACCTTAAAGAGTTTTATACTGATGGGGAGAATCCATTCGAGATGGGAAAAGCTCGACAAGTAAAAACTATTTCAAAAGGTGATGAAAGTATAGCCGAGTGGATTCCTGAGATACCTGAAAAAGGAAAATATGGAGTTTATGTAGCTTATCAATCTCTGAAAAACAGTAGCGATGACGCTTTATACAGTGTATATCACTCAGGCGGTAAAACTGATTTCAAGGTAAATCAACAGATGGGTGGCGGCACGTGGATTTTTCTTGGATATTTTGAATTTGAAGCAGGAACAAATAATAAGATAACACTTACCAATAAAAGCAAAAAAGGGGGTAGAATTATAACTGCCGATGCAGTAAAAGTTGGCGGTGGAATGGGTAACATAGCCAGAATGCCAAACTTGGAAGGTGAATCAATTGCAAACAAACATAAGTCACCAATCAATTATTCTCCTGAAATAAGTGGCTACCCAAGATATACAGAAGGTGCTCGCTATTGGATGCAATGGGCCGGCGTTCCCGATAGCATTTATAACCTAAATGAAAGTAAAAATGATTACATAGATGACTATGCAAGTCGAGGTAACTGGGTTAATTGGCTGGCAGGGGGATCATCTGTTTTACCTAATAAAAATGGATTAAATATTCCTATTGACCTTGCTTTTGCTTTCCATACAGATGCAGGCACATTTTGGGGTGATACAATTGTTGGAACACTAGGTATTTATATGACTCACTTTAACGATGAGGTCTTTAAAAATGGTAAATCCAGATGGGCATCACGAGATTTATCTGAATTGATAATGGCAGAGATTGTTTCTGACATTCGACGAGAATTTGAGCCTGACTGGACACGACGACATCTCTGGAACAGATCGTATGCAGAAGCACGTGTGCCGGAGGTACCAACTATGTTACTTGAGTTGCTTTCGCATCAGAACCTTGCCGATATGCGCTATGGCTTGGATCCTACTTTTCGTTTTCTAGTGAGCAGGTCTGTTTATAAAGGAATGCTTAAGTTTATATCTGCACAATATAACAGACCTTTTGTAGTACAACCTCTCCCGGTTAAAGATTTTAGTGCAACATTCACAGGGGAAACAAATGTACAGTTAAAATGGCAACCTTCCATTGATGTAGCTGAACCAACGGCATTTCCTACTAAATATATTTTATACACTCGTTTAGACAATGGTGGATTTGATAATGGCGTTTTAGTAAACAGTAATAATTATACAGCTGAAATTAAAAAAGATCACATCTATAGTTTTAAAGTAGCAGCTGTAAACGATGGAGGGGTTAGTTTTCCTTCAGAAATACTATCAGTCTGCAGAAAATCGGAACAGAAAGGTGAAGTTTTGGTAGTTAATGGATTTACTAGAGTTTCTGCTCCGTTTAGTTTTGCTAGTTCAGAAGATAGTATTGCCGGGTTTGTAGGAAATATTGATAATGGTGTACCTTATATTGCTGACTATCACTTCATAGGTCAAATGCATGAATACAGAAGAATAATTCCCTGGATGGATGATGATGCTTCGGGGTTTGGCGATAGTAACGCAAATTATGAAACCACTAAAATAGCAGGTAACACATTCGACTATCCCTATATTCATGGGGCTGCATTTGCTGAAGCAGGATATTCATTTGTGTCGAGTTCTGCAAGTGCCGTAGAATCAGGCATAGTAGAAATGGAGGGATTTGAAACAGTAGACTGGATATTAGGTAAACAGCGTGAATGGGTTGTTGCCCGTGGTGCTAAACCTTCTAAGTTTAAAACATTCTCAAAAGCTAATCAACAGTTAATAACAGATTTCTGTAATAATGGAGGTAACATAATTATTAGTGGAGCATTTGTTGGAACTGACTTATGGGACAATTCATTAGCGTCTCCGGAAGATAGAGACTGGGCAGTAAATACCCTTAAATACAAATGGCGAAATAATTATGGAGGTGTTACCGGAAAAATAAAATCAGTTCCTTCACCTTTTCATTCAATTACGGGCGATTTCAACTACTTTAATACACTTAACAGCAAAGGCTATGTAGTTGAAAATCCTGATGCAATTGAACCGGCTAATGACAATGCATTTACAATTTTTCGTTATAGTGAAAACAATTTAAGTGCGGGTGTTTTATATAAAGGTGAAGATTACAAAAGTTGTATTTTGGGTTTCCCAATCGAATCAATTACAGAACAGAATAATATCAACAAACTTATAAAAAATATTATGGAGGTATTCGTTGGTTACTCAACGAAATAACTTAAAACATCTCAATATGAAAAAAATAGATGCATTTATTCTTTATTCTGAACCGGATAAAGCGTTAAAGACAGTTACTGAACTTCAAAAATCAGATTTCATAAATAAAATTTATCTACTTACTCCAGAGGATGTAAAGGAGACTATAAAAGGTTGTATAAACATTGAAATTGATACATTTCAAAGTAGCAATACAATAAAAAAAATTGCAGAGAAAACGAAAGCAGATTATACAATAATTTATAATAAGCCTACACCTCTGAAATTGGGTTATTTTGCTCTTGAACGTATGATGCAAATTGCTGAAGATAGTAGTGCCGGGATGGTCTATTCTGATTATTTTGCAATTGTTTGTGGGGAGAAAAAAAATTATCCTGTATTAGATTATCAAGAGGGCAGTTTGAGGGATGACTTCAACTTCGGTTCATTAATCCTTTTTAACAGTATAGATTTAAAAAAAGCTGCAAAAAGAATGGCTAATAATGAGTATAAATTTGCAGGCTTTTATGATTTGCGCCTTAAAGTTTCACAAAAGGCAAGTCTGGTCCACATAAATGAATATTTATACACTGAACACGAAGAAGATACAAGAGATTCGGGCAAGAAAATATTTGATTACGTTGATCCTAAAAATCGTCAGGTACAGATTGAAATGGAGCAAGCTTGTACTCAACATTTAAAAAATGTGGGTGCATATCTTGAGCCCTCTTTCAAGCCTGTTGAATTTAACAAAATCAATTTCGAATATGAAGCTTCTGTTATAATACCTGTGCGCAACAGGATAAAAACCATAAAAGATGCCATATCATCGGTATTAAGACAAAAAACAGATTTCAAATTTAACCTAATTGTTGTTGATAATCACTCAACCGATGGAACAACAGAGGCAATAAATGACTTCAAAGAAGATGAAAGATTAATACATCTGATTCCGGAACGACATGATCTAGGCATTGGTGGTTGCTGGAATCTGGGAATTCATAATTCTAAATGTGGAAAATTTACTATCCAACTTGACAGTGATGACATTTATAGTGATGAAGATACTCTTCAAAAAATAGTAAATGCTTTCTATGAACAGAATTGCGCAATGGTAGTTGGTACCTATAAAATGACCAATTTTGATTTGGAAATGATTTCTCCGGGAATAATTGATCATAAAGAATGGACTCCTGAAAATGGTCGCAACAACGCTTTAAGAATAAACGGACTTGGAGCTCCAAGAGCTTTTTACACTCCTGTTTTGCGTGAAATAAAATTACCAAATACCAGTTATGGAGAAGATTATGCAGTGGGTTTAAATATCTCACGGAACTATCAAATTGGTAGATTATATGATGTATTATACCTATGTCGCCGTTGGGAAGACAACACGGATGCTTCTCTTGATATTGTTAAGATGAATGGAAATAACTTTTATAAAGATAAAATAAGAACATGGGAACTTCAAGCGAGAAAGAAATTAAAATGAAAGAACCTTTAATTTATGTAGGCGTTCTACAGAAACAGAAAAAGATTAATTTTTCATTGTTATCTACTTATAAACTTCAGGGAAAAGAGTTCTCAAAAGGAGATTATTGTGTGGAGATTGAAAATGGAAAAATCAGTTTTAATGGTAACAAATATGATCAGCTAGCTTTTGAGGCCATTCAGTTGCATAACGATAGCTTCGAACTAAAAGATGTGGTTATAGGTGTTCAGTTTCACTGGGAAAGAAAAGAAAATCAGCAGTTTTTAGGAGGATTAAAATTTATTATTACAGGTGATGGTGAAGAAAAGTTAATTACCGCTATAAATATTATTTCTCTTGAAGATTATTTAAAGAGTGTCATCTCCTCAGAAATGAGCTCAACCAGTTCGGAAGAGTTATTAAAAGCGCATGCAATAATTTCGCGTAGCTGGCTCTTAGCACAGATAATTAAAAATCAATCAATAGATAAAGAGAAAAATGAATACCGTACATCAATTGAAACTCCAACTGAAATAATTCGATGGTATGATCGTGAAGATCATGAACATTTTGATGTTTGTGCAGATGATCATTGTCAGAGGTATCAGGGTGTTACCCGACAGACAACCAAACTTGTTGACAGAGTTGTTAATGAGACCTATGGAAAAGTTATTTCATATAGGGGATCTATTTGCGATGCACGCTATTCTAAATGTTGCGGGGGTATTATGGAGACTTTTGAAAATGTCTGGGAACCAATCGTTCATCCTTATCTTCAGGGAAAAGCTGATAATTACAGTGGTATTCCGCTACCCGACCTTTGCAATGAAGAAGAAGCTGAGAACTGGATAAGAAGTTCACCGGATGCATTTTGTAATACTCAAAATTCAAATGTACTAAAGCAGGTACTGAACGATTATGATCAGGAGACTGCAGATTTTTTCAGATGGACTGTAACTTATAGCCAAAAAGAACTTTCTGATCTTATTAATTTGCGTTCAGGTATAAACTTTGGAGACATAATTGATTTGCAACCTATTGAGAGAGGAACTTCAGGACGAATTATCAGACTTAAAATTATTGGCACCGAAAAGGTAATGATAATTGGAAAAGAACTTGAAATAAGAAGGACATTATCCAAATCTCACCTTTACAGTTCTGCTTTTGTTGTTGACAGATATGAGGAGGATGAAGATGGTATACCTCAAAAGTTTGTTTTAACCGGTGCCGGCTGGGGACATGGAGTGGGACTTTGCCAGATTGGTGCGGCAATGATGGCTGAAAAAGGTTATAAATATAACGAAATATTATCACATTATTTTCCTGAATCTAATATCAAAAATGAATATTGATAATAATAAACATAGAATTTTTAATTACTGATAATATGAATAACTGAAATTAAAAAAATGAAGACCAAACTAAATAAAAAAACCACATTCCGTAATCCATGGGCATGGGTACCTACGCTCTATTTTGCTGAAGGATTGCCATATGTAGCAGTGATGACCATTTCGGTAATCATGTATAAAAGATTCGGACTAACTAATACAGAAATTGCACTTTATACTAGCTGGCTGTACCTACCGTGGGTAATTAAACCCTTTTGGAGTCCATTTGTAGATATACTTAAAACAAAACGATGGTGGATAGTAACAATGCAATTGCTGATTGGAGCTGGCTTTGCGGGAATAGCTTTCACACTCCCTACCCCACTTTGGCTTCAGTTTTCACTTGCTTTTTTCTGGCTTATGGCATTTAGTTCTGCTACACATGATATTGCTGCCGACGGATTCTATATGCTTGCACTTGACGACTCACAGCAATCGTTCTTCGTTGGTATACGCAGTACTTTTTACCGATTGGCTTCTATTACAGGACAAGGATTTTTAATAATTCTTGCCGGTTTCTTTGAAAAAAGAGCAGAAATACCTACAGCATGGAGTTTAACATTCTTTATTATGGCAGGATTGTTTCTTGCATTTTTTGTATACCATAAGTTTGTCCTCCCATACCCGGTTACTGACTTTGGTAAAGCTGTACAAACACCTAAAGAGGTAATGCAAGAGTTTGGCAACACATTCAAATCATTTTTCTCTAAAAAAGGTATAGTATTGGCTCTTGCTTTTATACTTTTGTATCGACTTTCAGAGGCCATGTTAGTGAAACTAGCATACCCTTTTCTTCTTGATCCGAGAGAAATAGGTGGTCTTGGTTTAAGTACCCAGGATGCCGGAATTGCTTACGGTACCGTTGGCGTTATAGCTTTAACTGTAGGTGGAATTATTGGTGGAATTGTAGCTTCCCAAAAAGGATTGAAATACTGGTTGTGGCCTATGGCTTTATCTATTACACTTCCTCATGCAGCATATCTATTTTTAGCAATTTATCAACCTGTTAATTTTTTATGGGTAAACGTAGCAGTATTTATTGAACAATTTGGTTATGGTTTTGGATTTACTGCATATATGCTTTACATGATCTATTTCTCTCAAGGTGATCACAAAACTGCACATTACTCAATTTGTACAGGCTTTATGGCACTTGGAATGATGCTACCTGGAATGGCTGCAGGCTGGATTCAAGAACAACTTGGATATGTCAACTTTTTTATTTTTATACTAATTGCCACAATCCCTACACTGTTGATCATTCCCTTTATGAAAATAGATAAGGATTTTGGAAGAGCAAAGAAAAAAAGTGATGTTGAAGTTATAACAGAAAGTCCCAATAACATAGAAAGTTGAAATAGCGGGCTAATAAAATTAAGAAAATAGAATAAATTATAATTCAATGAAAAAATCCATTTCACTACTCACCGTTTGCCTACTTTTATTTAGTGTCCCTTCTTTTTCACAAAAAATAAAAGTAAAAACGGGGATTGAAGTGCTTAAAGATAATAACTTTAAACAATTACAAGGTAAACGAGTTGGACTAATTACCAACCCTACAGGTGTTGATAATAACTTAAAATCAACTATAGATATTCTGTATGAAGCTCAGGGAGTAGAATTGGTTGCTCTATATGGTCCTGAGCATGGAGTAAGAGGCGATGTACATGCAGGAGATAAAATATCTGATTTTAATGATCCTAATACAGGTGTTCCGGTTTATTCTCTTTATGGGGCTACAAGAAAACCAACACCCGAAATGCTTGCTGGAATTGACATATTAGTATATGACATCCAAGACATTGGCTGTAGATCTTACACATATATTTCAACTATGTTTCTTGCTATGCAAGCAGCAGCAGAAAATGATATAGAGTTTATGGTACTCGACCGGCCAAATCCTTTAGGAGGACTAAAAGTTGAGGGAAATCTTGTTGAAGATGGTTTCTTTTCATTCGTTAGTCAGCTTAAGATACCATATGTTTATGGATTGACTTGTGCTGAGTTGGCTGAAATGATTAATGGCGAAGGTATGCTAACAAAGCCATGTAATCTAACGGCTATTAAGATGAAAAAATGGAAGAGAAAAATGAATTTTGAAGATACAGGTTTGCCATGGGTACCAACTTCACCTCATATACCTTTTGCGCATTCTGCTTGCTTTTATCCTATAACCGGGATATTGGGTGAACTAGGATATATGTCGATTGGTGTTGGCTATACTCTCCCATTTGAAATGGTTGCAGCTGAATGGATTAATGCTGAGGAATTTGCAAATGCGCTTAATGCTAAAAACCTCCCCGGTGTTATCTTCCGTCCAATTCATATGAAACCATATTACTCTGTTGGACAAGGACAAGATTATCAAGGTGTCCAAATTCATTTTACAGATTATTCTAAAGCTCGCCTTTCTGATATCCAGTTTCATGTTATGGAAGTCGCCGCAAAACTTTTCCCGGATAAAAAAGTCTTCGAACATGCTCCGGAGAATCGTTTCAATATGTTCGATAAAGTTTGCGGCAGCGATAATGTCAGAATTGAGTTCTCTAAAAATCATGATTTTGAAGATATCAGAGAGTTTTGGACTAAAGACGAAGAAAGCTTTAAAAAGCTTTCAAAAAAATATTACCTTTATAAGTAGTAGCCTCTTTTATTTACTATATTTAATTCAAATCATTTTAATCTAAAATTGATGAACAAAATCGCATTATCACAACAAAGTGATAGATTATTGTCGCTTGATATATTAAGAGGAATCACCATAGCCGGAATGATCATGGTAAACAA
This sequence comes from uncultured Proteiniphilum sp., assembly GCA_964484665.1. Classification (GTDB taxonomy): domain Bacteria; phylum Bacteroidota; class Bacteroidia; order Bacteroidales; family Dysgonomonadaceae; genus Proteiniphilum. Next base: position 30,155 of record CAZAFR010000015.1, on the reverse strand, counting down.
CCCGGGCTCATGGAGTCATCTATACAGACCATTGGGACATGCACAATGGAATGGTCTGACACCTACCGATCTGGTATTTCCTTTTTTTATGTTTATTATGGGCGTTTCCACTTTCATGTCACTCAGAAAATTTAATTTTGAACCTTCAAGAGCTGCAATCTGGAAAGTGGTACGGCGCACAATCTTAATCTTTTTAATAGGATTGGGCTTGGGCTGGTTTGGACAACTTTGTAGAGGACTAGCTTCAGGAGAGTCTTTCATTGAAGCAGCAAATCATTTCAGAACCATAAGAATTCTGGGAGTATTGCAACGGCTAGCACTTGCATATGGCTTTGCAGCAATGATAGCTCTGCTTTTTAAAGAAAAACATCTTATATGGGTAATTGCTACTCTTCTAATAGGATATTTCTTATTGCTCTTTTTTGGAAATGGGTTCGAAATGTCGGAACAAAACATAATATCGGTTGTAGATAGAGCTTTGTGGGGAACAAATCATATGTATAAAGACTGGACTCCCGGAGGTGAAAGAATTGCACTTGACCCTGAAGGACTACTGAGCACAATTCCTTCTATTGCACATGTACTTATTGGATTTCTTTTTGGTGGTATAATAGTTAAAAACAAAGACAATCACATCCGAGTAGAAAAGCTTCTCATCTGGGGCACTGTATTAGCTTTTTCCGGATTGCTTTTACAATACGGATGTCCAATAAATAAAAAAATATGGAGTCCTACATTTGTTTTAACAACTACCGGATTTGCTGCTCAGTTATTAGGTTTACTCATATGGATAATCGATATCAACGATAAAAAAAGATGGAGCCGATTCTTTCATGCATTTGGAGTAAATCCACTTATGGTATATGTTTTTGCAGGAGTTATTACTAATCTATTTTCGAATATCAGATTTAACTGGCAAGGTGAAGCAATTTCAATAAAATCGTTTATATATAATATACTAATTCAACCATGGACAAGTAATAACTTTGGGTCACTTATTTACGCACTGTTTTTCGTGACAATTTGCTGGTTGTTTGGTTACATTTTATACAAGAAAGATATTTACATAAAAATTTAATACAAATAAAATATTATTTTGAAAAGATTAATAGCAGATAGTGGTGCCACAAAAACCGATTGGCGTTTGATTGATGGCAATGAAGTACTACACCATTATTCGGGAAAAGGAATAAGTCCGGTATTTCAAACAGAAGAAGAGATCACCGAAGAAATTAAGAAGAAAGTTTATCCTGTTTTTAAAAAATGGGATTTTAATGAAATCTATTTTTATGGATCAGGCTGTACAGAAGAAAATATTCCAACTGTAAAAAAAGCACTCTTACATTCTTTCTCTTTAGAAAAAAACGAAGTATACAGCGATCTAATTGCAGCTACTCACAGTTTATGTGGTCACAACTCAGGCATTGCATGTATATTGGGTACAGGCAGTAACTCCTGTGAATGGGATGGCACAAAAATCGTGAATCAGATATCACCTCTTGGCTTTATCTTAGGTGATGAAGGAAGTGGAGCCTCAATGGGGAAAAAATTGATTGGAGATGCTCTTAAAAACCAACTAACACCTGGTTTAAAAGAAATGTTATTGGAAGAATATGAATTAACTCCTGCTCTTATCATCGAAAAAGTATACCGTAGATCGTTTCCAAGTCGCTTTCTGGCAAGTCTCTCTCCTTTTATAAGTAAACATATACATGATGATTCAATTAAAAAGATAGTGACGAATAGTTTCGATGAGTTTTTTAAAAAGAATGTGATGCAATACAATTATAAGAAAAACAGAGTTAACTTTGTTGGTTCAATTGCATGGCATTATGCAGATATATTAAAAGAGAGTGCACGTTCAAATGGAATAGAAATTGGGAAAATATTAAAATCCCCTATGGACGGCTTAATAGAATATTATTCAGACACACACAAATAAAATTTATATGTCATTCAAAAAAATAACAGAACAATCATCACTTTACGATAATCTTGATAAGAAAACAGTCAATGAAATATTGACAGAAATTAATTTAGAAGATCAGAAAATAGCTCTTGCTGTACAAAAAACCATACCGGAAATAGAAAAACTAGTAACCGGAATAGTAGAGAGAATGAAAAAAGGCGGACGCTTATTTTATATAGGTGCAGGAACAAGCGGCAGACTAGGTGTATTGGATGCCTCTGAAATTCCTCCAACTTTTGGAATGCCCAATACATACGTAATAGGTTTGATTGCCGGAGGCGACATTGCTTTACGAAATCCGGTAGAAGCAGCCGAAGATGATTTTGATATGGGATGGAGTGAATTACTTGAATTTAAGATAAATAAAAATGATGTTTTAGTGGGGATAGCTGCATCAGGTACAACACCATACGTTATTGGAGCCTTACGCAAAGCACGCAGTAACGGTTTACTCACCGGGGCCATATGCTGTAACCCGGGCTCACCTGTAGCTGCTGAAGCTGAAATTAAGATAGAGCCAATTGTTGGACCTGAATATATTACAGGTAGTACAAGAATGAAATCAGGAACAGCTCAGAAGCTGGTACTAAATATGATTTCGAGTACTACTATGATTAAACTTGGCAGGGTAAAAGGCAACAGAATGGTAAACATGCAGTTGACAAACAAAAAATTAGTGGACAGAGGAACACGCATGCTTGTTGAAGAACTTAATCTTCCTTACGAACAGGCCAAAAACCTATTGCTATTGCATGGTTCCGTAAACGAAGCAATGAAACACTATAGATAGAAAAATATTAAAATATATTATGGCAATTATTATTCATACAGATAATCCCGATATTTTATTAGACAAAATTTATGATGCAATAGATAACAAAAAAGCGGAGAAATGGATCTATAATGATGATGGCCGACTAACGTATGGAGCTTTACTATGGAAAAACGAAGCTTTCTTTAAATCACAGATATGGGTAGATGAAAAGGAATTGAGGTTTGGCCTAATTAAACGTAAAGACAGAAAACATATCTCTTCAAAATTATATACTACATTCCACACAAAGTTTGTAGAAATGCTTTTAATGAAATTTGATAAAGATTTCAGTTCTGTTATTGTTACTGCTAATCGAACAGAACCAGATGTTTTCTGACTCAGCAGTCAATATTAAAATTAAGGATATGAATAAATGATTTTAAAGCCAATGAATAGAAAATAAATTTACTAAAGTTTGATAAAGGACATGAATCAAAAGGCATTCACTTTACTTCTTTTCTTCAGTTTTACACTTTTATCTACTGCACAAGAATCGAGCTATAAAACGCTCTTAGATTTACCATATTATGAGGATATGGTAAGACAAAAGGATCAGTTAATAGCTGAAAGGTGTAAGCTCGATATTTATTATCCATCAGATAAAGAAGGATTCGCTACAATTGTTTGGTTTCATGGCGGTGGCCTTACATCAGGGAATAAAGAAATACCCGAAGCTCTAAAAAATAAAGGTGTTTGCATTGTTGCCGTAAACTATCGACTTTCTCCACAGGTGGAAGCACCTGAATACATCAAAGACTCAGCTGCAGCTGTAGCATGGGTCTTTAAAAACATTGAGGATTTTGGGGGAGATAAATCAAAGATCTTTGTGTCAGGACATTCAGCCGGAGGATATCTGACTATGATGATTGGATTAAATAAAGAGTATCTCGCAGCTCATCAAATAGATGCAAACAATATAGCCGGTCTGATTCCGTTAAGCGGACAGACCATTACACATTTTAATATCCGCAGTAGTTATGGGCTTAAAGACACACAACCTCTTGTAGATAAATATGCACCTATGTACTATGTAAGGAATGACGCCCCACCCTTACTGTTAATTACCGGAGACCGAGAACTTGAAATGTTAGGTCGTTATGAAGAAAATGCATACATGGCTCGAATGATGAAAGTTGTTGGACATAAAAAGACCAAACTTATTGAACTTCAAGGTTATGGGCACGATATGACTTATCCTGCATTTCCATTGCTGTTAAACGAAATACAGCGTATTTTGCAATTGAAAGAATAAATATATATTTTAACGTATAAAAAGTATATAAAAATGCATATAAAAAGAATAACGCATATGGATGAAAGTTTTGTCAATGCTTTCGAGAATTTAATGCCTCAACTTACAGGAAAAGATGAATATCCCTCGTATGAAGAACTTCAAAAAATAATTGAAGCAGATAATGTTCATCTATGCTTTGCTTTTGATGATAATGAGAAAATTATTGGAACAATAACGGTAGTTTTTGTTAGAATACCAACAGGTGTTAAAGCTTGGATAGAAGATGTTATTGTAGACAAAGAAGCTCGAGGAAAAGGCGTAGGTACTGCTATGATTTGGCACGCAATACAAATTGCTCGCAAAAAAAGAGTAGAAAAGGTTGACCTCACTTCACACCCCAGACGTATTGCTGCAAACAAATTATATCAAAAACTTGGATTCGAGAAGAGAGAATCCAATGTTTACAGATATTATATTGATTAAGTTTACAGCTATTTATGTTGATTAAGAATATTATGGAATTTGGTAAATGACACAATTAATGTTCATGCCGGCACCTACTGATGTTAATACTATTTTATCACCACTTTTAAGCTTATGATCGTTCATCGTTTTACGAGTAATCATATCAAGTAACGTTGGTACAGTTGCTACTGATGAATTCCCTAACCACGAGATAGTCATGGGCATTATAGTATAAGGTACCTCCTTAAATCCATATAGAGCAAATAATCTTTTCAGTATCGCATCATCCATTTTACCATTAGCTTGATGTATTAACACTTTACTTATATCTGTGACATGCAAATTTAACTTATCAAGACAAGACTTTATGGTTTGAGGCACATAGGATAATGCATATTGATATAATTTGCGACCATTCATCTTAAGATAGTGTATCTTTTTCTCTGCCAATCCGGCTTCATATGAATATCCCATATAAAGCATGTTAGCATATTCCAATGCATCGCTGCGTGAGTTATGACCTAAAATTCCCAAAGGAGATTCACTCTCACGACTCTCTATAATTGCTGCACCGGCACCATCAGCATAAATCATGCTATCACGGTCATGAGGATCTGAGATACGTGAAAGCACATCAGCTCCCACAACTAATATTTTATGAGCATCACCGGAACGAATATAATAATCTGCCTGAATAACAGCCTGAACCCATCCGGGGCACCCAAACAATACATCATACGCTATAGTTGACGGATTTGAGATACCCAATTTTTGTTTAAGTCTGGCAGCCATTGTAGGTAAAACATCAATTTGAATGTCGTCTTTCCTAGTTTCACCAAAATTATGTGCAAAAATAATATAATCAAGCTCTTCCTTGTTGATACCGGCAGCTTCTATAGCTCTTTGAGATGCAATTAACGCCAAATCTGTGGTAACCTGATCATCTTCTACGTAGCGTCTTTCAGCAATCGTCGTAATTTCTTCAAATTTACGGGTAATCTCTTCATTAGGTGTATCTAATTTCTTACCGGTTGAATCATAGAACTCATTCGAGTGAAAGTAATCATTTTTGATTTGTTTTGTTGGCACATAGCTTCCTGTACCCGTAAAAACACTATATATTTTTTTCATTTTTATACCGTTATCAATAAAAAGTCATATCAGTGATTAACCTAAATTTAATCAATTAAACAGCAAAGATATAAAATTTAATTCAAAATAGATTCCATTTTAAAGTTTAGAAATAAGAAATAAACCCTATTCATTAGAAAGGTCTTCAAACAACTCAAGATCAAAATACGTAGCCGCTGAAGTTATATGGTCGAATATATCAGAAACAATAGCTTCATATTCAACCCATACAGTGGTTGCGGTAAAAAAATACAACTCAAGTGGCAGACCTTTTTCATTGGGCTGCAATTGCCTAACAATCAACAGTAGCTCTTTATGAACTTTTGGATGATTCCTCAAATAATTGTATATATATTGTCTGTACAAACCAATATTTGTGAGATTGCGTCCATTAATAAGCAGCGATTTATCAATATTATTTTCTTTATTATATTTATCAATCTCTGTTATTTTAGCTTGAAGATAATCAGATATTTGCTCAATTTTCTGAAGTTGTTCTAACTCTTCAGGTTTTATAAAACGAATTGTACTCTGTTTGATATGTACCGAACGCTTAAGTCTTCTACCACCGGTCTCTTGCATACCACGCCAGTTTTGAAAAGAATCAGAAACTAAAGAATATGGAGGTAAAGTGGTAATTGTTTTATCAAAATTTCTAACCTTTACTGTTGTCAGGGTTATTTGAATAACATCTCCATCGGCTCCATATTTTGGCATTGTAATCCAGTCACCAATTCTAACCATATCATTAGCAGTAACCTGAAGACTAGCCACAAAACCCAATATAGAATCTTTAAATATCAACATTAATATAGCCGAGCCGGCACCCAGACCGGCAACTACAGTCGTAGTATCCTGACCTGTTAATATTGAGAATAGTATGATAAATCCAAATATGTAAAAAATAATCTTTAATACCTGAACATAACTATCTATAGGTTTATCTTTCAAGTTTGGCTTAACACGAAGAGTGTCAGCAGCTGCATTGATAATCGACATTATTAACCATATAATATAGAATATCAGATAAACATCAGCAGCTTTATCCATGAACTTCATTAACTTAGGAAATTCATCAAACACTATTGGTATAGAACCCTTAACAATACTAAAAGGCACAATCATTGCCAAAAAATAAGGAAAGCGTCTTTTTTCGAGATAGTTCAGAATTGAAATTTTTGTAATTTCTGCTGATTTTTTTAAAACAATTCGTAAAATAGTTTGGGTAAGGTATTGTACAATAAACACTATAATTATTAGTACAACCATTAGTAATATCATATTGATGTACTTAACCCAGTTTTCCGGCATTCCAATATTGTTCAACAAATTCATCGACCAATCACTTATGGCACTTGTTGAACGTGAAATTTGCTCTATGTTCTCTTCATTCATAGCCTTTAAAATTCTGTTTTGGATTAAAATATACTCATTCAATTTATGAGTATTAAATTAGTTATATGGTTTTTAGTTGTATATTTTATGAAAGAGCAAAGATACAAATTCCACTTTAACTAAAAAAAATGGCAACATAAAACAACTTCATTATTTCTATTTTCGATAAACAGCATTACAATAATGATTTTTTTTATGTAAGTTTGTGCTAAAGAATATCTAATTTAAATAATACAACATATGGGAAAAGTACTTATTATAGGTGCTGGTGGCGTTGGAACCGTGGTAGCCAACAAAGTTGCTCAGAACAGCAATGTATTCACAGATATAATGTTGGCAAGTCGCACAAAAAGTAAATGTAACGATATAGCAGCAGACGTTGAAAAACGTACCGGCGTAAAAATTAAAACAGCCAAAGTGGATGCAGACAATGTACCTGAACTAGTTGCATTAATGAATGAATTTAAGCCCGAAATAGTTATAAACGTTGCACTTCCATATCAGGATTTAACCATTATGGATGCTTGTCTGGTGGCAGGAGTAAACTATCTTGACACGGCCAATTATGAGCCTAAGGATAAGGCAAAATATGAATATAAATGGCAATGGGCATATAAAGAAAGATTTGAGAAAGCCGGATTAACAGCCATTCTAGGCTGTGGATTTGATCCTGGTGTAACAAGTATATTCACTGCATATGCAGCAAAACATCACTTTGATGAGATACATTACCTTGATATAGTTGATTGCAATGCAGGCGATCACGGTAAAGCATTTGCAACTAATTTCAATCCGGAAATTAATATCCGAGAAGTTACTCAGAAAGGAAAGTACTGGGAAAATGATGAATGGATAGAGACTGAGCCGCATGAGATACATAAGCCACTTAATTACCCCGAAATCGGCCCAAAAGAATCATACGTTATTTATCACGAAGAGCTAGAGTCGCTTGTAAAGAACTTCCCCACCATCAAACGTGCACGCTTCTGGATGACATTTGGTCAAGAATATCTCACCCATCTTCGCGTAATACAAAATATAGGTATGGCTCGCATCGATGAAATAGAGTATAACGGTCAAAAGATTGTTCCAATTCAGTTTTTAAAAGCTGTGCTACCAGACCCGGGTGAGCTAGGAGAGAACTATACCGGTCAGACCTCTATTGGTTGCCGTATCAGTGGCATTAAAGATGGAAAAGAACGCACCTATTATATATATAATAATTGTATCCACCAAGAGGCTTATAAAGAAACAGGTGCCCAAGGAGTAAGTTATACAACCGGCGTTCCGGCAACCATAGGAGCTATGATGTTTATGCAGGGAATTTGGAAAAAACCGGGAGTACATAATGTAGAAGAGTTTAATCCGGATCCATTTATGGAACAGCTCAAAGTACAAGGATTACCTTGGCACGAACTGTTTAATATCGATCTTGAAGTTTGAGTAAGTATTTGAGTAATATTTTCTGTCATTTTAGTTACTTTTGTAACGCACTAATTATTGAGCAGTAAAATTTATTTTATGCAATCCAGAAGTTTAGTAAATATAGGCGATTATGATCAGAGTGATATCACTCGAATTATTGAGAGTACAACTAAGTTCAAACAGAATCCCGATCGCAATCTGTTGAAAGGTAAAGTTTGTGCCACCCTTTTCTTTGAGCCTTCAACACGCACCCGTTTAAGTTTTGAGACGGCAGTAAATCGTTTAGAAGGACGAATCATTGGATTTTCTGATTCGGCTACCAGCAGTTCTACAAAAGGTGAATCGCTCAAAGATACAATTATGATGGTTAGCAATTATGCTGATTTAATCATTATGCGTCATCACCTTGAAGGGTCTGCTCGTTATGCTTCAGAGATTTCGCCGGTGCCTATAATAAACGCCGGTGATGGATCTAATCAACATCCCACTCAAACGATGCTCGATTTATTTACTATTTACGAAACACAAGGTAAACTTGATAATCTTACAATTACAATTGTTGGTGATCTAAAATATGGACGTGCTGTTCATTCACTTATTCAAGGATTATCATACTTTAATCCAACTTTTAATTTTGTTGCTCCTGAGGAGTTACATATTCCTGACAAATACAAGTTGTTTTGCAATAATAAAAATATCCCATACAGAGAATTCAAAGATTTTTCAGAAGAATCGATAAATAGTGCTGACATTCTTTATATGACAAGAGTTCAGAAAGAGAGATTTACAGATCTAATGGAGTATGAAAAAGTGAAGAATGTATATGTATTGCATAACGATATGCTTGCCAAATCAAAAGAAAACCTAAAAGTACTGCACCCTCTTCCCAGAGTTAAAGAGATAAGTCAAGACGTTGACAACAATCCTAAAGCATACTATTTTCAACAAGCTAAAAATGGCATGTATACTCGTCAGGCTATCATTTGTGATCTATTGGGTATAAATATAACATAAATCCGTTGATTTATAAATCAACGGAGGATGAGATAAATTGTTTAAGTATAAACAAAAAGGATCTCACAACAACTCACGGTAAGAGCAGTAGTGCAGATATATTTATCAGTTATAAGAAATAAAAAATATTATGGGAAAAGCTTTACAAGTTGCCGCACTTAAAAACGGTACAGCAATAGATCACATTCCTACAGACGCAGTATTTAAGGTAGTCTCTCTTCTTCAATTACAGCGACTTGATAATCGTATTACAATTGGTAATAACCTCAATAGTACAAAGATGGGCACAAAAGGACTCATCAAAGTATCTGATAAGTTTTTCCGGGAAGATGAGATTAATCGTATTGCCTTAGTTGCCCCAAACGTAAATCTTAATATTATCCGAAATTTTGAAGTTGTAGAGAAGAAAAAGGTTGTATTGCCGGATGAAATCGTAGAGATTGTTAAGTGCAATAACCCCAAATGCATCACCAATAATGAACCTATGAAGACCAGATTTCACGTTATTGATAAAGAAAAAGTGGAAATTCAATGTCATTACTGCGAAATTAAAATAAAAAAAGAAAACATCGTTTTATTATAAACGAAAGTATTTAGGTTCTAAAAAAAACAGTTTATTATGCCTTTAAATTTACCCGATAAATTACCGGCTGTCGAAATATTGAAAAAAGAATCGATTTTTGTGATGGAGGACTTACGTGCTTCAACACAAGATATACGCCCTCTCAAGATACTCATACTCAACTTAATGCCACTTAAAATCTCAACAGAAACTGATCTTCTTAGATTGCTTTCTAATTCACCTTTACAGGTAGAAATAGAGTTTTTAGGACTATCCACTCATACTCCAAAAAATACACCTATTGAACATCTAATGTCTTTCTATACCAGTTTTTCTTCTGTACAAGATAGGAATTTTGATGGAATGATAATTACCGGCGCTCCTGTAGAAATGATGGATTTTGAAGAAGTAAATTATTGGGATGAATTAACTCAGATATATAACTGGGCACGTACTCATGTAACTTCAACCTTCTACATTTGCTGGGGCGCTCAGGCTGCACTTTATCATTTTTATGGAATCAATAAATACCCGTTAGATAAAAAACTATTTGGGGTGTTCAAACATAAAATTAATGATCCCTCATTTCCTTTGTTCCGAGGATTTGATGATGAATTTTATGCACCTCACAGTCGACATACAACAATTAAAGCTGAGGAAATACTAAAGCATCCTGAACTGACTATTCTCTCAGAATCAGAAGATGCCGGTGTATATATTATCTCTTCCAGGGGAGGTCGCGAATTTTATGTCACCGGTCATTCTGAATACTCATCGCACACTCTGCACAACGAATACCTACGGGATTTAGAGAAAGGTTTAGATAGTGTTGGCCCGCCTGTAAACTATTACAAAAATGATCAACCCTCTCAGCCACCCATAGTGAAATGGAGGTCACATGCTAATTTGCTCTACATAAACTGGTTGAACTACTTTGTTTATCAGGCCACTCCCTTTAACATTAACGATATTCCACAATTGGGAAATTTGTAGTTGTTTTATTATTCAATTAAAAACATACATTCAGAGTTATTTAAGTAAAATAACTCTGTTTTTTGTGTTTTAGTAGTACATCGGTCTATACAACTCTGCATTTTTTCATAGTAGATACAGATAAAATACAGAGTTAGTACAGAGATGATTCAGAATTTATTTGATTAAGTTAAGACTAATATAGTAATTAGGCATATTATAACTATGCGCTTTTTGCCTCTTTATCAAAAAATAGTAACTTTGGGGTTTGAAAATTTATATGCCGATATACAATACAGAATCAGTTAATAGTCTGTTTTTTTGTTGTTCTTAGTTTTAGATTAAGATAAGGCAAATAATTAAGTTATAAAAAATAGAATTTTTTTTGCGGAATGCCACCAAAACAAAAAACTAAACTAAAGATAGTAAAAGTACCCTCTTTAATTATACCTTTTAATATTTCATACAGAGCAGCACTTCCCGTTTTGGCAGAAGATTATTTCACCGATATTGAACGACTTGCTAAAAAATAATTAAAGTAATTTTAGAGTATAATTCATGGCAAAATTCATAAAAAAATATAGAATATATATTATTGCAGCTCTTTTAGTCACCGTTATACTTCTAATTGGCAAGTTTTTAGCATCGATAGACTTTGATAATTTTAAAGTTTACGTATCAGAGATGCCCGGAATGTTTGTTGGTGTAATAATTGCATCAATAATATCATACAGCGCCTCTACATTTGCATGGTCTTTATGTCTGGGTGACGCCGGAAAAAAAATACCGTTTCATGCACTATTCATGTACAGACATGTTGGCGAAATGCTTTCAGCATTTAACCCTACAAGTGTGATTGCAGGTGAAAGTTTAAAAGCTGTTATACTCCAAAAGAAAGGAATAAATGGCACTCGGGGTGTTAGTTCAATACTTTTACACAGAACATTGACTGTATTCTCAAGCATACTGCTTATGTCTATTTCAATTCTGTATCTCATTATTGGTTCTAGAAAAAATAATGGCGCCAATTTACTTCTAATATTCTCGGTTATAGCCTTAATAGCTGCATTTATTTTTGTCGTGCTGCGATTTATAGTTCATCCAAAGCTCTTTCTTGCCAAAACAATAGAAAAATTGAAGAACAAAACGGGATGGTCGGTACTTTCGGATAAACTGATAAATTCCTCTTATGAAATGAATAAAGTTTCTTCAGATTATTTTCGAGAAAACAAAGGTAGATTTCTTATTGCATTTTTAATGTGTACTACATATTGGATTTTTGCTGCTGTTGAATTCGTGATAGTTTTAAGAATGATGGGGTTGGATATCAATCTGATGCAGGCTATAGCTGTGGAGATGGGCGTTTCTCTCTTTAAAACAATTGGAATGATTGTTCCTGCTCAGTTGGGCGTTGAGGAATATGGCAATAAGGTAATGCTCAATGTAATTGGTATTGTTAGCAGTGAGATATGGCTAGTTGTAACACTTATGCGAAGGGGTCGTCAACTATTTTGGTTAATTATGGCCGGAATTTTCATGATGATCATATCCGGAAAATTAAAAATCAAATTTCACAAGTAACAAAATTAGGTGTGTATGTTAATTCATTGCTGAAAATTTCAAACAGATAGGTTTACTAATAATTATATCTTTTAAAATATTAGATAGCATCCCTGTTTCGTTATTAATTTCAAATACCTGAATTTTATTCTCATCTCTACTTGCTACCAGAAGATATTTGCCGTTTGGAGTAATCACAAAATTTCGTGGGTGTTTTGCTGTAGGCTGATAACCGATCTTAGTTAGCGTACCATCTTCATCATTTATTGAGAAAATTGCAATGCCATCTGCATTTAATCTGTTAGATGCATATAAAAAACGTCCGTCGGGAGAAACATGAATGTCGGCGCTACCCCTAGCACCTACACTGTCAGATACAATTGTCTGCTTTAATTCCGGTGTACCGTAATTGTAATCAAAAACAAGCACTTCCCCTGAAAGTTCTCCCAGTAAATACATATATCGACCTCCATTAGGATGAAAATCAAAATGTCGTGGACCGGTACCTGAAGGAACAGAAATCTCTTTCAGACTGTTTTGCTCCAAAGATGGTTGACCTTCAAATGGTGTATCTAATACCGAAAAACGATATAGTTTGTCGGAACCCAAATCAGTTGCAAACAGAAATCTTCCATCAGGTGAATACATAACACTATGTAGGTGAGATTTGTCCTGACGTACTGTGTCGGGTCCGCTTCCTTCAAAATAAAGAACTGAGCCGGCCTTACCTATCTCACCTTTACTGTTTACATGAAATGAAGTAATGCTGCCTCCACTGTAATTGGCAGTATGAATGTTTTTACCTTTACTGTCAATTGTGATATAACAAGGATCGGGACTTAATGTTGGTTGTGAGTTTATAGGCGTGAGTAATCCTTTTTTTCTATTAAAAGAGAATGAACTAACAGCACTTTTATCTTCCCCACTCTCACTTACAGCATAAACGAAATTAAAATCAGGACTTAATGTTAGATAAGAGGGATTTTCTATTTCTACCATGCTAACGGAATCCAATACTCCGGTTTCCTCGCTAAATTTATAAACATAAATTCCATTGCCACCTATATCTGAAGAGTAGGCCCCAATGAGTAGATACAAATCCTCACTATCACTTTGCAATTCTGATGAATCATATTGTTTTTCTCCATGCTTAAATTTGTCTGATGATTTATTGCCTGAGCATGAAAAAAGAAAAGCAATGGAAAGTAGCATTATTAATAACTTATTTATCATATTTATTGTTTATTGTTTCTATTGTATGTACTACGAAATTAGGTGATTTTTCTCAATAAAACATCTTTATTTCTATAATTATACATTAAACTAGTATTAAAATTAAATATTAAAAATATACGCCTATTCAAAATATTATTGTAGATTTTACAATAAAAGTTGCGAATAAGGTAGAGTCTGATTACTTTTGCAGTCATAAAATACAGAGTTCTCTTTTTTATAATAAACAATATTATGCTAACTAAAATATTATCGGTTACCGGGCGTCCGGGCTTATATAAACTTATTTCTACTAACAAAAATATGAATATCGTTGAATCCATGACTGATGGAAAACGAATTCCTGTTTATATGCACGAGAAGATAGTAGCATTAAGTGATGTGTCAATCTATACCAATGATGGAGACATACCATTATATGAGGTGTTCAAAAAGATAAAAGAAAAAGAAAATGGTAAGCCGGTTATATTTGCTTCAAAATCGTCTAATAAAGATTTTTTCAATTATCTTGAAGAAGTTCTGCCTGAATATAATAAAGAAAGTGTATATGCTTCTGATGTTAAAAAGCTAATTTCATGGTATAATATACTTATGGAACACAATATCGACCTTGAACATGAAGAACAAGATGAAGAACAAGATGAAGAA
>CAZAFR010000015.1:4742-15633 GCA_964484665.1 uncultured Proteiniphilum sp. | reverse complement strand
ATGAAGAACAAGATGAAGAACAAGATGAAGAAGGATTGAAAGAAAATAAAGTGCAAGAAGAAGGCGGAGTAGAAAAAGAGTCATAAGAATACGTTAAAAAAAAGACAAGTGCGGTTTTTAAATACAGATAGATTGAATATTAAAGACTTAACCACACGTGCCGGAGCAGGCATTTTATACATAATAATTATATTACTGGGTATATTGGGAGGAAAGTATTCTTTTCTCATAGTCTTTAGCGCCATACTAGGCATAGCATTATTCGAATTCTACCGTATGATGGAGAATAATACTTCTCATCCAATAAAAAAAATATTAAATATTGTGATGGGGTTATTAATGTTTTTTGCTGCATTTTTATTTTTGGAAAATATATCAAAACACTTTTTACCCATTACAATTATTTCATATTTACTAATATTGATCTCATCCACAACATTTATTCATAAGAATGATGTTTTACATGGAATAATCTACTCAGCATTCGGACAGTTATATATAACCTTGCCTTTATGTCTATTAATGCTAATTTCTTACTCACAACCATTTAATTATGCAGGTAATGGATATGATTATATACCGATACTTGCACTTTTTGTGTTCCTTTGGGTTAATGATACGGCAGCCTATTTCATAGGTTCACTAATAGGAAAGCACAAGTTAATAGAATATATTTCTCCAAAAAAATCGATAGAAGGATTTATCGCCGGCGTTGTTTTCACAGTCATTTCATCTTTTATTTTCTCAGGACTGTTCCCCAATTTATCAACTATTTTTTGGATCGTGTTTGCAGTAATAGTATCCTTGTTTGGAACGTTAGGCGATTTATTTGAGTCACTTATCAAACGTAATAGTTTAGTTAAGGACTCAGGAAATATTATTCCCGGTCACGGTGGTATCTTAGATAGAATTGATAGTTTACTCGTAGCTATACCGGCTGTATATCTTTATTTTATCATTTTTCTTTCATTATAGTTTATTCCTACCGCCGGCCCACACCAAAAATTTTCTTTATTACGTTTTTTGTAGTCAATTTTCTTTTTTTTATAAAACAAAAAGTCCTGCAGATACGTTTTAACCATAACAATTAACAAAACAGAGGTCAAGATGAACAAGAAATCCATTGGAACAAATGCCGGTATAATCTGGAATCTTTTAAACAACAATCAAAAATGGAATATTAAGCAGTTAAGTAAAAATTCCGGTTTATCTGAAAAAGAAGTTTACTGTGCTATTGGCTGGCTTGCACGGGAAAACAAAATTGAAATTGAAAAATCCACTAATGGCGATGAAGATTATTATCTTGTAATAGAATATTATTTCTAATCCTTTCATAGAAAATAATAACAAAAAAGTCTGAAGAATAAAACTTCAGACTTCTTGTTATTAATATAACATATTACATAATATCTCTTTCTCTGAGTCGTTTCTGCCAATTCCAAGCAGAAGACATAGTATCTTCGAGTGACTCCTTAGCAGTCCACCCTAATACTTTATTAGCTTTATTAGGCTGTGCCCATATTTGCTCGATATCACCTTCACGCCTTCCAACAATTTTATAATTCAGAGATTCACCGGAAATTTTTTCAAACACATTAATCAATTCAAGTACAGAAACACCTTTTCCTGTTCCTAAATTAAAAATCTCTACATTTTCATCTGATTTATCTTCTATCATCCGATCTATAGCAATAACATGAGCTTTTGCCAAATCCACAACATTTATAAAGTCTCTTATACAAGAGCCATCAGGAGTGTTGTAATCATCACCAAACACACTAAGTTGTTCACGGATACCCATTCCTGTTTGCGTGATATAAGGCACAAGATTTTGAGGTACACCTATTGGTAATTCACCAATTTCACCTGAAGGATGTGCTCCGATAGGGTTAAAATAGCGAAGAATAATACTTTTTATTGGTGCACCGGAATGAACGAAGTCCTGAATTATCTCCTCATTAATTTGCTTTGTATTTCCATAAGGAGACGTTGCCGGTTTTATAGGTGCATTTTCATCAATCGGATTTTTATCCGGTTCACCATAAACAGTGCAAGATGAAGAAAATACTATTCCTTTCACTTTATATTCAGGCATTAGTTCCAATAGGTTTATTAGAGACACTATATTATTATAATAATACATTAAAGGTTTTTGAACTGATTCTCCAACAGCCTTACTTGCAGCAAAATGAATTATTCCATCAAAAGAATGCTCATTAAATAAAGATATCAAAGCATTTTTATCGGTACAGTCCATTTCATAGAATAGTGGCCTTATACCCGATATCTTTGTTATACCATCAAGAACATCAACATTAGAATTTGATAAATTATCAATAATTACAACTTCATATCCAGCTTCTTGCAGTTCAACTACAGTGTGAGAACCAATATATCCTGTTCCGCCTGTTACCAATATTTTTTTTATCATAATATAAATAATTTCTTATTATTTCATTTTATTTCCAAAATTACTAAAAATATAAGTTGTTTAAGTAAGCATAGGCAATTATTATAAATGTTTTATAATTATTTCCTTTTAAATATTATTAGTATTTTTGTTTCAGAGGTATATTTTGTGTTTATGATTGAATACATCGTTAAAACATATTATAATAAGAAAGAACTTCCCGAACTGAATGATGTCAATTTTTTTCATTACTCTTCATCATTCGACTGGTACGGCAATTCTTCGGCATATACCCCATTAATGATTGTAGCCTTCGACGAAAAAAAGCCAATTGCAGCTATTTTTGCAGTCATCGTTCGCAGAAATCGTTTTTTGCGAGGAAAGATATTTAAAAGATGTCTTGTATCACAACAGCCTTCATTTTTTTATGATACCTATCCTAAGATAGATTTATTCAATCTATTGCTCAGTAAACTTGTATCTGAAGTAAAAAACAAGGTTTTTTTAATACGTTACGATACAATTAATAGCACCGTATTTGGTTATAAAAGTTTCAGAGAAAATAATTTTTACACTACTAAGTGGATCAATATAAAAAACTCTTTGCAGAGAAAAAGAAAAATTTGGGATCAATTATCCGCCTCCAGAAAAAACCAAGTTAATAAAGCAATCAGGAAAGGTGTCAAAATTGAAGAGTTTAATTCTGAAGATAATTTACCTGAAATCTATAAGCTTATAGAAAGTACCAACAATAAAAAAATATCACATCGATTTCCACCCTTCCAATATTTCGAAAACTTTTATCATCATTATATTCTAAACGGCAAGGGTAAAATATTGCTTACTCGATACCAGAATAAAATTATTGGTGGAGCAATACTTGGTTTTGAAGACACAACCACTGTATATTGTCTCTATTATTGGGGTAAAAATAAGCGATACAAAACAGTTTTTCCAACTATATTCACACTTTACTCAGCAATGCAGATTGCAGAAGACAATAATTTTATGTTTTTTGATTATATGGATGTTGGATATATAAACAAAAACACAGGCAGACCACGATTCTTACTGCAATTTGGGGGCAAACAATTAGCAACTAGACGTTGGTACAGATATAATTGGAGTCTACTTAACTTTCTGGCAAATAAATTTCATGAATAGTCTAATTTTTTGTGAATAAATACAAAGAATCAACTGATTATTCAAAAAATCATAAACAATAACACTAAATAAATTTAAAATATGGCTTTTTCAGGTCGTATTATTTGGACAATGCCACGAGAGACTGTATATTTGCATCGTGTTTTTCATGGTATTAGATTTAAGGTTAACAATGAAGATTGGTTGTCGTGAGACAACCTTTCCTTTTTTATATACCTCACATACTATAAACCACCCATATCAAAATTATCAAGATTATTGAGCATATCGAAATTAAATCCAAGTGTAAAAATTGGATATATGTTTAATTATCCTTGTATTTTTCCCAAAGATCAGAATAAATTATATTTTTTGTTTTATTTATTATTTCAGGTATCGACTCTTCAGTTATCTCTTCCGGTGAAATAGGCTTATGAATAACCAACTCAAGTTTTCCGGGATTTAAATTAAATGTATTTCTCTTTAGAACATCATAAGGACCATTTATAGTCAGTGGCACTATTGGCAAATTCAATTCATGTGCAATATAATATGCACCCATTTTAAAACGTCCCATTTTGCCGGTGTGAGTGCGTGCTCCTTCAGGAAATATTACCATTGAAACGCCATTTTTAATTTTTGATTTAGCTTTGATTATGCTTGCAGCCCTAGCACTTGGCGTTGTATTATTAACAAAAACATGTCCTGCTTTCTCAGATGCATATCCAACAAAAGGAATTTTTCGAAGGCTCTGTTTCTGCATCCAAATAATATTATGATTTAAAAAACCATATACCAGAAAAATATCAAATGCACCTTGATGGTTAGCAACAAATATATAAGACTGATTTGGGTCAAGATTTTCATGTCCACTTGTTTTTATTCTGCAAAGTGATAACCAGCAAGTAAGTCGACACCACCATTTTGGAGGATAATATCCCCAAAATTTACTACCAAATAGAGGAGTCATAATCATTACAATTAATGCTGTGATAAGTGTTATCACAAAAAAAATTGGAACAAAAATGATCCATTTATATAAAAAAAATAAAACTTTTCTCACTATTATGTATCCTACAAAAATAACAATGTTACAAAAATAAAAAAAAGAAGTTGAATAAGGTATTTAATTAGACTTTTTGATTGCTTTTGTTTATTACTTACTTATAAAATAATTTTTATCCCATATAATTTCTTAGTTTGTTGAATTTTGTGTTTATTTGTGTTACGAAATCAATAACATAATTATTATACACACATGAAAGAGTTCGCAAAATACATCGGCGTAATAGTAATGCTAATAGGCGTTGCTTTTTTAGTTGTACCTTTTTTTATGGGTACTATCAATAACAATTTTTTGATCACAGGAATGGTTTTAATTGTTAATGGTATGTTAGGGCACATCTATGTAAACAACATGAAGAAAGGCAGTATACTAAGTAATATCCTTTGGGCTATTATATTATTAATCGTGCCATTTGTAATTTACTACTTTGCCAAAAAAGGTGCATATACCAAAAAAGAATTTGCAGCATACAATTAATTTGAAATTACTGTAGAAAGTTCTGCAATAAAAAGAAAAATACAAAATACCTCGGAATTATTGTCCCGAGGTATTTTTATTTCTACTTATTCTCAAAAACTCAAGCGCTTTTTGCAAATCAGCCGGAGTATCAATAGAGATTGTCTCATAATCGGTAAACGCCACTTTTATTCTAAATCCATTCTCAATCCATCTTAACTGTTCAAGCGACTCAGCTTTTTCGAGGTCAGAAGGAGCAAGTTGAGTAATTTGCTCAAGAATAGATGTACGATATCCATATACCCCTATATGTTTAAAAAACTGATGTTTCCCTAACCAATCGTCATTATGAACATCTCTGACATAAGGGATCACGGAACGACTAAAATATATCGCTTCATTGTTTTTATTTATAACAACTTTTGGTGAAAGCGGATTACATAATTTTTCAAAACCATCAGTTGCTTTAAAAGGTTTTACCAATGTAGCTATTTCAACATCAGGGTCAGAGAAGCAATTTATTATCGATTCAATCTGTGAAGGGAGAATAAAAGGTTCATCACCTTGTATATTAATAATTACATCATAAGGCTTATCAATTTTTGTAACTGCTTCTCTACAACGATCTGTTCCACTCCGATGACTCTGGGATGTCATAACAACATTGCCCTGAAAAGACTTTACAGTCTCAAATATTCTCATGTCGTCGGTAGCGACATACAGATCGGTTAAAACTTTTTGTACTTGCTCATAAACTCTCCTAATCATGGGCTTTCCGTCCATATCAGCTAAAGGTTTGCCCGGGAAGCGTGACGAGGCATAACGTGCCGGTATTATTGCCGCAACTCTCATTTTTTTATTTATTTATTTTAAATTATATATTAAATATTTACTTCCTAACTACATAAAGCTGGAAGTTTTCATAACGTTTCACTAAAACCTCTTCTCCTTTTTCGATCATACCACGCAAAGAAATAGCATCATAATATTGACCATCAACATTCACTTTGCCGGATGGTCGTAGAACTGTAGCAGCAATTCCTGTTTTCCCAATTATTGATATCGGTTCTAAAGGTACTGAAACATAACCTTCCTGATCTGCTTGAAGTGCTACATTCATAAATATTCCTTTTTTGCCAATTCTACTCATAAGATAAATTATAAGGATAATACCCATACCCAAACCACCCAGAACTATCATAAATGCTTTGAATACTTCTCTTGCCGGCAGGTCTTTAAAATTAAAATCAATATTCCCTACAAGTGCAAGGATTAGAGAAGATAATATAAATAAAATTCCAAGAATACCTGTAACACCAAATCCGGGTATAACAAATATCTCGAAAACCATAAATATAAGTCCAATCACAAAAAGCAAAACCTCCCAATTCTGAGCATATCCCGTCAGGTATAAAGGAGTAAAATAAAGTATTGCAGCCGTTAGTGCAACAGCAGAAGGGAAACCAATACCGGGAGTTTGTAATTCAAAATAAATCCCTCCAATAATAAACATTATCAAAAATGCCTGAAGAACTCCATTTGTAAGGAACCCTTTTATTTTATCATAAAATGTAGGATTATACGTCTCCAGTACATAATCATTAAAACCTAATTCTGAAACAATTACTTCATGCACACTCTCTGCAATTCCATCACAATAACCCACTTCTATCGCCTGACTAGCGGTTAACGTTAGTATTTGTGTTGAATCAGCGTAACCGGGTATAACAATACGTTCATCTACCATAGCCTCAGCAATAGCAGGATCACGCCTCCATTTACTTACAGAGTCTCCATTTTCAATTGTTACAATTTTACCATGACTTTCAGCTGTTGCTCTCATAATACCTCTCATATAAGATTGATATTTATCCGGCGCTTCAGCACCTGTAACACCCTCAACAACAGTTGCTGCTCCAATAGAAGAACTGCTCCGCATATATATACTATCGCAAGCTATTGCAATCAAGGCTCCTGCAGATGCCGCATTTACATCGATAAATACATAAACAGGCATATTACAATTCAGAACAGCAGTACGCATAGAATCGGCTTCAAGAACACCTCCACCATAAGTATTCATATGCAACAAAACTGCATCAGCCTTATTTTGTTGAGCTTCATAAAGTCCATTTCTTAGATACACCCAAGTATTGCTACCGATATTCTCCATAATATTAATCCTATAGATTATCGGTTTTGCATTCTGCGCTATAATATCAAAAGATATTAAGTAAAGAATAAGTAAAAAAGAAAGAGATGTTTTTTTCATTCTCAACTGGATTATAACAACAAAGGTAATAGAATTTGTAATTTACTTATTAATATAAGCGATAAAGTGCATTTAAAACTATTAATTGGAAGTCAAGCAAAAAAAATCATATTTATTATGTAAATTTGATGCTCAAATATGATTTAATGAAAAAAACACTCTTTATTACTCTTGCAGGCTTAATTATTTTTAATGTTTCTGCAATGAATGACGCACGTATGATGCGTTTTCCAGACATAAATAATAATCTTATTGCGTTTGTATACGCAGGAGATATATGGACCGTGAACTCTAATGGTGGTGATGCAAAAAGACTTACCTCGCATCCGGGTATCGAACTATTCCCAAAAATTTCACCTGATGGAAAATGGATAGCTTTTTCGGCAGAGTACTCCGGTAGCAGACAAATTTGGGTTATGCCTTCAGAAGGAGGCACAGCTCGTCAGCTTACATTTTATAATTCAGTAGGAGTTATGCCTCCAAGAGGTGGATTTGATAATGTTGTGCTTGACTGGACTCCTGATAGTAAAAATATACTCTTTAGAGCTAACAGAACTACCTTTGGCGAAAGAAACGGAAAGTATTATACCGTTAGCATTAATGGCGGTATGGAAGAACCTCTGCAAATTGTCAACGGTGGTTTTGCTACATTTTCTCCCGATGGTTCACAGATATGTTTTACGCCTGTGGATCGTGAGTTTCGTTCTTGGAAAAGATACAAAGGTGGCCGTGCTACCGAATTATGGATATACAACTTAAATAACAATTCATCAAAACAGATAACAAATTGGGTAGGAACTGATCAGTGGCCTACATGGTATGGAGATAATATTTATTACGCTTCAGACCAAGACACACGTCTAAATATTCACAGCTATAATGTAAAGACCAATGAAGATGTGCAAATTACCAATCACTCCGAGTTTGATGTTATGTGGCCTTCGGGCAGTAATGGTAAGTTGGTATACGAAAATGGAGGTTATCTTTATGTACTTGACCTTAATAACGGAGAATCAAACAAAATTAACGTAACAATCAATTACGATAATCCAAACCTACAACCATACTTTAAAAATGTAAAAGATTTCATAGGAAGCTTTGCACTCTCCCCTAATGCAAAACGAGCACTTTTTGAAGCGAGAGGTGATATATTTAGTGTACCTACTGAAAATGGTGAAATAATTAATCTTACCAACACACAAGGAATTAGAGAGATATCTCCGGTATGGTCTCCTGACGGAAAAGAAATTGCATTTTTTTCAGATAAAACAGGTGAATATGAGCTCTATCTTCTTGAGAACAAAGAAGGCTCAAAACCACGTCAGATAACAAAAAACTCATCAGCATGGAAAAACAGCGCTGAATGGTCGCCAAAAAGCACACATCTTATTTATAGTGACCGTACAATGACACTTTGGTTAGTTGATATATCAACCGGTAAAGAAACCAAAATTGATAAAGCATCAAGTGAAGAAATAAGAGATTACTCATTTTCACCCGACGGAGAATGGGTTGCCTACAGTAAATCATCGCCTAACTATCAATCGGCATTATGGTTGTACCAAATATCCACAGGTAAAAAACATCAAATCACCGATGCATCTTTCTCTGACGGAAACCCCATTTTTAGCACTGATGGAAAGTTTTTGTTCTTCCTGTCAAATCGCGACTTCAACCTAACATTCAGTAGCTTTGAATTTGATTATCTTTATAATAACGCAACACGTATATACGCTATCCCTCTACTTAACGACGGAACTAAACTTGCTCATTATAAAAATGATAAAGAGCTATATGGCAAAGAAATGTCAGAAGCAAATGATATAAAAGAGAGTAATAAAACATCAGAAATAAAAGTAGAAATTGATATTGACGGTATTCAGAACCGTATTGAATCGCTTCCGGTAAATTCCGGCAACTATCGTATCTTAGGAGCCGTTGAAGAAGGTTTATTATATTCTTCAGGCAATAAAATAATGAGATATAATATTGAAGAAGAAAAAACAGAAGATATATTAGACGGCACCGGATTTGCTTTACTTTCTGCAGACGGTAAATCATTTATTTATCGTCTTAATGGGGATTATGCCATTGCAAAGAACCAACCGGGACAAAAAGCCGAAACCGGTAAACTGAATCTTGATAAACTAATGATGAAACTTGATCCGGTAAAAGAATGGCAGCAAATTTATGATGATGCATTCAGAATATTTAGAGACTATTTTTATGTAAATAATCTTCACGGCGTTGACTGGAATGGTATTAAAAAGACATATAGTAGCTTACTACCCTATGTACCAAGTAGATTTGATCTGGATTATATCCTCAACGAAATAGTAAGTGAAACAAATACAGGACACTCCTATATAGATTGGGGCGATATAGCTGAAGTGCAACGCATTAATGGAGGTTTACTTGGCGCTGAACTTGAGTCGGATCCTTCTGTTAAACGTTACAAAATAACAAAAATATACCAGGGTGAAAACTGGAATGAAGATCGACGTTCACCATTAACAGAAAGTGGAATTTTTATAAATGAAGGCGATTATATTATCAGCATCAACGGCGAAGAGTTAACTACAGAAAAAAACCCATATGAAATGTTAGAGAATCTGGGTGACAGGTATGTAGAGCTTAGCGTCAATGATAAACCAAATACCTCAGGAGCTAGAACCTATAACATAAAAACAATTACCAGCGAGCATGAATTAAGATATATGGATTGGGTTACAGAAAGACGCAATTTGGTTGATAAGCTCTCTAACGGAAGAATAGGCTACATTCATGTACCAAATACTTCATTTGAAGGAAATATAGAACTATTTAAAGGTATGCTCACCTATAATGATAAAGAAGCATTAATAATTGACGATAGATATAATGGCGGCGGATTTATTCCCGACAGAATGATCGACCTACTCAATCGTCGCACTCTTGTCTACTGGCACCGTAATAACATAGACTTACCTATGAAATCGCCCGGCATTGCACACGATGGACCAAAGGTCATGTTAATAAATGGCTATTCATCTTCAGGAGGCGATGCTTTCCCTTATTTCTTTCGTAAAACAGGTGAAGGTAAACTCATTGGCACTCGCACCTGGGGCGGTTTAGTAGGAATATCCGGCAATGCTCGTTTGGTTGATGGCGGTTACATTTCTGTACCTATGTTTGGAGTTTATGATGAAACAGGGAAATGGATAATTGAAGGTGTAGGAGTATATCCTGATATAGAAGTAATTGACCGACCAGAGGAGTTGGCAAAAGGCAACGACCCATCTATTGAGAAAGCAGTAGAAGTTTTATTAGAAGAACTTAAAATAACACCCCGTAAAGAAATTACAGCACCTACTCCACCCGACCGATCACAATGGATAGAAATTGATGTAAAATAAAAATCATAACCTATCTTAAAACGCGCTACAATGCCCAAAAGCATGAAACAGCTCATGGCATGGTGATAAAGAAAAAGCTCTATTCCTTATTTCTTAGATTTCTTTTTTTGATTACCATAACCATAGCCGTAACCATAGCCGTAACCATA
>CAZAFR010000015.1:0-4642 GCA_964484665.1 uncultured Proteiniphilum sp. | reverse complement strand
TAGATTTCTTTTTTTGATTACCATAACCATAGCCGTAACCATAGCCGTAACCATAACCATAGCTACGATGATAATTTTTAACATCGTTAATAACCAACAGCATGTTTTTAAGCTTATCAGTATGCATAAGATCATTTGCGAAGCGCAGGTTAGCCTTGCTGGAATAGTCCATACGGCACACATAAACCGTAGCGTCCGTTTCTCTACTCAGAATAAGAGTGTCAGTTACCAAAGCCAAAGGAGCTGAGTCGATAAAGATATAATCATACTCATCTCTGATCTTATTTATCGCTTTTTTGAGCGTAGGCCTAGAAAGTAGTTCTGCAGGATTAGGAGGTATAGGTCCTGAAGGCAAAACATAAAGATTAGGATGCACATTAGAAGGAACAATCAATTTATCGATATCCGTTTCAAAACCTGACAGATAGTTAGATATACCATTTTTAGATTCAAGTTTGATATATTTTGTAATAATAGGTTTGCGAAGATCGAGACCTACAAACAGCACCTTTTTATCCAAAAGTGCAGTACTTATTGCCATATTGAGCGAAACAAATGTTTTTCCCTCCCCTGCTACTGTTGATGTAAACAAAACAACTTTATTTTCAGTTCCCAGACTAAACAACAGATTAGTTCGTGCAATACGAAAAGCCTCATCGATAGATTTTGTGCCATCTATTTCTACTGCTACATTATCGTCATCGAAATTATGAGGTATTTCACCCAAAACAGGCACCTTTGATATGCTATCTACATCATCACGTGTTTTAATCTTAAATCTTAGCAGATCAACCACGTAAATAATACCGGCGGGAATTAAAACACCCAGCAAAAATGCAGCCAGAAGAAGAATCATCGTTCTCGGAGACACCTGCGAATTCACAATAGCCTCATCAAGTACTTTTGCACTATTGGCCGTTGCTGCAAGCTCCAGAGCATTCTCTTCGCGTTTCTGAAGAAGCATAAGAAACAAGCTAGCCTTAATCTGCTGTTCACGCGACAACTCCATAAATTCGCGCTCCTGCGTAGGCATCATCCCCACTCTTCCACCATAGATATTTGCCTGATTACGAGCATCCCGACGCTCAATATTGAGTCCCTGCTGAACACTATTAATAGATGAGTTTATATTCTCACGCAAACCCAAGATCTGCTCTTCAAGACGAACCATTGCAGGGTTATCAGACGTCATACTCTGCGAAAGTCGCTCCCTCTCAAGCACCAGACGGTTATATTCGCTTGTGGTAGCCGCAAGGTTTGGATCCTCAAGACCGATATTTGAAGGAATTGTTTTGTTTTGATTTGTAGGATCATTAACATACTGATTAAGTGAGTTCACAACATCTAGTTGAGTCTCAACCTTTACCAGTTGTTGCTCATACTGACTACCCATCTGCATATTACGCTGAAGATCTATTTGCAAATCAGATAACCCTTCGCTCTGCTTATAATCCTCCACATCTCGCTCAGCCTCAGAAAGTTCTTGATTGATAATTGCGATACGCTCATTTATAAATGTTTGCGTATTGAAAGCTTCCATCTTATTATCCTCAATAGTTTCGTTATTATAAACCTCAACCAGCGTGGCAAGAAAATCCTTACCCTTCTCAGGGTAAGCAGTTTTTATTGATAGATTAAGAACAGACGACTGCTTAGAAGCCTGCTGCACATTAAGACTCTCACTATAATGACGGATAGCCGCATTTGGTTGCTTAATCAAAACCAACAGTTCCGCATCTCTGGGTTCAACATTCTGACTCTCAGTAAAACTGATATTTCCATGAGAAGTATGCAACTGTGCCGGCAAAGTAGTAAAAACAGTATCGATTTGCACACCATTAAACACACCTGACACCTTCACCTTGCTATCATAGACACTTGTAGTCATATGAAACTCTATATTGCTCGAAAGCTTATCCAGATCATTCTGAGACATACTAACTATCACAGGACTATCTTTATACAAATCGCTACTTTTGACACGTCCTTCCACAATATACGAAGTATGTAGATTAAGTCTATTAATAACATTACGTATAAGCGAGCGACTCTGCAAAATGTATATTTCATTCTCGAGATTACTAACAGCACCAAGTGCACCCAATTGAATACCATCCGAGCCACCTATAGTAGGTTGAAGCGTTTGTTTACTAGCCTCTTTGAGTACGATGCTGGAGGTAACATTATAAATAGGAGTAGTATATCTTAGATATACAAAAACCGTTGCCAGAGAAACAATAATACCCAACACAAACCATTTCCAATAACGAGCAAAACGAAACACTATATCGATCAGCGAATAACGCTCGTCGTTATTTTCCTGATTTAATTGATTGGAATCTTCAGAGATATTTGTCATTAGGATTGAAACTTTTTATCTTATTTAAAACATTTGATTTCTGAAACTTTTAAATCACTTCAAAACATTAACCAAAAGCGTTGCTACCGAAATCAATATTGAAGTTGCCGAAAGCCATATTCCGGTTGCACTACCAATCTCGGAGTTTTTAGCTTTAGTTTTATTTGGCTCAACATACACCACATCATTTTGCTGAAGATAATAATACGGAGAAAAGATTATATCCTTATCATTAAGATTCATCAGTATAATATTTTTGTTACCATTTACATCTTCGCGAATGATTTTAACATTATCACGACGTCCCCAGATTGTCATATCACCCGCCATAGCAAGCGCTTCGAGGATATTCACCTTCTCGTTTTGAATAGTAAAAGTATTTGGTCGAGCCACTTCGCCCAGCACCGAAATCTTGTAGTTCACAAACTTAACCGTAACCACAGGAGTCTCCTTAAGATATTTAGTAAGAAGTCCCACAATCTTCTCCTCAGCCTGACGCTTGGTAAGACCACTAAGAGTAATCATACCAATAACCGGAAAATTTATTTGTCCGTTATTATCAACCAGATAAGCCTGCAAACTAGGCTGCGAATATGTGCTTGTACCCGTTGAAAGAGTAGGCACAGTAAGATTAAACGGCTGCACAGCCTCAGGATCAGTAGCCATAACAGTAATCGTGATTAAATCTTTAGGAAGAATTTTTGCATCATAAAGAGGCGTTGTCTGCACATACTCCGACATATCACCCTCTCCAACTCCCTGAAAATATGCTACATTCTTAGAGCTGGTACAGCCCGACAAAATGATTATAACAAATAGCAAAGAAAACAGCAAAACACCTTTGTCAGAATTTTTTTTGTAAGAAAACATCTTAATAGTGGTCTTTTTTGAATGAGAACATTTTTAAAATAACTAAAAAATCGACTCGAAAACTCAAGACAATTTTTAATTGAAAAACAGTCCGTTTCAGAAGATTGCGTTAATAGTCTGTTTCAGAAGATTGTATCAGAAGTTCATTATTGTAATATAGATGTATTAATTTAGTAATAAACAATATAACAAATCGTAAACTTTTAATCGCCTACAAATTTAAATATTTTAAGCTGAATCCCAACCTTATTTAATAGGAAATTATGGATTTTAGTAAATTTTGCACAAAGCTACTTGAAGCTGTCTAATGTTTTTTTAATGCCTTCGTATGATGAAACAGGCATTTTTTTTATAGAAAGAGCTAGTTTAATTTTTTTATTGCTGACCACATAGTTTTCTGTAAGTTTACGAAGACTATTTTTATTGAGAGGTAATCTAAATACTTCTCCTAACGAAGCTATTGCATTCATAAAACCTTTTGAGAACTTCCATAAACGTGGTTTCTTGTTAACTGATTCATTAATTAGTTTTATCAGCTCGTTTGTAGACAGTGGTTCATCATCACACACATTATATATTCCGTTTATAACATTTTCGTTTACAATAAGTTGTTCTAAAATAAATATAATATTATTAACGTAGCAGAACGAACGCAAATTATCATAAGCAGCAAGTGGCCATGGGATGCCTTTACTAACCACTTTATAGAGCATGTTAAGATTACCCTTGTTCCCGGGACCATAAATCATACTTGGTCGTAATATGTAAATGTTTTTGTTTTTTGCCCTATAATCGTCATTCATAAGTTTGAGTATATTTTCCTCTGCAAATAACTTAGACTCACCATAAGGCCCTTTTGGCATTGGCTTAACATCTTCAGTTAGAATGTTACCATTCAAACTATCAGCAGCAGCTTTCACAGTACTAAAGAAAATAAAAGTTTTGGCATCAGAATCAAGAAAATATTCGAAGATACGTTGCGTTAAACCAGCATTAATATCGAAATATATATCGGGGTTACTTTTATTTTTTGTTTCATGAGCAATTCCGGCAAGATGAATTATAGCGTCAACCTGAGGCAACTTGTTAAATTCAGACCAATCATAAATCTGCTCCACATTTTCCTTTTTTCCCTTTGTTAAGTCTAAACCATATAAAGTATGAGCGTCTTTCCAACTCATGGTTATATTAGATCCAACAAATCCGTTTATACCCGTTATAAGTACTTTTTTCATTTAATATTAATAATTGTTTTGACTTGTCATAGAAAGCAAAAGTAATAAAAATTGCAATTAGAAAGCAAAGTTTAGAATGGTTTGCCGAGATAATCCATATGAATTTAGAAATGATTTAAATAGAAATAAGCCTTATATTATTCTATATTACTTCATATTTTATTGAGGAGATAAAGAA
>CAZAFR010000014.1:0-53125 GCA_964484665.1 uncultured Proteiniphilum sp. | reverse complement strand
GATTATGAATAAATAATGAAGAATATATAAGGAGATAGCGACTTATGTATATGTAGAGTACTGATGCTACAAGGAGGTATAACGCTTATAAAGTATATTGTATAGGTGATATGAAGTTAGAATTCTTCCATTTCTCACTAATCTTGATGGGGTATGTTATTGAAGAACTGACCTTTATATTCGTTATCCGTATGTAGAGAAATGGGTTAAAGGAGAAAAAAATCATACTGTAAAATAACTCGGAACGTTTATTCATTTAAGATTTAAGAAAGAGACATAATTAGTTACTTTCAATAGTGTTGTTGCGACAAATAATTATCGTTCTTTTTATTTCACTACTTCCGCGAAATCTTCTATATTTTCATCCACATACTGTGCAACAATAGTTGTTTCCTCTTCTTCGATGTAGAAATATTTTTCTTCGAGTTCGTCAAACTGCTCAAAGTCAACATACATAGCCATGAACTCTTCTTCGGTAGTTTCGCGTTCTAGCTCTTCGCGGTTGGCATCATAAATATCTTTGGCTTTATAGAGTATTTTTGATAGACCTTTAGCACCCATGAGCTTTAGGGATTTGGCTGTGGGGTTGTCGAGTACATAGCCACCATAACCGTTTTGTATAAGTTGAACAAAGCCGCCTACATTGACCTCTTCAGAGAAAAAGCGTAATGCAAGCAGTGTGTGCTGATAGCCGTTTAGCTTATCGATATTGTCATTGGTAATATCTCCACCAAGCTCATCGAGATAAGCATCTGTGAATACTTTAAGGAATTCATCCATACCCTGTTCTGCGGCTTCAATGATCTTTGATTCTTTAATTTGTATCATAAGGCTTTGTTCTATTTGTTTTTATTAATACAAGTAACAAATGTAGCTGTTTTTCGTCAAACCTCCTTTTTGGTATCGGGTTATTATGGATAAAATCATTACTTTTGTGATAAATAGCCATTTGATTGTTTAAACTTATAAATATTTCTTTTTATGAAAGTAAAACCTTTCAAGGGTGTGCGTCCGCCTAAAGCTATAGTGAAGGATGTTGCATCTCGTCCTTATGATGTTCTCAATTCAGAAGAGGCCCGTAAAGAGGCTGAAGGAAACGAAAAATCGTTGTACCACATCATTAAACCGGAGATAGATTTCCCTGTCGGAAAGGATGAGCACGATGCTGATGTTTATGATAAGGCAGTTGAGAATTTTGAAAAGTTCATTGATAAAAGGTGGCTTATTCAGGATAACAAGGAGATGTATTATATTTATGCTCAAACCATGAAAGGCAAAACGCAATATGGCCTTGTTGTTGCTGCCTCGGTTGACGATTATATGACCGGTAGTATTAAAAAGCATGAGCTTACCCGCCGTGATAAAGAAGAGGATAGGATGAAACACGTTAGGATTACTGATGCAAACGTGGAGCCGGTATTTTTCTCATATCCTGATAATGACGAGATCAACAGTATCGTAAATAAGGTGATTTTGGCTAATCCGGAATATGATTTTGTATCCGTTGACGGGGTGGGGCACCACTTTTGGTTGGTGAAGGATGATAATGATATTGAGCGTATAACCAAGATATTTTCAGAAATCCCGGCTCTTTATATTGCTGACGGACATCACAGATCGGCAGCAGCTGCGCTTGTAGGTGCTGAGAAGGCTAAGAATAATCCTGATCATAAAGGAGATGAGGAGTATAATTATTTTATGGCCGTATGTTTTCCTGATAGCCAGCTTACGATTATTGATTATAATCGTGTTGTGAAGGATCTTAATGGTTTGTCTCCTGAAGAATTTATTAGAAAATTGGAGAAAAACTTTGTTGTTGAACCCACGGGTTCCGAAATTCAGAAGCCAAAAAACCTTCACAACTTTTCGTTATATCTCGATGGACGCTCTTTTAGTGTTACAACAAAACCCGGTACGTTTGACGAAAATGACCCGATTGAGCAGCTGGACGTTACCATTACCTCTAATTTGATTCTTGATGAGATTTTGGGAATAAAGGATTTGAGAAGTGATAAACGTATCGATTTTGTTGGTGGTATACGTGGTTTGAATGAACTCAAAGAGCGAGTCGACAGTGGAGAAATGGCTTTGGCACTTGCTCTGTATCCTGTTTCTATGAAACAACTGATGGATATAGCGGATACCGGTAATATTATGCCGCCAAAGACAACTTGGTTTGAACCAAAACTGCGTTCGGGACTGGTTATTCATTTATTAGAAGATTAACTCTGTTTTTTTACTAATTACCTTTGAAGATTAGTATTTTTCCTTATTGATTATAATTGTCGTCGGTGATTTTAAATAATCATCGGCGATTTATATATTATACTTTAATTTTATTGTAAAAAGGAACATTTATTTTAATTTTGTAGATAATAACCTTTTTTTGTAACAAATTAAAAGTAGCGTATGGCACATCATGATTTAGACGAACTGGATGAGAAGATTCTCAAAATGATTGTAGATAATGCACGTATTCCTTTTTTGGAAGTGGCACGTGCATGTAATGTTTCAGGTGCCGCCATTCATCAGAGAGTACAGCGACTTACCAATTTAAGTGTTATCAAAGGGTCTGAGTATATTATTGAGGCCGAAAAGCTTGGTTATGAAACATGTGCTTTTATCGGCATTTTTTTAAATTCACCATCTACTTTTGATTTTGTTGTTAAAGAACTTGAGAAAATTCCAGAGGTAGTAGAGTGTTATTATACCACTGGTCAGTACGATTTGCTGATTAAGGTTTATGCAAAAAACAATAAGGATCTACTGCGCATTATTCATAATGAGTTGCAACCGCTTGGATTATCAAGAACAGAAACTTTAATCAGTTTTAAAGATGCTTTCAGAAAAAAAATACCTATTCGTATAATTGAAAGAAATGATTAAATAGAGTTCTATAATATGACAACAAGAAGTTGGTTTGCCTGGGTTAATACACTGTTTGGTGAGTTAATAGTGAAGCTTGAATCCGAAGGTAAAATGTATCTGGTAAACAATCTTTAAACTTATCTAAAACTACTAAAATTCTAATCAAAAAGGAAAATTATTAAAATTTTAATCTAAAAGGAAAACTACTAAAATTTTAAAGAAAAGATGATAATGATGAAGAAGATAGTTTTTGCCTTAATTATAGTACTTCTGTTTATTGCTTCCATCGAGAAATCGAAGGCTGCAACTTACAACGATCCTGTGGATTATGTTAATATTCTTATGGGCACTCAATCTGAGTTTGCGCTTTCAAACGGAAATACATATCCTGTTGTGGCACATCCATGGGGAATGAATTTCTGGACACCTCAAACAAGAAAAATAGGTGATGGCTGGCAATACGTTTATACAGATAATAAACTGAATGGTTTTAAGCAAACACATCAGCCAAGTCCATGGATGAATGATTATGGTCAGTTCTCAATTTTCCCAATGGTGGACAAAGTGGAATTTGATCAGGAAAAAAGAGCTAGTTGGTATTCTCATAAAGCAGAGGTAGCTATGCCTTACTTTTATAGTGCTTACTTAGCTGATTATGATATTACCACTGAGATTACTCCAACAGAACGTGCAGCAATTTTCAGATTCACTTTTCCCGAAACAGATAGTGCATTTGTTTTTGTTGATGCTTTTAATAGAGGCTCTTCTGTGGAGATTATCCCTGCTAAAAATGCAATTATTGGATACACTAGTCGTAATAGTGGTGGTGTCCCCGAGAATTTCAAGAACTATTTTGTGGTTGTTTTTGATAAACCTTTTAAATATAATCTGACTGTTAGCGATAGTGTTCTTCAACAGGGAGTGTATAAAGTAGAGGCAAAACATGCCGGTGCATTTATTGGATTCTCAACCAGTAAAGGCGAAGAGGTAATCGCTAAAGTAGCCTCGTCTTTTATAAGTTATGATCAGGCGTGGCAGAATCTTAAAGAAGTTGCTGATAAGGATTTTGATACAGTAAAACAACAGGGTCGTGATTCATGGAATAAAGTCCTTGGAAGAATAGAAGTTGAGGGTGGTAATCTTGATCAGCAACGTATATTTTATTCTACGTTATATCGTTCAACATTATTTCCACGTAAATTTTATGAGATTGATCCTTCAGGAAATGTTGTTCATTATAGTCCTTATAATGGTGAAGTATTACCCGGCTTTATGTATACTGATACCGGTTTCTGGGATACTTTCCGCGCATTGTTTCCGTTATTGAATCTTGTGTATCCATCAGTTAATCAAGAAATACAGGAAGGACTTGTTAACACTTACAAAGAGAGTGGTTTCTTGCCGGAATGGGCAAGTCCCGGTCACCGGGGAATCATGATTGGCAATAATTCAGCTTCAGTGGTTGCAGATGCATACCTTAAAGGATTACGTGGATATGATATTGAAATTCTGTATGAGGCTATGATTCATGGCACAGAAAACGTGCACCCTACTGTTTCTTCTACAGGGAGACTTGGACATGAATACTATAATACATTGGGTTATGTGCCTTATGATGTTAATATTAACGAGAATGCAGCGAGAACATTAGAATATGCATATGCAGATTGGACAATTTATGAACTTGCTAAAAAACTTAATCGTCCACAAAATGAAATTGACTTGTATGCTAAGCGTAGTCAAAACTATAAGAATTTATATTCTCCTGAGTATAAATTAATGCGGGGAAAAAATGAAGATGGTACTTTTCAGACACCTTTCAGTCCCGCTAAATGGGGTGATGCTTTCACTGAAGGTAACAGCTGGCATTATACTTGGTCAGTTTTCCACGATGTTCAGGGTTTAATAGATCTGATGGGTGGTAATCAAGAGTTTGTAAACATGCTGGACTCAGTATTTATTATGCCTCCAATATTTGATGACAGCTATTATGGCGGTGTAATTCATGAAATTCGTGAAATGCAGGTTATGAATATGGGACAGTATGCACATGGTAATCAACCAATTCAACATATGATTTATCTTTATAACTATGCTGCAGAGCCTTGGAAAGCTCAATATTGGCTACGTGAGGTCATGGATAAATTATACAGTCCCACTCCTGACGGTTATTGTGGAGATGAGGATAACGGACAGACTTCAGCTTGGTATGTGTTTTCATCACTTGGATTTTATCCTGTATGTCCCGGTAGTGATGAATATGTGATTGGTTCACCTTTATTTGAGAAAATGACTCTGCATCTTGAAAACGGAAATGAAATAAAGATAAATGCCCCCGGTAACAATAATGAAACAAGATTTGTGGATAATATTAAGCTGGATGGTAAAGATTATTCTAAGAATTTTTTCAACCATTCTTATTTAATGAATGGCGCCACAATAGATTTCACAATGTCTAGTAAGCCTAACAAGGCAAGAGGAATCAAAAAGTCCGACGCTCCATATTCTTATTCAAATGAAAATAGATGAGATTTAATAGTAGGATGAGATTTAATAGTGGGATGAGATTTAATAGTAGGAAGAGAGAATCTTAATTTTTAATAAAACCTGTAACGGTTATTTAGGATGATACAATAAAATAAAAAAGAGACTCTCTGTTCTTTGAGATAGTCTCTTTTTTATTAGTTGCGGAGGAAGGATTCGAACCAACGACCTTTGGGTTATGAGCCCAACGAGCTACCACTGCTCCACTCCGCGATATTATTTGTTCCCTAAATGGAGTGCAAAGGTAGAAAATATATATGTAAAAACAAAACATATAAGAATCTTTTTTATTTGTACTTGAATTACCATAGGAAAACATTACTTTTGATACAAAATTAAAAAAAGAATGTCCGATAGTTTAGTAATTATACCAACGTACAACGAGAAAGAAAATATCGAAAATATAATTCGAGCTGTTTTTAATCTTGAGAAAGAGTTTCATATTCTTGTTATTGATGATTGTTCTCCTGATGGAACTGCTGATATTGTACATAGGCTGATTTTAGAAGATTATGCCGGCAAACTTTTTATTGAAGAGCGAAAAGGGAAGCAGGGACTGGGTACGGCTTATATTCACGGTTTTAAATGGGCATTAGCACATACGTATGAATATATTTTTGAGATGGATGCGGATTTTTCTCATAATCCTAAAGATCTTCTCAGATTATATGCAGCGTGTCACGATGAGGGGTATGATCTTTCTATTGGGTCTCGCTATTCAACAGGTGTGAATGTTGTAAACTGGCCAATGGGTAGGGTTCTGATGTCTTATTTTGCTTCTAAGTATGTGCGATTTATAACAAGACTAAATATTCACGATACAACTGCAGGGTTTGTTTGTTATAAAAGAAAAGTTCTTGAAACTATTGATCTTGACCATATCAAATTCAAAGGATATGCTTTTCAAATAGAAATGAAATATACGGCTTCTTTTCTTGGTTTCAAGATAAAAGAGGTGTCGGTGGTTTTTGTTAACAGAAGACTTGGTATATCTAAAATGAATACTAGTATTTTTGGGGAAGCATTTTTTGGGGTTGTAATACTACGCTGGCGTAGTTTGACAGGTAAAATAAAGCCTAAAGTTAAATTAGTTACTGAAAAGTGATGTTGTTGATAAATAAAGCCACTATAATAAATGAAGGTGAGTCATTTATCGGTTCTGTTCTGATTAATGGCGAAAGGATATCTAAAGTGTTTAGAGATGATGTGCCGGAGGAAATGATAAATGCATGTAAAAGGGTTATAGATGCACGTGGTTTGTATCTTATACCCGGTGTTATTGATGATCAGGTGCATTTTAGAGATCCGGGACTTACACAAAAAGGTGATATTCTAACTGAAAGCAGATCTGCTGTTGCCGGTGGGGTTACTTCGTATATGGATATGCCTAATACAAATCCACAAACAATTACAAATGATGCACTTTTGAGAAAAATGGAGATGGCAACTGAAAAGTCTGCCGCTAATTTCTCATTTTATCTTGGCGCGACAAACGACAATATTACTGAGCTAAGAAAAGTTGATAAAAGATATGTGTGTGGGGTAAAGATTTTTATGGGTGCTTCCACAGGCAATATGCTTGTTAATAATGAAAGAGCATTGCAGCAAATTTTTGCTGAGGTAGATTCTCTTATTGCAACACATTGCGAGAAAGAAGAGATTATTCGTGAAAATGTTGATTCTTTTAAAAAGAAGTTCGGAGAAGATGTGCCAATTGAATATCATCCTCTGATTAGAAGTGCTGAAGCTTGTTATCAGTCTTCGGGACAAGCCATTGAACTTGCAGACAAATATGGTTCCAGATTACATGTTCTACATTTATCCACTGCTCGTGAAATGAGTCTGTTTAGTAATGCTCCACTTGAGGATAAAAAGATAACCGGGGAGATTTGTGTTCATCATCTTTGGTTTACGGATCGAGATTATGAAAGACTTGGAAGTAAAATAAAATGGAACCCGGCTATAAAAACTGTTGAGGACAGAGAGGCTTTACGTGATGCTCTGACTAAAGGAAAGCTTGATGTGGTTGCTACGGATCATGCACCTCATTTGCTTAGTGAGAAAGTGGGAGGCAGTTTAAAAGCTGCTTCAGGTGGGCCTCTTGTACAGCATTCGTTGCAGGTTATGCTGGAGTTGGTTTACAAAGGTTTATATACTAAAGAGTTTGTAATTGACAAAATGTGTCATGCGCCGGCGCGACTCTTTGGAGTTAAAGATCGTGGCTATATTCGCGAAGGTTTTTTTGCAGATTTAGTATTGATTGATCCGGAAAAATCTTATACTGTAACAAAAGAAAATATTTTGTATAAGTGCGGTTGGTCGCCTTTTGAGGGCGAAACATTTCACAATTCGATATGTAAAACGTTTGTAAATGGGCAGATTGCTTTTGAGAATGGAATAGTTTCTGAAAAACTTTTTGGTAAGGTTCTTGAGTTCGAAAATAATTAAAACATTTTTAAGTGAAATTTTTGTTTACTGTTCAAGGAGAAGGTAGAGGGCATTATACACAGGCTTTGTCGCTTTCATCTATTCTCAGAAGACATGGGCATGAAGTAGTAGCTGTTTTGGTAGGTACTAGTGAAACCAGGCAAGTGCCTTCTTTTTTCAAGAATAAGATTCAGGCTCCGATTTATGAATATAGCAGTCCTAATTTCACAGCATTTTATAAAGAGAGAAAGCCAAATATTTTGCTTAGTGTTCTTAATAACTTTTCTCGTCCTTTTATTTATCGGAAAAGTATCCAACTTGTAAAAGAAACCATTGAAGAAACGCGACCTGATGTTGTAATTAATTTTTATGAGATGATAACGGGAATGGTTTATCAGATCTATAAGTTTGATAAAAAGTTAGGCATTCCGATGATATGCCTTGCACATCAGTATTTATTACTCAATCCTAACTATAAAACATCTACAGAACAGGACGTGAAATATTATCTGTTGAGGATGCTTTCTCGATTAACTTCCCGCCGTGCTTCCAAGATTTTGGCTTTATCTTTTCGTTATATTCCCGGTTCAGGAAAAATTATAACCGTACCACCGTTGTTACGTTCGGAAGTGTTTGACATTGAGCCTTCTGAAGGTGATTATATACATGGCTATATGTTGAATACGGGTTATTATGAAGATGTTTTAGAGTGGCATAAAAAGCATCCGGAGGTATCTTTACGTTTTTTTTGGGATAAAAAAGATGCTGATGTGGTAACTAAAATTGATGACAATCTTATTCTTTACACTCTAGATGACAAACTTTTTTTGAATAGTATGGCAGGGAGTAAAGCATATGCAACAACATCAGGGTTTGAGTCGGTGTGTGAAGCACTATACTTTAAAAAACCTATTCAAATGGTTCCGGTGCATGTTGAGCAGGAGTTTAACGCTTACGATGCCGGACTTTCGGGGGCAGGCATAACAGGTAAGAAGTTCAATCTCGATGAACTAATAAGATTTATACCTAATTATTCACCGGATGAAAAGTTCAGAAACTGGATACATCAGGCCGAAAATATTTATATAAAAGAAATCACCGGCGAACAGTTATAGTCCTACCGAATCCCGATAGAAATCCAAAGCCTCGAAAAACATTACTTTATCTGTAGTTTGATCTAATTGAACATTTCCAATGTCTGAGAGTAGAGTGAAGTTGATTATGTCATTTTGGTTCTTTTTGTCATGTCCTGTAATTTCATACAGTCTCTCGTAATTATTGCATGTAATATTGAACGCTCCATAATTTTGTTGAATAAAACGAACTGTCCTTTGAAGCTTATCTTTTGGAAAATCACAAAGTATATGTGATAAATATAATTCAACAATTATTCCCCATGCCACCGCATAACCGTGTAGTATGGGCTTATTTTCGGCTATTGCAAAACTCTCGAATGCATGAGCGGTGGTGTGACCCAGATTTAACGCTTTACGGATATTTTTTTCGAATGGATCCTTTTCTACTATCTTTTTTTTGACATTAACAGAGCGGAAAACAAGTTCGTTTAGCTCTGAGTAATCGATTTCATCAAGTGGAAAAGAGAGAATCTGTTCCCATTCCTCTTCAGATTGAATAAGTGCATGCTTAATCATCTCAGCATAACCAGACAGTATCCCTTTATGCCCCAATGTGTGAAAAAAATCAGATGAGATAATTACGGATTCAGAAGGATAAAAAGAACCTATTTCATTTTTATAACCTTCGAAGTTAATACCTGTTTTACCGCCAACAGCAGCGTCAACAGCTCCAAGTAATGTGGTTGGAATATTTATATATTTAATACCTCGTTTAAATGTAGCTGCAGCAAACCCTCCGAGATCGGTTACCATGCCACCTCCTAAGTTTATAAGTAGAGAATGACGGGTTGCTCCTTTATTTGTAAGGACTTTCCATACATCACAAAGACTTTCTATTGTTTTGTTATTGTCATTTGCATGAATAACAATCTCGGTTGCTTCCCTGATACTTTTAATGTCTTTAATGAGTGGGAGACACTTGAGTTCAGTATTTTGGTCAGTTAGCAAGAAAAGTTTGTCGTGACTTATGCTTTTAATTGCATAATCAACATCTTCTTTTAGGTTGTTGCTCTTTATTATTTGCTGCATCAAATAAGAGTTATTCTAGTTTTTATTATCCAGAGCTTTATATAGTTCTTCCTGTATTCGCCCTTTAATTTCAAGAGAGGATAATCTGTCGGGTGACCTTGTAGGATTTACCCTGTTAGAAAGAAAAATATAGATCATATTGTTGGTAGGATCCACCCAAAAGCTTGTGCCTGTGAAACCTGTATGTCCATACACTTCAATTGGAGTTCCGGGACTAGTAGGAGTTGCTTTTGAATTTTGAGGATTAGGCTTATCAAATCCCAGACCACGTCTGCTTATACTACTCTTTGCTGTAGTAAATAGTTCAACAGTCTCTTTACTAAGATAACGTTCTCCTCCGTATTCGCCGTAATTTAGCCACATCTGATAAAGTTTAGCAAGATCATTGGCATTTGAAAACAAACCCGCATTTCCAGAAATTCCACCAAACAGTGCTGCACCCTCATCATGGACATAACCATGAATGTGTTGCTTACGGAAAAAAGGGTCGTTTTCTGTTGGTGCTATTTGTTCGATTGGGATAAAGTTTAAAGGTTGAAAAGTTGTAGTTGTTGAACCAAGCTTCTCGAAAAAATTAGTCCGTACAAACTTATTGAGATCTACACCCGCAATACTTTCAACAGTTTCCTTTAGTAACATAAAATTAAGACAACTGTATCTGTATTGTCCCACTCTTTGTAGAGGTGTATTTATCACATCATTGAGTAATGCAGAATGCATTTTATCACTTGCATACATATTTTTTGCCACAGGCATATAAAATTCCTTTGATGCTTTCGAAGAAATCATATCAGGATAAAATTTATAATCAGTGCGACCCCAAGATCCTGCATAATAGGCATTATAAATGTTAGAGCGAGAACCGAAAAGCGGGCCCGAATAACTCTCTTCATCTATTGCAGTAACATAATAGGGTATGAAAGGTACAATGCCCGATTCATGCAATAACAAAGATCGTATGCTAGTATTTTCTTTATTAGAACCTTTGGTCTCTTTAACAAATTTCCCGAGCTTATCTTGAAGACCTAATTTTTTCTCATCATAAAGTTTCATTACAGCGGGAAGTGTGGCTGATGCTTTGGTAACAGAAGCCAGGTCATAAACCGTTTCATTTGTAACTTTGGGACTATTTCCATAATCAAGTTTACCAAATTCTCGCTCATAAATTATTACACCATCTTTTGCAACAAGAATTTGACATCCGGGGTAAGCTTTTTGACGTATACCTTCTAATGCTATATGTTCAATATTGTCAAATTGTATGGTTCTTAAACCTGTCTCTTCGGGTAAAGAGTAGCTTAAACGGATTTTTTCAGTGTCAATGCCTGTTCCCTCTTTAAAAGATCCTGATGACACGGGAAGTTTCCCCGTCATACCTATACCTCCAAATATTCCTTGAGCGGCACTCATCTGTGCGAATTCTGAGTTATCATATGCTACAATAACTGATTGTGCATTGTTTGTACTTAAACTAAATTTGTTAAGAGAGTAGGGAGATGTAAACATTACAATTATTGTAGTTTTATCTCCTACAAGTTTCTGCAGTGATGCGGTATCGATGATTTTATCTGAGTGCACAGAAACAATAATTACGTCATGCTTATCCAAATCACTTATCTGTGATATGTCATCCGATGATGATAACTGATATGTGGAAACATCACCATATTTTTTAAGATATTTCTGGAAAGTATTTGAGGCAGGTGCACCTATTGCAATTGAAGCTATATTTTTGTTGTCTAAACCTTTTAATGGTAATAGACTATTGTCGTTTTTTACTAATGTGACAGCACCATCGTAAATCTTTCTTTGTGTCCATTCAGCTACTGGTGAGTTTACAGCATTGTGAACGTTAGACGTTTTAATTGGTGTGAATTTATTAACCCCCAAAAGATATTTGTAAGTAAGGATTTTACGAACTTTCTCTTCTAGCAAGTGGCTTGTAATCCTACCTTCTTTAACTGCTTTTTTTACTGAATCAAACTCACTTTTTTGATTTAGTACTCCAAGAAGAACATCATTTCCTGCCAGTAATGCTCTGACGCTGGAGTTCTCCTGAGATACCACTCCTTTCATTGCCATGGCATCGGTAAAGGTTAATCCGGTGAATCCCATTTCATCTTTGAGAAGTTTAGTCCCAATTTCAGGTGACAGAGTTGAAGGTAATCCTTTAGTCTGTAGAGCAGGAATGTTGAGATGACCTATCATAATTCCCGATATACCGGCATTAACA
The DNA here is from genome assembly GCA_964484665.1 of uncultured Proteiniphilum sp. Lineage (GTDB taxonomy): Bacteria > Bacteroidota > Bacteroidia > Bacteroidales > Dysgonomonadaceae > Proteiniphilum. The sequence continues at coordinate 40,888 of CAZAFR010000014.1, read as the reverse complement.
TATTGACGGAAAGGGTATAACTCAACCTGCTCAAGTCTGTTGCGGTCGTGCATTATTGTAGGCATAACTTTGTGAGAATCTTCGGAAGTATCACCATGTCCGGGGAAATGCTTAGCTACAGCCATCACACCTTTTTTCTCAAGTCCTTTTGCATAAGCAATACCTTTTTTAGCTATATTTTCCGGGCTTTCGCCAAAAGAGCGATCACCTATAACAGGATTATCAGGGTTGCTATGTACATCTATTACAGGTGCAAAATTTATATGTATGCCCATCTCTCTACATTGACGCGCAACTTCTGCACCATAGAGCTCAACAATTTCTTCATCCTGAATTGCTCCTATAATCAGATTCTTTGGAAAAACGGGCGCATCCTGAAGTCGCATTGATAATCCCCATTCACCATCAAGTGAAATGAATAAAGGCACTTTTGACTGTTGTTGAGCATAGTTTGTTATATCTGCTTGTTGCGAAAGTGTACCTTTAGAAAACAATAGTCCTCCAACTTTTTGGTTTTGAATGTAACCGGAGATTTTCGACTTCCAGTCGTTTCGTGATTCAACTATTGGCATAAAGAGCTGACCTACCTTCTCATCGAGAGACATGGTAGAATATACTGAATCTACCCAACGTTCAACAGATTGGTGGTCAGATTGTTTATACAGATTTGTTGTTATTTGTGCTGAAACAATTAACGAGCACAAGCATGTAATAAGTGATAGTAAAGTTTTTTTCATCATAAATCGAATGGGCTTTTTCAAATATATATTTTTTATTATAAACTTAAGTAAAGTTCTTATTTTTTATTATTTCTTTATTTTTTCCATTTCTATATCCACTCTTCCAACATATACACCTCTACCATTAGTCTGATATATTGATACATCCTTATTTTCAATGTTTTTTCTGACTGTTGGTTTTTTTAAATAAGTGTGACTGTGACCTCCAATAATTAAGTCGATTCCTTTAGTAGACTCAGCCAGCTTTAAGTCGGCATTATATCCAATGTGAGAAAGGCAAACAATAATATCACATTTATACTTTGTTAAAAGAAGATCTGCCATTTCGTTTGCAGTTTTAACAGGATCGCGAAACTTTACACCTTTGTAGTTATCTGCTGCAATTAAACCTCTTGGTTGTACATTTATCCCTATAACCCCGATTTTTATGCCTCCTTTTTTGAGAATAACAAAGGGTTTAATGAGATTATTTAGTTTGGTCTCAGAAAAGTCGTAGTTACTAGAAACAATTGGAAAATTAGCTTGTTTGACAACATTTTCAAGTATCTCTAAGCCATAATCAAATTCATGGTTGCCTAAAGTTGCTGCATCATACCTCATTAAATTCATAGCTTTAATCTCAACTTCACCTTTGAAAAGGTTGAAATAGGGTGTTCCTTGGAGAAAATCACCTGCATCAAACAAGAGTACATTTTTATTTTCGTTTCTTATCTGATCAATTAGTAAAGCACGTCTTACAACACCACTCCTTCCCGGAAATGTTTTATCTGTTTCAGGGAGTGGCTCTATTCTGCTGTGAGTGTCGTTGGTATGTAGGATGACCAAACTTTTTTGAGAAAATGCAGGTATGCTGATGATTAACAGCAAACAAATTATATAATAACTTATAGTTTTATTCATAATATCTATGCCTTATTTTATTATCTCAATTCGGCCATCAAGAATTGATTTAATATCGTTACCCTGACGTGCTTGTTCTCTAACCCAATTAATCATAATATCCCGCAATGTTACACCTGTATCTGTAACAGTTACTGCATTGCGGAAAGCATTCATGCTATCATTTCCTCCGGCCAGATAATCAAGTGTTACAATATGATAAATTCTTTCATTATCAATAGATTTACCATCAATAGTCGCGCTTTTTACTTTTCTATCATTAATGATAAGTTTGACATTAGACGATATTCCTGCTCCACCTATTCGTGCATATGCATCAAATATTTTTTTTAAATCTATGCCTTTTAATTCAAGAAATGTTATTGTGTTATCAAATGAATAAATTTCGTATAGATTACCAACTGTAATTGATCCTTTGGGCATAGTTGCACGGTGTCCGTGAACATTCATTATACTTACATCTGCGCCATTTGGCAAGTGCTCATCGCCATAAGCTTTCATTACGTCAGAGGTGAAGTTTGTTAATAAGCTTTCGGGTCTACCGTAATCCATCTGTTCAACAGAATTGCCGATAACTTCACTCATTTCAGAATCCAATTCAACTTTATACGAATAAACCAGATTGTACATTTTTGAATGTAGTTGAGTGTCAAAAGTTGAATCAACTTCTATTATCGTCCCTTGAATATCTGCTACTTGGTAGTGTGGTTTGCATGATAGCAAAGAGATTGTCAATAAAACAACCCATATTATTCTAATTTTCATTTGAATTGTTTTCTATTAGGGTGCTAAGAGATCTCAAAATTACATTTTTTTCTTTATTGAATCAAGTTGTAAATTAGAATTAATATTAAATAATGTACTAAGTAGGAATTAAAAAAATAATTACTACCTTTGCAACCGCTTTGCCCAATCTCTGTCGAGTAGTTTCGTTATATTGGGTTCAAACAAGGTTAATTATTAACATAAAGCATTGAAAAAAATGGATTTAATTAAAGTAGCGGAAGAAGCTTTCGTAGCCGAAAAGAAAGAATTCCCAAGATTTAAAAGTGGTGATACGATTACTGTAGCCTACCGTATTGCGGAAGGTAACAAAGAACGTATTCAGCAGTATCGCGGTGTAGTAATCAAAATATCCGGACAGGGTGAAAATAGACGCTTCACTGTTAGAAAAATGTCTGATAATATTGGAGTGGAACGTATTTTTCCTATGAATTCGCCCTTTATTGATAATATAACGCTGAATAGTGAAGGAAAGGTTCGCAGAACTAAACTTTATTATCTTCGCAGCAGAAGAGGTAAAGCCGCCCGTATTAAGAAAAAAGGCTTTTAATACTGTGCAAAAGATTAAAATAAATTGCTCCGATTTTTCGGGGCTTTTTTTATGTCTAATTGCATCCAATAGATGTTTTATTGTTTAACTTTGTTATGTACACAGTAATACAAATGAATTAATTAAACTATGCTTCATAAAACTGAGGGTATAGTACTTGGCTCCTCTAAGTATAGCGATCGATATTCAATAGTCGTAATATTCACTCGCAAATTTGGAACTGTCTCTTACCTGTTACCACTCTCTTATAGTAAAAAAGCAAAGATAAAAGCATCACTTTTCTTTCCCCTTTCAATACTTAATCTTGAGGTCGAGCATATGCCATTACGCGAAGTTCACAGATTGAAAGATGCGGAGAGGCAAATCCCTTTATATAATGTTTGCAATAATATGATGAAAATATCAATAGCTTTTTTTCTTTCAGAGTTTTTGATTCGTGTGCTTAGAGAGTCTGAGAGTAATGAACTAACATTTGATTATATAAAAAATTCGATAGAAACATTTGAGGTTGCTGATAAAGGGGTCGCTAATTTTCATATTGCGTTTATTATAGGTTTGACACGCTATATTGGTATTTTTCCAAACTGGGAAAATACCAATAATTATGGTTACTTTGATCTGTTAAATAGTGAATTCATTAAAAACGCCCCATCACATTCACATTACCTTAACAGGATGCAGAGTTCTTATTTATTTTATTTGCAAAGGATTAATTTTGAGAATATGCATTTGTTCAGGCTATCACGTGAGAACAGAAACATTATCCTGGATTATCTTATTGAGTATTATAGATTGCACTTATACGAGTTCCCAAGTCTTAAATCGTTGGAGATCCTGCGTGATATGGTTTAATCGAAAAGGTGAATAAATTATTGGTATGCTTGATAAATAATTGTTCTACCTGAGGTGTGAATCTTAAAACTGTTAGCAAGTGACTCATTTAGTGAGCCTTCCCACCAATTATTGAGAACTCTATCTTTGATGGGGTATTTTAGGTTTTCTGTAGTCATTTTAATAGGATCGATAGAGAAAATTGATACCTGTTCTCCACAGTAGCTTTTAAATTCCGTAGTGACTTTTATGGGCGTAAAAATTCCCCAGTTTGTTACCATAACAACATCCACAACAGAAATATAATCTGCCAGTAAAGAGATGTTACCCAATGTGTGATCTTCACGTTTGCCTGTTCCACCAACAATAACTATTTCTTTTTTCCCTTTTTCTATACAAAACTGAATAGATTTAGTGAGATCATTTGTCTCTTGATCACTATTTGCGTATAAGATGTCATTATAAAGCTCTTTGTTTTTGGCAGATATAGAGTCGCAGTCACCCACTATTGCATCTGGTTTGCCACCTCGTTTTATAAATTCATTTGCTGCACCATCGCAGCAGACTATATAATCAGCATTTTCTATACAAGAAAGTGGAATGTGATGAGAGGGGAATCGTCCGTTTGCAATAACTACCGTTGAGCTCCTACTTAACAAATTTGTCATAAGTAATATTTTATCATGCAAAGATAGTTACCTTCTTAGTATAAATAAAAAAGTGAGACTCTTTTTCCTGATTCTTTTCGTTAGTTACTTCTTTAATACCGGTTACAGTCAGCATTAAACCAACCGACAGCAGATACCGGAGTCGTTTTTCAGGGGGGGGCGACCACGTTTTAGCCCATTTCGCATTTTAATTTTTATCTTCTGATTTTTTAATCTAATTTTAGGTGCAAAATATGAGTTATTTGACTATATTTTAAAACTATAATAAACTATTGACAGATAAAAATTAATAATACTATGACAACTCGCAGAAATTTTATAAAAATAGCTTCGTCGGCCGGATTAGTGGCAAGTATGCCTTCTTTAGCTTTCTCAGAATTAAAACATAGTCCATCCAAAGTTTCAAAGGAATCACCCATGATCTGGGCAAACCTTTTGCATTTGAGTACAAATATGTGGGAAGATCACCCTTATATAAAGGCGTCAGCTTCATGGCCAAATATTATAGAAGAAGAGATATATAAGGATGATTATGAATGTAAAACATGCCAGGATGCCATAGCTTGGGGAATGAGAGGATATAGACCATCTCTTGTTTTTGATCGATTTGTTTGGGATACAGTTTTACAGAATATGGTAAATGCGGGAATGAATATGGTTATTATCGATCTAGGCGATGCTGTAAAATATGAAAGTCATCCTGAGATTGCTATCAAGAATGCTTGGAGTACTGATCAATTGAGAAAGGAACTGGATAAGATTCGTAAATTGGGATTAGAGCCCATCCCTAAATTAAACTTTGCCACTTCTCATGATACGTGGTTGGGAGAATATTCACGAATGGTTTCCACTAAAAAATATTATGAGGTCTGTAAAAATCTAATCAATGAGGTAATTGATCTTTTTGATACTCCACGTTTTTTTCATTTGGGTATGGATGAAGAGACTGCAGGTCATCAGCAATCATATAACTACGCAGTTATGCGCCAACATGATTTATGGTGGAATGATCTTTATTTTTATGTGAATGAGACTGAAAAGAAAAATGTACGTTCCTGGGTATGGTCCGATTATGGATGGTTACATCCGGATTTGTTTTTCAAGAAAATGCCTAAATCCATACTACAGAGTAATTGGTATTATGGGGCTGGTTTTGATTTGGACAAACTTAATGAAACTGTCAGAAGGTATGTGAAGTTTTACAATGATCTGGAAATGCATGGATATGACCAGGTCCCTACCGGAAGTAACTGGAGTGTAGCTACTAACATGGAAGATACTGTTATGTATTGTAAAACGAATATTGATCCATCAAGATTACATGGATTTATGACAGCACCATGGTTACCTACACATCCTATTTGTCTTGACAAACATTTAGAGGCTATCACTCAAATAGAGAGGGCAAAAAAACGGTTTTATAAATAGCAGAAACTTTTAAAAAAGAATATCACTCCAAATACCTCAGACCTGAAGCAAAACTTTAAATTTAATATAAACCACAAGATACAGGGCTGCGGACAGACAAAGTCATCAGGCTTGTAGTGCAGGCAAAAAACTATATCCAGAAAAATAACACTTGGTCGATTTTTATGACAGGTAAAATGGTGAGTTGATTGTGTTTTTGCAATTACCATAAATATTAAAAAAAGTTTAAAATCTTTTCTCCATCAAACAATAGGAATAGGAAACTGTTCTTATATAGATTCATTCTATTTTATAAAACAACAAAAAGAATATATTAAAGTAGCTAATATGGCAAAGACTAATACTAAAGTTAAGACGGAATTGTCCAAAGAAAAGTTGCTGGAAATGCACAGAATGATGCTTGATATACGCAATTTTGACAACAAAGTTAACCGTCTTGTAAAAAGAGGTATAGTACCCGGGATGACACATTTCTCGGTAGGTGAAGAGGCTGCTAATGTTGGAGCAGTTGCAGCTATAAATATTGGTTCAGACCTAATTACCTCTAATCATCGTGGACATGGGCAGAGTATAGCTTTAGGGATTAATCTTAACGAAATGATGGCAGAAATCATGGGAAAAGCAACCGGTACCTGCAAAGGAAAAGGAGGATCTATGCATATTGCCGATCTTGATGGAGGAAATCTGGGAGCAAACGGAATTGTTGGCGGTGGTATGGGAATGGCTGTTGGTGCAGCACTCACGCAAAAGATAAAAAAAACGGGAAAGATTGTTGTTTGTTTTTTTGGTGATGGTGCGTGCAATGAAGGCACTTTCCATGAAACAATAAATTTGGCATCAATTTGGAAATTACCCGTTATATTCTATTCAATAAACAATATGTATGGCATCAGCACTCCTATTTCCGAGGTAATAAATATTGATTACAACTATAAAAGAGCATGCTCATATGGAATTCCCGGTCATTTTATAGAAGACGGCAATGATCTGATAGCTGTTTATAATAAATTTGAGGAGCTCGTTAAGTATGTTCGAGACGGCAACGGTCCCGTTTTAGTTGAATCAATTACATATCGTTATCTCGGTCATTCAACCTCCGATCCCGGTAAATATCGTACGAAAAAGGAAGTTGATGAATGGAAAAAGAAAGATCCAATTCTCAGCTTTAAGAAATATCTCTTAGAGAATAAACTTGCAACAGAAGAAGAAATTGAAGCCGTAGAGAAAGCGTCCGAAGATGCTGTTGAAGAGTCGGTTAAGTTCGCATTAAGTAGTCCTGAGCCCACATTAGAATCTGCTTTTGAGGATGTTTTCGCTCCTTGACAATAAAACTGAATACAGATAAAGAGTAAGTGCCATTAATTGGTCACAAACATATTTAAAAACAGCACAGCTAAATATAAATGAAAAAAGAAACTAAATTAATGTCTGTCCGTGATGCAATTATCATGGCAATGTCAGAAGAAATGCGTCGTGATGAGAACGTATTCTTAATAGGAGAAGATGTTGGAATTTTTGGAGGCGACTTTGGAACATCCGTTGGAATGCTCGAAGAGTTTGGGAAAGAAAGAATACGAGATACACCAATATCAGAAAATGCAATTTCAGGTGTCGCAATAGGTGCTGCAATGACAGGTCTGCGTCCAATTGTGGACGTTACTTTTATGGATTTTATTGTCTACATGATGGACAACATTGTTAACCAAGCAGCTAAAACCAGATATATGTATGGTGGAAAAGGTCAGATACCTGTAGTATTCCGTGCAGCCGCCGGAGGAGGTGTAGGTTCTGCAGCTCAGCACTCGCAATCACTCGAAGCCTGGTTTACGCACATACCCGGATTAAAAGTAATTGCTCCGGGTACCCCGGCAGACGTAAAGGGGTTATTAAAAGCAGCTATTCGTGATAATAACCCAATAATATTCCTCGAGTATAAAGCCCAGTATAATATGAAGGGTGAGGTCCCTTTAGATCCTGATTTTGTATTACCGATAGGTAAAGCAGATATCAAAAGAGAAGGAAAAGATGTAACGGTAGTAACTTACGGTCGCATGCTTGAACGTGTTATGCAAGCAGCTCAGGAAGTTAAAGACTCTGAAGACGTGGAAGTTGAAGTGGTTGATTTAAGAACCCTATCTCCATTAGACAAAGATACCGTTATAGAGTCAGTAAAGAAAACAGGGAAAGTACTTTTGGTTAATGATGCTCATAAACAGGGCGGTTTCATTGGTGAAGTAGCAGCCACTATAGCCGAAAGTGAAGCATTTGATTACCTGGATGGCAGAATTCTGCGCTTAGCGGGTGAAGATGTACCAATTCCGTACAATCAGACTCTTGAGGCTGCAATGATTCCAAGTGTCGAACGTATCAGGAAATATATCCTCAGACTAGTCAATAACCGATAAAAACAGAGAGGATGGGAAATAAAAAATTAAGAGCAACACCTGCAGCAAGAACCTTGGCAAATCGCTTAGGAGTAGATTTGTTTAGTGTAAACGGTACAGGTTACAAAGGACGCATTCACAGAGAAGATGTAGCAGGCTTCAACTACGAAGATAAAACACACGTCACACCTTTGGCACAAAGAATTGCAGATAAGCATAATATAGATTTAAAAGGGGTTATCGGTACGGGTTATCGGAATAAGATTATGAAAGATGATGTACTTAAACTGATAAATGATCCTGAAATTATATCACGCTTTGAACTTGATGATTTTAGATATAAAGCTGTACCTGTTTCAAATAAGATAGCAAAACAGTCACCTGCTACCGGGAAATCTCATCCCGCACAACCACAAGAATCAATATTTGAAGGAGAATCAGAGACTGTTCCTATGACTCAGATGCGCAAGATCATAGCAAAACGCATGGCAGAGAGTTATTTTGGTGCACCAACATTTATTCAAACCTGGGAGATTGATATGACTGAACTTCTTGCTTTACGTAAGAAGCTAATTAATCCGATAATGGAAAAAACAGGAAAGAAAATTACGGTGACCGACTTAATATCAATGGCGGTTATAAAAACATTACCGAAACATAAATATATAAATGCAAGTCTCAATAAAGATGGTACAGAACTGACTTTCCATAATTATGTTAATCTTGGAATGGCAGTCGGTTTGGATGAAGGACTACTTGTTCCTGTTGTAAAAAACGCCGATAAAATGTCGCTAAGTGAATTTGTTGTTGCAATAAAAGATTTAACAGAGCGAACATTCTCCAAGAAGCTGTTGCCGGATGAACAAACCGGCAGCACTTTCACGATAAGTAACCTGGGTATGTATGGCGTGGATGAATTTACTGCAATAATCAATCAACCAAACTCTGCTATCTTGAGTGTTTCTTCTACACAACAGAGAGCGGTGCCTCGAGATGGCGAAATTGTTATTCGCCCAATCATGAAGATTAGCCTCACTGCCGATCACAGAGTTATTGACGGATTGGCGGGAGCTAAGTTTATGACTGATCTTAAAGCGACTCTTGAAGATCCGTTAATCTTGTTTGTTTAGCAGACTAAATATTAAAAGGTTCAATATAAAGATATTGAGCATATTTGACAATAGAAATAAAAACATAAAATATGGCTTTTGAAATAATTATGCCCAAAGCAGGCATCGACATGACTGAGGGGCAAATTGTAAAATGGTTAAAGAAAGAAGGTGATCCTGTAAAAGAGGGTGAGATCATTCTTGAAATCATGACCGATAAAACAAGTATGGAAATTGAGGCCGAGGCTTCGGGCATACTTTTGAAAATAGTTCATAAAGATGATGAGACCGTACCGGTTACCACTGTAATTGGTTATATCGGTGATGAAAACGAATCAGTTGATACACTTATGCCTGAAGAATTTGTAGAAACAGGTGCAGAGGAAAGTGAAGAAGAAAAACGAATGATACGCCTTGAAGATAATTACAATGTTGCTGTTATTGGAGGAGGTCCCGCCGGTTATGTGGCAGCCATAAGAGCCGCTCAGCTTGGTGCTAAAGTAGCAATTGTTGAGAAAGGAGTATTTGGAGGTACTTGCTTGAATGTTGGTTGTATTCCCTCAAAAGCCTATCTAAAAAATGTAGAAATAGTTGAACATATCAAGAATGCTGCATCAAGAGGTATCATAATCGAGAATCCTCAGATAAAGATTGATATGGAGAAGGTGGTAGAATTCAAAAACGGTGTAGTAAGAAAACTCACCAATGGAGTTGAAGCTCTGCTCAAATCCAATGGAGTTGATATTTTTAAAGGATTTGGTAAGATCAACAAAAACAAGAATGTTGTTGTTGACGATAAACAGATAATTAAAGCTGATAAAATTATTCTTGCCGGTGGCTCAAAAGTCTTTATGATAGATATACCGGGAATCAAGAATAACAAAGTTCTAACAAGCGACGACTTGTTGAACTTAAAGGACGTACCTGAGACAATGGCTGTTTTGGGTGGTGGTGTAATTGGAGCTGAAATGGGACTATCATTCGCAGGTCTCGGCTCAAAAGTAATTATTATTGAGATGCAGGATCATATAGTATCCATGTTTGATGATGATATCACTGATGAGCTCACAAAAATAATAAAAAAGAAAGGCATCGAAGTTGTTACTTCTGCTAAGATTTCAGAAGTGGTTGATAAAGGCAATAAGCTCGAGATTAAAATTGAAGGGCGAGAATCTATATTTGCTGATAAAGCTTTGCTCGCTATTGGCAGGGTACCGGACCTGGAGTCGCTTGGTGAAATTAAGTTCGAAACAGAAAAGGGCAGAATAAAGGTTGACAAGTATATGGAAACCAGTGTCAAAGGTATTTATGCACCAGGAGATATAAATGGCATTAAAATGCTTGCTCATGTGGCATTTCGCATGGGTGAAGTAGCAGCTGAAAATGCAGTAGAGGGAAATAAGCGATCAGTGAAACTACTCTCCGCTCCATCAGTTGTGTACACCCTGCCGGAGGTAGCAATGGTAGGTCTAACAGAAGCACAGGCTCGTGAAAAGTATGGAGACGATATTCGTATTGGACGTTTTAACTTCTCTGCCAACGGAAGAGCACTTGCATCAAGTGAAGCCGAAGGTTTTGTTAAGGTTATTGCAGATGACCGCTATGGCGAAGTACTTGGCGTCCATATTATAGGTCCGGCAGCAGCTGAGCTTATTACGCAAGCATCTTTAATTATGGAGATGGAGATTACCGTTGATGAGGTAGTTAATACTATATACGGTCACCCAACATATTCCGAGGCCATCTTTGAAGCCTTTGCAGATGTACTTGATGAGGCGGTTCACATTCCCAAGAAGAAGAAAAAATAATCAGGTTCCAAAAACTTTAATTCGCCTACTTTAATCAAAAGAGAAGATCGGTTAATACTTTAATTTGAAGTTATAAATTGATCTTCTTTTCTTATTTTTGCCATTAGCTTAAAAAAAACAATTAGTGATTTTTTAAATTCAGAAATAAAATCCAACGATAATGATATATATAGTAAACAAATCAAATAAACCCGATTTTAATATCTCCTTAGAAGAGTATTGCTTTAAAAGTCTAACTCAGTTTGATAAAATATTTATTCTCTGGATAAATGAGCCCTCAATTATTGTTGGTAAAAATCAAAATACACAAGCTGAGATAAACGAAAAATATGTTCAAGAAAACGGGATCCACGTAGTTCGTCGAATATCGGGAGGTGGCGCAGTTTATCATGATTTAAACAATCTTAATTATACTATAATTTCAAAAGAAAATAGCGAGAAACGCACGTTCGACTTCAAAGCATTCTCTGAGCCTGTAATACAAGTACTTAAAGAACTTGGAGTTAAAGCAGAATTCTCAGGACGAAATGATATCACAATTGATGGAAAGAAAATCAGCGGAAATGCCCAAGCATATATCGACGGAAGAGTTATGCATCACGGCTGCATCCTGTTTGATGTAGATCTTACAATTCTCTCAAAGGCGCTTGAGACATCAAAAGAAGTAGTAGAAGCAAAAGGCGTTAAGTCGGTCCGTAGCCGTGTAGATAATATTCTTCCAAATCTACCTAAGAAAATAACTGTTACTGAGTTTGCCAATAAAATATTAGAGCAGATGAAGAAAAAGTATAGCGAAATGAAAGAGTATCAGTTTAGTGAAGAAGAACTGAACATAATTGAAAATATCAGAAAAGAGAAGTTTGGTAACTGGTCTTGGAACTATGGTTTAAATCCTGTTGCTGAAATAGTACGTGAGCGGCGATATCCGGCAGGTAAAATACAAGTATTTATAAACACCAAAAAAGGTGTTATAGAAGACATCACCTTTTTTGGTACATTCTTTGGCGTAAACAGCAACCTTACAGAGTTACAGAATCAGCTCAAAGGAGTAAAGTATGAACAAGCCGAAGTTAGTAAAACACTTTCAACCATTGATATAACACCTTATTTTGCCGGGTTCTCTGTGAAAGAACTAACAGAAGCCATAGTGAGTTGAGTCTGACTTAACATCATCTTCTTCCATTTAAAATATCCAAAAAGAGATATCACCGAATAGATTCCAAAAAGTATAGAAGTGATGTAGAGACCTTTCCATAAATATAGTCCACACGATACAACATTTACCGCAAACCAAAACCACCACTGTTCTACATGTTTTCGAGCAAGAAGCCACATACCTAAAATGCTTAGAGCTGTTGTGAAACTATCGCCGAATGGTACAATACTATCAGTAAAATTTATTAATATATAAGCAATAAATGCAAACAATAAAATGCCAATTACCATAAGCGGAAAAATATACTTTAGTGGTGTATGTGTAATAGGAAGTATTTCTTGCTCATCTTTTTTATGTCTACTCCAATGTGTCCATCCATAAATACTTGCGAAAAAGTAGTAAATGTTTACCCCCATATCAGCATAAAATTTGCTTTGAAAAAAAATCCAAACATAAATTATCGGCATTACAACACCCACCGGCCAGAGCCATTTGCTGGCTTTAAATTCAAGATACAAGTAGATTAATCCAATTACAGCTCCAAAAAATTCAATTGTTTGCATTTATACTGTTTTTTTGAATAAAAGTATTAAGTTAATTTTTTCTTCTGTGAGCATGGTAGGTATTGACTGTTTCACAGAAGAAAAAATTAATATACAGTTTTTCTAAAATGAAAGCGTAAGTCGCATCATGTAATTACGTGTAGCTTGCGGATAATAGCCTATCCAGTTGATTGAACTATCATCAGCAAACGTAACAGTAGATGCCCAACCATTCGCAACATACTTCTTGTTAAACAGGTTGTTTACAAAAACCTGCAAATTGAAAGTTCCGAGAGGAGTTTTATTAAATGTATACCCGGCCGAAAGATTGCTTACAAAATAAGCATCGATAGATTTTACATCGTCAGAAGTGTTATCCATATATTGCTTACTTACATACTTACCCATTAAATTCAGATAAACTGCTGATACTGGTTGCCAAGTAACTCCCATTGCACTAACAACATTTGGAGAAAAAGAGATGTTAGTTGTGCCATATTCTTTAGAAATCTGACCTTTAGCATTCCAATTCTCTTGGTTGTCGTAATGATCGAACCAAGCTACATAATCTTTAATCTTATTCCTGCTGAATGTTGCATTTGCATCAATAAGAATCTTGTTGTTCCATAAAGGTACAGTAGTTTCAAGCTCCAGCCCTGTGCGGTAGCTGTTTTCTACGTTTTCCATTAACTTGTAGCCCACATCATTGAGCTTACCTGTTTGCACCATTTGGTTATGATAATCCATGTAATAAAAATTAGCCCCCAAATGCAAACCATTTACACCGTTGTAGTGGTAGCCCAACTCATAGTCAATCATTCTTTCCGGCTTAATGGGATTTGTTGATTCACCTTTTATACCATCTTTAAGATCATTACGCAAAGGTTCTCGTTGACCCACTGCAACCGAACCATATAAACGGTTGAAGTTGTTTAAATTGATATTAATTCCGGCCTTTGGATTGAAAAAGTTATAAATGAAATCACCTTTTAATTCTTCCAGGTCGTCATCTATTCCGTTCAACTCAAAGTTAACTCTCCTATATTGGAGATCACCAAATATCGATAATCTAGTGTTAAGTTGATAATCTGCCTTAGTATATATATTGAATTCACTCTTTTTCCCTACGTTGCGATACCACTCAATATCAGCTTCATCACCTTCCCAATATTTTATCCAAGGCAACCTACCAAAATGATTACCATCGTAATAACTATACATTCCACCAAATGTCAGTTTCAATTTATTCCTCGAATAATTAAGACCAACATTTGCAACATAAAAATCATTTCTCATCAATTTGCGACGAATAAAGTCGCTAGTGCTATATGTAACCCCATCGATAATCTGGTCTTCTAATCCAAAATCAGAAAAATCATTATCTTCCCTGTAGTTTTCATAATAACCATAACCATAATTATAACTCAATCCTGCATTCAATGTCATGTACTTATTTAGTTCTCTTGAAAGTGTTAATTGAATAATGTCAGAATAATAGTTGTCAGTCTCATTATCATAATATAAGCGATTCCCTGCATCATCATAATATTCACCTGCAGGATTATATTTGCGACCATATTCCGAATCTTTCATTTGTTCTTCAGAGACTCCTTCCCAAGTTATACCGGTGTGTTGTATACCTTTCAGGTAACTCAATCTAATAAATTGTTTATCTGTATAATGCGATAATGCAGCATAAAAATTTGTATGATTCACACTGCCATTTCTTACATATCCTTCACCAAGTACACGAGAATAGCGTGCATCAAAAGAAAAACCATGATCCAGAATCCCTGTTCCTGCTGCAATACTTGACAAGAAAGTACCATAACTTCCCACAGATGTAGATGCCTCTCCATAGGGCTCACTACGTCCTCCGGTAGTTTGTAAAGAAATACTTGCCCCAAAAGCAGCCGGACCATTGGTAGATGTTCCAACCCCTCGCTGTATTTGTATATTTTGTAAAGAATTTGATAGGTCAGGCAGATTTACCCAGAACACCTCTTGAGATTCAGGGTTGTTAAGCGGCATTCCGTTTAAAGTTACATTTATGCGAGTGGCATCTGTACCGCGTATTCTAAATTGAGTGTTTCCAACCCCAAGTCCGTCTTCAGTAAAAGATACTAGCGATGGCGTAGTCTGAAGTATTGCCGGAATATTTCTGGCAGCATTATTTTTCCTGATATCCGACATCGAAATGTTAGAATAAGATACAGGAGTATTAACCCCTGCACGAGTACCTGAAACAACCACTTCCTCAAGCTGTATGTGGTTTAGGCTGTCTGGTGACATTGCCACTAATTGATAACTCTCCGCTGATAAAAAAATCAGCATAAACAAAAAGAAAACCTTTTTCATTTACATAAAATTTTACGATGTGCTGTGCTATTCAGATAATAAAGCTCAGCCCATCAGGTTTGTTAAATAAAAAAGGGGATTAAAAAAGATATATACCTTAATCACAGAAACGTGATTTAATTTCCCTCCGCCGGCATTATCCGGATCAGGTATTTTGGGTATGATCTCAGCCCGTACTGATGGGCACCCCCATAAAAATAAAGAACAAAGGTATATCCTTTTTGTTCATTAACAAAAAAAACAGTATTCATTTATTAATATCTGAATTTATTAGTAATTTCGTATTATTAGAATTAATGACAAGTAAATATTAGAAAGCGATTTAAGAATTAAACTTATAGTTAACTATAATAACACTGCTGAATTCCAGTACTAATGAAATATATTGAGTTAAGTTGTTAATATGATAGATGAAGAAAAATCAATTGAAGAAGACAAAATGATTGAAGAGGAGTTTCAAGGACTCCTAAACGATTATTTGAATTCCAATCACCGACGTAAGGTTGACGTGATTACACGCGCTTTCAATATGGCGAAGGAAGCTCACAAAGGTGCACGCCGTCGTTCAGGAGAGCCTTATATCATGCACCCTTTATCAGTAGCCCGTATCGTTTCCAAAGAAATTGGTCTGGGTTCAACATCTATTTCTGCAGCGCTACTTCATGATGTAGTGGAGGATACCGATTATACAGTAGAAGATATTCGTGCACTTTTTGGAGATAAAATAGCTTCAATAGTTGATGGACTCACAAAAATTTCCAGCGGCATGTTTGGTGAAAATGTTTCCGCTCAGGCCGAAAATTTCCGCAAGTTATTATTAACGATGTCAGATGATATACGTGTAATTCTGATAAAGATAGCCGACAGATTACATAATATGCGTACACTTTCATCAATGTCTTCTACTAAACAGTATAAAATTACGGGAGAAACATTATATATATATGCTCCTTTAGCTCACCGACTGGGTCTGTTTGCCATAAAAACAGAACTTGAAGAGCTCTGTTTTAAGCATGAGCATCCCGATATATTTGCTGAATTAACACAAAAAATAATTGAAACTGCACCAGAAAGAAATAAAATCTATGAAAACTTTGCTGTCCCTGTTGTAGAATCGCTCGATAAAATGAATATCGATTATGAAATGCATGCAAGGGTAAAATCTGTATATTCTATATGGAATAAGATGCAGAAAAAAGGTATTGAGTTCAGTGAGGTTTATGATTTGTTTGCTGTGCGCATAGTTTTCGAAATGATGCCCGAGATTGATGAAAAAAAACAGTGTTGGGATATTTATTCAGCAATCACAGATATTTATAAACTTCGCCCCGACCGCATCAGGGATTGGGTAAGTCACCCTAAAGCCAATGGTTATCAGGCGCTACACCTTACTGTAATGGGACCCGACGGAAAATGGATTGAGATACAAATTAGGAGCCGTCGTATGGATGATATTGCTGAAAAAGGTTTTGCGGCACATTGGAAATATAAAGAAGATAGGGTAGAGGAGGACAATGAGCTCGACAAATGGTTGAAAACTATTCAGGAAATATTAGCTAATCCAAATCCTAATGCGATTGATTTCCTTGATACAGTAAAAATGAATCTTTTTTCTTCTGAGATCTTTGTGTTTACCCCCAGAGGAGAGATTAAAACTTTGCCCCAGGGGGCAACAGCATTAGATTTTGCATACTCTATTCATACACGTATAGGCGATCATTGTTTAGGAGCTAAAGTCAATCATACACTTGCTCCGTTGAGTCAGAAGTTGAGGAGTGGTGATCAGATAGAAATTTTAACATCTCAATCAGTTAATCCACAACCTGAATGGATCAATTTTGTTACTACTGCAAAAGCTCGAACTAAGATTGAAGCTTCGTTACGACGTCAGCGTCGACGTATTGCAGATAAAGGCAAAAATTTGTTGGATGAACTTTTTAATCAGGAACCAATAGATAACACTACATTCAATAAAATTCTTCACATGTACAAAGCAGAAAACAAAGAAGATTTGTACTATTTGATTGGCAATAATGATGTGATTCTTCCCGATGACAAAAAAGCATTTATAAAAATTAAAGATGAGCCCGTAAAAAAAGACAATCTTTTTGTACGCTATGTTAAACAAGCTATGAATGCAATAAAAAAACCGGCAAGTGATCAGAAAGTCAAGAAGAAAGAAGGTGATGAATCTACTGGAAGTAATGATGAACAGACAATATCAAGTTCAACATTGCAAGTAAACCCCAAAATAGACAGAGATGCAGTTTACGACCTAAAAGAAACTAATTTCAGGAAAAATTTTATAGTTCCATCATGTTGTAATCCATTACCCGGTGATGATGTGTTTGGTTTTGTTACAGAAAAAGAAGAGCTTGAAGTGCACAAACGTTCCTGTCAGATAGGGCTAAAGCTCAAATCCAATTACGGTGATCGTATTGTGGATGTAGCTTGGGGAGATTACAGACAATATTCATTTTTAGCCTCAATTGTATTCACCGGTATAGATAGAATAGGAATACTTAGCTCTATACTTGCAAAACTTGCTGAGGATGCTGTTCTGAATATTCAAAGTGTAAATGTGTCATCAAATGATGGTATTTTCGAAGGTGTGTTTAATATTCATGTACATAGTGCTGAGGAAGTCAGTCAACTATGTGCTAAAATAGCAAAAGTGAACGGCGTTAGCACCGTTCACCGATTTAATCTTTAAAAATAATCAAGTGTTATTTTTTCTTCTTTTTTCTACCGAAAACAGCTGATGTTATCTTTTTAGCCCCAAAGGCTATAAGAGCTGGTTTTGTAATATTCCATATAGCCGAACCTATAAGGGGTAAGTTCGACAAAATAATTTGGGTTACCGTATTATGGAGCCAAGGATTACGTACTTTCGTTATAAAAGGTTTAACTGAGGTGTAAGAAGGGGTGGATAAATTATCCACTGTCTCCGAAAACTTTGATTTTATGGAAGATGAAATACCCTTCGTAAGCATCGAACCCCAATTATCATTAATATATTGTATCTCATATGATAAACGCCGGCTCGCAATCTTGCGCTCCGCTTTAAAACGTTTCTTTTCAAGACGTAGTTCTTCTAATGGACCTAATTTATACTTACTCATTTGTTACTTTTTTTTCGTCATTATCATCTCGTCTCAGTAGGAAGCGTATGATCTTATTGGTGAAACTCTTTTTCAAAGGCTTTCTTATTAATAGTAGTGTTATAACTATCAATAAAGCAAATGCAGCCACTATTGAGAATCCCATCCAAAGACTACCAAGTAGTTCACCCACATACAGTCCTGCACTAATCAGGATAAAAAATAATGCTATTAGTCCTATTCCGGCTAATATTAAACCATATAAAAATGCTGATGAGCCTAAGCTAAACTTTTCATATACTTCCAGTTTTCCGAGCTCAAGTGAACTAGTAATATATTTTCCAATATCATCTCTTATCTCCTCGAACAACGTACTTACCTTTTTTTCTTCCATTGTGATACCTTTTTAGAGGATAATATATTATTGATTTGCAAGTTCTTTTTTTGCAATATCGGCAATGTCCTCAATATCCTCTTTTAAATCTTGAACTTCACTTTTGCCTTTGTTAACTGCGGTTTTTACATTTGCTTTAACCCTGTCGGCAAACTCATTAGCCTGTTCTAGCCACTCTTCTTTTTTGTCTGTACCCATTATATAACCAACTGCAGCGCCTAATGCGATTCCAATGCCTAAGCCTAAAAATAATTTTGCTTCTGATTTCATAATTTCTGTGTTTAATAGTTTGTTATTTTTTGATTAATCTAATTGATGCTATCATATGAACTCTCTATGAACCTCATTGTCCAATTATTAGAGGATTCTGTTTATGTAAAACGCTTTATTAACAAAATTGTTTATGTAATGTATTATTAAATTACATCGGCTCAACTGTTTCACCAAAAAGTGTTGCCGATGTAAAACCGGTAATTTTCACTTTTACGAATTCTCCAATTCGGTGATTTTTTTTATCAAATATAACAACTTTGTTTTGTTCATTGCGACCGAACAGTTGCTCTCGTGAGCGTTTGGAAAAGCCTTCTATAAGAACTTCAAAAACCTTATCCACATCTTTTTCGTTGCTTGCACGCGAGAGTTCGAGCTGAAGATTGATAATTTCCTGTAAACGGCGTGTTTTAATCTCTTCAGAGATGTTGTCTTCAAGTTTTTTTGCAGCATAAGTGCCCGGACGTTCAGAATATTTAAACATAAATGCAGAATCGAAACCAACCTCTCTCATAAGTGAAAGTGTTTCAAGATGATCTTCTTCGGTTTCAGAGTGGAATCCACACATTATATCAGTAGAGAGACCGCAGTCAGGAATAATCCTTTTGATTGCAGATATTCTTTCCATATACCACTCTCTGTTGTATCGTCGGTTCATAAGCTTCATCATTCGTGAACTACCCGACTGAACCGGTAAGTGGATATAATTTGCAAGATTTTTGTATTTTGCAATAGTCTCTAAAGTCTCATCATTCATATCCCATGGGTGTGAAGTTGTAAACCTAATACGCATTTCAGGAGCTCCTTCTGCAACCATTGCCAGTAGATCGTGAAAATCAACTTTTGTCTCTCCATCATTGTATCGGTACGAATTTACATTTTGTCCCAAAAGGATAACTTCTCTGAATCCCTTCTTTTGCATACTATTGAGCTCATTCAAAATACTTTGAGGCTCTCTACTTCGTTCGCGTCCTCTAGTATAAGGAACAATACAGTAGGTGCAAAAATTGTTGCATCCACGCATAATAGAAATATACCCTGAGATATTACTGCCATTCATCTTAAGAGGCATCACATCTTTGTAGGTCTCGGTCTTGGATAGTTCTACATTCATCACTTTCTCACCCTGTTCGGCAGCACCAACAAGATTTGGCAAATCAAGATATGCATCAGGTCCAACAACAATATCAACATTATGATTGTCAATCAGGTCCGATTTCACCCTCTCTGCCATACATCCCAAAACTCCAATGATTAAATTATGCTTCTTTTTTCTTCTAAGAGAATTAAAATATTCAAGTCTTTGAATTACCTTTTGTTCGGCATTTTCTCTTATGGAACAAGTATTTACAAATACGGCATCCGCTTCACTCTCTTTTTCAGTAAGACTGTAGCCATCCATTTCCATAATAGAGGCAACCACTTCTGTGTCAGCAACATTCATCTGACATCCGTATGTCTCAATGTAAAGTTTCTTGTCTTTTATATCAGGATTCATTTTTACTTCTGTTTTTTTTAGTATAAAATGATTATTGCACTATTGCAAATAATTTACCTATTTTGCAATGTAAGAAAAGTTAAATACAAAGATTTAAAGCTTATTATGTTGCATTATAATCATTCTTATCTTATTTTTGCATTAAAGAAAAAATAAAATTTTTTCATAGTTAAGGTTTTGGTTAAAAGTATCGAGAGTGACTGTGAAGTTGCTCTCGGTTTTTTTTATCACCTAACTCACCTTAATTACACAAAAAAAGACTATTTTTGTCTTGCTGCAAAATTAATCAAATTATGGAAATAGACGACCTAATTTATGTAATCCTTCTGCTACTTTTTATGATATTGGGATTTTTTAATGATTTCAAAAAGAAAAAAGGACAGCAAAAACAGCAACAGCAATCAAAACCCAATTTAAGTCAGGAAGTTTTAGAAACAGAAAAATCAATACCCCCTGCATTATCCGAAGATCAAAAAAAGAGATTTAAGTTAGAAAAAAGACAAAGACTCGAACGAATAAATCGTGAAAAAGAGCTAAATGCAAAAGAAAAAGAATTCGTTTTTCAGTCTTCAATGGATTTAACAACTGATTTCAATAAAGAGTCATCATTAGGTGGATCAATTTATAGGAATGATGTCGGTTTAACTTATGATCATGAGTTTGAAACGCTCAGTTCATACAACTCTGATTTTGTCTCACCTGAGATGCCTGAGGTTATTGGCGAAAACATAACTGAGATACATCCACTTGTTGCAGATTTGGTTGGTACTAACCAAAAAAGAGAGTTGGTGAAAGGGTTTGTTTATGGCGAGATTTTAAAAAAGAAGTATTAAAATATAATGTATTTCAAACAATTCTATACATTACACAATCAAAAATACAGTAAAACTTACACAATCAAAAAATATAGTAAAACAAAAACATTCTTATGGCTTTAAAATTTATTAGCGCAGAAGAGGCTGCATCGTTTGTTAAAGATAATGATAATGTTGGCTTCAGCGGTTTCACTCATGCAGGTTGTCCAAAAGTTGTGCCTGTAGCAATCGCCAAACAGGCTGAAGAGGAACATGCTAAAGGTAATCCTTTTAAAATTGGCGTATTTACCGGTGCTTCTACCGGCGATTCTATTGACGGTTCGCTTGCTCGTGCTAAAGCAATTAAGTTTCGCACTCCCTATCAAACTAATAAGGACACGCGAGCAGGACTAAATAACGGAGAGTTTGATTATTTCGATCTACATCTTTCTCAGTTAGCACAGGAGATACGTTATGGCTTTTTAGGAAAAATTAATGTTGCCGTTATTGAGGCTTGTGATGTAACAGAAAGTGGAGAGATAGTTCCAACAACCGGTGTTGGAGTCACCCCCACCATTTGTCGTTTAGCTGATATTGTAATTGTAGAGCTAAATAAAAAAGTTCCAACCAAACTACGTGGAATACATGATTTGTATGAATTGCAAGATCCTCCTAAGCGACGCGAAATACCCATTTATGAAGTACAGAGTCGTGTTGGACTTGATTATGTAAAGGTAGATCCCTCAAAGATATATGTTGTTGAAACAGACCATGAAGCCGAAGGGAAAGGCTTTGCTTCTATAGACGAAGTTACTGCTCGTATAGGTAATAATGTAGCCGACTTTTTTGTTTCAGAACTTAAAGCAGGTAGAATTCCAGCTCACTTTTTGCCTATCCAGTCAGGAGTGGGCAATATAGCAAATGCAGTTTTAGCATCTATGGGAAGTAATCCGGCGATACCACGTTTTGAAGTCTATACAGAAGTTATACAGGATGCAGTAATTGATATGATGCAACAAGGTAACATATCATTTGCTAGCGGCTGTTCACTAACAGTGAGTAATGGAGTACTAAGTAAGTTTTATGATGATCTGCCTTTCTTTAAAAACAAACTTGTGCTGAGACCATCCGAAATATCAAACAACCCAGGTCTTGCACGCCGATTAGGAATAATATCACTTAATACTGCAATTGAAGTTGACATCTTTGGTAATGTAAACTCAACTCATATAAACGGCACTAAGATGATGAATGGAATAGGGGGGTCAGGCGATTTTACACGCAACTCGTACCTATCTATTTTCCTAACACCTTCAACTGCTAAAAATGGAGCAATCAGTTGCATTGTTCCAAAAGTCACACATGAGGATCACAATGAGCACTCTGTTAAAATTGTAGTCTCAGAATACGGTGTAGCCGATCTGAGAGGAAAAGGTCCCAGAAAACGCGCCGAAGAATTGATAGAAAAATGTGCACACCCTGATTATCGACCTTTACTGCATGATTATCTAAACCGCGGTGTAAAGGGTCATATACCTCAAGATTTATATGCCTGCTTTGCATTTCATCATGCACTTAAAGAAACAGGAAGTATGATAAATACAGATTTCTCTAAATATAAGCAGTTCTAAAGGAACAAAGAGGTTAAATTAAATTTTTAAAACGAAAAACTACCGGTAGGAGTAATTAACTTCTTCGGTAGTTTTTTTAATCTGTGCTTAACATAAAAAAGTAGTAACCATTTAAATTAAGAGGCAACTGCTTTTGATTTTTTTTTGTAGGTGGTGAGAAGATTCGAACTGACATTATCCCATTAATTACTTACACAGATTATGGGATACTTCTCAAAATGTCAAAAGATTTGGTACCAGAACGTGCCAGTCTCAACATTGATTTTGTTTAAGTTTATCTGGAGTCGCTTTACTTTTGACGGGACATAGGTATATAGTCCTGTCTGTTTACTTCTTTGGAGGATTGACCGGGAACTTCTTCTCTGCTGCTAACATTATCTTGTTCCAACGCTTGTTGCTGATCGGTTTCGGTTCTTTGTCTAACATCTCTTGCATTAGATCGTTCGCCTGTTTGGTTATACTCATATGTATTATTAATGGCTCTTCTTCGCTGCCCAAGTTGACTGAGATGGGTATTAACTCTTTCTTTAATTATGTAAATTAAATATTCATAAATTGTAGGCTTTATAAGGGATCACCCGTAAAAACATAATTTTGCTGGTGATCCCTGATTAAGTCTACACTATTTTAAGTCTACACTATTTTTTTCTTAGACATTAACGAATCTTTGGCCACCTGACCTGAGAAGGTTACGTTAAAAGGGTAAGGAAAAACTATCTTGTTGAACGTACCTCTTTTCGCATAAAGCTAACATATGCCAGCATAAAGAAAACCATGGCAATGGCTATCAATCCTGTTAGTTGAGGCCATACAACCAGCAAGCTTTGCCCTAAAGAGAGCGGGTTGGGAATTGCACCCTCGAGTTGTCCGTACGTAAGTAGACCTGTACTTCTTACCGCTGGAACAAGTATGGTTGTTGTGATCTCCTGAAATAGCTCAGATGGTGAGAGGCGCAGCAGTATAAGCATTGTATTTTGGAATTTCAGAACCTGTTCCGGCCTAGCGTACATAGAGGGGCTTAACTCTTTTGCAACCACGTTCATAATTATGCTGTAAAACACGTTAAAAAACAGCCATACAGCTATACAGGCAAGGGCCGAAGTGGCAGGTTGTTTCGATATTACAGAGAAAAAAACCGCTATGTTAAGCCATAAAGCGATATAGACCAGCGAGAGCAGCAGGTATATTATAATACGCAAGAATTCCTCTGCAGTTGGTGGTATCCCTATAAATATCAAACCGAAACCTATAACCAGAAAGCCCAAGGCAAATATCATTGATCCAATAACGATAAGTGCGGCCAACCCTTTAGCATTGATAACATAGTCACGATAAATAGGTTGCGAAAGGAGTCGGCTAAGTGTTCCTTTATTTTGTTCCGAGTTAATCGCGTCGAATCCCATTGCAATTCCGAGCAACGGGCCCAGCAAGCTTATAAATCCAGCGAATGAAGGCATAGCACCATCAGAGATGGTAAATAGCTTAAGAAAAAGAAAATCATTTTCAACATCCCCTTTCTTAACTGCATCTCCAATATTTGTCAGCGCGACATAGAGTGATGCCAGGCATGTAATCAGGATTATAATAATCAGGATAACTGACTTCCAGCTTCGCAAGAAATCAGAAATTTCTTTCCTGACAATCACCCAAAACGGGTTTGCAGTTTTACTCTTATTCATCTTCTCCTAAATCTTGGTTTTCTTCTATATATTCGTTGTATAATTTATCCAAACTATCCGGTTGTTTAAGCGAATCGTTTAATTCAATTACAGTGAGTAAACGTCCTTTCCCGAAAACACCTACCCTATCGCACACCTGTTGTACCTGAGGAAGGTGATGAGATGAAAACAACACTGTTAAACCATTCTCGTGACTCAAGCGGAGTATAAGGTTTATAAAATCATTTACCCCGGCAGGATCTATCCCGGTAGTTGGCTCATCAAGGATTATTATTTCGGGGTCTTTAATTAATACATCGGCCAGCCCGAGACGCTGACGCATACCTTTAGAGTATTTACCTGCTTTTTTCTTAATATTATCCTTTAATCCTACCTGTTCCATAAGAGTGGCTGCTTTATCACGTGCTTCCGAGCGGTGAATGCCATTTAATTCAGCCGTGTAAACCAGGTTTTCGAGGCCGGTCATTTCATCATAAAAACCGACATCTTCGGGCAAGTAACCGACTATTCGCTTTACATCAATAGGATTTCTCGTGGAGTCTATACCTTTAACAGTTACTTTGCCTTCTGTTGGTTCCGTTAGCCCTAAAATCATTAATATAGTGGTAGATTTACCTGCACCATTAGGTCCAAGCAGTCCGAAAATTTCTCCTTTCCGAATAGTAAGGTCGATGTTATCTACTGCTTTAAATTTTCCATATTGTTTGGTGAGGCCTTGTAATTCTATTATACCCGGCGACATATTTTACCTCCTCCCATATTTACGGAAAAGAAAATAGATAGCTACTATAACAATAACAATTATGCCGATTCCCGTCCAGCCCCAAATAGCAGATGTCTTCACCGTCATTCTAAAACTAATACTTTTATCTACCTCGGGGGTTTTAGCATTAATGTTAATCATATAATCGCCTGGCAGAGCTTTATTAGACGTTTTAATAATTGCTTGGGCATTAGCGACTTCCCCGGCTTTAAGCGTTTCAATTTTTATTGGCTCGAAACTCACTTCCCATCCTTCCGGTTTTCCGGATGTTAACTCGATCCCCTTTAGTTCGGCTGACCCAGTGTTTTTAACCACTAAATCTACTCGTTTTGTTTTTCCTGCGGTTATATCAGAACTTAACAAACCTGTAGGTGTAGTGAACTGCATTTCATATTTACCCGTAACAACTACTTCGAGTTCTATTCCATCAGAAGTAGTACCTGTAGTAACTCTTATAGGTATAGTGTAGCTTCCTGCCTCCACGCTTACAGGCGGCGTTATTTCGATACTAACATTTTGCGTTGCTTCAGGCTCAACCTGAGCAGAGGTTGCCTGACTACCGTTTACCTTGAATATAACATTCCAGCCCGTTGGAGCAGTTGCCATTAAAGCAAATAGCTGTGTTTCGGGTGTTTTATTGCTAAGTGTAGCATTAAAATTGAATTTTGAATCGGCAGTACCCTGCATATTTGGCTGATTAGTAGTAAACTCGGTTTTAAATGTACCTTGTGAAGTTACTATAACAGAAAGGGGTAGTTTAACTTCGTTTCCCGCGTGAACCACGAAGCTATAAGTTCCTCTGTTTACCTTAAGCGGAACTTTAACAGTTAGTCTAAACTCCTCCTCCTTGTCCGGCATCACTGATAGCTGAGTAACATTGTAACTTCCTGATTTTATCTCCGTCTCCCAAGCTGATGACAATCCTGTAACACTAATATCAAGATTCTTCATGCTTTGACCTTTATTAATCAGCTTGATGTTGTAAGTTACCGATTCTCCCGGTGGTACAGATACCTTGGTAAAAGGAGTGTATAAAAACAACTCCTGTTGATTTTCACTCACAGACTCTTCTGTTTGAGCCTGTTCTTGCTTTACTTTTTCTCCTTCAAGTGGATTCACTGTCACTTGCGCGTTTAATAGGATCCCAGATCCTATGATAAACAAAATCAATAATAATTTTAGTTTACATTTCATAATAGTCCATTTTAAAAAACGAGATATATTAATATCATGTGTTAATGTCAATATTGGTCTAAACTTTAAAAAACCATTTTTTTATCTATTTTGTTGTTACAAATTTAAAAATAAAAGAGGTAGCCTATTGTTAGATATCCTAAAATAAAGGCAGCTTTCTGCTTAATAATCTTAAATCTTAACATTTATTTACCTCTGAGTATTTTAGGCTTTCGTTGCTATTAACATCCATGTTATAAGCCTTTGCCAGAGACGTATAAAGTTTCGTGCATAATTTTATAACTTTCTAGTGGAATCTCTAACAACCAAGTTAGTCCGGATAACCCTGTTCACAACTCCTTGTCTGACTTCTTTCCCTTCAATACGATTAATGAGAAGTTGCACAGCGACCTTTCCCATCTCGAACCCAAGTTACTTTTTTCTGTTGCATTTATCGGTAGGGGGTTCTCCATATCCGTCTGGATGAACAGGCGGTTCTTCCTTCCGGTTATACGAGTGAAACGTTGTTCCCGAACGGTTTATTCCCCTTATTCAAGGGTTTATGATTTCCCGATCCGTGACCGCAAGGTTGTCCTTCACATCCGCCACTGTTTTCCAAAAGCCTCGAGGGTCATAGATCGTTTCTACGTCCAGCGCCTTACTTTTGACGTCCTGCAGGAGATGCGTATATCACACAGGTGGGATGCCATAAACGAGGAAACCGATGCCAGGCTCTCGCTGGCCAAATGGTATGATAAGGTTGCCGACAGCGAGTTCAAGTCATGCAACACAATTGCCGCAACTGTATATGAGCACCACGATGCGATACTCAACTTTTTTATCAACAGAAGTACGAATGCCTCAGCAGAATCTTTCAATGCAAAGATCAAAGCTTTCAGGGCGTCTTTGAGAGCGGTGGTAGATACTAAGTTCTTTATTTTTAGATTGCCGAATATTTATGCTTAAACACATGTTTTTACGGGTGATCCAATACTTTGAATCTTAATATTGCAGTTGTGTCCCAAATGTGTTCCACTAAATAAAAAGACTTACAGATTAATCTGTAAGTCTTTGATTTTCATTGTCGGGATGAGAAGATTCGAACTTCCGACCCCACGCCCCCCAGACGCGTACTCTAAACCGGACTGAGCTACATCCCGAAAAAGTGATTGCAAAAGTAACAATTAGTTTTTGATTTCACAAATCAAGTTTTATCCTCTTTATTTATTTTAGAAATTAACAATATTTTTGAGTTATGTCTTTTTTGCTTTAATTAAACCAAGGCTCTATTAATTCTGTAGTAAATATGTATCAACTCTGTTGTATCACTGTAATTTTATAGAGTTGAGTTGGTTCTGATATGATTTTTATTTAGTGATTATAATGTAAATGTTAGAAAATTTACTTCATATGTTTAAAATATATTATGAATGAATTTGGGGTAAGTTGAAAAATAAGTTGTTAATTTGCAGTTGAAAATTAAAAATTAAGGGAGTGGCCGTTATTTACATATTTTTTATTGTTTGGGCTAACTCATAAAATATTTCTTTAAATGGCTTATACAGCAAAACAGATAGCCGACTATCTCCAGGGAGAAGTAATAGGCGATCGGAGTGTTTCAGTTTCGAGTTTTTCAAAGATAGAGGAAGGCAAGCCAGGTACTATTTCGTTTCTTGCTAATCCAAAATACACATCGCATATTTATACAACAAAGGCTGATATTGTATTGGTAAATGATGACTTTGTTGCAGAAAAACCAATTAAGGCAACACTCATTAAGGTGAAAAATGCATATGCCGCTCTGGCATCTCTTATGGAATTGGTAAAAAATGATGCGCCTCAAAAGAGTGGTACTGAGAGGATGAGCTTTGTTTCTGAAACAGCCAAAATTGGAGATAATGCTTATGTAGGCGCGTTTGCATATGTTGGTGAGAATGCTATAGTTGGTGATAATAGCAAAATTTATCCTCAGGTTTTTATTGGTGATAATGTAAAAATTGGAGATAATTCAATTATTTATCCCGGTGTAAAAATTTATCATAACTGTGTTATTGGTGATAATTGTATTATTCATGCAGGCGCAGTGATTGGTGCTGATGGTTTTGGTTATAGTTTAGAAGAAAATATCTATCATAAAATTCCACAACTGGGTAATGTTGTGATAGAAGATGATGTGGAAATTGGTGCTAATACCACTATCGACAGAGCTGTGATGGGGTCAACAATTATCCGCCGTGGTGTGAAACTTGATAATCTTATTCAGATTGCACATAATTGTGAGGTTGGCGAAAATACAGCAATGGCTGCCCAGGTTGGTATTGCAGGCTCTGCAAAGATAGGAGAGAATTGTGTTATGGGCGGACAAGTAGGTATAGGTGGTCATATCACTATTGGCAAAAATAGTCAGATAGGTGCTCAATCCGGCATAATTAGCAATACTAAGGAGGGCTCTAAAATTATTGGATCACCTGCTTATCCTGTTAAAAACTTTTTTAAATCGAGTATTATTATTCCAAAGCTTCCCGATATGTATAGGCAATTAAATGCTCTTGAAAAAGAGCTTGCCGAGCTTAAAAAAAAGCTAAACGCTACTGACTAAGCAATCGATTTAAGGCTGATTTATAAACATTTCTATTTTTGTAGCTGAAATTTGTACTTTTGGTTGTATCTTTATGCGGATTTTGGCGTACTGAGAAATAAATTTTTAAAAATAGTGAGACAACAAACATTACAAAACAGCTTTACTCTTAAGGGTATCGGATTGCATACAGGTCAGGATATTATTGTAACCTTCAACCCTGCTCCTGTGGATCATGGGATTAAAATAAAAAGAGTAGATCTGGAAGATCAGCCAATACTTGAAGCATTAGCTGATCACGTTGTAAATACTCAACGTGGGACTGTTTTAGGCAAAGGTGACGTGACAGTAAGTACTATAGAGCATGGTATGGCGGCTTTATATGGCATGGGAATAGATAATTGCCTTATAGATGTTAATGCATCAGAATTTCCAATACTTGATGGTAGCTCAATTGAATACGTTAAAGCTATTAATAAGGTTGGAATTGTTGAGCAAGAGAAAGATAAAGACTTTTATGTTGTAAGAAAAAAGATAGAAGTTTATGACCCTGAAACAGGTTCTAAACTTACATTGTTGCCAGATGATTCTTTTTGTATTAACTCATTTATAGAATTTGATTCGCATTATATTCCTAACCAGTCGGCAACATTTGACAATTTAACTAACTTTGAAACAGAGGTTGCGCCTTCACGTACTTTTGTTTTTGTTAGAGAGATACAAAAGCTTCGCGAAGCTGGACTTATAAAAGGTGGTAACCTGGATAATGCTATTGTGATTTACGAAAAAGAGCTTCCGCAAGATGAGCTTGATGTTATTGCAGATGAACTTAATGTGCCTCGTAAGGATGCTAAAGAGTTGGGTTACCTTAATAATAGAGAAATAGCTTTCCCTAATGAGCCTGCACGTCATAAGTTATTGGATGTTATGGGTGATATGGCGTTAATTGGTAAGCCAATTCTTGGACGACTTATTGCTATCCGCCCGGGACATAAAATAAATAATCAATTGGCAAGACTTATACGTAAGGATATCAAACTAAACGAAGTTCAGCCTCCTTTTTATGATCCTAATGCTGTACCGGTGATGGATAATAATAGAATTAGGGAGTTGCTTCCTCATCGTTTTCCGTTTTTGATGGTGGATAAGATTATTCAGGTAACAAATAATTTTATTGTTGGTGTTAAAAATATCACTGCTAATGAGCCTTTTTTTGTTGGACATTTTCCTCAAGAGCCTGTTATGCCGGGTGTATTACAGGTTGAGGCTATGGCTCAAACAGGGGGACTTCTTGTTCTTTCTAACTTAGATGAACCTGAAAGATACTCTACATATTTTCTTAAGATTGATAACGTTAAATTTAGACATAAGGTGGTGCCGGGAGATACTTTGATATTTCGCGTAGAGATGTCGAGTGAAATCAGGAGGGGCATTGCAACTATGCGTGGTCTCGCTTTTATTGGAGATAAGGTGATATCAGAGGCCGATTTTACAGCTCAGATAATAAAAAACAAATAATAAATTTTATCCGTATTTTATGAATAGTATTTCGAATTTGGCATTTGTACATCCGGAAGCTAAACTTGGAGATAATGTCATCGTTGAACCATTTGCGTTCGTAGATAAAAATACAGAGATTGGAGATGGAACACTAATTATGTCTCAGGCAACTGTTCTTTATGGATCTCGGTTAGGTAAAAATTGTAAAATATTTCCACATGCTACAATTGGTGGTATTCCTCAGGATCTTAAATTCCATGGTGAAGATACATTTGTTGAGATTGGTGATAACACTTCAATAAGAGAATGTGCAACTGTCAACAGAGGTACTGCTTCTAAAGGTTTTACCAAAATAGGAAAAGATTGTCTTATCATGGCATACAGTCATGTGGCTCACGATTGTGTACTTCATGACAATGTGATACTTGGCAACGCAACTCAACTGGCAGGTGAAATTGAAATAGAAGACTATGCAAATGTTAGCGGGGGGTCTCTTGTTCATCAATTTACACGAATAGGTGCTCATACCATGATTCAAGGGGGCTCTAAAGTATCTAAAGATATACCGCCGTATATTATGGTGGGTAGAGAGCCAATTATTTTTGTAGGTTTAAACGTGGTTGGACTTCGTCGCAGAGGTTACTCAAGTGAAAAGATTAACTCTATTCAGGAGGTGTATAGATTTCTTTATCAATTTGGACTGAATGTTTCTCAGGCTACAGAAAAAATTGAGAATGAGTTGCCGGATAGTGATGAGCGTAAGGTGATTGTTGATTTTATACGTATGTCAAACCGCGGTATTGTTCGTGGTAACATGGAGGGGTAAAATTATGCCTCAAGTATATTATCCGGCTGAATGGTACTCTCAGAGTGGCATACAGATCACTTGGCCACATATAGGAAGTGATTGGGCTGATATTCTTGAAGAGGTGACTTTTAGTTATATATCTCTTTCAAAAGAGATCCTCAAGCGAGAGAAATTGTTGGTCGTTGTTCCGCATGGGTATAATATAAGAGGTTTTTTCACTAAAGAAGAGCAACGTAACTTAATCTGTGTTGAGGTTGACAGTAACGATACTTGGGCACGGGATCATGGTGCAATATCAGTCTTTGTAGATGGAAATCCGGTGTTGCTTGATTTTGGCTTTAATGGCTGGGGGTTGAAGTTTGCTGCGAATTTTGATAATCTGATTACCACTAAATTATTTCAGAATTCGATATTTAAATCATCGGTTAGTTATCAAAATCATATGAATTTTATCCTGGAGGGTGGTTCGGTTGAGTCAGACGGAAGGGGTACAATTATCACTACTTCGAGGTGTCTTTTGGCTTCAAATCGCAATCAACCTATGGTGAAGGATGATATCGAGTGTTATTTGAAACAGTCTCTTGGTGCGGAGAGAGTTTTATGGCTTAATCATGGATACCTTGCCGGTGACGATACCGATAGTCACGTTGATACACTGGTTCGCTTTTGTGATGAAAATACTATTGCATATGTTAAATGTGATGATGTTGATGATGAACATTATACTGAGCTGAAAGCTATGGAGGAAGAGCTTAAAACATTTGTTACAAAGGAGGGTGTGGGTTATAATTTAGTGGCGCTTCCTATGGCTGATGCGTTTTATGGCGACAATGGACGATTGCCTGCTACATATGCTAATTTTTTAATTCTTAATGATGCTGTTCTGATGCCTGTTTATGAGTCAACTAAGGATAAGGTTGCTGCTCAGTTGTTGCAGGAGGTATTTACTGATCGCGAAATAGTTGGAATTGATAGTAGAACTTTTATTAAACAATATGGATCTGTTCATTGCTTAACAATGCAGTTCCCTGAGGGGTTCTTATAATTTTTTTGCGTACTTGTTGTTCAATATCGGGGTTTATTAAAACAAAGAATGTTGTTTTAATGTTAATCATAAAGGGATATCATTATATTTTTTATATCAAATCTGTTTATTATGAAAGTTGGAATTATTCAACAGGCTAACAGCTCGGATGTGACATGTAATGTTCAAAAGTTGCAAGCTAAGGTAAGGCGTCTTGCTAATGATGGCGCAGAGCTGATTGTAATGCAGGAGCTTCATAACGGACTCTATTTTTGTCAGACTGAGGATACGGAGGTTTTTAATCTGGCGGAGACTGTTCCGGGGTATTCAACAGAGTTGTTTGGACAAATGGCAAAAGAGCTTGGGGTTGTTATTGTTTTATCTCTATTCGAAAAAAGAGCTGCAGGTCTTTATCATAATACTGCGGTGGTATTAGAAAAAGATGGTTCCATTGCAGGTGTATATCGTAAAATGCATATTCCTGATGACCCTGCTTATTATGAGAAATTTTATTTTACTCCCGGCGATCTTGGATTTAATCCTATAGATACTTCGGTTGGGCGTCTTGGGGTATTGGTATGTTGGGATCAGTGGTACCCTGAGGCTGCGCGTTTAATGGCTATGTCAGGTGCTGAGATGCTAATTTATCCTACGGCAATTGGCTGGGAGTCGACAGATGGTGATGATGAAAAACAACGTCAACTGGATGCATGGACTATCATTCAGCGAGGTCATGCGGTGGCTAATGGTATTCCGGTAATTTCTGTGAACCGCACCGGTTACGAGCTTGATCCGTCTGGTCGTACAAACGGAATTCGGTTTTGGGGTAATAGTTTTATTTGTGGTCCTCAGGGCGAAATTTTGTATCAGGCTGATGAAAGTGAGATTATTAAGATTGTTGAAATAGATAAAGGTAGAACAGAAAATGTAAGACGTTGGTGGCCTTTTTTTCGCGATCGGCGTATTGACGAATATGAAAATTTGACAAAACGCTGGATTGATTAGGTTGTATCCTAATAGATAATAAGCCTTTTAAATTTCAAAAATTAAAAGGAATGCTCCGATAGGAGTACAAATGCCCTTGATAATAGACTGATTATCAGGGGTCTTTTTTCTGAGGGGTAGTCAAAGAGGCGCCAATAAAAACGAAAGAAAAGATTTACACAGTTTATGAGATACTCCCATTTTTGCAGAAAGGGTCCAACTGTAAAGTCAGACCCTCTGATTATACTTACACACTTAATGGTATAGTGACATTTTTTGTTTTGGATTTACGGAATTTAGTTTGAGAGTGCTTTAATAAATCCTTGAATTGCATTTAGAAGTGGATCTAATTCTTTTTCAATAATCCACCATATTTGTTCGGCATCAACATCAAAGTAATGGTGAGCTATAATATCTCTAAGTCCCATAACTTTTTTCCATTGAATGCTGTCGTTAGTTTTAAGAAGTTCTTGGTTTGTGACTTTGTCTAAACCTTTAATACTTTCGCCAATAGCTATAAATTGCATGCAGACAGCATCAAGTTTCTCTGACTGTTCGGGCGATTTAAGAAAATCATTTGCTGAAGTAATTTCAGAAGTTCTTGTCTTTATTAATAAGATAGCATTTTCAATCTGTATTAGAATATTTAATGCCAAATCTATATTGCTAAACGTAAATTCCTTCATTTTCAATTTGCTGTTTTAGAAATGGATTCATATTTGACCTAAAACGAACTATATCTACTGAGCACTCAAAAAGATTTTCCAGAAACTCTTTTATATCCATAATTATGAATGGGTTTGGTGTCTCTGTCTCAATACAGATGTCTACATCGCTTGATTGGGTATGCTCGTCGCGAGCAACGGAACCAAACAACCTAAGAGAACGGATGCCGTATTGATCTTTAAGCTCTTCTCTAACTGATTGTAGTAAATTGATATATTCTGTTTTGGACTTCATCTTATACATGAGTTTGTAATGTCTTTACAAATATAACAAAAACATTAGCATTATGGTTGTAGTGAGAATTGATTTAATATCTTATTATTATTAAAATACAATTTAATTCATAACGTTATTTAGTTTACTACCCTTGTTAGTACGAAAACCGATATAAAGTATTTAAACGAAAGCTATCATGCTTTTCTTTCGGTCTCACTTCTTTGTTCAAGTACCTCACAAAGATATAAATATAAAGGAGTTCCCGGGACGCTAAAGGGGCGCGAAAAGCGACAAAACAAGTACAAAAAAAGAGGGTGAAATCATATTGCGATACACCCTCTTAAAATTGAAAGCACACTATGTAAAATTATCTGCGTCCTGAAGAGCTTCTCTCTGAAGTTGAAGAATTACTCCTGTTATTGCTATTTGAAGATGAACTTGACCTTACTGTAGAGTTTCTGTTACTTGTATTGGAAGTACTTTGTGTTCTGCCTGTTGTACTTCTGTTGCTGGTGGAAGTACTACTGTTGTTTGATGAACTTCTGCCTGTTGTGCCTGTTGTTGTATTTCTATTTGTGGACGTACTTCTGCTTCTGCCTGTTGTGCCTGTTGTTGTATTTCTATTTGTGGATGTATTTCTGTCTGTTGTGCCCGTGCTTGCATTCCTATTTGTAGATGTAGTTCTGTCGGTTGTATTCGTCGTTGTATTCCTATTTGTGGACGTCGTTCTGTCGGTAGGGCTCACTGTTGTGTTTCTATTTGTGGACGTCGTTCTGTTTGTAGTATTCACCGTTGTGTTCCTGTTAGACCCGCTTTCGGGACGATATACACTTACAGATTTATTGCTTACCCTTGAATTTATTGCTGAGCGATTATTTGTACTTTCTAATGTGCGAACTGATGTCCTTCTTCCTGTTGTTTGTTCGAATTCTCTTGCGGTTGGACCACTGTAGTAACGGTTGTCATTGTATATATATGTGTTGTTAATTATTGTAGTGTTATTGTATATTGTAGGGCTGTATCTGTTGTAATATCTATTCATATTGCGGTGATACATGTATCTGTTTGGTAAGAATGTCCAGTAGTTCCCGGGTATATTTATATTTATATTAATGTTTATGCCGGGTCCCATAGGTGCCCAACCGTAATATCCACCCCCACTTCTCCAGCTAACCCAGGCAGGTGCCCACTCATATCCGGGTACCCAAGCCCATCCGTAGTAGTCGTCGTGGTACCATCTGCCGTAGTGGAAAGGTGCCCATCCCCATGAGTAGTTTGATATCCAGGTGTTACCATAATCTGTCATTACCCAGTAGCCATTTGTGGCATATGGATGAAAGTCTCTCCCTACATTGGGAACCCACACGCGACCGTAATGACCGTTGTTAATCCATCTGCCATGAGATCGCAGTTCATTATAGAACACGTTGAAATTTATTCCGCCACGATTGTAGTCGTCGTAATACTCGTCTCCGTAAAAATCATTATACCCTTGAGAGTACATTTCTCTTGAAGAGAAGCATGATGTTAACAAAAGGGCAAGTATTGTTAGAATGATCGGGTGTTTTAATGCTTTTGCTTTCATATCTCTGGGTTTTAATATGTGGAACTTCGTTTATTTAACACTAAGACCTCATTTAATGAAAATGGTTTAACGCTAATGGGTCTAAATAAAATAATGTATGAGGACTTTTTTGATTATTTTCTGACAGGTTAAAATGAAAAAAGTGGAGAGAAAATAATGTTGTTTTCTTTCCACTTTAATTTCTTTAATTTCTTTAATTTCTTTAATTTCTTTAATTTCTTTTTATGCTTTTATTGAATCTATTAAAATACTTGATCAATACCTGAGAATCCCATAAAAGCCATGGCTATAACTCCGGCAGTTATCAGCGCAATTGGTATACCTTGCATTGCTTTTGGTACTTTTGTTAATGCTAGTTGTTCGCGTATACTTGAGAAGATGATAAGTGCTAGCGCATATCCTGTTGCGGTGGATATAGCATATATCACAGATTCAAGCAGGTTGTATTCTTTCTGAATAACAAGAATGGCCACACCAAGTATAACACAGTTAGTGGTAATCAATGGCAGGTATACGCCTAAAGCTTCATACAATGCAGGTGATGTTTTTTTTAGCACAATTTCAACCATCTGCACAAGAGCTGCTATTACTAAAATAAAGGTTATTGTCTGCAAATACTCTAAGTTGAAAACTTCAAGTATTCCTTTCTGTAAAAGATAGGTAACTATGGTTGAAATGGTTAATACAAACATTACAGCAACTCCCATCCCAATTGCAGTATCAACTTTTTTGGATACACCAAGAAATGGGCATATTCCTAAAAACTGAGAGAATACAACGTTGTTGACAAATATTGCTACTATTATAATTCCTATTAGTTCCATAATGATTGATTGCTAGTTAGTTTGTCTTTTACTCTGAATGGTGTTGAAGATCGAAATAAGAAAACCCAGAACTATAAATGCTCCCGGTGCAAGAATAAAAATAAGTGATCCGTACTGTTCAGGATAAATATTTAATGAAAAAATTGTTCCTGTACCTAATAGCTCTCTGATAGATCCTAGTAGGGTAAGCGATAATGTGAATCCTAAACCCATTCCGGCACCATCAAAAATTGATGAGATAACACTGTTTTTAGCTGCAAAAGCTTCAGCTCGACCTAATACTATGCAGTTTACAACAATCAAGGGGAGAAATATACCAAGACTTTCTGCCAATGCCGGTAAGTATGCATTCATAAGCATCTCAATGACTGTAACAAATGCTGCAATTACCACAATAAATGCGGGTATTCTTACCATATCCGGTATGAGATTTTTTAACATCGAAATAACAGCATTTGAGCATATTAAAACAAACATAGTTGCCAAACCCATGCTCATTCCGTTAATTGCGGAACTTGTTGTTGCCAGAGTTGGACACATCCCAAGTAGCAAAACAAATGTTGGGTTTTCTTTTATTGCTCCGTTGAGTAGTACTTTTAAGTTTTTATTCATTGTTGTTCTCCTCCTCAGTTAGATTGTTTTTTTCTGTTGCACCCGAATTTGCATCTTTATAGCTTTTACTGTAAGCAGTGTAGGCCTTGTTAACTGCATTTAAAAATGCTCTTGATGTTATGGTTGAAGCTGTAATCGCATCTACTGTGCCGCCGTCTTTTGTAACGGAGAGTGCACCAGTCGAAAGGTCTCTGTTGATAATCGATTGCGATGGTTTTGTTGTATCCTTAAACCATAGATTCATTTTTGAGCCTAATCCCGGTGTTTCTGAGTGCTGTAAAATTGCATAATTAACAACCTTATTTTCTACATCAAAACCTACCATAATATGAAACTCGCCACCAAAACCTGAAGCATTACTATTAATTGCAAAACCTACTATCTCATCACCTTTTTTTGCCGGGTAAATAAGTAGTGAGTCACCATTGCCATCAGCTGCTAAAAAGGCCTCTTCGATTGGGTTATTATCAAATTCAGGCACTACATCACCAATTGCATTCTGTAATTTCATCGCTTTTGCAACTGCGATAGGCTCAGTTGTCAGTTTGTTCACTTGTGCCAGAAGTACTGCTACTGTTAGGCAAATGATAGAAAGCGAAAGAAACATGTTCTTAAACGTTGATTTTAATTTAGCCATTTTTTACTACCTCCCCGAATCTTTTTGGTGATGTGTAATTATTAATTAATGGTGTAAAGGCGTTCATTAGTAATATTGCAAATGACATGCCTTCGGGATACGCTCCCCATAGACGAATAGCAACGGTTATGAATCCTATACCGCATCCGAATATAATCTTACCTTTTTTTGTCATTGGTGATGTTACATAGTCGGTAGCCATAAAAACTGCTCCTAACATTAGTCCACCCGAAAAGAGATGTATCAGCGGATTGTATAAAGGTATTGGGTTAAATATATATATAATTCCTGTGAAGAGAGCTACAGTGGCCAATATCGAAACCGGGATATGCCATGTTATAACTTTTTTCCAGAGTAGATAAATTAGCCCTAGTAATATTGCGATAACACTCATTTCTCCGAGGGATCCCGGCTCAATCCCAATAAACATTTCTTGCAAAGAGGGTAGTGTCTCCGGGGCAAATTTAATATTGCTAAGTACTGTGGCTGAACTAACAGCATCGGTTACACCGGTAGCTGCGGTTGCGGGCCATGTGGTCATTTGCGCGGGGAAAGAGATTAAAAGGAATATGCGCCCTGCAATAGCCGGATTAAAAATATTGTTGCCGAGACCGCCGAATGATAATTTAACAACTCCTATTGCGAATAGACATCCTAATGCCAGAATCCACAGAGGTAAGTTCGACGGTACATTAAACGCAAGTAATACGCCTGTTATAATAGCTGAACCATCAAGTACAGTTGGTTTTTTCTTCATAATGTATTTCACGATAAGATATTCAAATCCAACGCAAAATAGGACTGAAGTAATTGTTATAACCAATGCATCAAGTCTGAACACGTATAATGCCATCAAAAACGCGGGTATCAGCGCAATGAGAACATGATACATGTTTTTTTCAATACTGTCACCGCTGTGCACATGTGGTGCAGGCGAGACAATTAATTTGTTTTCCATATTCTTCTAAAATCTACTTTAATTTTTTCTTGCTCTGATAATTGTGTTAACCCTGCCTTTTCCTAACTTTATGTAGTCTAGCAGCGGACGGTGTGCAGGACAAGTGTAGCTGCATGAGCCGCATTCAATGCAATCTGTAATATTATTTGCTTCTGCACGATCCCACACTTCATACTCTGTAAGATTCATCAGTAATGTAGGGTTTAGTCCCATTGGACATACACTTATACATTTAGAACAGCGTATGCAGTCTCTCATAGCCTTACGCTTTGCTTCAATAGTTGGGATAATCAATAGTCCTGAAGAGCCTTTGGTAACAGGAATATCTAAGCTTGCAATAGCTTTACCCATCATGGGTCCCCCACTGACTATTTTACCCGTTGTTTCGGGTAGTCCTCCCGCTTTTGCTATAAGATTGTTTAGAGGGATACCAATCCTTGACAAAATATTCAT
Source organism: uncultured Proteiniphilum sp. (assembly GCA_964484665.1). Taxonomy (GTDB): domain Bacteria; phylum Bacteroidota; class Bacteroidia; order Bacteroidales; family Dysgonomonadaceae; genus Proteiniphilum. Next base: position 1,423 of record CAZAFR010000014.1, on the reverse strand, counting down.
AGGTTGTTTTACATCGTCGCCTGTAACAGTAACTACTCGTTCTACAAGAGGTTTGTTTTTTTGTACTGCTTCATATATCGCAAATATACTTCCTACATTTTGTACAACAGCTCCAACAGAGATTGGTAATGCACCACTGGGAACCTGTCGTCCGGTTAATGCATCTATAAGTTGCTTTTCACCACCCTGGGGGTACTGAACTTTTAGCTCTTCTATTGATATATTGGGATAAGACTTTACTAACGTTCTGAATCTGGATATAGCATCTTTTTTGTTGCTTTCAATTCCAATAATTGCTTTGTCAACTTTTAAGGCTGTCATTACAATGGTTGTACCAATCAAAATCTCTTCTGTTTTCTCCAACATTAATGCATGATCAGAAGTAAGATATGGTTCACATTCAACTCCGTTTATAATTAAAATCTCTGGTTTTGTACCCGGTGGAGGCGTGAGTTTTACATGGGTTGGGAAAGTTGCGCCTCCCATGCCAACAATACCTGCTTTAGAAATCTTTTCAAGTATCTCCTCGGAAGTTAGGTTGAATTCTCTTTTTATGCGACTGTCGGTATCTATTGACGCCTCCCATTCATCACCTTCTGTTTTAATAAAGATTGCTTCACGTTTGTAACCACTTGAATCCAGTGCCTTGTCAATTTTAAGTACAGTTCCGGATACAGATGAGTGAATGTTGGCTGATACGTAGCCTACCGATTTCCCTATCTGTGTTCCAACTTTTACTTTATCTCCCTTTTTTACCATAGGCTGGCAAGGAGCACCTATGTGCTGAGACAATGGTATAATCACCTGATCAGGAATTTCAATTTGTTGTATTGCTTTTCCTGCCGATATTTTGCTCTCCTTAGGATGAATACCGCCAATTCTGAATGTTTTTAACATATAGTTTATTTCTTACAGATTAAGCTGTTACTGTAGCTGATTCTTCTTTTTGTGTACCTGATTTTTCTTTCTTTGGAGGGAAGTTGAGCTCTAGTATAGAATTAGTTGGACAAACAGCCACACATTTTCGGCAGAGACGGCATTTGTCATCATTAATAAATGCAAGGTTATTTTCAATTGTAATTGCATCAAATGGACATACTTGCTGACATTTTGTACAGCCTATGCATGCTACTTCGCATGACTTCCTTGCAACTCCTCCCTTATCCTCATTTACACAGCTTACATATATACGTCGTGATTTAGGACCCTGTTTTCTTAATTCGATAATACCCTTTGGACAAGCTTTTACGCATGCTCCACAAGCTGTACATTTGTCTTCTACAACTTCCGGTAGCATTGTCTCCGGATTAATGTGTATAGCATCAAAAGTGCATGCTTCAACACAATCACCCAGACCCAAGCACCCAAAAGAACAACCTGTATCTCCGCCGTATAGGGCAGATGCTATTGTACAGTTTGAAAC
>CAZAFR010000013.1:34208-53904 GCA_964484665.1 uncultured Proteiniphilum sp. | reverse complement strand
CCCTGAATCAGGATATTGGCGCCGATAATTGGTTCACCGGCAACATCCAAAATAGTTCCTCTTACATTTATCGTAGCGCTTGTTTGAGCACTAACGGACAAAATCATTAACATACTTGACAACATAGTCGCCAATAATGCTTTCGTTTTTTTGTTGAAATTTACATACATGTTGTTAACATTGTTAGAATACCTATTCAAATTAATACTATGCATCTTCTATATGAAGGAATTAACGAAATATAATACTTTCCTTACAAAGTTAGATTTTTTAAATAGTATGTTTCATATTACCAATTAATTAACAATAATTTGTAGTGCAAACGATTGCATTTTATGTATAATGGTTATATTATCAATTAGTTGCAATTGAGTTGATATCGATGAGTAAATGGTAGAAAATAAAGGTTATTCTTTGATTTTATAAATTTATTTTAGATAAATTCTGTCATTTTGTAGTTGTTCTGCCTTTGGTTCGAGTCCTTTTTTGTTTTTTTTTGAGGATGGTTAATTTTTTATTCCCTGATTTTTCAGAAATTCTTCTTCGAAGCATAATTAAAAACCGTTTACTCGGATTGCTTTTAAGATATGATTCGATATGGCGGGCTCTTTTCTCTTCGAGTATCTGATTGATTTCAATTAGAATTCCGGATTCTTCAACATCACCAAATTCATCATTGATTGAGGTGCCAAAAAACCTCATAGTGGTGGAGAGGGCCATATACGCATTTATTAGTGGTGGTATATTATAACCCAGAGTACGAACTTCTTTGTTGAGAATTTTATAGTCTTCTTTAAAATTTCTTCCATGAAATAGATGTTCCATTTCCTCATAATCAGTATCGGTTTTCAAAGGTACTATTGGTGAAACCAGTTTATCTTTATCAGGAAAGTGTTTATTGAGGAAATATAATATCATATTTCGGGCATTTTTATTATAGGTGCCATACATGGTAACTTTTCCAAAAAAGTATTTTATCTGTGGGTCTATAACTGTAAGAGCACCTAATCCGTCCCAAAGGTTGTCGAGGGCAAATATCCCTTTTCTGCCCATTAGTGTCGACTGATATTCAAGTGATACAAAAGATCTGCCTAACTCCACAGTATGGGGAAGATAATTCTTGAGAAATTCATCAGAGAAATTTAGAAGATGAGCAGTTGCAAGCATTGGTTTTCCGTTTTCATCAAACTCCACATCTGATCCGTAAATGAAACGATAGCCACCAAGAATTTCTTCATTTTCGGGATCCCACACGATAAGTTGCTTGTATGGAACTTTCATTGTATCATATCGGTCTATATCAGCACTGAGACCGGTTCCACCGCCATAATGTCTGAATGCGATCTCACGTAAACGACCAACTTCATTCATCAGATTTGGAGAATCATGACTTGTGAATACATAAATTTCATTATTGGCTTTGTTGGTAGATCTTACTCTTTTTTGAACAGTAAGTTCTGATTTTATAAGATTTTTATCAATTGGGTCAATTATTTTCTCCATATTAACTCTACTTTTTTTTAATAAGTGACTACTTCATTGAGTATACAATATCTTTTACATATTGTGCCCATTGTTTTGTAGTTCTAGAATTATCAAAAACCTGCCATGAAATTGGTTTACCAAATTTAATTCTGAATTCTTCATTTGTGTTTTTGTACATTTCATCAGGTAGAAAAATAAGTTCGATATTAAATTTCAATCCTAGAGATTTACGAATATTGGCAAAATTATAGAAAAAATTTGAGTTTCTTCCCTCAAAATGTACCGGGATAACATCTCTTTTGTGTTCAACTGATTTTACAATAAAATTTTTCATCCACTCAAGATCAGTAATTTCTCCTTTAATTTTCCTTGAACATAGCCCGGCGGGAAAGGTTATTATCTGGTTATCCGATGCATATGCATCATTAATTGCCATAGCTGAATTTTTGGCTTGAGCTCCATATTTGTTAATAGGTACAAATATAGGTTTTAATGGATCAATGTAATAGAGTACATCGTTAACCAGATATTTTATTTTGCCGTCAAATTTTTTTCCTAAAACTGCAGATAAGCATATACCGTCTAATCCTCCCAATGGGTGGTTGGAGGCAAACACAAATCTTCCGTATTTGGGGATATTTTCTTCGCCTTCTGTATTTATGGTAATATTAAACTCTTTGTCAACTAGTGTTAGCATAAACTCAACACCTTCCACATCTTTGTTCCTGTCAAGAATTCCATTGATGTCTTCCTGATGAACAGTTCGTTTTAGGTAGTTTATGAAAAATCTTGGTATTTTATTATAATATTTGGGAGCCTTATCTTTTAAAATACTATCAAGATCAATTCTAAATGCATCGTTTGAACTCATTGCACGCTCTACTTCTAATTTTGTCACAAATTTACTAAAAATAGCGAATGCTTTGTGAATAAAATAGTTTTTTCTTATTAATGAGCATAATAAAATTTTGATTCCCCACTTTAAAATATCTTGCAATTATCAGTGTATTAGGTTTTTATGAGAGGATATATAATTGTTGATAACTTTTTTATAAAATAGTGTGTGGAAATGTGGGGAGAAGTGGATTATTTTGTAATTTTACAGCGTTGATGTCTCTATATTGTTGAAATTGATTTATAAATGTTGCAGTTTTTGGGAAATATTGAAGCAAAAGCAGATGCAAAAGGTAGAATCTTTATACCAGCTGTATTTCGCAAGCGTCTCCAAAGTGAGGGTGAAAGTTTTTTGGTCCTTCGCAAAGATATTTTTCAGAATTGTCTTGTTCTTTATCCCGGTAGTGTTTGGGAAAATGAGATTAATGAGCTCAGAAACAGGTTGAGTAAGTGGAACAGAGAACAACAACAAATTTTCCGACAGTTTGTGTTGGATGCCGAAAGGGTAGAAATGGATGCAAACGGTCGTGTACTTATACCAAAACGCTACTTGCAAATGGTTTCGATTGAGACTGAAGTCCGTTTTCTTGGTGTAGACAATACTATTGAAATCTGGGCTAAGGAGGTATTAGAAAAGCCATTAGTTGAGCCTGATGAGTTCTCTTCAAAATTGGAAGAACTCATGGGAAGTTCTTTTTAAGAGGCCATTATGGGGGCATCATTTTGTTTAATTAATTACATCCCAAAATGGAAACTGACGATCTGCTTGCTGTTTATCATACACCGGCATTGCTTACTGAAAGTATAGATGGGTTGGATATTATTCCTTCAGGCGTCTATGTTGATGTTACATTTGGTGGAGGTGGACACTCACGCGAGATATTAAGAAGGCTTGGAGATGAAGGTCAGCTAATTGCTTTTGATCAGGATAAGGATGCAATGAAAAACACTATACAAGATTCACGCTTTACCTTAGTTCACGGTAATTTCAGGTTTTTGAAAAACTTCCTTCGGTTTTATAAAGTAGATAATATAGATGGTTTGATAGCGGATTTGGGTGTTTCTTCACATCATTTTGATGAATTAAACAGAGGCTTTTCATTCCGCCTTAAGGGTGATTTGGACATGCGTATGAATCAAAATGCTCAAACATCAGCAGCTGACATCCTTAACGAATATTCTGAGGAAAAACTTTCTAATGTTTTTTATAACTATGGTGAACTTAAAAGTGCCAGAAAAATTGCAGCTGCTGTTGTAAAGTTTAGAGATACGCAAAAAATTGAAAAGACTGACGACTTTTTATCAATTATAGAACCTTTTACAAGAAAGGACCGAGAGAAAAAGATGCTTTCACAGGCATTTCAAGCACTTCGTATAGAGGTTAATAGAGAAATGGAAAATCTTAGCGATATGCTCAAACAGGCATTGCAGGTTTTGAAACCCGAGGGGAGATTGAGTGTTATTTCATATCATTCACTTGAAGATAGACTAGTTAAGAATTTCTTCAAAACAGGAAACTTTGAAGGTAATCTCGAGAAAGATTTTTATGGAAACCCTCTTACACCTTTTGAGTTAATAAATAGGAAAGTAATAGTTCCTTCAGAAGAAGAGCAGAATCAAAATCCGCGTTCACGTAGTGCTAAATTGCGGATTGCTAAGAAAATATACAAAAGCTGATTAAAATAGGATGCAGTTAAAATGAAATTTAAGTTCGATAACATACGCAAATCGTTTGTCCATGTTTTTGGAGGAAGTGTTCTAACAGAGAATTTCTTCCTTCGAAACATGAGATTTATCCTAGCATTGGTTTTGGTGATGATATTATTTATTAGTCATCGTTATAATATGCTTCAAAGTATGTCGGATATCGAAAGGCTGCAACAAATGCTTAAAGATGTGAAGTATGAGTCTCTTACCATTTCTTCAAGTCTTACTGAAGCTAGTCGACAGGGTGAAATAGAGCGACGTGTTGAGGAGGCCGGACTTAATCTTATTGTTACAAATGAGCCGGTATATTATATAGATTAGTAGTCTTTTGGATAATTAAATTTATAAAAAAGATGAAAAAAGAAAAAGACAGAAAAAAAAATAAAGGTGTTTTGGGAAGATACGGACTCATCGTGTCTGTTTTAATGCTGATTTCAATTATGATTATATTTTCAGCAGGCAAGATTATGTTTACCTCAGAAGGACGAAAATGGAGAGAAGTAGGTAAAGAAGAGACCGTTATCAGAGACAGAGTTATTTTGCCCAAAAGGGGTAACATTTATACTTATGATGGCAAGTTGCTTGCATCTACTGAGCCTCTTTACAGTATTTATATGGACTTTTGGGCTGAGGGTATGCAAAAAGATACTCTTGATAAATATGTTGGTGATTTGGCAATTGAACTTGCAAAAAAATTTCCTGACAGGAGTGCATCTCAATATAAAAATGTGATAATGACCGGTTGGAATCTACGCGAAAAAGAGGAGAAACAGATACTAGAAAATAAGGCTAAAGGAGTTGAAGAAAGAGTACCTCTACGTTCAAGGTACGTGAAGATATTGAGAAATGATATTAACTATATAGATCTGAAAGAAATACGTACTTTTCCTTTTTGGAATCAGAGATCAAACCGAAGTGGACTTATTGCTGAGGAACGCAATGCACGTAAAAAACCATTCGGTAACCTGGCAAACCGTACTGTAGGTAGTATTTATAAGGATATTGAGAAGGGTGGAGCAAGTGGACTGGAATTAAAATATGATTCACTTTTAAGAGGTGTACATGGAGTTAAATATCGTCAGAAGATACAAGGTAAGTGGATGGATGTTGTTGAACAGCCTGCGAAAGAGGGTTGGGATATTGTAACAACTCTTGATGCAGATATTCAGGATATAGCTGAACGTGCGCTTAAAAGTAAGCTCGTGGAAACAGAAGCTGAATCGGGTACTGCAATTATTATGGAAGTGAAAACGGGAGAAATAAAAGGAATAGTGAACTTAGATAGGATGGGAAACGGCAGTTATGCTGAAGGTAATCCAAACGCATTTTCTTATATGAATGAACCCGGATCTACATTCAAAACTATATCCACTATGATAGCGCTTGATGATGGGGTAGTTACACCTACAGATTCATTTTATGTGGGAACAGGTCTTTATCAGTATAATAAACGATGGGTTAGAGATCACTACTGGCGGAGAGGTCAAGATAGAGGATATCTTACTATCATAGAAGGAATGGAATTGTCTTCAAATATTGTAATGAGTAAAATGATTCTTAAAGGGTACGAAAGTAAACCAGAAAAATTTGTTGACGGCATTGATAGAATAGGCTTAAGGAAAAAACTTACCTGGGATGTCCCGTTAAATGGTATTGAAGGGACATCTTTAATCCTTTATCCCGGTGATAAGAATAATCATTGGTCTAAAACAACTCTTCCATGGATGTCGTTTGGTTATGAAACACAAATTCCACCTATATATATGTTGATGTTTTATAACGGTATAGCCAATGGAGGTAAAATGATTAAACCATTTATAGCCAAGCGATTTATTGAAAATGGGAAAGTAGTTAAGGAATTTGAAGCAGAAGTGATAAATCAAAAAATGTGTAAGGAGTCAACCTTAGAAGAAATACACAAAATGCTGGTAGGTGTTGTAGAAAAAGGTACCGCAAAAGTTGTAGCATCAGATTATTTTAGCATTGCAGGAAAAACAGGAACTGCACAAATTGCAGGTGGAGGTAGTTATTCAGGTTATTACGTTTCGTTTGGTGGGTATTTTCCGGCAGAAAAACCAATGTATACAATTTTTGTTGGACTTCGTAAACCAAAAGGTGTGCCTTCAGGTGGAGGAATGGCAGGAGTTGTGTTTAAAAATATCGCAGAACAGACTTATTTGAGGAAAGTGCGACTTTCAGTGGAAGATTTTGTAGTGGATTCTACATTACAAAAAGCGCCTGACATAAAACATGGCAACTGGAATAGAAATAAGATTTTATTAAGCAATCTTAATTTGTCAATAGGTGATAATTCATCTGTATCGGATTGGGTGAAAATAAAATTAAATGATACAGAGTATCAATCCGAAGCGCTTGTTTTTAATAGTTCAACTATCCCTGATGTACGTGGAATGGGTGCACGTGATGCGGTATATCTTTTAGAGAAGTCCGGATTAAGGGTAAACCTTAATGGCACAGGAAAAGTGGTGTCTCAATCTTTCAGACCGGGACAAAATTTGGTTAAAGGGACAACAATAACGGTAACTTTGCGCTAGTTGAATTGTCAAAAAATGATTGTTATGAAACTAAGTAAACTGATTGAAGGGTGTAAGGTTTTAAATATTCGTGGTGATAAAGATGTGGAAGTAGAATCAATCACATCCGATTCTCGTAACGTTAATAAAAGATCTCTTTTTATTGCTGTAGAGGGTATTTTCACAGATGGGCATTCGTATATTGGGAAAGCAATAGAACAGGATGCTTCAGTTGTTGTTTATGACAAGCCTTTGATTGAAGAGTATTTCTCACGAGTAACTTATGTGCAGGTTGAAAATAGCTCTGTGGCGTTGGCTCAGATTGCATCACAATGGTTTGGAAATCCATCACAACAGATAAAATTAGTTGGGGTTACCGGTACAAACGGAAAAACAACAATAGCTACACTGCTTTATAAAATGTTTCAATTGTCGGGTTATCCATCCGGACTTCTTTCAACTGTAGGTAATTATGTAAATGATGATTTTTATCCAACAACGTTTACAACTCCCGACGCAATAACAATTAATAGTTACCTGAGAAAAATGGTGGATGCCGGTTGTGAGTATGCATTTATGGAAGTTAGCTCTCACGCAATACATCAAAAACGTGTATATGGTCTCCATTTTTTAGGAGGAGTTTTCACAAATCTTACTCAAGACCATCTCGATTATCACAATAATATGTTGGAGTACCGTAACGTGAAGAAATCATTTTTTGATGAACTACCGGTGGAAGCTTTTGCATTAACCAATTCTGACGATAAAAATGGATCGGTTATGCTCCAAAATACAGCGGCAAAGAAATACACTTACTCTCTTAAGAGTATGGCTGATTTTAAAGCACGTATATACGAAAAGCATTTCGATGGCAGTGAAGTTGAGTTCAATGGTAAAGCTCTCTCAGTACTCTTTGTAGGTGTGTTTAATGTTTATAACCTGCTTGCCGTTTACGCTACTGCAATATTGTTGGGACTAGAGGAAGAAGAAGTGCTCAGAATTATCTCTATGCTTAAACCGGTAGCAGGAAGATTCCAGACTATACGTTCACCAAAAGATTATACTGCTGTGATTGATTATGCTCATACTCCTGATGCATTATCAAATGTTTTGAGTTCTATAAATGAGGTGCTCAGAGGTAAGGGACAAGTTATTACAGTGGTGGGTTGCGGTGGTAATCGTGACAAGACCAAACGCCCTATGATGGCACACGAAGCAGTAAAAGGTAGTAACAAGGTAATTTTTACTTCAGATAATCCAAGATTTGAAGAACCAACGGATATTCTAAAAGATATGCTTGATGGACTGACTGAGGATGAGAAAAATGCCACATTAACAATAGTCGATCGTAGAGAGGCAATTAAAACTGCTTGTGCGCTTGCTAAGCCGGGGGATGTAGTTCTTATCGCAGGAAAAGGGCACGAGGATTATCAGGAGATTAAAGGAGTTAAACATCATTTTGATGATAAAGAAGAAGTTGAAAAGATATTCTCAGCTAGCTGATTATTTTTATTGTCAATAGAATGTTGAATTTACGGAATTACAGCATTACAAAATTAGATTTTAGTATTAGTTATTAATTTAAAAAAAACAAAATAAATAAATAAAACAAACAATGTTATATTATCTTTTTGAATATCTAGATAAGCTTGACTTTCCAGGTGCAGGAATGTTTCAGTACGTTATGTTTCGTTCTGCAATGGCAGCTGTATTTTCTCTATTGATAGGGGTTTTCGTTGGCAAAAAGATAATAAGGAAATTGCAACAAAAGCAGATAGGTGAAACTATACGAGATTTGGATTTGGAAGGACAATACAGTAAACGTGGTACACCCACTATGGGTGGCATAATCATCATTCTTTCCATACTAATATCTATGTTGCTTTTTGGGAAACTAGAAAATATTTATATAATTCTAATGCTGGTAAGTACCGTTTGGTTAGGCACATTAGGCTTTGCAGATGATTATATTAAGGTATTTAAAAAGGATAAAGAAGGGCTTAAGGGAAAATTTAAAATAATAGCACAGGTCGGTCTCGGTTTGATTGTTGGACTTACCATTTATTTCAGTCCCGAAATAGTTGTTCGTGAAAACATTGAGATACGTGTTGATAACGTCATTGAGGATGTGACTTTTAAAAGTGAAGATGTAAAGACAACGAGCTCAACCATCCCTTTTGTTAAAAATAACAACTTTGATTATAGGTGGTTGGTTAGTTGGATGGGAGACTATGCAGATGAGGCAGTTTGGGTAGTTTTTATTTTGATAGTTATTTTGATAGTAACAGCTGTGTCAAACAGTGCTAATCTCACTGATGGGCTTGATGGGCTTACGTCAGGTTCTTCTGCCATTATTGGTGTGGCTTTAGGAATCCTGGCTTATGTTTCGGGGCGTGTTGACTTTGCTTCATATTTAAACATTATGTATATCCCCGGCAGTGATGAATTGATGGTATTTGCTTCCGCTTTTGTTGGTGCTTGTGTTGGTTTTCTCTGGTATAATGCCTATCCTGCACAAGTGTTTATGGGTGATACGGGTAGTTTGACACTCGGTGGTATAATTGGAGTGTTTGCTGTTTTAATTCACAAAGAGCTTTTGTTGCCAATTTTGTGTGGTGTGTTTTTTGTTGAAGCACTTACAGTAATTATACAGGTAACCCATTTTAAATATACAAAAAAGAAATACGGTGTAGGAAGACGAATTTTTAAGATGACTCCCCTGCATCATCATTACCAGAAGCCAGGTGACGGCAGTATAGACGCACTTATTCAGAGACCTATAGCTCCAATAACTGAGCCAAAGATTGTAACCCGATTTTGGCTAGTAGGCATTATATTAGCTGTGTTAGCTGTAGCTACATTAAAAATGAGATAAGTTATAAGTAAGACTTAAAAAATTATGAACGAAAAATTGATTGTTGTTCTGGGTGGTGGCGAAAGTGGAGTTGGCTCTGCTATTCTTGCTCAAAAGGTTGGTTTTAAAGTCTTTTTGTCAGATAACAATAATTTAAAGGACAAATACAGGGATACTCTAAAATCGCACAATATCAATTTTGAAGAGTGCAGACATACCGAAGAGGAGATTTTAAAAGCAAATGAAGTAGTTAAAAGTCCCGGCATACCCGACACATCAGTTATTATTCAGAAACTTAAGAGAAAAGGAATACCTGTAATTTCAGAGATCGAGTTCGCAAGTCGTTACACTAGGGCCAAGTTGATATGCGTTACCGGTAGCAATGGAAAAACAACTACGGTCAGTTTGATATATCATATCCTAAAATCCGCAGGTCTGAATGTAGGCTTAGGTGGCAATGTAGGCAACAGTTTTGCAAAGCAGGTAGCTGAAGATCAATATGATTACTATGTTCTCGAATTAAGTAGCTTTCAGTTGGAAGGACTAAATGATTTTAGAGCAGATATTGCAGTGTTGTTAAATATCACTCCAGATCATCTTGATCGGTATAATAACAATATGCAGGAATATATTAATGCAAAAATGAAGATTATTCGTAACCAGAGAGTTGATGATGCTTTTATTTATTGGGAGGATGATCCTATCGTAACAAGAGAAATAGAAAAGTTGAAACCTGAAGTTTCTCGTTTCCCATTCGGGAAATTTAAAAGAGAACAAACGGTGGGATATACAGATGAAGGACAATTATTTATCAATACTAAAGGGAATATGTTTAATATGGAATTAGAATTATTGGCATTGGAAGGGATGCATAATGTATATAATTCGCTAGCATCGGGAATAGTTGCAAAACTCATGGATATTACTGACGAACAGTTAAGAATTTCACTATCTGACTTTCAAGGAGTTCCCCACCGTCTTGAAAAAGTGGCAAGCGTACGAGGCGTTCAGTATATTAATGACTCTAAAGCCACAAATGTCAACGCCTGCTGGTATGCTCTGCAAAGTATACGGAGTAAAATAGTCCTGATTCTTGGAGGAACAGATAAAGGCAACGACTATTCTGAGATAGAAGAGATGGTACGTTCTAAAACCAGAGCATTGATATTTCTTGGAAAAGATAACAGCAAATTACACTCGTTTTTTGATGGCAAAGTTGATGAAATAAGAGATGCTTGCTCTATGAAGGAGGCGGTTGATTATGCTTATGAACTCGCACGGAAAGGCGATACGGTATTACTTTCGCCTTGTTGTGCCAGTTTTGATCTGTTCTTGAATTACGAGGATAGAGGAGATCAGTTTAAAAAATATGTAGGAGATTTGTAATAACCGGATAATTGTTATTCATCGGTTTTGTAAATAAACCCGCTTGATATTTAAGTAAACAAGATTAAATATGCTCGAAAAAGAAAATTATACAGTCAACCCGACAGAAACTCAAGAAGGAGTAAAGGAGTCCGGTTTCACACTGGACGATTTTTGGCGGAAGATATTTAAAGGTGATAAAGTTATATGGACAGTATTTATAATACTGTGTATTATTTCATTAGTTGAAATATATAGTGCCACCAGTACTATAGTATACCGTCAGCAAAATCAGTACGGTCCAATATTTCGACATGCTGTTTTTTTAATAGGTGGTATCGGTGTTATCCTGCTTATACACAATATTCCATATCGATACTTCTCATCTTTAATATTTGTATTGTTAGGGGCAATCGTATTATTGGTACTCACACCTTTTATAGGTGAGAGTGTTAATAATGCTGATAGATGGATATCAATCATGGGTTTTACAATTCAGCCCTCAGAAATTGCAAAGATTTCTCTTATGGGCACTATTGCTTTTTTGTTGAGTAAGCAGAATGGTGAGAATGATAAGATACTGTTTAAATGGATGATAGGACTCATGCTGGTTGTGTGTGGAATTATTGCTATTGATAATCTTTCAACCGCAATTTTGCTTTTTGGTGTCTGTTATCTTCTCATGTTTATTGGAAATGTAAAAATAATACGTCTATTAAAAGTTGCAGGTGTTGGTATAGCATTGTTCTTTTTGTTTGTATTGTTTCTTAAAATAATACCGGAGGATTGGACTAATTCAGGACCACTGAATCGTTTGGAAACATGGCAAAATCGCATTACACATTTTGGTGATGCAAAAGATATGAACGAGGATGATTATTTCAGAATTACAGATGAAAATTATCAGGTTGCACATGCAAAGATTGCTATTTCAAACGGAGGTGTATTTGGTGTCTTTCCCGGAAACAGTACAGAAAGAGATTTTTTGCCACAGGCATATTCAGATTTTATATATGCAATTATAATTGAGGAGATAGGAATTCTTGGAGGCCTATTTGTTCTCTTATTATATGTTATTATTTTAATTAGGGGAGGAATGATAGCAAGGAAAACCGAGAAGCTATTTCCTAAATACTTGGTTATGGGATCAGCTTTGATGCTTTCTATGCAAGCTTTTATCAATATGGCTGTAGCTGTTAATCTGATACCCGTTACAGGTCAGCCTCTCCCATTGATTAGTCGTGGAGGTACATCAACTCTTATTACCTGCGCATATTTTGGACTGATACTTAGTGCTGATCGTTTTGGTTTTAGCAAGAAAAAAGAAGAAGAACCGAGTGAGGAAGAAAATAAGGACGATGATAATTCCTTAGATTCTAATTCCTATGATACTGAAGATGTTTCAATTAAAGGACTTGAAGATAAAGTGGAATTTGAAATCTATCAGGTATGAAGAAGTTTATAGTTAGCGGAGGCGGAACAGGTGGTCATATTTTTCCTGCAATTTCTATTGCCAATGAAATTAAAAAACGTTGGCCTAACAGTGAAATTCTGTTTGTGGGAGCAAAAAATCGCATGGAAATGGAACGAGTGCCGGCAGTGGGATACAAAATTATTGGACTTCCGGTTGCTGGTTTCGATAGGAAGAATATGATTAAAAATATCGGTGTTGTTGTAAAATTGTTGAAAAGCATGAAAAAGGCACGCAGTATAATTAAGGACTTTAAACCTGATATTGCAATTGGGGTAGGTGGTTATGCCAGTGGTCCGATTTTGAAGGCGGCATCAGTAAAAGGTATTCCAACACTTATTCAGGAACAAAATTCATATGCAGGCGTAACCAACAAAATGCTGGCGCAAAAAGCTACAATAATTTGTGTAGCTTATGAAGGAATGGATAAATTTTTCCCCAAAGAAAAAATTGTACTCACCGGGAATCCTTGTCGACAGGATCTTATAGTATCAGAGGAGAATCGCAACAAAGGCTTCGAGCATTTTAAACTTGACCCAAAGAAAAAAACTATATTAATGCTTGGTGGAAGTTTAGGTGCCGACACTCTAAACAAAAGCATTGTATCTGCTTTCGATAAATTAAGTAAAGAAGATGGAGTACAGATAATCTGGCAATGTGGTAAATATTATTTTCAGGATATGCTTAAATTACAGGAAGAGGGTAAAATTCCTTTTAATATTAAATTGATGGATTTTATTTCTCGTATGGATTACGCTTATTCTATAGCCGATTTAATTATATCTCGCGCAGGAGCTGGTTCTATTTCTGAGTTCTGTCTGCTTGGTATGGCTGTTATACTTGTTCCTTCGCCAAATGTTGCTGAAGATCATCAAACTAAAAATGCACAAGCACTGGTTGACAAAGATGCTGCTATAATGATTTCAGATAAATTAGCTCCCGACCTGCTTTTTGATGTTGCGCTTAATTTGGTTAGCAACGAAATGCAAATTAGCAAATTGAAGGAAAATATTTTAAAACTTGCACAGCACAATTCTGCAGAAAGAATTGTTAATGAAATTGATAAGTTGATTTTTTAATTTAGTAGATCTATTATAATGTTTGAACAGTAGATAAAAATATTATAATTAAGTAGAAGTAATAAATGGAATATAAAAACATATATTTTATAGGTATCGGAGGTATTGGGATGAGCAATCTAGCCCGTTATTTTCTATCAAAAGGTAAAAGAGTAGGAGGCTACGATCGCACTGAGACACTTCTTACTGATACTCTCTGTAAAGAAGGCGCTTTGGTGCATTATGCAGACTCTGTAGCACTTGTTCCAGAAGATTTTAAAGATAACAAAAACACTCTTGTTGTATACACACCTGCGGTCCCTGCAACTCACAGCGAACTGAACTGGTTTAATAAGAATGATTTTAAAGTAATTAAACGTGCTCAGCTTTTAGGAAAGATTACTAAGTCGAGCTATGCAATTTGTATTGCAGGGACGCACGGTAAAACAACCGTTTCTAGTATGACAGCTCATCTTCTTCGTCAGTCTCATGTTGACTGCAATGCATTTTTGGGAGGTATTCTTAAAAATTATGATACCAATCTTCTGCTTTCAAATAAAAGTAATATTACAGTAGCTGAAGCGGATGAGTACGATCGCTCGTTTCATTGGCTTACACCATCCATTGCAATAATTACTTCAGTCGACCCGGATCATCTTGATATATATGGAACTGAGCAATCTTATAGAGAGAGTTTTGAGAAGTTTACCTCACTAATAAAATCAGGCGGGCATTTGATACTTAAAAAGGGAGTTGCCGTTGTGCCTAAAGTGGATGAGACGGTAAAAGTTTGGAGTTATTCAGAATCTGAGGGCGACTTTCATGCCGAAAACATAAGA
Organism: uncultured Proteiniphilum sp.; assembly: GCA_964484665.1. Classification (GTDB taxonomy): domain Bacteria; phylum Bacteroidota; class Bacteroidia; order Bacteroidales; family Dysgonomonadaceae; genus Proteiniphilum. The sequence continues at coordinate 39,697 of CAZAFR010000013.1, read as the reverse complement.
GTGAGTAGCGGTGAAACAGTGTTTGATATGGTGTCACCCAAAGGTAATATTAAAGATATTTCACTTGGAGTGCCAGTAAGAATAAATATTGAAAATGGTGTTGCCGCTGTTGCTGCTGCTCAGCTAAGCGGAGTAACAGTTGATGAGATTCGTTCTGCAATGAACTCATTTGAAGGTGTAAAAAGACGTTTCGATTTTAGAATTAAAAGTGATAAGATTGTCTATATCGACGATTATGCACATCATCCAAATGAGCTGGTTGCTGCAATCAGTTCTATTAAATCACTATTCATGGATAAAAAGGTGACCGCTATTTTTCAGCCTCACCTTTACTCACGTACGCGTGATTTTGCAGATGATTTTGCTAAGAGTTTGTCTCTTCTTGATGATGTTATATTATTAGATATTTATCCAGCCCGTGAAGCTCCTATTGAAGGAGTAACATCACAAATAATCTTTGATAAGATAACATCAGTCGAAAAAAAGTTATGCAATAAAAATGATCTCATAGAGTTGCTGAAAAATAAACATATAGAAGTGCTTGTAACATTCGGTGCAGGTGATATCGATCAATTGGTGAACAAAATTGAAAAATTATTAAGAGATAAGTACATGAGTAAAGTTTAATGTTTATAAAATTAGTAATAAATTGAACTTCAAAATCTATCTTTGTACAGATAAAATAGTGCGATAGTGAAGAAAGTCCTTGTCATATTCATTGCTTTTATAGTAATTGGCTACCTGATATTTTCAGCTAAATATTTCAGGGAATCATCTCAAAATCGTGTTTGTGAAGAATTTGTTGTTATTGTAAAAGATAGCACTCAAACTCAGTTTGTTACTGGTAAAGAAGTTGAAGATCTTGTAAAGAAATATAAACTTTATCCTGTTGGCAAACCCTTCAAAGAGATAAACACGCTTGCTATACGTGATACTATACTTAGTAACAGGCTAATTGAATCTGCTGATGTATTTATAACTTCAAATGCATCTATTGTTGCAACCGTTCATCAGAGAGAGCCGATACTGAGGATTATTTCTGATATTAAAGGCGATTTTTATGTAGATAAGGATCGAAAGATAATGCCCGTTTCTTCCAGTTTTGCAGTTTATGTGCCAATTGCTACCGGAGTTATTGATGAAGAGTTTGCTCAGAATGATTTGTATGATTTTGCTATGTTTTTGAAAAATAATCACTATTGGGATGCTTGGGTTGAGCAAATAGTAGTTAAAAAAAATAATGAGGTGGTATTAATACCCCGTGTAGGCGATTTTAGGATAATTATTGGAAATCTTGATGATTATCCTTCAAAATTGAATAAATTCGTTCGTTTTGTAGATGGCGGACTGAATGTAATAGGATGGAACCGTTATTCCGAAATTAATTTAAAATATGATAACCAAGTTGTGTGCACCAGAAAATAGTGACTATCACAACAAAATAACCATAACCAAAGTATGACTCAATCAGAATTTATAGCTGTAATAGATCTGGGAACATATACAATAAAAGGCGTTGTTGGTCGTAGATATGACAACAACATTTTCTCCATACTCGAAAGTAAAACCATTGATTCGGGTAACTCAATACGACGAGGGATGGTTTATAATATCGAAGAAACCGGCGCAAATGTCAGAAAATTAATAACAATGCTTGAAAACAGCATTGATCAGAAAATTGGTAAAGTATATGTTTCGCTTAATGGTCAGTCATTGCACACCATAGAGCTCAGAGAAACAAAACAACTCTTATCAAGCGGAATGGTCTCAGAAGAGGTTGTCAAACAATTATATGAGTCAGCCGTAAAATTTACTCCTGATCTGAAAAGAAATTATGAGGTAGCTGATGTGGAGTATTTTGTTGATGGTAAACCGGAAATTAATCCCGTTGGTGTTGCCGGAACACAGATAGAAGCTGCTTTTAGGATAGTTACAGGTAGACCAAATTTACTTTCTAATATCGAAAAAAGTATAAGTGAAAAGGCTAAACTTCCAATTGCAGGTTATGTTGTAGGTGCACTTGCATCTGCTGCAATAGCTTTAAACGATGAGGAGAAAGAACTAGGATGCGCATTTGTTGATTTTGGTGCAGGTACAACAACACTTTCGGTATATAAAAACGGTATTCTAAAAAGAATGGTTGTAATCCCTTTTGGAGGAAAAAATATAACTAAAGATATAAGTGCATTGAATTTTACAGAAAATGATGCCGAACAGCTAAAGATAAAATTCGGTAAAGCATATGAGGGTCACGAAACTCCTTTCTTTAATTCGCCCTTTTCTTCACCATTTTCTTCAAAGCCTGATGTGGATCTTAAAGAGCTCAATAGAGTGATTGGTCTTCGGCTTGATGAAATTTCAGCAAACCTTAAAGAGCAGATAAAACTTTCCGGTCTTGAAAATGCATTGGGTGCAGGTATGATAATTACAGGTGGGGCTTCGCAACTTAAAAATATGAATGAATATCTCTCTCATAAGTTCAAAATGCCGGTACGAAAGGCTACAGCCAAAAAATCATTTATAAATAATGCTCCGGACTTAATCAATGATCCTTCGTTTACTCAAGTATTAGGAATGTTGTTATTTGGAAAAGAGAGCTGCCATTTTGAGGAAGAGCATGTTTATGTTGATTATGAAGATGATGACACGTCTCTTGAAACAGGAAAAAGAGAAAAAAGAGGAACAAGAGAGTTTGTTAAGGAGGCTAAGAAAGTTAAAAAATTACAAAAGCAGGGTTTTATCACAAAAGTTGGAAATATGTTTGAGAGTATGTTTTCTGATGAGGATGAATAATTTAAAGGTACGTAGTAATGAATGATGAGCTATTAGATTTTCAAATAGAGAGCCATACAGATGCTATTATAAAAGTTATTGGCGTGGGAGGTGGTGGCGGAAATGCAGTTAATCATATGTTTAGAGAGGGAATTCATAATGTCTCTTTCGCATTATGTAACACAGATAATCAGGCTCTTATGGAGTCACCTGTACCGGTGAAGGTTCAGTTAGGTGCTAACACTACCGGCGGATTAGGAGCAGGTAATAAGCCCGAAATTGCATGTAAAGCAGCTCAAGAGAGTGTTAATCTTATTGAGGACCTTATTAATGATGGTACCAGAATGGTCTTTATCACTGCTGGTATGGGAGGAGGCACAGGAACCGGTGCAGCTCCCGTAATTGCACGTGTAGCAAAAGATTTTGGTATCCTTACAGTGGGAATTGTTACCATACCGTTTGTATTCGAAGGCCCAAAAAAAATTGTGCAGGCTCTAAAAGGAGTTGAGGAGATTGCCAAAAATGTTGACGCACTGCTTGTAATAAATAATGAACGACTGCGAGATATATATAGCGATCTAACTGTACTTAATGCTTTTGCTAAGGCGGATGATACACTAACTACCGCGGCAAAAAGTATAGCTGAAATAATTACAGTTCATGGTCATGTAAATCTCGACTTTGCTGATGTAAACACTACTCTTAAAGATGGTGGTGTGGCTATAATGAGTAGTGGAAGGGGTATGGGAAATGATCGTGTCAATGAGGCAATCAAAGATGCTTTGCATTCTCCTCTGCTTAATAATAACGATGTTTTTAGTTCCAAGAAAATATTGATAAATCTCTCTTTTGGTGAGGAAAATCCACTAATGATGGAAGAGATGAACGCTCTCCACGATTTCATGTCGAAATTTAGTAATGAGATCGAAGTTATATGGGGAGCAGCAATTGATGAATCACTAGATAAGGAGGTTAAAGTAACTCTTCTAGCAACCGGATTCACAATTAATAATGTTCCGGGTATTGAGGAGATTAAGATTGAAGAGACTAAAGCTGATGAATTGCAGCGCAAGATTAAGGAGGACGAGGAGCGTAAACGCGAAATTAAAGATAAGGAACTTATAGAAAAGTATTACGGTAAAGCGGGACTTGAATCTCTGGCTGCTAACAATTATAGGCAGGAACCGTTTGTTCTTACTTTAGAAGAGCTTGATGATGATAAGATTCTGGAAGCTCTGGAGAAAAATCCTGTATTCAAACGCGAACGTACGTTTAATCCGCGTACGTATTTTACAGATAAACTTCAGCAGTCGGCTACGTTATTTGATTAATATTTAAAAATAAAAATTATGACACTATTTGATACAATCACAGATGAGATAAAAAAAGCAATGTTGGCCAAAAATAGAGTTCGCTTAGATGCTTTAAGAGGAGTAAAGAAAGAGTTTATTGAAGCTAAGACTGCAAAGGGTGCTGACGAAGAATTTACCGATGACAGGGCAATTGTAATTCTTCAAAAAATGGTAAAGCAGCGTAAAGAGAGTGCAGAGATTTATAATGAGCAGGGTAGAGCAGATTTGGCTGAAACAGAGATTGAGCAAATGCAGGTTATTCAGGAGTTTCTGCCAAAACAGCTCACAAAGAAAGAGATTGAAGTCGAGATTATGAGAATCATCACCGATACCAACGCCACCACAATGAAAGATATGGGAAGAGTAATGGGTATAGCTACTAAAAAATTATCCGGAAAAGCTGATGGTGGCACCATTTCAGCTATTGTGAAACAGAAGTTGTCTTAATTATTAAGAATATTATCTTGTAAAAACAGGAAGCTCCTTAGTAAACCTTTTCTCAATTAAATTTGTTTTTCGTGCTCTTTTGATCAGTTTAGCGAGTTCTTTTTCCAAATCCTTATTGTTATTCAGATTATCTGAAAGTAATATCAGAGAGAAGGTTTCATCATCTATTTTATTAAATTTGAAAGCAGCAGTCTTGTTTTCAATAATATCATTTTCGGCAATTGTTATAATATAATCATTGTTAGAATTAAAATCAAATGTGATAGGATTGTATCCCATAGCAGAGGCAGTCAGTTTGTTGATTTTATCATATTCAGTAATAATAATTCTGCCATCCGTTCCTGTTACTTTGGCGCCGATAATTTTATCAGAGCTGTTTTTATACTCTATCAGAATACCCTGCACAGGAAAATTATTTAAATCCATAACTCTAACACAACAGGTATCTTGGGATAAAGCTGCTTGTGCACTATGTGTGGTTTTTGGTCCCGGATAGTCTGTGGTATTTACAAGCATAAAATCTCCAATAATTTCGTAATTTCCCTCACCTACCTGCACAGTTGATAATCCTGCAAACCCTGTTATCCGGAAAGATATTTTGTCTCCTATAAAATTGATAGAATCATTCTCGTTTTTATAAACTCCATCAAATTGCTGTGCATGAAGTATCAAGAAAGAGAATAGTAAAATCGATAGTAAAAGACATTTTTTCATGAAAGTGGCTTGTATTATTATGTTACAACAACAAAAGTAATGATATTTTTCACCTCATTAAAATATTGGTTGTTAAAACTCTTTTTTTAGTTACTATTGTTTCTTATCTGATTAAAAGCTTTTCAGTGATTTTAGACACTATATCAGCCAAAGATTGCTTATAGATAGCTTATGTATATATAAGTAATCTATAAGTAATCTATA
>CAZAFR010000013.1:0-34108 GCA_964484665.1 uncultured Proteiniphilum sp. | reverse complement strand
TATAAGTAATCTATAAGTAATCTATAGATTATCTTTAGTCCAATTATACTTAAATCTTATCCAATTTAATATATCATGTTAAATGAATAGTAAGATTATATTTACGAAATAACAAAAAATGCCTCTGACTTTTTTGTCAGAGGCATCATCAATATATGGTTTTCTCAAAAAGTGAGTATTATAATCCTTTTTCAATTATATAACGCTCGGCATCTATTGCTGCACGACAGCCTGTACCTGCTGCAGTAACGGCTTGGCGGTATATTGGATCAGCTACATCGCCGCAAGCAAAAACTCCTTCTACATTAGTTTTTGTGGAAGGTTGCTCGGTAATAATATATCCTACGTCGTCGAGTTCAATAACATTCTTAAAAATATCGGTGTTAGGTTTGTGACCGATAGCTAAGAAAAATCCGTCTATCTTGATATCCACTTTTTCTTCATCTGCTTCACCCATTCGTTTTACAAGATGAGCTCCTTCAACTCCATTATCACCAAAAAGACCTATAGCATTATGTTCGAACAAAATTTCGATTTTGGGATTATTCATTACTCTGTCTTGCATGATCTGTGATGCACGCAAAAAAGGTTTACGAACAATCATGTAAACTTTGTCGGCAAGTCCTGAAAGGTATGTAGCTTCTTCGCAAGCAGTATCCCCTCCACCAACAACTGCAACTGTCTTTTTTCTGTAGAAGAATCCGTCGCAAGTTGCACATGCCGAAACGCCTTGTCCAGCATATTTGGTTTCGTCTTCGAGACCTAAGTATTTAGCAGTGGCACCTGTGGAGATAATTACCGTGTCGGCTTCTATAATCTTTTCGTTATCAATTGTTACCTTTAGGGGGCGAGTGGTAAAGTCAACTGCAGTTGCTCTTCCGTCTAATACTTTGGTGCCATATCTTTGAGCTTGCTTCTTGAAATCTTCCATCATCTCGGTACCGGTCACGCCGTTAGGGTAGCCGGGAAAGTTTTCGACCTCTGTGGTAGTGGTTAATTGTCCACCGGGTTCCAAGCCTTCGTAAAGTACAGGGTTCAGGTTAGCCCGTGCTGCGTATATGGCAGCAGTATAGCCTGCTGGTCCTGATCCAATAATCAGTACGCGAACTTTGTCATTCATATTATTTGTTTGTCTTTATTTGTTTATTTTATCTCAAAGATACTCCTATTCCGCTATATTTGAAACAGATATAGTATTAATCTATTCAAATTAAATCGAAACTATAAGATATATTTATTTACCTAAGATCTATAATTTCAACGCCCGGATGATTGTTTTTATTGAAAATAAACTCACTGTCGTTGAACTTAAAATTATCATTATAATCAGTGATGTCTATTTTTGTTAGGATATTGTTGCTTGTGGTAAGAATGACTTGAACTAGTTGGTTGTTTAACTTGTCAATTGCGACTGAAATTGATTTTATATCGTTGTTGGTAGTTATGGGGGTCATGTCAATTTGATATACATTTCGGTTGTTCACTGTTTTAGATACTGCTGCTTTCAAAGAGTACCCCTCTTTGTAGATTCCAAGTAGTGCAAGTGGACTAACGGTTGTTAGTTCGCTTTCGGTGGGATCGCTGATGTTTACTTCTTTAACATTTTTGAGTAGAACCCATTGTGTGGTCCCATCAAACCAGATATCCATCTCATTCATTTCAAGTCGAAACTTATTTCCTTTTATAAACGCTTCTCCTTTTTGTGTATCTAATTCTTTTGATCCTATCTCGCCTATAGTAGAGGTGAATGATAATTTAATGCCGTCTGATGACATATAGTCTGAGTGAGTTTTATCAAGAATTCCCCTAGATTGCGCTGAGTCCTGCGCAATTGCAGTTAGTGCAAGAGATAAAACTAAGATTATTGATACTGCTTTTTTCATTGTGTACATTATTCTATATGTAGTGTTGACAAGAGAACTAATTAGTGGTTTAAAATCTCAGTTATTTTAAAGGACTATTCTTGATAAACTGAATATAAATAGTGGGATTGTTTGATTATTGAGTGTTTTAATTCAGTGAGTCGAGAAGCTTTTCCAGAGAATACTCATCCTGAATAAATACTTCGCGTGGTTTACTTCCCTGTGCGCCACCAACAATACCGGCAGCTTCGAGTTGATCCATTAATCTACCTGCTCTGTTGTATCCAATTGAAAATTTACGCTGAATGAGTGATGTTGAGCCTTGCTGATGAACCACTATCAGTCGTGCTGCTTCTTCAAAGAGTACGTCTCTATCGTTGAGATCTACTGCGCCGGGTACTGCTTCTGCTTCCGCTATCACTTCAGGTAGCGGGTAAGCCGAATCATAACCTTGTTGTTTACCGATATACTTAGTTATCTCGTCAAGTTCCGGTGTATCAACAAATGCACATTGAATACGAGTGAGCTGACTTCCTTGTGAAAAAAGCATGTCACCACGACCAATAAGCTGATTGGCTCCACTCATATCGAGGATAGTGCGGGAGTCGATTTGCGATGTAACGCGGAAGGCTATTCTTGCTGGAAAGTTTGCCTTGATTGTACCTGTGATAATGTTTGTGGTAGGTCTTTGAGTGGCAATAACCATATGTATTCCAACTGCACGAGCTTTTTGAGCAATACGTGCTATAGGCATTTCAATTTCTTTGCCGGCTGTCATTATCAAGTCGCCAAACTCATCTATCACAACAACTATATATGGCAGAAATCTGTGCCCATTATTAGGGTTTAATCTTCTGTTTATGAATTTTTCATTATACTCCTTGATAGCACGAACATGTGCTTTCATGAGTAACTCATATCGATCGTCCATCTCTTTTGTGAGCGAATTCAGCGTTTGCGTTACTTTTGAAACATCCGTAATAATAGGTTTTTCTTCATCAGGTAGTTTAGCAAGATAATGGTTCTCAATAATAGAGTATATATTAAACTCAACCATCTTAGGGTCTATAAGAACCATTTTCATCTCTGCAGGGTGCATTTTGTAGAGTAGAGAGGTGATTATAGCGTTGAGTCCCACTGATTTACCCTGACCGGTGGCTCCCGCCACAAGTAAGTGAGGCATTTTAGTGAGATCAAAAATAAACACCTCGTTAGTAATGGTTTTTCCTAATGCAACAGGTAGTTCGTAATTGCACTCTTGGTAACGCTTAGAAGATAATACCGAATGCATCGACACAATCTGCGGATCTTTGTTTGGTACTTCAATACCAACAGTTCCCTTGCCCGGCATGGGGGCAATGATACGTATTCCTAAAGCTGATAAGCTTAGAGCTATATCATCTTCTAAGTTTCTGATTTTGGAGATTCTTACACCTGCCTGTGGTACAATCTCATAGAGTGTGATTGTTGGTCCCACCGTTGCTTTAATGGATATTATCTCAATGCCATAGTTCCTGAGGGTAGATATGATTTTATCTTTATTCTCATTCTGCTCAGCCATATTTATTTCTCGGTTGCCGGTATGGTAAATTTTGAGCAGATCGAGTGTGGGTGACTTAAACATTGAGAGATCTTTTCTTGGATCGTAAGCTTCCTGTTTTCCCTTATTTAAGATATCAGACAGATGCTTGTTTTTTCTGTTTTCATCATCCTGCAGAACTGTGTCTGTTTCTTCATCTTTTGGAACAATAATCTCAAAATCATCATTGGTTTCTATTTTCACTGTTGAGGTTAATGATTCTTTTGATTTATGATTATCTTTTACATCATCAACAGGTGTATCTGTAGTAGCTTCAGTTTTCTCGAGTATACCAGAATCATTGTTTGTAGAAAGCTTTTTCTTGACTGTCTTAAATAGTCGCTTTATAATATTTGGTTTTTTCTTTTTTACTGGTATTTCAGAAACATTGGTTGCTGTTGGTTCGTCCGACTCGTCATATTTTATAAATCCCGGTTTATTATCAACCAGCGTCTGCTGAATCTTGTACATATTGCTCCTTCTGATAGTCACAATAATGATCACAATAAATAATATTATGAGAAGTATAATACCGGGCCAGCCAATACTGGTCTCCAAGAACTGTTCTATCTGGGCACCGTGAGCACCTCCCCATTTAACATGAGAATGTGGGAAGATTTTATCAAGAATGAATGCACTGGTTATGGAACCACAAATTAGTCCAAATGCAGTTATAAACAGTGTTTTAAAGAAGGGAAAGTTGGATACCCGCATTAACCGCAGACCTATATATATTAAAAATATTGGAATAAGTGCTGAGAAAATTCCGAACCAATCATTCACTAGTCTCTCGGCAATATAAGCTCCCCCCGCACCTGTCCAGTTGTCTACTTCAAGTGTAGATGAACGGATGAGTTGCCAGAATGATACATTGAGTACCTTGCTTTGATCGATAGCTCCGGTGAAAAAGAAAGATATAATTGCCAGAAGCATAAAGATTCCGGTAAATGCCACTACCACTCCCAGAATAAATTGTGTACGCTCGTTTTTGAACATGTCAAGCCAAGCGTTGCGTTTTTTTTTAGATAGGGAAGTTCTTTTCCTTTTGCTTTTTGCCATATATAGAGTGAGGGTGTTATCTGTAAATGAATATGCAAATTTAAGAAAAAGAAACTTAGATTAAAAGTATTACTTCTTCAATTCACGTTACTTTTCTTTTTTCCCAACAAGATAAACGCCTGCAACTAAAGCTATAACGCCGAGACCTATTTTAACGTAGGCCATTTCTTTAGCACTTGTGTCTTTAGCACCGATCTCAATTCCCAGAACTTCAATTGAGGCTGAGCTATCTTTTAAGTCGTTTATGCCAAAGTATCCCAGGATTAAAGCTCCAATAATTAATAAAATTCCAATTGCTTTTCTCATATTTTTAAATTTTAAATTGGCTTTATGCTAATTCAACAATATTTATTAACCTATTGTTTACTAAAGGGGGAAGGTTATTTAAGACGAAAGGTCCGCGAATCACTTCGCAGACCTTTCTTGTTAACACAATCTTCATGAAACAAACTACACTATCGAGTTGATTGCAGAATGATAATCCGGTTCTTGTGCAATCTCAGGAACCAGTTCCGTATATACTACTTTACCTTCCGGATTGATTACTACAACTGCTCTGGCGAGTAGTCCTTTCAGTGGACCGCTGGTCATTAGAAGACCATAATCCTTACTGAATGCATCATCGCGGAAATTGGAAAGAGTAATTACATTTTTTATGCCTTCAGCTGAGCAGAATCTTCCTGCTGCAAATGGAAGGTCGGCAGATATTCCAAGTACTACTGTATTATTGAGAGAAGCTGCTTCTTTATTGAAATTACGTACTGATGCGGCACAAACACCGGTATCCAAACTTGGAAATATGTTAAGTACAACATTTTTTCCTATATAATCTGAAAGTTTTACTTCATTAAGCGAGGTGTCTACCAAATTAAAGTCGGGAGCCATAGTGCCTTTTGTGGGCAGTTCACCGATTGTTTCTACAGGATTACCTTTAAATGTAATATTTGCCATTTTTTTATATTTATCTTAATTTAAAATTGTTCTTGATAACAGATGATTTCAAACACTAAACAAAGTGTTTGTCTAAAAGTTCACATTTATCTTATTTTTTAACGTTACTATATTCATTTTTTACTACAACAATGCCTCTTTAAGATATGTTGCTGTGTAGCTGTCTTTGTTCTTAATAATCTCTTCCGGAGTTCCTGTGGCTAGTATGTAACCTCCTTTTTCACCACCTTCGGGTCCAAGGTCAATTATGTAATCAGCACATTTTATAATATCTAGGTTATGCTCAATTACTATTACTGTATTACCCTTTTCAACCAATTTATTAAGTACACTTAAAAGCACTCTGATATCTTCAAAATGTAATCCGGTGGTTGGTTCGTCAAGCACATACATTGTATTGCCTGTACCGGGACGTGCGAGTTCCGTGGCTAGTTTAACGCGCTGACTTTCACCTCCTGAGAGGGTAGTTGAAGATTGTCCAAGCTTTATGTATCCAAGTCCCACTTCTTGTAAAACCTTAATCTTATTAAGTATTGAAGGTATATTTTCGAAAAAATCAACTGCAACATTTATTGTCATATCTAATACATCTGCAATAGATTTTCCTTTAAATCTTACTTCCAGTGTTTCGCGGTTGTATCGTTTGCCGTGGCATGTTTCACATGGCACCATCACATCAGGCAGGAAGTTCATTTCGATTGTCTTGTGACCATTGCCTTTGCATTTTTCGCATCGTCCGCCTTTTATATTAAATGAAAATCTACCCGGTTTATAGCCTCTGATTTTAGCTTCAGGCATTCCGGCAAACAGGTTTCGTATATCTGAAAACACTCCTGTGTAGGTTGCAGGGTTTGAGCGAGGAGTGCGCCCAATTGGTGATTGATCCACGCTGATAACTTTATCTAAATGTTCAATACCTGTAACAGATTTATAAGAAAGTGGATCTTTGAGTGAGCGATAGAATCTCTGACTAAGGATGGGTTGTAGTGTATCATTGATAAGTGTAGATTTACCACTTCCAGATACACCTGTAACACAGGTAAAAGTACCCAGAGGCAGAGCTACTGAAATATTTTTGAGATTATTTCCCGATGCGCCTTCTATTATGAGATATTTGCCGTTTCCTTGTCTTCGTTTTTCGGGAATAGCGATTTCTAATTTTCCGTTTAGGTAGTTGGATGTTAATGTGTTCTTTTTTAGCATGTCTTCAGGTATGCCTTCAAAGACCACTTCTCCGCCTTTGCGACCTGCAAAGGGACCCATGTCAACTATATAATCCGATGCTAGCATCATATCTTTGTCATGCTCAACAACTACCACTGAATTGCCAGTGTCACGTAGTTTTTTTAGAGATTCAATTAGTCGATGGTTGTCTCGTTGATGTAAACCTATGCTTGGTTCATCTAGAATATAAAGTACATTAACGAGCTGAGAACCAATTTGTGTGGCTAGACGTATGCGCTGACTTTCTCCACCTGATAGTGAGGCTGATGAGCGTGAAAGAGAGAGGTATCCAAGTCCTACATCTAAAAGAAACTGCAAACGAGAGAGTATCTCTTTTTTGATTTCTGTGGCGATCAGTCGTTGCTTTTCTGTCACTTCTGTTTCAGATTCTAAAAACCAGTTATATAGATTCTGTATATCCATATCAGCTAGCTCAGCTATGTTTTTTCCGTTGATTTTAAAGTGAAGAGCTTCCTTGTTAAGACGCTGTCCGTTACACTCAGGGCAAACAAAAGTTGTGATATATTGTCCCGCCCACTTCTGTGCTGTGGCCGATGCATCGTCATCTTGCTGCATTTCGATGTATTTGGTAACTCCTTCATATGAAACCATATAGTTGGAGTTTCCTAACGACTCGTTTTTAATTTTCAGTCGTTCGTTTGTTCCGTAAAGTATCTCATCAATCGCTTCTTCAGGGATTTTCTTAATAGGTGTTTTTAGGGTTACTCCATACTTTTCGCATATTGCTGTAATTTGCCAGAAAAGCATATTGCTCTTTTCCTTACCGAGTGGTGCTATACCTCCTGCCGCTATACTTAGCTCAGGATTTGGTATAATCTTTTCAATATCTACTTGATCTATATTACCTATGCCTTTGCAACGTGGACAGGCTCCCTGAGGTGAGTTGAACGAAAAATTGTGTGGAGCAGGCTCACTATATGATAATCCTGTTGTGGGGCACATTAAACTGCGACTGTAATGGCGTACTTCATCTGCCTCCACATCTTGTATCATAATTAAACCGTTGCCTTGCTTCATTGCCGTTCTTACGCTAGATTTGAGCTTATCGGCAAATTTGTTTGAAACAATTAGTTTGTCGATTAGTATTTCGATATTGTGATTTTTGTAGCGGTCGACTTTCATTCCGGAAATTATTTCCTTGATTTCACCATCTACTCTCACGTTGAGGTATCCTTTTTTACGAATCTGCTCAAAAAGTTCTTTGTAATGTCCTTTTCTGTTTCTCACTACAGGTGCCAGAATGTATATCTTTTTACTGATATATTTTTCAAGAATTAGTTCAAGAATCTGCTCGTCGGTGTATTTTACCATCTTCTCGCCCGTGATGTATGAATAAGCTTCTCCTGCACGAGCGAAAAGCAGGCGGAGAAAGTCGTATACTTCTGTTGTAGTGCCTACCGTAGATCTCGGATTTTTATTTGTGGTTTTTTGTTCTATAGAAATAACAGGACTCAGACCGGTTATTTTATCAACATCGGGGCGTTCGAGTTTTCCTAAAAATCCACGTGCGTAGGCTGTGAATGTTTCGATATAGCGACGCTGACCTTCGGCAAAAATTGTATCGAAAGCAAGAGAGGATTTTCCGCTTCCACTCAAACCGGTAACTACGGTGAGTGAATCGCGGGGGATTGTTACATCAATATTTTTAAGATTGTGTACACGTGCGCCGTATACATTTATTTGTTCAGTTTTGGATGTCATAATGTTAGTAAACGCAATAGAATCAGAAATGTTTACTGAATTACCCATGCTTTGTTATGCACCTTGGGGATTTCTCTTTTCTTGTAATAAAGATCTTCTTGTGTAGGAATAAGTATGGTATAACTCTTTCCCGATGGATTGCTTAAACTGGTATTGCGTAACCATGAGTTGAAATCTTTCAACTGGGCATAGGTGATGTTGTGCTGTTTGGCAAAAGCTGCCAAGTCGGGGAGAGAAGTGGATACCTGTACTTCCTTGAACTGCATTGGTTTATATAGATGCTCGGGTTTTATTATAAAACCGTATTGCTGTGGATTTTCAAAGATTTGTTTAATAGCTAGCATGCGGTAATAATAACGGGTAGTTTCCTCTACAAGCCAAAGGTCGAGAGCATCTTCTGCTTTCTGGTTTCTCAGCTCAGTTGTAATTTTGGCCTGCCCACTGTTGTATGAGAGTGAGGCTGCACTCCATGATCCGTATCTGCGGTAGGAATCTTTTAAATAACTGCAGGCGGCGACTGTGGATTTTTCTATGTGATATCGTTCATCTACATCGTTCCTTGTTTCAAGGCCGTATTCTTTGGCTGTACTTTGGAGGAATTGCCAAAGTCCTGCTGCTCGTGCGGGAGAGAACGCCCTGGGGTCGAGATTGCTTTCTATTACTGCAAGATATTTTATATCATCAGGAACGCCTTCTCTTTTAAGTATTGGTTCAATAATTGGGAAAATGCGGTTTGCTCTCTTAATGAGCAACATTGTTGTAGAGTGGAAATAGGTGAAACTGTTCAGCTCTCGATCCATTCGCTCACGCTTGTCGTAGCGGTCGAAAGTGATTTGTTCCTCTGCGAACTTCATGCTTTCGGGGATGGTTACCGAGGCAGTCATTGAGAGTACTGATGGCCTTTCCGTTTCGTTTTTTTCAATATCGCTTCCTGATGTTAGGATAATGAATAATATACCTAATCCTATTATCAGTATTGAGAAAAAGACCAATAGTACCGATTTCTTCATTATTGTTTTATCTTTGAAAATTCTTGTAATATGCTTCTGGCGACTGGATGCATATATATTTTAAGTAGAACAAAGATAATTGTTTTTTTGGAACTTTAGAAAATTAGATATTAGTAATAAATGAACTTTGCCTTTTACAGATGACGGAATCCATCATCTGTAAAAGGCAAAGTGTAATAGTTGTTTACCATCCCGGATTTTGACCGAGATTTGGATTTTTGACTACATCAACGGCCGGAATAGGATAGAAATATAATTTATCGTTCCAGGTACGTTTCTGATCTTTCATAAATACTAATGTGTGTCCGTCACTACCTAGTTGGGAATTACTGGTTGCGCCGTTTGCTAATTTTTCACCTACATAGAGATAGTATACACCCGGTACTTTATCTGGATTTAGATTTTTTGTGAAACAAACATCCAGTATACCATCACCATTCATGTCATAGGGTACATCAAGCTCAGGAACGTAAATTCCATCCCATACGTTGGTAACTAGCTCTCCTACTCTCCATCGGCAGATATCTGGCCATGAAAATCCTTCGAAAGAAAGTTCGATAGCACGTTCACGACGGATTTCCAGAATTTCAGGATTGCTGATGTTTGGGAAGAAGCGTTCCTGGAGGTATTTGTCAACTTGTGTTGGTTTTTGATTTAATCCGCCGGTAATTCCTGCACGTGCACGAAGTGTACCGATTGTTTTACTCCAGTCATCATCCGTTAATGTACCTAATTCTGCTTTTGCTTCGGCATAATTAAGTAGGACTTCTGCATAACGGAATACTATCACGTTGTTGTCACAAATATCTACATTGTCATACTGTGTGTCGTCTAATGTAAATTTACAGGTATGGTATCCCGTGATGGCATACGCATAATTGGGAGGAGTCTCTACTGTCTTTCCTCCTGATATACGGGTGAATCCAGGCGTCATTACGGTTTGTGATAGGCGTGTGTCTCTATTCTTGCACTCTTCCGGGAATGGCATGGAAGCATAGTCAGCTTGATCTGTAAAAGGTGTCCCGTCTTTCATGAGGTATGTATGGACGAATGAACGTGTTAGTGATGGACAAGATCCCAATGTTACCGAAGTCCATCTACGGTTTCCGGAATGGATAACTCCTAAGGATCCATTAAAGGTCACTGCATAGAGTACTTCATCTGAAATCGGAGTTTTGCTGATAAACAATTTGCGATATGAATTTTCTTCTCCCGCATCGGTATATATCGAATATCCGGCATTCATCACATTTTGAGCTGCACTTACTGCTTCTTGAAGCCATTGATTTGCACTGGATTGTAATCCTGCTTCAGTGTTATATTTGCGGAAGGTTCCTTCCCAAAGACACACACGGGATTTTAGTGCGGAAGCTACAGTTGAGGTGATGGTTGAACAAGATGGGTCGCGTTTGGTTTTAATATTCTCAATTGCGAAATCGAGATCTTCTTTGATTTTGTCAACAATCATTGTACGGCTATCGCGACCTGCATAGATTAGCGGGTCACTCACATCAAGTGGATGATCGATCCATGGAAGGTCTCCGAATCGTTTCATCATGTCAAAATAGAAATAAGCTCTAAAGAATCTGGCAATACCAATATAGTTATTACGGGTTTCCAATGGAACGGCCTCATCGGTACAGTTGACAATAAAGTAGTTAATATTTCTGAGTGTTCCCCAGCCCCAACCACTGCTTTCTTCAGCATTGAATCCGTTTTCTGTGAAATATTTGACCACCTGATTCAGTGCAATGTAATAGGAATTTGAATAGATGGTAGTTGCATTAGGAAATGTTTCATAAAAAGAGTTCGTGTACATTTCTAACCCCGTCTCACTGCCAAAAACAGGCTTCTTAGACACTTTAGCTTGGGGAAGCTCTTCCATATTACATGCGTAAAGGAATGAAAGCGCTAATATAAAGGATATTATTTTTTTCATATGATTGTATAATTTATTATTATTTTTATCAATAAGGAGTTCGTTAAAAAGTCGTTTAGAATGTTATAGACAAACCTAAACTTACACTTTTCAATATCGGATAGTTATAAGTCTGTCCTCCGTTACCGATAATTGAATTGGTGCCTCCACTACTAGCAGCGCTTTGGGCTTCACTGTCTTGACCATAAATATTTCCTACATCAAAATTCTTGGTGTGCTTATAAAGTGGTGACCAAGTCCAGGGGTTTTCAGCCGTAAGATATATACGAGCAGCGTCCATCTTGATCGGTTGAATTACTTTCTTTGGGAAATTATAACCTAATTGCAAGTTCTTTAATCGTATATAAGCCACATTTTGTAAATAACGGGTTTGTACTACTGATAACTCGCGGGTGCTTTGTAGTGCTACATAACCACGATATCTTGGGAAATAGGCATCTGGATTATCTTCTGACCATATATTACCGATCATGGATGAGGGGATATTGTTGTATGGACGGTTGTATTGTCCCCAGAACAATGCATTATCAGTCCCCGGCCACCAATCTTGTTTCCCTACTCCTTGGAAAAATGCAGACAAGAAAATTCCATTCCATTCGGCTCCTAAATTAATGCTGTGTGTAAAGCGAGGTGTAGAGTTACCAATCACTTTTCTGTCGCCCGGGTCCCCTACTTTGTTTGTACCGTAATCGATGACTCCGTCGTTATTCAAATCCTTAAATTTAATATCGCCGGGTAGCCATGTTCCCGAATTAGAAGCAAAATAGAGACGTTGAGAGGCATGATTCTTTACATCTTCTTCTGAAGTAAAGAACCCTTCTGTGACATAACCCCATATTTCTCCAAGGGTCATTCCTTCATAATAATTGACTCTTGCGTCGTAGTAACCGCCAAGGTCTTTTTCGGGATTATTGTATTTGTCTAGTTTAGAGATATAATCGGCTAATGTTACTCGTATATTATAACGTAAAGGTTTGTTGGCCACATTGAATTTATCTTGCCAGCTTAAACTTAATTCCCAACCTTTGGTAGTCATGTCTGCATAGTTGCCTTTGGGGGCAGTTGCTCCAAAAACAGCTGGCAGGTCGATTCCTACGGTAAACATATCTGTGGTTTTACGTATATAGGCATCTCCTGTAAAACGCATTTTTCCTTGCAGAAGTCCCATGTCAATTCCAATATTGGATGTTGTGGCAGTTTCCCATGTTAATCCATCGGGGATGACACCCGGTACAGAGGTTTTCTGGTTTAATGTGCCGTTTATCAGTCGTCCCATCTGGCTTATACTGAATAGTTCACGATAAGCGTATGAAGAAATATTTCCATTCCCAAGTGATCCATAAGACATACGTATTTTTAGGTCGGAAATTGCGTTACTGTTCACATTCCAGAATGGTTCTTCAGAAACACGCCATGCTCCTGAAATAGAAGGGAAGAAGCCCCATTGCTTGTCTATTGGGAATTTTGTTGACCCATCCAGTCGGCCGTTCACTTCCAACAGGTATCTATCCTTAAATCCATAGTTAAATCTGAAAAAACCGCCTGCAATACGCCATTTCTCATAGTTGCTGGTGATAGTAATACCTTCTCCGTTTGCCATATTTATATTCTCGGCGTCTTCAAATATTAGCCCATTCCTTCTGGTGAGTATGTTATTATAAACTGATTGTTCATAATTGCTACCCAGCATACCTTTGAAATAGTGTGAGTTATTAAAGGTCTTTTCATATTCACCGTAAACGTTGGTAACAATATAATTGGTGGATGAATTGTATACGCTATAATCATTGGTGGAAGAGCCTAAATAAGCGGTCACTCCTACTTGGGGGCTGTAGGGTACTGGTACACGGCGAGTGGTCTCCCTATTATCTGTGTTGCGAAAGGTTACGTCGCCAATGATTCGCAACGAGTTATTCAGGAAAGATGCCAGAAAAGAGCTTGTATTGCTAAATTCCTTTTTTTTGGAGTTCTTACCACTCTTGCCATACCAAAAATCTCCCACGCTATAAGCGGCAGCCATGGTTAGAGTTCCGTCGGGATTAAACATCGGGCTCATTGGTTCTGCTTCACCTTCCAAACCATACCATACGTTACCATCTGCCACTGTAAGGGGGTTGAAGTAGCTCTTTTCAGAGAACGACATATTATTTTCAACCTTTAGCCAATCGAATATCTTGGCCGATCCTTTGGAGCGGATATTGTATGTGGAATAATCATCGCTATTATAATTAAAAACACCATCCTGTTGGTAGAAGCGACCTGAAACAAGAAAATCAGCTTTTTCCGTACCTCCCTGAATAGAAACGTTATGATCTGTTCCGTATATTCGATCATTGTACAATAGATCGTACCAATCGGTATTGGCGTAATAGAGATATTTGCCCTTGTCATCTACTTCCACTTCAGGCTTACCTGATCCGGGTCTTCTATTTGCCATTTCGTCATGCCAAGCCTGTGAATATGGCACCGATTTGTGGAAAGTAGAGGGAGACCGTGCGTAATCATAGAACGATGAATAAGCCTCCACAAACATATTGGCATAAGTATATGAGTCGGTTACCATATCGGGAACAGTGATGGGTGATTTCAACATAAAGTTGGCGTTATAGGTTACCGATGTTTTTTCTTTACTGGGAGCTTTGGTAGTAATTAGTACCACGCCAAATGTTCCGCGGGCGCCATATATGGCAGCAGAAGCAGCATCCTTCAAAACAGAAACGCTTGCAATATCATTGGGATTTAGCATGGTAGGATCGCCTTCTACTCCATCAATAAGAACTAATGCACTACCACCCTGTCCGATGGAAGAAACTCCACGTACTTGATAGGAGGCACTTCGGTCAGGCTTACCGTCGGCAAGTGATATATTAAGGTTAGGAATAACTCCTTGTAACCCTTGTGTGACGTTCGGCATTGGCCTGTTATCGAATACTTCACTGGTAATCTGTTCTACAGCTCCGGACAGATTCACTTTCTTTTGTACTCCATACCCAACCACTACCACTTCTTCTAGTGATTTTGTAGCTTCAATCAGTACGATATCGACTTTTGTTAAGCCTGTAGTGTTTACAGTTTGTTCAAGATATCCGATATAAGTTATCCTTAGAGTGGCATTGGATGCTACATCAATACTGAAATGGCCGTCTATATCTGTTATAGCTCCATTTGTAGTTCCAGTTTCAATTATGTTTGCTCCAATTATAGGTAAGCCTGACTCATCAGTTACCGTACCAGTTAAGTGCTTATTCTGTTGTTGGTCAACTGTTCCAGAGAAAGCGCCCAAAGAGCAGAATAGAAACGAAAATAACAGAATTGCAGTTATTTTCTTGAATAATTTTTCATTTTTGTTTTTCATCATTAATTAACTGTTATTTGATTATTTGTTTTAATTAAAGAAATGCTATAGAAATATGATTCTTTACGTGAGTTTTCATAAATTAGTAGTATGCAAAATAATTTTTTATTTATTTATTTTTTCATAAGAGGTTATTTTTAAGTAATATGTTTTTGAAGACAGTAGATAATTGCTTCTCTAATTATCTACTGTCTTATTTATGTAACTTTAATTTTTCAAAGAAACTTAGTTTTTTTAGAAAAAAAAACTCTTTAAGGTTAAATTTAATTAAACAGTATATTAAATAACTAAGGTGAGTTCTGTTATTATAGATAATCAACTTTTATAATTAATAGAATTTTCCCAATTACATAGGTAATTATTTCAACTTTATAATCTTGTTTTTTGTTGAAAAATATTATCACCTTTTGTATAATCATTTCTCAAGATTTTTCTATTCTCGTGTAATGTTTACGGTGGCTGAGAGAATCAAAAATATTGGTGTTATAACTATATTTGAAAAGGACAGATTCATCCGATACTAAAAATTTGCCCGTATTGGTGAAGGTTCATTAGGCGGAAAGGGTAGAGGTCTAGCCTTCATCGGTTACATGGTGAATCACTTAGAGCAAACAATTATCAGAATTTCCCGGTAACAATACCTAAAACAGTTGTGCTGTGTACTGATATATTTGATGAGTTTATGGAGTCAAACAATCTTTATCCAATAGCTTTGAGCTATAGGTCAGATGAGGATATTTTACAAAATTTTCTTGCTGCTAAATTGCCAAAAAGACTTGTTAGCGATATCCTTGTCTTCTTTGAGACTATTGTGTTGCAAGAAGGGTTGGTTTAAGGTACGATAATCTTTATTATCCTGCTATTTCGAGTGTTGCCAGATCAGTCAACTACTATCCAATAGGTAATGAAAAGGCTGTAGATGGTATAGTAAATATGGCTTTAAAAGATACGCAGACTAATTTTTATGCTCTAGATCTAAGAGAATAGGTGTAGTTATGAAACTCGCAAAACAAAATGTTTCATGAATTGTTAAATTGTTATATAAAACGATCATCACTTTAAACATTTCACAAGTGTTTGGAGTCCACTTATGAATGAAATATAACTGTTTAATATGAAGAAAATATACTTAGTATTTCTCCTGTCGCTGTTTGTTACAGGAGTTTTATCACAGAACAGACAGGAAATGAACTCAAAAAACTACGAAAAAGAATGGGCAAAAGTTGCTTATTTTGAGAATAAATCGCTACCTAAATCGGCTTTAGAGCATGTGGATTTAATTCTAAGAAAAGCAATAGAGGATAAAAACAGTCCACAAGTTATTAAAGCCTTAATTCATGAAGGAAAGTACAATCTAGTTCGGGATAATCAGAGTGATACATTAATATTCGGCAATCTTAATGAAATGATCGAATTGAGCATAGATGTGGTTGAGCAGTCAGTGCTGCACTCAATGTTGGGTGAACTGTATCTTCAGTATTATCAGAAAGATAAGTGGGCTATAAATCAACGTACCGAGCTGGGTGACTTTGTCCCTTCTGATATGAAAGAGTGGACGAAAAACAATTTTTACGACAAAGCTATTGAGCATCTGAATGCTTCACTTAAAGATGAACTTACTGATGTTAAGGTAGAGACATACACAGATATTGTTGAATTTGGGAAAGATTCTCGTCGCTTCTTCCCATCAATGTATGATTTTCTTGCGCGAAGAGCAATTGATTTTTTTAGGCAGTTTGAAACGGATGAAGATTTAAGTCGCACTCTTGCAAAGAAAGGTATCTCAACTGATTCACTGTTTACCTTATCCGAAGTGTTTACAAAAATCAATTTTAACCCTCAGCCAAAAGAGTATAACCTTTGGACACTTGAAACATACCGCAAACTTATTGAATCGTTGACAGATAGGGGGTTGATGCATTCTGTTTTACTTACAGAAATGGATAAGCTTGATTATCTTACTGTATTTCAAAACGCATATTCAACTAATGCTTTGCCTTACCTTGAGAGTTTATTACAGAAATGGGTAGGCAACGAATTTAGTGTAGAGATAATAGATAAAATAGCCTCATTAAGAGAATCTGAAATTGTTGAATTCTCATCATCTGATAGTCTGAAACGTGATCAGAAAAAAGAAGAACTTTACAATCTTTTAGTGGATAATATAAAGAAGTATTCTAATTATGAGCGCATATCAGTTCTGGAAAATAGACTACAGAGGCTAATCTATCCCTCTTTTAGAGTAAGCGGTAACAGTACATTCCCAATAAAAAAGGAAAAGAGGTTGAATCTGACATATAATAACCTGAAATCGTTAACTGCAAAACTTTATCAGATTGACTCTCCATTAGATGTGCAGATGGCTCAATCCGGAATCAGACGAAATATTGAAGTGAAAAGGACATTCATTAAAAACATCGATATTCCCCTAAAAAAAATTCCGGAATACATCGAAGGTAGCAGAAGTTTTACTGTAGATATTGAAACTCCGGGCATCTATATGCTGATTTTCTCCTCGGATCCCGAAATTGAAAGTAATGGATGGAACGATTCTTATTACTTTGCAGTTTCGGATCTGACTGTTTTATCTCGTTCATCTTCAAGAG
This sequence comes from uncultured Proteiniphilum sp., assembly GCA_964484665.1. GTDB lineage: Bacteria > Bacteroidota > Bacteroidia > Bacteroidales > Dysgonomonadaceae > Proteiniphilum. The sequence goes on along the minus strand of CAZAFR010000013.1, from coordinate 16,801 downwards.
ACAAGTATGATTTTTTTGTCGTGGACAGGGAGACAGGCGAACCGGTTGATAATGCGCGAATACATATTTATAAGTTGCCGAACAACTGGCGAAACTCTGTTTTAACTGCTGTAGAAACACTAACAACAAATTCAGATGGTTATGCTGTTTATAATAAAAATATTCCTAATAATGATGTTTTTTATCATGCAGTAAAAGGAAAAGATAATGGATCGATCTTAAACAGATTACCATTTTCATATTCCGATTATACGAGTACAGTTTCCGCTACCGGTACGGATAAACAAGTGGTTGAGCAAATAGACATCTTTACCGACAGGAGTCTCTATCGTCCGGGACAAACAGTTTATTATAAGGCTATTTTGTCTCAATCTGAAGATAACGTAACCTCTGTTTTAGCCAACAAAACGACTGAATTTATCCTTCGTGATGCAAATAATCGAGAGGTTTCCAAACAGTCACTAAAAAGTAACGACTTTGGTTCTGTAACTGGTGAGTTTATTCTACCACAGGGTTTATTGCCCGGTAGATTCATGATAGAATCAGAAAAAGGGAATGTTGCTTTTCAAGTGGAAGAGTACAAAAGACCAACGTTTGAAGTTACATTTGATAAAATAGAAGAAACATATAAGTTTGGCGAATATATTACCCTAAAAGGCAAGGCGGAGAATTTTTCCGGTATTAAGTTGCAAAATGCAACTGTAGAGTGGCGTATAATAAGAAATCAAAGTTGGTGGTGGTCATGGCGCAGTTCTCCCGAGCATTTCGCTGAAGGGGTTAGTTTAACCGACAATGACGGCACGTTTGAGATATCGTTTACACCTGAGAAATCCGATAGTCAAATATCATCAAGAGCTGTTTATTCATTTGTTGTTGAGGCAACTGTTACCGATATAAACGGTGAAACGCAGATAGGTAGATATACTGTTAATGTTGGCGACGTTTCTATGATTCTGCAGGCTGAGATAGCAGATCGACTGGATAAGGATAGCGATGATAATATCATTATTTCCGCCAAAAATCTTGATGGTGTTGATATCTTTGCAAAGGGTAGATATATGGTATTTTCTTTACAAGAGAATGATTCTATAGATAAACAAATGTTTCATGGTATATTTGAAACTGGTGTTCAGAAAGAGATAAAAGATAGGTTATCAAGAATAGAGTCAGGAAAATATAAGTTGCAACTTGAGTCGGAAGATGACCGAGGTAATAAAATAGAAGCAGAGAGGGATTTCATTCTCTATTCAATAACTGATAAACAGCCGCCAATTAAGACTAACAACTGGTTTATAGAAAAGAACAGGGTATTTTCACTCGACAAAGATGCTGAGATTATACTTGGTGTTTCTGATAAAGTGAATGTTCTGTATGAGCTATGGCAAGAGAACAATCTTATTAAAAGGGAATGGATTGAACTGAACAAAGAAAATCATCTTTTTTCCTTTCCTTACAATGAGAGTTATAAAAACGGTCTGACGCTACATCTTAATTATGTAAAAGATGAGGAATTTTATTCACACAGAGTGGAACTTCGTCAGGAAAAAGAGACTAAGAAGCTGGATATCCGACTTGATGTGTTTAGAGATAAAATACGCCCGGGTGCTTTTGAAGAGTGGCGCATTTCTGTAAGTGACGCAAATGGTAATCCGGCAATAGCAGAAGTACTGGCGTCAATGTACGACTTCTCCCTTGACAATATTTATAAGTCGGATTCTTGGAATATATCCACTTATGCATTTGATCGATATAAAACGATGAATGCACTTAGTCAAGATAGGTCTTTCAGCACTGAAACTGCAACAGGAAGTTATCAATTATCAATGAAGGATGTTAAACAGTTTGTATTCGATAGGTTCAACTGGTTTGGTTTCTCATTGTATAACTATGGTAGAATAATGTTCAGGAGCGGTATGGTCAATATTTATGAAGAAAGTATTCAATTAAACTCAAAAAACACTTCAGCGCTATCACCATCACTTGGGGTAGATGCTCCTCAGTATGATATAAATGAATCAGAAGTTTTTAAAAAAGAAGATGCAACAAGTGGTGAAGTAGGTAGAAATAGTCAGGATCAGAGAGAAGGGCAACCCTATATACGTAGAAATTTTAATGAAACTGCTTTCTTTTTTCCGCAACTTAAAACAAACGACGAGGGTGGAACTCAAATAGCATTTACTGTGCCGGAGAGCAATACCAGATGGCGTTTTAGAGTGTTGGCTCATAATAAAAATCTGAATAATGGTGTAGCAGAAGCTTTTACGGTTTCACAGAAAGAGCTTATGGTAACACCAAGTATTCCTCGATTCCTGCGTCACGGTGATATTACATCAATTTCTGCAAAAGTTTCCAATCTTTCAAACACTATAATATCAGGAAATGTAAAGTTCGAATTCTTTAATCCTGTTACAGAAGAAATTATAAGTGATATTGAGTTGCTTTGCAATCAGAGAGAGTTGCCACATAATCAGGATGAATCGTCTGATAATATTGATGAATTATTGGACAACTCCAAAGAATTCACTTTAGAAGCCGGAGCTTCTTTTGATGTATCATGGACATTTAAAGTTCCTTCTGATATAGATCTTCTTGGAATCCGTATTATTGCAGAGAGCGATCTTTTTAGTGATGGTGAACAACACGCTTTGGCGGTTCTGCCTAACAGGATGATGGTCACCGAAAGTATGCGTATGGACCTCAACGGAAATGAAGAAAAGACTTTCACAATGGAGTCTTTGGTTAATAAAACAAGTAAATCGGAAAGTAATTACAGGTTAACACTTGAGTTTACATCAAATCCTGCCTGGTATGCAATTCAGTCGCTACCCGTTCTTGGACAACCCGTTAGCGATAATGCAGTTGCTTGGTTTGCATCATATTATGCCAACACACTGGGTAATTATATAGGTAAAGCATATCCCAGAGTTGCCTCTATTATTGAAGCCTGGAAAAAACAGGGTGGAAATGAAGGAACCTTCTTGTCTAATCTCGAGAAGAATAGTGAGCTTAAAAATGTACTTTTGGAAGAAACTCCATGGGTATTAGAAGCAAAAAATGAATCGGAGCAGAAAGAGAAATTCTCGTTGCTGTTTGATCTTAACAGAAGTCATAATCTCACTCAAACAGCTCTTGATAAACTTCATGAACTACAAACTACCCAAGGTGGATGGAGTTGGTTTAAGGGTTTCAATCCAAATGTAGGCATAACACAATATATATTATATGGATTCAATCAGCTTAAGTCGCTAAACGCAATTGAGATAACAGATGAAATACAATCCATGCAGTCTCAGGCTATCAGCTATATAGATGCTGAAGCTATCCGACGTTTTGATAATCTTAAGAAGTATAACAGGAATTGGAAGAATATAAAAACCATTTCTACTTTTGATTTGGAATATCTGTTTGTTAGAAGTGCTTATGATGATTATCCTATTGGAAGTCAGGAAAGAGAGCTTATTAGTTTTTATACCTCTGTTATAACGAAAAACTGGACAGCTTATGGTTTGTATGAACGATCATTAATTGCAATATTAATGTATCGTGAAGGGAATCGGGATATTATGAAAAATATCTTAGACTCATATCGCGAGCACGCTACTGTTTCTGAAGAGATGGGAATGTACTGGCCTAATAACCGCGCGAATGTATTTATATCACAGTCGGCTGTCACCGTACATACTTTTATCATGGAAGCCTTTAGTGTCGGCGGTGCTGACAACGCTGAGATGGATAATATGAAACGATGGTTGCTTAAGCAGAAGCAGACTCAGATGTGGGAATCTACTCATGCAACAACTGACGCCGTTTATACTCTTTTGAGCAGTGGAAGTGATTGGTTTGCCGAGGATGGTAAAACTACTATATTGGTTGGTAGTCAACTTGTTGATACTGATAAAGGTGAAAACGGCACAGGTTATGTTAAAGAGTCTTGGAGCAAAGGCAATATTGTTCCTGAAATGGGCAGTGTAACTGTCACTCATAAAGGCGATTCTCCTGCATGGGGTGCTTTGTATAGACAATATTACGATGATTTGGATAAGGTCACCAAAAGTGACGCGTCTCTTGATATCGAAAAGCTGTTGTTTATCGAGAAGACTAATTCGGAAGGTAGCCGATTAATGCGCATTACCGATGATAATCAACTCAAAGTTGGTGATAAGGTTGTTGTGCGACTCACAATACGTGCCGATCGAGATTTTGAATTCGTTCACCTTAAGGATATGCGTTCTGCTGCTTTTGAGTCTGTTGACCAGATATCTTCAATTAATTGGCAAAATGGGGTAATTTATTACAAGACATCCAAAGATGCATCTACTAATTTCTATTTTGATGTTTTGCCTCGTGGTACTTATGTGCTTGAATATTCTGTTTATGTAACCCGTAAAGGTAGTTATTCAAATGGAATATCAACAATACAATGTATGTATGCTCCAGAGTTTACTTCTCACACACAGGGTTTTAGAATAGAGGTAGATGATTAGGATGTTATAAAAAGCAGTTGATTAATAGTAGCATATTATTAATTTGGAGTTTTAGTGAAATAATTGTTAAAAAAGAACTGTTATTAAACAGATTTGTTATTTTTGTGTCTATAAGGAATTAGGAGATTATTATCAACAAAATATTTTGCAATGAAAAAAATCAGTTTTATTTTACTTTTCAGTATACTAATGACCGGAATAACTTTTGCTCAAAAGAAACCGTCGATGTATTTTGAAAAGACAGAACATAATTTTGGTATAATTAAAGAGGAGATTGGGTCTGTTACCACTCGTTTTGAGTTCAAGAACAATGGCGACACTCCATTAATTATTCAACGTGTTTCTACATCCTGCGGATGTACAACTCCAAGTTATAGCCGTGAACCTATATTGCCAGGTAAGGAGGGAACAATTTCTGCGCAATACTCTACAGTGCGTCGTCCGGGAACTTTTAACAAAACGATAAGGGTTTATACCAATGTACCGGATACTGTATATGTATTAACTATAAAAGGTAATGTGACTCCGAAAAAATAATATTTCAGTTTCGGATTGATAATATAGGCCGAATGAAGTAAATTTGTAAATAACTTCATTCGGTTTTTAATATTGAATTAGATAATGGAACATCCCGAGAACGACAAAAAATACAAAAGTTTGATTGTGAATAAAGGTGTGGCAAAACCTCCAAGCGTAAATCCGAATCTAAAGAAACGGGTAAAGAAGAAAACACGCTCGGCAGAAGAGTTTGTTGAAGGTATCTTATCGGGTAATCGGATGATACTGAGCAAAGCTGTAACTCTCGTTGAGAGTTCTCTTCCCGAACACCAGGAACTTGCACAATCCATAATTGAGCTATGTCTGCCTTACTCCGGTAATTCAGTCAGAGTAGGAATTACAGGTGTGCCGGGTGCAGGAAAGAGCACGTCAATCGATTCATTCGGGATTCATCTTCTTAAAAGCGGTCATAAACTTGCAGTGTTGGCTATTGATCCATCGAGTGAGCGTTCGAAGGGAAGTATTCTCGGTGATAAAACTCGTATGGAAAGACTTTCTGTTGAAAACGATGCTTTTATAAGACCTTCTCCATCTGCAGGATCGCTTGGTGGAGTGGCGCGTAAGACACGTGAAATTATTGTTTTATGTGAGGCGGCAGGATTTGATTATGTTTTTGTTGAAACAGTAGGAGTTGGACAGTCCGAAATTGCTGTACACTCTATGGTGGATTTTTTTCTGTTGATTCAGCTTTCGGGTACCGGTGATGAGCTCCAAGGAATAAAAAGAGGTATCATGGAGATGGCCGACGGGATAGTAATTAATAAGGCTGATGGTGATAATATTCGAAAGGCTGAGATAGCTCAACGACAGCTTCGGAATGCTTTGCATCTCTTCCCTTTGCCTGATTCGGGGTGGGCACCGGAAGTACTTACCTACTCAGGTTATTACAATATTGGTATTGAAGAGATTGGAGATATGGTCAATCGCTACATACAGTTTGTAAAGGATAATGGATTCTTCTACAAAAAAAGAAATGAGCAGGCAAAATACCGAATGTACGAAACAATAAATGAACAATTACGAAACAATTTTTACTACGATCCTGTAATTATTGATCTACTTAAAAAGCTTGAAGATGATGTGCTTCACTCAAGAAAAAGTTCATATGCAGCTGCTAAGGAAGCACTCAAAAAATACTCTGATTTACAAAAGTAAATGCGATTTTTTAAGAGCAGGTAAAAAAAATTAAGGCAAAATAATTTTTATACTATTTTTTTTTGTAATTTTGCCCTCATAATTGTTACGGCGCATTCTTCTAACGGTTAGGAAAATTGTTTCTCAGGCAATGAATAGCGGTTCGATTCCGCTATGCGCTACAAATTTAACCTACATTTCATTGATATTATAGATATTACAACTCTTAGTCATCCTCATCCTCATCCTCATCTAATTCAGTCATGTTGTGGAATACGTTTTGAACATCGTCATCGTCTTCAAACTTCTCAAGTAGTTTCTCAATCTGTTCACGCTCTTCCGGTTCAAGTGTTTTAGTGTCTTTGGGTATGCGTTCAAACTCAGCCGAAAAGATTTCGAAACCATTATCTTCAAGATAATTCTGTATATCAGAATACGATGCGAAGTCGCCATATAAAAGTATTTCCTCTTCTTCGCTAATAACCTCATCAACACCAAAATCGATTAGCTCAAGCTCCAGCTCTTCAAGATCCACATCCTCTTTAGGTGCTATTTTAAATACACATTTATGATCGAACATAAACTCCAGACTGCCGGTGGTACCGAGTGAACCGCCATGTTTGTTGAAATAACTGCGTATATTGGCAACTGTGCGCGTTGTGTTGTCAGTAGCTGTTTCCACAACTATTGCTATACCAAAGGGACCATAACCTTCGTAAACCATTTCCTTATAATTCGAGAAATCCTTTTCGGTTGCCTTTTTTATAGCGCGTTCAACATTTTCCTTAGGCATGTTTTCTTTCTTCGCATGCTGTATTAATACCCTTAAACGGGGATTGGTATCGGGATCGGGGCCGCCATCAGTAACAGCAATAGTTATTTCTCTTCCTAATTTGGTGAAAACGCGGGCCATATTGCCCCATCTTTTAAGTTTTCTTGCTTTACGATATTCAAATGCTCTTCCCATAATGTTATACTAAATGTGTTCTCTATATGTTTAAATTAATGCCTCCTAATTATCTTAATTGCGCCCCCAGTTTTTTCTGCAAGTTCTGTTGAATTTTAGCCATTACCTTATCAATCTGTTTATCGGTAAGCGTTTTGTCTTCGTCCTGAATTAATATGTTAACAGCATACGACTTTTTCCCTTCAGCCAGATTTTTCCCTTCATAAACATCAAATAGAACAACATTCTTCAGTAATTTTCTTTCTGATTCAAGTGCAACCTGTTTAATTTGAGAAAATGTTATGTCCTTATCAAGCAACAGAGCTAGGTCACGACTCACAACCGGGTATTTTGAAATTTCGGAATATTGTACCAAGTTCTTTTCAGATTCTTTCATTAGTAAATCCCAGTTAATCTCAGCGAAGAAAACATCTGTTTCTATATCAAATGATTTTCTGATTGACTTAGATACAATTCCTAAAAAACCAAAAGTGCGTTTTTTGCTACCTATTGTCATAGCTACCGAAAATAGTTCATTCTGAAGAGGGTTGTACACAAGTTGGTCAGTACTTATCCCAAGCCTAGTCATAATGTTTTCAACATGTGCCTTAAGTTCAAACACTGAACTCTGTTCTTCAGGTGCTGCCCAGTTTTTATGAGTACGTTTACCGCTAATCCACAAACCAATATATGTAGATTCTGAATACTCTGCAAGTATGTCATTTTCTTTTTTCTTTTCAGCATCGAAGAAATAACAGTTGCCAAATTCATAAAAACAAATATCAGCATTCTTACGGTTACGGTTATATACTATGCTTTCTAGTCCACCGAACAGAAGAGTTTGTCGCATAACGCTAAGATCGTTACTCAACGGGTTCACAAGTGTAACGCAATTCTTAAGAGGATATGTTTCTAGTTTTTCATAATAACTTCTTTTAGTAAGAGAGTTATTCATGATTTCATTGAAACCGCTTGCTGTAAGCTGCTCCGAAATAAGAGTTTGTAGTTTTTGTTTTCTGTCTGTAGGAGTCTGATACGAAAGGTTAGCCTTTAGTGAATCGCTATACTCCACGTTATTATAACCGTATATGCGAAGGATATCCTCGATAACGTCAACATCACGTGTAACATCAACCCTATAAGTTGGGATGCGTAATGTAAGTTCCGCTTCGGTTTCGTTTTCAATTTCGATCTCCAGACTATTTAGGATACTCTTGATATCTTTTTTCGGTATTTCTTTACCTATTAATTTTGTAGTTTTTTTGTAAGAAAGAACTACTCTTGGCCTTTCTATTTCAATCGGATATATATCCCTTATTTCACCTGCAATTTCTCCCCCTGCAATTTCTTTAATTAGTAAAGCAGCTCTTTTGAGAACATAAACCGTATTATTGGGATCAGCGCCACGTTCATAGCGGAAAGAAGAATCGGTATTCAAACCATGTCTGCGAGCAGTTTTTCTAACCCAGGTAGGATTAAAGTATGCCGATTCCAGAAATACATCGGTTGTTTTTTTTGTTACCCCTGAATTCATCCCTCCAAAAACTCCTGCTATACACATTCCCTCTTTGGAATTGCATATCATCAGATCTTTATTGCTCAATTCACGCTCCTGTTCATCAAGCGTTATGAATTTAGTCTTTTCAGGAAGTGTACGCACTACAACCTCATCACCAATATATCCTGCATCAAATGCGTGCATGGGGTGCCCGGTTTCATATAAGATAAAATTGGTAATGTCGACTACATTATTTATAGGGCGCAGACCAATTACTAACAGTTTGTTTTTTAGCCAGTCGGGACTCTCCTTCACAGTAACGCCACGAATCGTAAGTCCTGAATATCTTGGACAAGCCTCCTTGTTTTCAACAATCACTTCAATGCCGCCCTCTTTTGTGTCGATTGCAAAATCATCAACTGGCGGTTTTGTAATGCTGAACGGTTTTCCCTGCTGTTTTAGCCATGCAGCCAAATCTCTGGCAACACCATAATGAGACGCAGCGTCAACACGGTTTGGTGTGATATCTATACTAAACACCCAATCACTTGTAATATTGTAATATTCAGCGGCAGGAGTACCAACAATAGCATCTTCAGGAAGCACAATGATACCATCATGATTGTTGCTCAAGCCAATCTCAGCTTCAGAACAAATCATCCCCAAAGATTCCTCGCCACGTATCTTAGAACGTTTGATTTTAAACTCTTCATCTCCTGAATAAAGGGTAGTACCAACAGTGGCAACAACCACCTTCTGTCCGGTAGCTACATTAGGTGCACCACACACAATATTAAGCGGCTCGTTGCCATCGCCAATATTAACAGAAGTAAGATGCAGATGATCAGAATTAGGATGATCTTTACAGCTTAAAACTTCGCCAATGACCAAACCTTTTAGGCCACCTTTAATAGTTTGAACCTCTTCTACACTCTCGGTTTCAAGTCCGATATGTGTTAGCACATCTGATGTTTGTTGAGGTGTTAAATCAAATTTAAGATACTCTTTAAGCCAGTTGTATGAAATATTCATTTTATTATGATTGCATAATTGGGATTTCAGGCAGATACCTATTATCCCATTTTTTCGAAATAAGGTTCAAAATTACAAAAAAAACCAATACAATGCCTCAAATAATAGAAGAATCCCAAATTTTCAGATACCTGAAATCCAATCGTTAAATAGCAGTTGTTATTTAATATTCTCGTTTTGATAGAACTTACAATTCTATCAAAGATGCTTTTTATTATTTCCATTTTAAGTCCTAATTAAGCTTTTAGTTATTACTAATCTACATCGTATTTATATAAGGAATATTAGAAGGAGCTTAGAAGGAGCTTAGAAGGAGCTTAGAAGGAGCTTAGAATAAGGTTAGAATTATATTCGGACAAAACCAGGACAATCAAGTTGTGATATAAATACTAAAAAACCTTAGAGATATGAGCATATGTTCAAAACTATTATTATCTTTGTCATGTCTTATTCCAATCAAAAATATGGAAGAATTAAAAAACGAAAATTAAATATGAAAATAGCCATAACTTCAACGGGAGATAGCTTGGATTCCACAATAGACCCACGGTTTGGTCGTTGTGCTTTCTTTGCCATACACGACACGGATAAAGAAACTACCGAATTCATTGTCAATTCTAGCAAAGATTTATTAAAAGGTGCCGGACCGGCTGCTGTTCAGTCTGTGGCCAAGTATAATGTATCAGTAATTGTATCTGGTGAATTTGGAATGAAGGTAATGCCGCTGTTTGAGAAATTGCATATTAAAGCAATTTCGCATAAAGACGTAGATAACACTATTGCAGATATTATCAAGTATTATAAATTTAAAAAAGGAGATGAATAAGATGAATGAAATGAATGAAATGCCAAGATTTAATCAAAAAGAAACAAATAATGAGAAACCGATGGCAAGGCGCCGCCGTATTAGACGTTGTCAGGGTGAATCTAGAGGTATGTGTGAAAATAGGGGAATGGGCGGCAGAGGTAGACAGAATCGTTTTAGGAATGATTGATAATAGTCGGGTTGTATAAACAAACTCCTTATTAAACACTCCATAACATAAAAACGATTAAAGAAGAACATAAAGATGAAAATAGCCGTTGCGAGTGGCAAGGGAGGGACAGGAAAAACATTTATCTCAACTAATCTTTTTCATACACTACAATTACAAGGAGATAATGTGACATTGGTAGATTGCGATGCTGAAGAACCCAATGACAGTGCTTTTATTAAAGGAAAACTGTTGGAGACTATTCCGGTGTCACAGCTTGTTCCTATGATTGATGAGGAGAAATGCACATATTGTGGTAAATGCTTTGAATACTGCAATTACAACGCGATATTTTTTTTGCCGGAGTCGAGAATTATTAAAGTAACTGAGGATCTTTGCCATGGTTGTGGAGCTTGTTCCTATGCATGTCAATATGGAGCAATAATCGAAAAAGAGGTTATACTTGGAGAGGTAAACAGATATATGGTATCATCACACAGTAAGATGATTGAGGCACGCATGAAAGTGGGTGTTTATTCATCAGTGTCGGTGATAAAGAAGGCCATAAAAGTAGCGAGTGATGCAGAAATTGTTTTGATGGATGCACCACCTGGAACATCTTGTCCATTTATTCAAACTGTTGATAAAGCCGATTATGTAGTGTTGGTTACTGAACCCACTCCTTTTGGACTGAGCGATCTAAAACAATCTGTAGAGACTCTGAAAATAATGGATAAACCTTATGGTGTAATTATCAATCGCGCGAATTTAGGAGATGATGGCGTATATCGTTATATTCAGAAAGAGAATATTCCTCTACTTATGAGTATTCCATTCGAGAGAAACATAGCAACCGTATATTCAAAAGGAGCATTGCTTTGCGAAGAACAACCATCATGGCAGCAATGTTTTAGTAAATTGTTTAATAAAATAAAGGCTCATTATGGAGATTGCTGTCATTAGTGGTAAAGGAGGAACAGGAAAAAGTAGTTTGGTCGCTACTTTTGCTACATTGTCAGAAAAGGTGGTTTTGGCCGACTGTGATGTGGATGCTGCCAACCTTCATATCCTTTTTGACCCATCTCACGAAGAAGAGACCGTTTTTGTGTCGGGACAAAAAGCGGTAATTCATGAAGATAAGTGTAGCTCCTGTGGTGTTTGTATTGACTATTGTCGTTTTGATGCGATATATGAGAAGGATGGTCGAGTGGTTATCTTGGATACTGTGTGTGACGGATGTGGACTTTGCGCTAGAGTTTGTCCATTAGAGGCCATTGAAATGGAAGATGAAAATAGGAGTAGGATGTATTCCGGATTTTTTCGTTATGGGAACATGGTCTACGGACGATTAGCTCCAGGCGAGGAGAATTCGGGTAAGTTGGTGAATATGGTTAGAGCTAAAGCCAAAGAAATAGCCAAAGGTAATCAGTTGAATACGCTTATTGATGGACCACCGGGTATAGGCTGTGCTGCCATCTCCGCTATAACAGGGGTAGATAGGGTGATTGTTGTTACCGAGCCCTCCGTTTCGGGATTGCATGATATGAAAAGAGCTCTGGAGATTACAAATCATTTTGGAATAGATACTTTTGTTATTATCAATAAATATGATTTAAATAAATGTATGTCTTCTGAAATTGAGCGCTATTGCCTAAACCGACATATACCAATTATCGGAAAAATACCTTTCGATAAACTGATTGTGGACGCAATGGTTAATTGTAAAACAATTGTTGAATGGGCACCAGATGCCGAGATAACGCGCACAATTAAAGAGAGTTTTGATAAAATCACTCATCCTATTATTTTTGAGTAATGAACAAAAGTTTATAATTATTTTTTGTAACTTTGGTCCTTTAAGCAGGTGTTATTTGATCTTTAATTGTGAATTAAAATTATGTCTCGTCCCAAGCAAAATAGAAAAATGGCTAATCCTCCCCTTATGCAAGGATTTAAACCTTTTGGTATTCCACGTAATATGCTTCAAGAGGTTACACTATTATATGATGAGTATGAGGCAATTCGTTTAGTAGATTACGAAGGCATGCATCATGAAAAGGCTGCTGAACAAATGAATGTATCAAGACCTACACTAACACGCATATATGAACAAGCCCGTAAAACAATTGCAGAGGCATTAGTTGAAGGTAAAATGATCAACATCGAGGGTGGTAATGTGCAGTTTGACAAGAAGTGGTATCGTTGCAGACGTTGTCATAAGCTAATCGGAGGAAAAGAGAATCATGTTCATTGCAAAGATTGTGTTTCGTATGGCAATGATGAGTTAATGCCTATAAATGTACAAAACGGATGAAAATTATTGTACTCTCTGAAAATACTAAAATAGAGGAGTCATTCGAGTCGGAACACGGCCTATCTGTTTATTTAGAAGCAGAACAAATCCGATGTTTGCTTGATACAGGTGCATCCGACAAATTTATAAGAAATGCAAAAAAATTGGGAGTGGATATCAAGTCAATCGATTTCCTTTTTATTTCACACGGACACGCAGATCATTTAGGGGGATTAGTCCCCTTTTTGGAATTAAATAAAAAAGCATCAGTTATAATATCAAGAAGAGCACTTGACCAAAAGTTCTTTTCCCAAAGAAAAGGATTTCATTCCATTAGTCTCGATATGGATCTCAGTCCTTTTGAAGATCGTTTTATATACGTGGACTCGGAATTGAAGGTCAGCCCTGAAATATGGGTTTTTAGTGCTTGTTCGGATAAATATCCACAGCCATTAGCTAATATAAATTTGTATAAAGATTCAGGAGAAGGTATAGAACAAGACGTTTTCAATCATGAACTGATTTTTACTTTTGGTAGAGAAAACCTGTTCGTTTATGTAGGCTGTGCACATAAAGGGCTCTTGAATATTCTGGATTCAGTTTCACTTATAACAGGAAAAAATATTAAAACTGTCATGGGAGGTTTTCACCTATTGGATGATGATGCAACACGACAGTATGAAACGTTGGACGAAATAGATTCAATCGCTATGTCTATTAAATCAGATTATCCTCAGACCAATTTTATTACAGGTCATTGCACAGGAGAAAAGACATATGATCGTCTTAAAAATCTATTGGGTAATCAATTAAATCGGTTTTATACAGGATACACTACACAAATAACATAAAAGATAATATAATCATATGAAAATTGCAATTCCAACAAAAAAGGACAATAGAATCGATGAGCATTTCGGTCATTGTGAATTCTATACTATTTACACAGTTTCTGAGGAGAACAAAATAACAGAAAAACAGACACTTCCATCACCGGCAGGATGCGGTTGTAAGTCAAATATTGCCAGTGACCTTTCTGAAATGGGAGTTCAAGTAATGCTTGCCGGAGGAATAGGACAGGGTGCAATTAATAAACTCTCCGCTTATAGCATTAGTGTAATTAGAAACTGCAAAGGAGATGTGGATGATCTTGTAAACGACTATTTGGCAGGTAACCTGAAAGATGGTGGTGTAAATTGCCAAGCACACGAATTACACGCGCAAGAAGACGGACATCAATGCGAACATAATTAGAAATTTGAGTATATGAAAGATTATTCTGTTTAATTAAAAAAAATCTTTATGGATAATAAGCGAATTATCATTATAGGTGGCTCAGCCGCAGGTCCTAAAGCTGCTTCCAAGGCACGGCGAATGGACGAAAATGCTGAAATTACTATTTATCAAAAAGCATCAGATCTATCAATGGCATCATGCGGCTATCCCTATTATGTGGGTGGTTTTTTTAATGACCGCAGTCAGCTTCTCTGCTCTCCTGCAGGTGTTGTGCGTGATTCAAAATATTTCTGGAATGCAAAAAAAATTAAGACAAAGGTACTGACAGAAGTAAATAGTATTGACAGAAAGAAAAAAGAAATTATCTTCACAGACCTTCAATCCGGCAAAACAAGCAGGGATAAGTACGACAAACTGGTGATAGCCACCGGGGCTACTGCTCGCAGGCCACCCGTACCAGGGGTTGAATTGAAAGGAATTAGCACATTGCAATCAATGCCGGATGCTGATTACTTACGGAAAATCAAAGATGAGGGTGTAATTAAAAAAGCGGTTGTAATTGGTGGAGGACTAATTGGAATTGAAACAGTAGAAGCGCTTCACTTAGCTGGTATAGACATTACTTTGGTAGAGTTGTTGCCACAGTTGCTCACCTTTCTTGATAAAGATATGGCACGTCTGGTTGAACGATATGTTCAATCTAAAGTAAATGTAATATTGAGAAACGGCGTAGCTTCTTTCTTGGGTGAAGATGGTAAGCTTAATGCGGTGAAGTTGCAGGATGGAACTGAGATACCTTGTGATTTGGCTGTGTTGGCTATAGGAGTTGTACCTAACACTAAGCTTGCAAAAGATGTGGGGCTGGAGATAGGGGCGACGGGTGGAATAAAGGTGAATCGTTTTATGCAAACCTCTGATTCGGATATTTATGCAGTGGGCGATTGTATAGAAATACCCAATCTGATTACCAATAAGCCGGTGTATGCTCCTTTTGGTGATTTAGCAAATCTGCAGGGAAGGGTAGCCGGTGAAAACATGATAAAGGAGAATAGTGCATCTTTTCCGGGTACCATTCAAACAGGAATCTGCAAAGTGTTTGATTATGGAGTGGGTTCCACAGGTCTTAATGAGCAAAGTGCTCTGAAGATGGGATTTGATAATATCGAAACAGTAATTAATGCGAGTTTAGACAAACCCGGCTTCATGAATGGAAATCTATTGATCACTAAGTTGGTAGCTGATAAAGGTGATAGAAAAATACTGGGTGCCCAGGTTATTGGACCGGGTGATGTTGGCAAACAAGTGGCTATTTGGGCTATGGCAATTAAAGGTAAATTTACTATAGATGATATGGTAAATGCTGATTTACCTTATGCTCCGCCATTTTCATTGGCCATAGATCACAGTATTGCAACAGCACATATTATGCAAAATAAATTGCAGGGGTTATTCAAAGGGATTTCTGCTGAGCAGTTGAATGAAAGACTTAAAAGCGAAAAAAAGATGGTTTTGCTTGATGTGCGCAATCCGGAGGAGTATGAAGAGATGCGACTTGGTATTGGTGAGAGGTTGATTCCGTTGGGACAATTGCGTAACAGACTGAATGAATTGCCCGAAGACAAGGATGTGGAAATTATTACATGGTGTAAAATATCTTTGAGAGGATATGAAGCTGCCCTTATTCTTCAGTCAAACGGTTTTACCAACGTGAAAGTGTTGGAGGGAGGAATAGTATCCTGGCCATATGTTCGTGAGAAATAGTAGAAAAGGACTTCCTGTATACTATTA
Organism: uncultured Proteiniphilum sp.; assembly: GCA_964484665.1. Classification (GTDB taxonomy): domain Bacteria; phylum Bacteroidota; class Bacteroidia; order Bacteroidales; family Dysgonomonadaceae; genus Proteiniphilum. The sequence continues at coordinate 858 of CAZAFR010000013.1, read as the reverse complement.
TAAGATAGATAAATGATATATCTAAATAAACTATATCATTTGTATATATATGATTAATTGAATACCTTTACAGCAATTTAATATTAATCCTTAAAATTTTGAAGATGGAACAAGAAGAAAAAAGAAATGAAGTAAACATGCCACGCATAGGGGATAAAGCACCCTCATTTATGGCAAAAACAACGCAAGGTGATATTAACTTCCCTGGAGATTATTCCGGGAAATGGAAGATACTTTTTAGTCATCCTGCCGATTTTACACCTGTATGTACTACCGAATTTATGACATTCGCAACTCGTCAAAAAGAATTTGATGCCCTTAACTGTCAGCTGGTTGGTTTATCTATTGATGGTCTATTCAGCCATATTGCATGGTTACGTAATATACAGAAACTTGAATTTAACGGTATGAAGAATGTTAATGTTACATTCCCGCTGGTTGAAGATATCAAGATGGATGTTGCTAACAAATATGGAATGGTACAACCTGGTGAGAGTGAAACTCAAGCTGTTCGTGCTGTATTTTTTATCGATACGAAGGATATAATCCGTACCATCATCTATTATCCGGCTTCTTTAGGACGTAATTTTGATGAGATAGTACGTGTTTTAAAGGGACTTCAGGTAGCTGATGAGTTTGGTGTTGCTCTTCCTGCAGACTGGGAACCGGGAAAGGATGTGATAGTTCCTACAGCAGGCTCTTGTGGTACAGCTAAACAGAGAATGGAATCCAAAGATGAGGATATACATTGTCACGATTGGTATTTATGTACTAAGAAGCTGTCTAAAGAAGCAATTGAAAATGCTTTATTGAAGAGCTAAGCGGCGTGATTTAATTAAATAAGACTAAAAAAGAGGG
>CAZAFR010000012.1:45087-54033 GCA_964484665.1 uncultured Proteiniphilum sp. | reverse complement strand
CCCACAGCTTAGAAGGCTGTTGCTCTATCCAGCTGAGCTACCGGACCATTCTTTTTTATTTAGGATGCAAAAATACTGTATTTATCAGAATAAAAAAAATATAATTAAAAATGGTTTATAATATTCCTTGTACCATCATTGCCTTGGCAACTTTCATTAATCCTGGTATTTTTGCTCCTTTTTCGCCACATAGACTGGCTCCAACTATATATTTGCATCCAATTCTTCGGCATATTCACAAATTCGACCTCGATGTATATTCTTGAGCTTCATAACAAATTGCAGCTTTTCTTCGTTGATTCCCTCCGGATCGTAGATATACCCATCGGTAAGGTTGTTAGTGCATTTTTAAATGTTTGATTGAATTGATTACTTCTGAAGATTTCATTTTTATTTAATTTATACGGCTTATGTTACTATTGATAGTTAATCTGTAATCAAAATAATCATTTTGATATACAAAATTAGATAGATATTTCTATTGCTAAAGTATTTAACGCAATAATGTGTTTTTTGTTACTAAAACGGCTATTTTTTAAGACTTTTGTAAACGGGTATAAACACAATAGCACCTGACATGATAATAGTAGTAATGGTGAATGCTGTTAATTCTGCATATAAGAGAATATATACAACTAAAATAATCCACAATATGATTATGGAGGCGATTTGCGATTGAGATAGTTTTCTTCTTGCCATGAAGTAAAGATAGATATTTTAATTAAGTTAAGGGTAAAATACAATCAATTTCTTTACCTTTGCGATTGTTATAAAATCAACAAATTAATTTAGATGGATTCAATTTATTTGATTATTGTAATTGTTCTACTTGGTTTGGCAATTTTGGACCTGTTTGTTGGAGTTTCAAATGATGCGGTTAATTTCCTTAACTCCAGTATAGGTTCTAAGGTAGCGCCTGTTAAAATTATTTTTGCTGTTGCATCTATTGGTGTTCTTATAGGTACAATGTTTTCGAGCGGGATGATGGAAATAGCCAGAAGTGGCGTTTTCTATCCTGAAAAATTTACCTTTCCTGCAATAATGATGTTATTCCTGGCGGTTATGCTTACAGATGTCTTGCTTCTCGACATCTTTAATACTTTTGGATTGCCTACATCTACCACTGTTTCTCTTGTTTTTGAACTACTTGGTGCTGCTGTTGCAGTGGCATTGTTTACGATTTGGACTACGGAAACTGGTGAAAATCTGGGGGAATATATTAATAGCGGGAAGGCGCTTGCCATTATAAGCGGAATATTTATTTCTATTGCAATTGCATTTATAGTCGGTTCTATAATAATGTATTTGTCACGAATAATATTCTCGTTTAAATACAAAAAACCTTTCAAGTATCTAGGTGCTCTTTGGGGAGGTATTGCGCTTACTGCAATCACCTATTTTGCAATTTTTAAAGGTCTAAAAGGTAGCGTGTTAGTTACAGCAGACACCCTTTTATATCTTGAAAATAATATGGGTACCGCATTGCTATATACACTGCTTGGCTGGACGCTTTTTATGGCATTGATGCAGCATGTTTTCAAGGTAAAAATATTGAATGTAATTGTGCTGGTTGGTACCGCTGCACTTGCTATGGCTTTTGCCGGTAACGACTTGGTGAACTTCATTGGAGTGTTTATGGCGGGATTTGATTCTTTTCACATTGCACAGGAATTTGCCGCATCGGGTGGAGAAGTAAATTCTTTATATATGAACGGGCTTTCTGAGCCTGTTACTGCTAATATTTATTGGCTTCTTGGCGCAGGAATTATAATGGTTCTTGCACTTACATTTTCTAAAAAAACACGCACAGTTTCGGATACAGAGGTCAATCTAGCGCGTAAGGGTGAGGGTATCGAGCGATTCTCTTCTTCGCCGTTATCACGTTCAATTGTAAGAGGGAGTCTTGCTTTTGGAAAATCAATGGATAAAATAACCCCTGAGTCTCTAAAAAAATTCATAGACAAAAGATTTGAACCGGTTGAACTTGAAAATAAAGCTTCTTTTGACTTAATAAGAGCTTCTGTGAACCTTACTGTTTCTGCAATGCTTATTTCACTTGGTACATCGCTAAAGCTGCCTCTCTCCACAACATTTGTGACTTTTATGGTAGCTATGGGATCTTCGTTTGCCGACCGCGCTTGGGGTCGCGAAAGTGCTGTTTATCGCATCAATGGGGTACTAACTGTAGTTGCCGGCTGGTTTTTAACTGCACTTTTAGCATTTACAGCTGCAATGATTGTTGCTTTTTTTCTAATGTGGGGAGGTAAAATTGCAATTGCGATAATGCTCGTACTTGTTATTTTTCTATTGTCAAGGTCGGGTAAACTTCATTCAAAAAGAAAATCTAAAGTTGAGCAGCACCAACAAATTTTATCAAGTAAAGATCAATTGATTACTTCGTGTAATAAAGATGTTCATCTTGTCCTCGATAAAACATTATGGATTTTAAAGAAAGTTATTGATGGCCTTAACAATGAGAATCGTAAAGTTGCTCGTAAAGCAATGAATGAATCAGTTGAGCTGTATGAGAAATTTAAGGATAAAAGAGATTATGAAGTAGTACCTACTTTGGAAAGTATTCAGATTAATGCACTTGATCTTGAACAAGAGTATGTTCAACTGGTTGATTATTCATATGAGCTCACTAAATCATTAAAAGCGATTAGTGAATCTACATTTAACTATATCAATAATAATCACTCTGCATTCTCAAAAGATCAGATTGATGATTTAAAATTGATTTACAATACACTTTCTGATGTATATAGTGGCTATACTATAATGGAAGAATCAGGTGATTATTCTATGTTTCACAAGGTTACAAGCTTACGAGATTTTATTCTTGAACTTAATCCCAAATTAACAAAAAGACAAATTAAAAGAGTAAAAGAAGGTGTTTCGAGCACACGTAACAGCATTCTTTTCCTTAACCTAGTAAATGAATCCAAAATAGTAACGTTACAATCAGGTAACTTGATGAAATCTCATCGAAATTTCAAAGAACAGTCGTCTAAACAGTCGGGTACTATGATCGGTATAAAGGAAATTATAAAAGATGCAACATTAAACTTATAAAAGACAAGATTTATATTAAGACTTAATACAATATAAAACGGGGCATATGCCCCGTTTTACTTATTTAATATCTCTGTTTTTTATCTCTTTTTTTCTTTTTTTTGCCGAAAATGTAACTTTCTTCACTCTTCTTGCCATAATTTTTTTTTGACTTATGACTATCGGCATCTTGTGCAAACTGAACTATAAGCTTTCTGTCTTCTAGATGCATTCCTTTAAAAGAGTTAACCACTTTGGTTGCAACATCTTCAGGAACTTCAAAGAATGAAAAATTTCTCATGAGATCAATTTTACCAATTGGAATTTTGCCTTTCACATTTTCATTAATGAAACCCATTAATACTGCCGGGTTTATACCGTCCATTTTTCCAACATTAATAAATAACCTAGAGTAACCTTTCTCCGGCTCACGTGAAACATTGCCACCTTTATTAGTCTGTCGTCCACGTTCACTTCTTCGCCTTCCTGAGGATGATTCTTCCGGCTCAAAAATCTCTTCAGCTTCCTGATAATATTCAATTAAACGATTAAATTCCAAAGAAACAATACGTTTTATTATATCTTCTTTCTCTAGCCACTCAAGCTTACGAAATATTGATGGCAAGAGTCGCTCAATCTCTTCTTCATTTACCTTTACTTTCTCTATTTTATCAACAAAATTAAAAAGTTGCTTTTCACAGATAACATCTCCTTTAGGAATTTCACGCTTTTCAAATTCTTTATTTATTTGCTTCTCAATTTGTGAAATTTTACTTTTTTCTTTTATATGAATAATTGAAATGGAGGTACCTGCTTTTCCTGCACGCCCGGTTCTTCCGCTACGATGCGTATAACTCTCAATATCATCCGGTATTCCGTAGTTGATAATATGTGAAATATCATCAACATCAAGTCCGCGGGCTGCAACATCAGTTGCAACAAGCAACTGAAGGTTGTGATTTCTAAATTTACTCATTACCAAGTCGCGCTGAGCCTGAGAAAGATCGCCATGCAATGAGTCGGCATCATAACCATCCTGCATAAGTTTATCTGCAATTTCTTGAGTATCTTTTCGAGTACGACAGAATATTATACCATATATATTAGGATAATAATCAACGATTCTCTTTAATGCAAGATACCTATCTTTTGCATGTACGAGATAATAAATATGACGGACATTTTGTGCACCTTCATTTTTTCTGCCTATGGTTATTTCCATAGGATTTTTCATATACTTACCCGTAATTCTCTGAATTTCTTTTGGCATTGTTGCTGAAAACAGTAACATACTGCGATCTTCAGGTACATATGAAAGTATCTCATTTAGATCCTCAGCGAATCCCATATTAAGCATTTCGTCAGCCTCATCAAGTACCACAGTATGTACATTGGAAAGAGAGACCGTTTTACGCTTTATAAGATCGATTAGTCGACCCGGAGTAGCAACTATTATATGCACACCTCTTTTTAGTGTACGTATCTGACTTTCTATACTTGACCCGCCATATACAGGAAGAATTTTAATATCTTCCACATATTTTGAATAGTCAGCAAGATCTCCTGCTATCTGAAGACACAGTTCTCTCGTTGGACAAAGAATGAGTGTCTGAGGTGAGAGATCTTTAATATTAGTCTTTTGAATGATTGGAATACCAAAAGCAGCAGTTTTACCTGTACCTGTTTGGGCAAGTGCAATAATATTTCTGGTTTGGTTTAGTAGTTGAGGAATTACCTCGGTTTGCACAGGCATTGGTTGTTCATACCCTAACTCTGAAAGTGCCAGCGCTATCTCGGGTGATACACCCAGTTTTTTAAATTCGCTCATTAATTATAAAATTTATTTGTGGGTATTGATATTTCTCTTTACTCCACACTGCCAGTTATTTATAAAGATGAGAGAAAACTCAATTACGATTAGTGATATTAGGGTGATAATTATTTGTTTAATATATTATTTGTTAGTTTTAAAGATAACCTAGTTTTTATATTGCAACTTTTAAAACACCCATTTTTAAAACGGCTGCAAAGTTATGAAAATAAATTTGATAAGTGGTGAAGTAAACAAAAAATCAAAAACTATAAAGCAAATATTTTCTTAACAGATTTCGTTTTCCACTTGACACTCTAAGTTCTTTTTCAAGGTAAGCATCAACAGAACCATACTTATTAATTATGTGCTCTATAACATAATTCAAATAAGATCTGTTAACCGAGAGCATAGCTGTCACAGCCTCCTGCATAGTTTCAGGAAGATTCTTTGCATCAATCTGGGATTTTGCCGGATCAATTAGTTTGTTTGAAAGCATGTAATCCTGCTCAAGTGTGGTAGAAGGAACGCCAAGTGCATATAAAATAAAATAAGTAGCCAAACCTATTCCATCTTTTCCTAACGAACCTGATAATAATATAGGATAATTGGCATCATTTGTTAGAATATCAAACATTTCACCAAATTGCTGTTTGTGATTTTCTACAATATCAACATATGATTCTTGAACATATCTGATAGCATCGCTTCTGTCAAAGCCTTCTTTTGATAATTGCGAATCAAGCTTGTCTGCATCCATTGGTGATAATGGAAGCGCAATTTTTCTGATAGAAGGATGAATTAGAATTGGATATTTATGAGAGGCTTTTTCTGATCTAAAATCAACTACGGTTTTTATATTTAATCTCCTTATTTTTTCCTGATCATAAAGAGTTGCACTGCTAAGATCTGCAGATCTGTATATCTGTCCCCATTTAATTTGCCGGTCGTCTGTTGTAAAATACCCTCCAATATCTCTAAAGTTTTTTATGTTGTTCATATCGATAACTCTATTGGCTACAATACCTGAATGAACTCCAGCTGTACGTAATAAAAAATATTCCCTCAAACCTGAACCGGTAGGATTTATTATCATTACCTGATTTTTTATATTGGTAGTAGTTACTGGCGTGAAACTTGTAATTGAACTATCAGAAAGAGCCGAGTATATATCTATACTGCCTTCTTGATCCGGACTAACTTCCCACTTCAGTAGAAAGTCACCTTTAGGATCTTTTTCAACAACCGAAGTGATTTTTACAGTTGACATACAAGAGCTTGCCATTATAATCACTGGGAATAGAATAGATATAGAATATAGTTTCTTCATCATCAACATAAAATTCAAACAAATATAGTAAAAAGAATGTTCTAAATTAATAACTTCTTTCAAGTATTAACAATATATAAACATTCATTTTTCTTTTTAATGTTTTATATATTAGCCTTTTAAGGTTAAAACTTGACATTTAAATACAATGTAGATAAGTTGTAGATTAAATGTGCAAAGAATTTAATAAGTAAATTTGAATAGTACAAATTGATTCCTTCTAATATAATTTAGAATATTTCAAAAATAAAAAGGTTTTATTTAGCATCTACATTTCACACTCTTTTCAACATCGGTTTGTAATAAAAAAGAAAATAATTATTAACTTTGCGAGTTATAAATGATTTATGATAACATTCACAATTATCACAAAATAAAAAAGTTAAACGAAAATAAATTGTTGATAACTGTTCATAACTGCTTTTTTTGGGTTCATAACTTTTATTTTACTATTATTCAAAATAAGATGTCAACAATATCAACAGGCCATTATTATCATCATATATCTTTTTAATTTTATAACTATATATAATAATAAATAGTTTATGACAAAAGAAAATATCATTCAAAATATATCCAGATTAAAAAAGGAAAAAAACGCTATTATTCTAGCTCACTATTATCAAGAATCTGATATACAAGATATTGCTGACTTTGTGGGTGATAGTCTTGCGTTGGCACAATGGGCTGCGAAAACAACCGCCGATATTATTGTTTTATGTGGAGTGCATTTCATGGGAGAGACAGCTAAAATATTATGTCCTGAAAAACGGGTATTTATTCCGGATTTAATGGCTGGGTGTTCTTTAGCGGATAGCTGTCCTGCTGATGAATTCAAGACATTTATTGATATGCATCCTGGATATACTGTCTTGTCTTACGTAAATACAACCGCCGCAGTAAAAGCTTTAACTGATATTGTGGTTACCTCTACAAACGCTAAACAAATTGTTGATTCTCTTCCAATAGATGAGAAAATTATATTTGGACCCGATAAAAACCTTGGTGACTATATAAATAAACTTACAGGTCGAAATATGCTTTTGTGGGAAGGTGTTTGTCATGTACATGAGCAATTTTCTCTTGTAAAAATTCTTGAGTTGAAAAAAGAATATCCTGATGCATTATTACTTGCTCATCCAGAATGTTCTAAATATTTACTTGAAGTAGCAGATCATGTTGGGTCAACTTCATCTATTTTGAAATTTGCTACTACATCTAACAATAAACAGTTTATTGTTGCTACAGAAGCGGGTATTTTGCATCAGATGCAGAAAGAAAATCCGACGAAGCTATTTATTCCTGCTCCACCAGAAGATTCAACATGTGCTTGTAATGAATGTTTTTATATGAAGATGAATACTTTGGAGAAACTTTATCTATGTCTTAAACTAGAAAAACCTGAGATTTTTGTTGATGAAGAAACAAGAATAAAAGCTGTCAAACCAATAGAAAGGATGTTAGAAATATCAGCAAAGTACGGATTATAATAGTTTTTTGTACCTTTGCTTTCGCAAATTAAGGAGTTCTCTTTTATATGAGTAATAATAGGTTATTGTATTACTGAAGAAAGAAATGTGCCTTATAAAAAATTCATAAAATGGCTCTTCAATGTGGTATTGTAGGACTTCCTAATGTTGGAAAATCTACTCTTTTTAATTGTTTGTCAAATGCGAAAGCTCAAGCTGCTAACTTTCCTTTTTGTACTATAGAACCCAATGTAGGTGTTATAACTGTTCCTGATGAAAGATTAAATAAACTTGCCGAAATAGTTAAACCTCATAGGATTATGCCAACAACTGTAGAAATTGTAGATATTGCCGGATTGGTTAAAGGTGCAAGTAATGGCGAAGGTTTAGGAAATAAATTCTTAGCTAACATACGTGAAACAGATGCCATTCTACATGTTTTAAGATGTTTCGACGATGAAAATGTAACTCATGTCGATGGTAATGTCGACCCGGTACGTGATAAAGAGATTATTGATGCAGAGTTGCAGTTAAAAGATCTGGAAACAATAGAATCTCGAATTAATAAGGTTGAGAAGCAATATAAAACCGGTGGTGATAAAGATGCAAAGATAGCTTTTCAGGTATATTCAAAGATTAAATCAGCTTTAGAAAGAGGTGAATCTGCCAGGACTGTTTCATTTGATACTAAAGATGAGATTAAAGCAGCGAAAGATCTTTATTTATTAACAGCAAAACCTATTATGTATGTGTGTAATGTTGATGAGGCTAGTGCTGCAAGTGGAAATAAATATGTTGACCGATTAAGAGAAGCTACTAAAAACGAAAATGCAGAAATATTGGTAGTAGCTGCAAAAATTGAATCAGAAATAGCAGAGTTTGACGACTATGAAGAACGCAAAATGTTTCTTGATGAACTTGGTCTTGTGGAGTCAGGAGTTAACCGTTTGATTAAATCGGCTTATAGATTACTAAATTTACAAACATTCATAACCGCAGGAGAATTGGAAGTAAAGGCTTGGACATTTGAAAAAGGTTGGAAAGCTCCTCAATGTGCCGGAGTTATTCATACCGATTTTGAAAAAGGATTTATCAGAGCTGAAGTTATTAAATTTGATGATTATATAAAGTACGGATCAGAAAATGCCGTTAAAGAAGCTGGTAAAATGAGTGTTGAGGGTAAAGAATATATTGTACAAGATGGCGATATAATGCATTTTAGATTTAATGTTTAAATATTATTAATAATATATTCTTATTGTTTTACTCTAACTATACTCTAA
>CAZAFR010000012.1:0-44987 GCA_964484665.1 uncultured Proteiniphilum sp. | reverse complement strand
TTGTTCTAATATACTTCATATAAATTAGAATAAAATTAGACTTTTGTAAGAACGTAATAAGTTTAATTTATTCTCATTGCTTTATTTTTCATAGTAACTTTAAGAAATAATATTTAATAAATATGTTGTAAAACATATGAAAAAATTTGTGATTAAACGATTAACATATTAATTTTGCATTAATAAGTGTTATTATTTGTGTGTTTCAATAAAATTTGAGAATGAAAAAAGTATCATTAAAAACTATTGCAAATGAGCTGGGAGTTTCTTCAGCTACTGTTTCTTTGGTTCTTAATGGTAAAAATAAAAATGGAAGGGTTAGTAAGGAATTATCTAAAAAAATATTAGATAAAGCTGCTGAATTGAATTATGTACCAAATACACTGGCAAAAAGTTTAAAAGTTGGAAAATCACGAACAATAGGACTTATCATCGCTGATATTTCGAATCTTTTTTTTGGTGCGCTTGCTCTTCATATTCAATCTTTTGCACAACAAAATGGATATACTGTGATAATAGGTAATACTAACGAACAACTCAGTGAGATGGAGCATATGATTAATTTTTTGTTGGCTCGTCAGGTAGATGGTTTTATAATCACTCCCACTGAAAAAAGTGGAACTCTTTTAAAAAAACTCCGCAGCAGCAATATACCATTAGTACTTGTAGATAGATACTTTCCTGAATTAAATGTTAGTTCGGTTTTGATTAATAATTATGAAATTTCATACAAATCTACGGAAGTACTTATTAATAAAGGTTGTAAGAATATTGGAATTGTAACATACAAACAGGATCATCATCACGTTAATGAACGGAAAAAAGGTGTCATTGATGCATTAAAAAATGCCGGTATTTTTAATCCCAATAATATAGAAGAGGTTAGATATGAGTATCTAAAAGATGATATATCGGTAGCGATTATGAAAATGTTAAGTGCGTCTCCTAAAATTGATGGTATATTTTTTACTACCAACTCGATATCTATTAACGGTGTGAAAGCTTTAATTAATAATAATATTGTCATTCAAAAGGATATTCAAATAATGTGTTTTGATGAGAACGATGCTTTTTATATTTTACCATATGCAGTTCCTTTTATCAAACAACCAATAAAAGATATAGCTAAAACCTCAATAGATTTGCTAATTGAACAGATAGAGAACAGTAATGAGGAAACCAAAAATATTGTTTTGGAGGGGGAATTAGTGCTTAATGAAATGCTTGTACATTAAAGTCAGTAGTTTAATTTTGCCATTTAAGTTAAACGATTAACCGACTTTTAACTACTTTATTAATTTAGATAATAAAAATTTAAACTCAACTAAAGAGTTATTATCATTGACTTAGTTAAACGATTAATATAACTTTTTAAAATTCATTTTTATGAAAAACTCTAATCCTAAAATTGGAATCCGTCCGATAATAGACGGTCGTCGTGGCGGTATCCGCGAATCATTGGAAGAAACAACAATGAATCTTGCCAAAAGTGCCGCAAAACTGTATAGTGAGAATCTTAAGTATCCTGATGGAACTCCTGTACAGTGTGTAATTGCAGATACTTGTATTGGTGGAGTAAAAGAAGCCGCTATGTGTGCAGAAAAATTTGAAAAGGAAAACGTAGGTTTATCTCTTTCTGTTACGCCTTGCTGGTGTTATGGCTCTGAAACTATTGATATGAATCCCAATATTCCTAAAGCTATTTGGGGTTTTAATGGAAGTGAAAGACCGGGTGCTGTTTATTTAAGTGCTGCTCTTGCAGTGCATAATCAGAAAGGGTTGCCGGCATTTGGAATTTATGGAAAAGACGTTCAGGATGCAGAAGACGATTCTATTCCGGATGATGTTAGTGAGAAGTTGCTAAGATTTGCAAAAGCAGGATTAGCAGTTGCAATAATGAGGGGTAAATCATATCTTTCTATTGGTTCTGTATCTATGGGTATAGGAGGTTCTATGACAAATCCTGATTTTCTACAAGAATATCTCGGAATGCGTGCTGAGTTTGTTGATGCTAGTGAAATATTGCGTCGTGTTCAGTTAGGTATTTATGATAAACAAGAGTATGAAAAAGCTTTACAATGGACTAAAGAAAATTGTATTTCTCGTGAAGGGGAAGATTTTAATCCGGAACATCTGAAACATAATCGCGAACAGAAAGATAAGGATTGGGAATTTGTAGTTAAAATGACACTTATATTCCGTGATCTTATGATTGGCAATCCTGAACTTGATAAAATGGGATTTAGTGAAGAAGCTCTTGGTCATAATGCAATTGCTGCAGGTTTCCAAGGTCAACGTCAATGGACTGATTTTCTGCCTGATGGAGATTTCTCAGAAACAATATTAAACTCTTCTTTTGATTGGAATGGAATACGTAAACCATTTACTTTTGCCACAGAAGATGATCATCTTAATGGAATTAGTATGTTATTTAATCAGCTTCTTACCAATCAACCTCAGATATTTGCAGATGTAAGAACATATTGGAGTCCTTCTGCCATTGAGCGAATTAGTGGTTGGAAACCAGAGGGTTTACTTAAAAATGGCGCAATATTCCTTAAAAATTCAGGTTCTTGTACTCTTGACGGTACTGGTCAACAATCAGATAGTGAAGGTAATCCTGTTATGAAACCATTTTGGGAGATAACAGAAGAAGAGGTAGATAAAATGTTGGAAGCAACAACTTGGTATCCCGCTTCTCTTGAATATATGAGAGGTGGAGGATATTCATCGCAATTTATTACTAAAGCAAATATGCCCGTAACCATGAGTCGTATTAATCTTATAAAAGGTCTTGGGCCAGTATTACAGATTGCTGAAGGTTGGACAGCTACATTTCCTGAAGAAGTTTTTAAAATAATTGATGGACGCACTGATAAGACTTGGCCCTCAACATTTTTTGTACCTAGACTAACCGGTAGCGGAAGGTTTAAAGATGTTTATTCTGTAATGAATTATTGGGGTGCAAATCATGGAGCAATTAGCTATGGACATATTGGTGCGGATTTGATAACACTTGCATCAGCACTTTCAATTCCTGTAAACATGCATAACGTAGATGATGAAAAGATATTCCGTCCTGATGCGTGGTCTGCATTTGGTACTGATAGTGAAGGCTCTGATTATAGGGCTTGTGCAAACTATGGACCTTTGTATAAATAACATCTATATTTATTAAATCAAACTATTGATAAACAGTATGAAGATTGATTTTAAACAATTAAAATTCTTTATTCTCATATTTGGGTTAATAGCCTCATTCTCTCTTTTCTCCCAAGAGCAATCAATGGGTGAAATGTTTGAATTGGCTAAATTGAAAACGGGATTGAAGAATAAGAGAATTTCCAGTACCGACAAAACGGGTGGAAATAGAGATCACCTTGAACCTTTTCAACCGGGAGAGAAAAGAACCATAGCGGAAATTGAAGGCGTAGGGGTGATAAATCATATCTGGATAACCATTGCACCTCCACCCGGAGAGCTTAGTCGCAATGATATTATTATTAGAATGTATTGGGATGGAAACGAATATCCATCTGTAGAATCTCCAATTGGTCCGTTTTTTGGTCAGGGATGGGACGAGAGATATAATTATGCAGCAATCCCATTGTCAGCAGGTCCGGAAGAAGGAACCGGCTTGAGTAGTTATTTTGCAATGCCATTTGAAAAAGGTGCGAGAATTGAGATTGAAAATCAGACCGATAAAACAATCAATGCATTTTATTTTTATATCGATTATCTAGAAATGGAAGCACTACCCAAAGAAATGGGAAGGTTTCATGCCTGGTATAATCACTCGTTAACTGAAGCTTTACCTGAAGGTGAAACAGAATGGGGACTTACAGCTCCTCAGCAATCCAATATGAAGGGTGAACGTAATTATGTGTTTATTGAAACAAAAGGGAAAGGTCATTTTGTTGGTATAAATTATTATGTCCATTCACCAACTCCAATGTGGTATGGTGAAGGCGATGATATGTGGTTTATTGATGGAGAATTAACCCCTTCATTAATAGGCACCGGTACCGAAGATTTCTTTAATACATCGTGGTGTCCTAAAGAACCTTTCTCACATCCGCATTTTGGATATCCGCGTGTTAACAATGATATTGGATGGCTAGGAAGAACTCATGTTTACAGATTCTTTATTAATGATCCAATATTTTTTGAGACATCAATAAAGGGTTCAATTGAGTCTGGTCATAACAATAATCTTACTTTGGATCTGGCTACTGTAGCTTATTGGTATCAGAGTACAGCAGTAAGTTTACCAGCTGCACCAACTAAAGAACAGCGTGAACTAAAGCCTTTTATCAATCATATGGATATGCACAGATGGAGAGATGCATGGAGAAAAGCTAAAGGAAACAACCCGCAATTGTGGGGTAATGAGTGAAATTTTAATAATGATTTAATTTTTAATCATATGAATTATTTTAAACAAGTATCAGACATAATATTTTTTATTTGTCTATTTATGACTTTAACAATGTTCTCATATGCCTCAGATTTACCAACTGATATAAATCAGCGTAAGGTTGTGAGTGGTATTGTTATTGAACAGAGTACCAATGAGCCTCTTGCAGGAGCTAGCGTGTATGTTGAAGGTACTACAATTGGTACTGTAACAGATGTAAACGGAGAGTATAGATTAGAAGTTCCTTCTGATGATGCTGTATTAGTTTTTTCTTTTATAGGTAAAATAACAGAAAAGCATTCAGTCAAAGGTATTTCAATTATAAACATAAGTATAGTTGACGATTCTACAATGCTGGAAGAAGTTGTTTTTACAGGGTATATGACTCAACGTAAAGCTGACCTTACAGGTTCTGTATCGTTAGCTAACAGCAGTGATTTAATAAAAAATCCTTCGGCAAATGCTATGAAAGCTTTGCAAGGTAAAATGGCAGGTGTACATATTACTACTAATGGTGGTAACCCTGCCGAGTCGGTCAATATACAAGTTAGAGGTCTATCTTCGTTGTCAGGTGGCGTTCAGCCATTAATAGTACTTGATGGAATGCCCACTCAGAATCTTAATCTCAGAGATATTAATACAGGTGATATAGAGTCCATACAAATTTTGAAAGATGCTGCATCCGCTAGTATATACGGCGCTAGAGCCTCTGGTGGTGTTATTCTGATTCAGACAAAAAAGGCAAAAGAGGGAAAAATAAATGTTGAATATAACGGAAGCGTGTCTTTTAGTTCTTTGGTAGATCGTCCAAAGTTAATGAATGCAGAACAATATGGTATAGCAGCTTTTAGGGCAGCCGCTTATGACGAAAAAGTATATGGCGTAACTATGGCATTGCCTTCTACTTATGATTATATCTGGGAAAGAGGATCTAACGGTATTCCTGTTTTACAAAGTGCAAAGCCAAAAGAGTGGCTTAATACTGAGCAAACAGTTAGAGGTTCTGATACCGACTGGATGAAAGAGATTTTTCAGACAGCGATGATGACAAATCATCAGGTTACGGTATCAAGTGGAACAAATAGATCGAAGAGTCTGTTTTCTTTAGGATACTATGATAATGAAGGTACCCAAATACATACTTTCTTCAGGCAGTATTCTGTAAGAGTAAATTCTGAATATGATATTCTGAATAATAGGCTGAAAGTAGGTGAAAATATTGCTCTTTCATATCTGAATTACAGAGATGCAAATGAAACTAGATGGGCAATGATTAATCCGCCGGCAGGACCTGTGTATGATATAAATGGTAATTGGGCGGGAGCACCCGGATTTGACGATTTCACAAATCCTGTTCGTGTTTTAACAATGTATAAAGATAATACTAATAATTACGTAAAGATTATCGGTAATATATTTGCCGATCTGAAAATATGGAATGGAATATCGGCTCGCACACAGTTTGGTGTAGATTATGGAAACGCATACAACAGAGCAATTGATGGTATTTGGTCGGAAACCGGAGGAAGAAACAGTGACGGTGAAAACTATGTTGGAAGTTATCAGTCACACCCTTTAAGTTATGTTTGGACTAATACTCTATCTTATAATCTTTTAACCGGAAAACATTCTCTTGATGTAGTAACCGGAACAGAATTTACTCGTTATGTACAGGAGGGATTTAGCGCTCGCAGGGAAGGAATATATCTCGAGGATCGTGATTTTGCTCATATTGGAGTAACAACCGGTGAAAAATATTCTTTAGGTAGTTCTGCTGATGAGTATGTTTATTTTTCACTTTTTGGCAAAGCAAATTATGTGTATGATTCAAAATATATTTTATCGGCTACAATCAGGCGAGACGGTTCTTCACTCTTTGGAGCAAATAACAGGTATGGAGTGTTCCCGGCATTTTCAGCCGGCTGGAGAATAAGTGATGAATCATTTATGGAAGATGTTGAAGCAATATCTGATCTTAAACTTAGAGCCGGTTGGGGGGCAAATGGAAGTGTACAGGGACTTCCACGAGGGTATACATCTACTCCTTTTACTACAAATTATTTTGATACTTCATACCCAATTGAAGGCAACGAATCGGGTCAGTTATGGTCTGGTTATAGAAGAACATGGCTTGGTAACCCAGACCTTAAATGGGAGAAAACAACTCAAACCGATATTGGTATTGATTATGGTCTCTTAAATCAAAGGATAACGGGCTCATTTGGTTATTATTTTAAAAAGACTGAAGATGTGTTAGTGCAAGTACCATATATTGCTGCTATGGGCGAAGGCGGTGAACCTTGGATCAATGGTGCAAATATGAACAATAAGGGTATTGAATTTGAAATAACTTATAGAAGTAAACCGACAAACGATTTTCAATATTCTATATCTGCAAATGTAGGCAGTTATAGAACGAAACTTGTTGAGCTTCCCGATAATGTCATTAATCGATATCCTGGTGATGGTATGAATGATTTGGTTTTAGGAAGAACACCTAATATACTCTACGGATTGGTTGCTGATGGAATATTTAAAACACAGGAAGAAGTTGATAATCATGCAGATCAGCCAGGAAAGGCTATCGGGCGTATTCGTTTTAAAGATCTTGATGGAAACGGAGTAGTTGATGAACTTTATGACAGAACATATATAGGTATAACTGATCCTGACTTTTTTGGTGGTGTTACTTTCGATTTTGCATATAAGAATTTCGACTTGAATATATTCTTCCAAGGTGTTTATGGAAACAAAGTGAATAATGAGTGGAAGAGAGAAAGTGATCTGTGGAATATATCCGTGCCCTCAGGAAAAAATCATGAATCAAGAATACTTGATGCTTGGTATTTTGATAATGTAAATTCGGATATTCCTTCTATTACTAATATTAATCAAAATGCAGAGCAACGTTTTTCATCATATTATGTTGAGGATGGTTCTTATCTAAAATTAAGGAACATTGAATTTGGATATTCACTTCCAACTAACATTACCTCAGCAATGAAAATTCAGAGTCTCAGAATTTACACATCTGCTCGTAACGTGTTTACGCTTACGAAAGGATGGGGTAGTGATAAATATTCAAGTTTTGACCCTGAAATGCCTGGATATGGTTATTTGACACCATTTACAATGGCTTTTGGACTTAATGTTTCTTTTTAAATAACATTGAATTATGAAAAATATTAAATATCTTTTTTTTATTGTAGCTTTTCTGTTCACTGTCAGCAATTGTGCTGATTATCTTGAAGTGAATCCTAAGCAGGTGTTAGATGATGGTCTACTGACATCTTCTGATGATATGGAAGGATTTGTTACTGCAGCTTATGCAAGAATTACTGATATACCTACCTGGGACTCTCCTTTTTCGCCATGGTGGTCAGGCTCTTTGCGTTCCGATGATTCATATAAAGGAGGTGGTGGCACCTGGGACGGTGGTGATGGATGGGGTTTCATGGAAACTTTTGTAAATCTTACACCAAATGGTTGGCCTTTAGACTATCCTTGGTATGTGTCTTATCAAATTATTCAGAGGGCGAACACTGCAATTCAGAAGTTAAATAACATATCTGTGGAAGAATACCCATTAAGGGATGTGAGAATTGGCGAAATGAAATTTTTAAGAGGATTTGTGCATTTCAGATTAAAACAATTTTTTAAATATATTCCATATATTGACGAAAATGTAGTTGGTACTTCTGCAGAATTTGAAGCAATACCAAATAGAGATGAAAATTATCCTGATGATCAATATTTATGGGAACGATTGCTGACTGATTTTAAAGATGCAGAAGAGCTACTTCCTGCAGTTCAACCGGAAAAGGGTAGGATTGATAAGAATGCAGCAACTGCTATGGTTGCAAGAGTGCTTATGTTTATGGCTTATGAACAAAACGACAGACATCAGGTAATTAATATAAATAAGGATAGGCTAACAGAAGCTTTGGTTTATTTGAATAAACTTACAGATCAAGAGGGTGGAAAATTGGATCTCACTCCCGATTTTGGAACAAACTTTAAAATTAGTTCCGATAATATGACTAAAGAATCTATATGGGAAATTCAATATTCTATTAACGATGGTAGTTCTACAGGAGGTAAAATTAATAGAAGTGAAGGTTTGAATCATCCATGGAATTGGGGAGGATTTATTTGCTGTGGTTTCCACCACATAAGTTTTAGTATGGCAAACGCCTTTAAGACTGGAGAAAATGGATTGCCGCTTTTTGATACTTATAATGATGATGATTACAATGATTATATTAAAAATGAATCTGGTGTTTATGATCTTAGTATTGTAGATGAAGGCAATCCTGATTATTTTAACAGTTATACTTGGGATCCGCGTTTTAGTCACACAATTTGTGTTCCCGGACATCCATGGAAATATGATCCTGATTTGATTTTTGAAAGAAAAGGAATCAGAAATGGCGAAGAATATGGTTATTTTAAATCCGTTAAGGAATTGCCTCATCCCGGATGTAATTGCCTTCTCTACGATGGGTGGCAATTTAATTCAATGAATAAAAGAATGATTCGTTATGATGAGGTTCTGCTCTGGAAAGCAGAGGTTTTAATACAGCTTGACCGGTGGAATGAAGCATTAGAGCTTATAAATCAAGTGAGACAAAGAGCTGCAAATAGTGACACTGAACTAATAATGGCGGACGGTTCTCCTATAATGAACTACCATGTAGAAATTTATAAACCCGGAGAGAATTGTGTGTGGGACAAAGATTTTGCATGGAAAGCTATGGAATGGGAAAATCGACTTGAGATGGCAGGTGAAGGGCGCAGATTTTTTGATCTTCAAAGATGGGGAACATTGGAAAAGACTATGAATAGTTATTTTGCAATAGAAAGACAACGATTTACATGGATGTCAAATGCAAGATTTACAGCAGGGAGAGATGAATATTTCCCAATTCCACAGAATCAGATGAACTGGGCTAAGGGGAACTATACTCAGAATCCGGGATACTAATAATCGATAAAAAAAAATGATTATGAAAAATAAAGTAAAACTATTTATTGTAATGATCTCTCTGACTTTTATAACAGGTTGTTATGATAGAGATATAATTGACAGTAAAGATTTTAATTACTCAATGCCTGATCTTGAGAATATTTCAATTTCTAAGCAAGATAATATGGCTGTACTAACCTGGCAATTTCCGAGCGCAATACCGGACAGTTACAATAGGCCACTGGAGGTAAATATTCAGGTTATAGAAAATGATATATACAGACAGAAAGTAATTGTGTTTGATGAAGCGACAACTAATCGCATAGAAATTGATCCGACCAAAGAATATAGATTTGTGTTAAAACTGGCTGGATATCTTACTCCTGAAGCTAAAGAGGATGGTTTTACCGATAGGGTTTTATCTAATGGAGTTATAGTTGTTCTATAATATATTTAATTATTAATTACTTTATATTTTTTAATTGGGAGGGTTTATCATATTATTGTTTCACATTCACTTAATTGGTGAATCCTCCCTATTTTTACTATCTATGAAAGTTGTAAGACATATTACATACATCGTAATTTTTCTTTTATTTCCTCTGCTGATACTTTCATGCAGTAATGAGAATAACGATGAGCCTTTCATACCAATTGATGAAATATCTACTTTAGAAACATATATTTATCCAGATAAAAATACAAAAACCATCTCAACAACGTTGAGTTTTAAAAATATAAAAGATATAGATTATATTTTAATTACAATGAGTGGCGGAATGGCCTATTCAGAAAAAATAAACGGTAACCTACTAACTTCAAATTATCGCTACAGTTATAAAATAAGAGAAACTGATCCTGAAAGTTTTACGCTTTTATTAAGAGCGGTCTACAAAGACGGCAATATGTCTAATCAATTATCATTAAAAATAGACAACCGATGGGGTTTTTTTATTAGGAGCGTTAGTCGTACTGCTAGGTTAACAGGATCACCTATGTCAAGCGAGACTTTATATAACCCCAATAATACAACCTTACGCTGGAATGTGGGTGGTACAGATCTAGGTATTATTTGGGAAATGCAAAAAGACAATTATGGAATCTTTTTCGGTGATACATTTGGACGAGATTTCAAACCCAATCAAGCTAGTCCGGGACCTAACGGAAGCAGTTGGAGGTCAAACGTGCTTGCTTTTACAGATGATAAGGATCTTGAAGATGGAATAACAATTAACAGCATGGCTGAAGATGAAAGAGGAGATGCTAGAGAAATTGTTTTTAGTGCAAAGAGTGGCACTGATGTAACTTCGATACCAACTGCAGCAATACGTTCTGGAGGTTATGACTATGTACATTTTTTTAATATGCGGGATTGGAATACTTGGACTACTAATTATTCCGGTATGTATAAATCAGAAGATGATGGACATACCTGGAATAAGGTTGATGGAATTCATTTTAGTTCAGATAGTCCATTTGGCCAGGTAGGTTATTTTAAAAAGGATGGATATGTTTATATGATTGGTACTAAAACAGGTAGATCAAGCAGTGCATCTCTTGCAAGATTTTTAGAATCTGATATTGAAAATCAAAATCTATATGAGTACTGGAATAGTAAATTGGATTCGTGGGTAACAGGAAACGAAAAGATGGCTACAACTATAATTGACGACGAAGTAGGTGAACTTTCATTTATATATAATGAAAAACTGAACAGATGGATTATTGCATATTTCAATGAAACAAGATACAATATTACAATGCGTACTGCAGAAAAAATTACAGGTCCCTGGAGTCAGCCTTACGAGTTGGTTTCGGGTTGGGAATATGCACAACTGTATGGTTCATACATTCATCCTATTTCTGTGAATAGTGAAACAATATATTTTACTATGTCGATGTGGCTCCCTTATAATGTTTTTTTAATGAAAGCTATGTTAGCTGATATGGGTGAATTTAATTAAACTAATAATTTCTATATGAATAAATGGATGTATAAAGCCTTCTTTCTGATGATTTTATTTATATTCGTACCGGAGTTAATTATTGGGCAAAATAACGACGAATGGATAAGACCCGGAGAAGATCATCCAAATCCGATCTGGGGTCATGTTGAAGGAATAAGAGTGGGTATTGCACCTTCTCCGGGTCCAAGGGGATTAATTAGAATATTTACTCCCTATTTGGGGCTTGAGGAGGATAAAGTATTTAACTTCATTGCATTTGAACCTATACCTGAGGGAGAAACAGAGCGTGGGTTTTCTGAATTGGAAATGAGCAGTTTGGACAAAACAAGAGGGAAACGTTTCTGGAGTTCTAATGATTCTATTTGTGCTTGTCCCCCATCCCTTGATATTCATGCCGGTGGAGTGATTGAGAATATAAAGGGTATAGAAACCCTAACTGTTTACATTTTTTCTGAACCATTTGAAAACGGAGCGAATGTTTATACTCGGATCAGATTCTTTAAAGATAGACCTTATGAATTTGAGTTATCAACCTATAAATGTGAGTTATCAGTGAATTTGGAAAACTTTATTTTGACAGCTACCATGGGAAATTATGCCAGACTACGGAATCTATATCTATCGGAAAATGTTAAGTCGTCACTAATATTATGGCCTGATTATAAAGATGTTCATTTTACAATGCATGATGAAACTCCTGTGAGTCAAATGATAAAAGACGGCAAGAGCGGTGTGTATTTTATTGCAGAACCAGACGAAGAAAATTTACAGAGTGTAGATTATGCTCCGGGTACACAAGAAAACTGGATATATTATGGAAATCATGCAACACAGTATTGGTATTCTCCTTTACCTGATAGCAGCTTAAAAGGACTTGTTAATGGAAGGTATACTTATTGGGGCAGTAAAGCTCCAATTCCGGGAGGTATTTCCTTTGAAAATTTTGAGTTTAAATCTCCTTTTAAAAATGGAGAAAGTTTTGTTTTTGGTGTTTCACCTTTAACCGCTGAGGAGTTTATAAAACAAATTGAATAGGAATTGTGTAAATCAAAATATAAATAACTACTAATATAAATACCTAACATTATGAGTTTAAAATCAAGATTCTTAACAGTAATAGTGCTACTTATTTCATTTGGAGCATTAGCCCAAAACCGTTCATTTTCGGGACTAGAGATGAATATGGGTAACTTGTATCGTCTTTCAAATGCAGAGACAAGGTCGATTAGTCCTGAGAACTTTACTGGCGAAAAAGGTAAAGGAGGTATGGCAACTCCAGATCCAAATGCACCGCGAAACACGGCTAATGCTACAGGAGCTTCGCGTGATTTAGGACAAGGCTGGAAAGTAAATCCATTTGTAACTATACAGCCAGGGGAAACATATACTATGGCGGAGATTGATGGTTCCGGTGCAATTCAGCATATCTGGATGACACCAACAGGCAACTGGCGCTTTTCAATAATCAGAATTTATTGGGATGATGAAACAGAACCATCTGTTGAAGCGCCAATAGGACATTTCTTTGGAATGGGCTGGAATGAATACAGTCATTTAAATTCACTTCCTGTTACCGTTAACCCCGGGAGTGCTTTTAATTGTTATTGGGTTATGCCTTTTAGGAAAAAAGCACGTATAACAATGACTAATATAAATGATTCAGAGCCTATGAATCTTTATTATCAAATAGATTATACTCTTACTGACGTACCGGATGATGCCGCCTATTTCCATGCTCAGTTTAGGCGTACGAAAGTAAATCAAACTTCGGATTACACTATCGTAGATGGTATCAAAGGAGAGGGACATTATGTTGGTGTGTATTTGGCTTGGCAGGTAAATAATAACGGTTGGTGGGGTGAAGGAGAAATCAAGTTTTTTATGGATGGTGACAAACAATTTCCCACTATTATAGGGACAGGTACAGAGGATTATTTCCTTGGATCATACAACTTTGATAGGAATGGTAAATACATAACTTTTACAACACCCTATGCAGGCTTAGTGCAAGTTTTGCCTGCAGAACAGATATATAAAGCAGGTCAAAGATTTGGTTTGTATCGGTGGCATGTAATGGATCCGATAAGGTTTAAAAAGGATTTAAAAATAACGATTCAGGATTTGGGCTGGCGTCACGGAGGTCGTTATCTGCCACAACAGTCGGATATTTCTTCAGTTGTGTTCTGGTATCAATCAGAACCACATGCTAAATTTCCTCAGTTACCTTCATGGCAAGAGCTGGAACTCAACTGATATTCTTGTGGATGGTATGAAATTCACTTTGCAAACAGACTCTATAACGGTTCACGTTAGAAATAATGGAGATGCAATTTTAATTAACTCACTTTGAGTACGCAGGAAAGGACAGATTAATTTATTTATTAGATGAAAAAATATATTTACTATTTCATATTATCTTTTTTGGCATTATGTTCAACGCTAGTTGGGAGTGAACCTATTCATTTATCACCGGATCTGAAAAATTATATAGAAAAAATAGAGTATGATCTTTTGAATGATAATAAAGGAGTTAATAAGGTTACTGTTTTAGATGAAAATACTATTCACGTGAAAATATCTTTTAAGCTTGACCGTCAAGTTCAGCAAGATGACTGGAAGGTGACGGTAATTCCCGGATTTAAGCCTGATTTTCATTGGGCACCACACCTTACTCCAACTGATAATCATATTATAGAACAGCATGTTTTTCGATCACCTGCACTTATTGTGTCAGATGATAAAAAGATGTTTTTACTTATTCCCGATCTTGATATTTTGAAAGGTGGCACACCCGTAAGATGGTATATGGATATGGATGCACCGGGTAATCGTCTTGTTCTTGGCATGAGTAATAGTAAAGTTGATAATCACGTACTTTTTACTCGTGAAAGTGGGGCAGTATATCCGAAAGGTGAAGTGGAGTTTGGTTTCTATTTAATTCATTATAATGATCAAGAGGCTCTGTTTAATCCTTTCAGAAAAGCTTTAGATTTTCTATGGAGTAGATGGGGACACAATCTTTATCAATCCGGAAATCCGGTAAATGAAGATTTGGAAAAGTATGTTGAGCATACATATAATTGGGCTTTTAATAGCTGGAACAAAAGTGTATGGCAAGAGTTCGAACTTAATGATAAGAAAGTTGGTTCACCTGTTTTTATTGTTAATGTAACGCAAAGTCCTAATTATCCGGGTGAAATAAATGAGCGAGAGTTCAGATCTGTATGGAATCAGGCATGGTTCAGTTCGCTTCGTTCCGCAAGTGGTTTATATAGATATGCAAGACGTACCGGCAATGCTAATCTCAAAGAAAAAGCATTACTTACGAAAGAGTTGGCACTATCTTTTCCAAAGAAAGAAGGCTTTTTTTATGGACTCATAGGCACAGACATGCATCAGGTTGAAATTGACGGAGAAAAATATAATCGTAGCAGTGGATGGAACACTCATTTTTGGGGTAATTCTAATCGTAATCCATACACTTGGAATCCCGCAGAATCACCTTTCCATATATTAGATATGAGTTGGACTGCACTACTTATGCTTCGTTGGTATGATGAATTGGAAAAGGATGAAAGGTTGCTTGATTATGCGAAAGAATTTGCAGAATCATTGCTATCGATTCAGTATGAGGAGGGTTTTTTTCCGGGATGGCTCGATTTGAATACCCTGCAGCCTATGAGTCATTTAAACAGATCGCCTGAGACCTCAATGTCTGTTACCTTTTTATTAAAACTTTTTGAGTTAACAAAAGAAAAGAAATATTGTGAGGCTGCTCTTAAGGCTATGGATAAGATAATAGAGGAAATCATACCAACCGGTCGTTGGGAGGATTTTGAAACTTACTGGTCGTGCTCACGGTATGGTTCAGATTATTTAGTTGGAAATAAAGTTTATAGGAACAATATGTATAAACAGAATAATTTTTCGATGTTTTGGACAGCTGAAGCACTTTTTGAAAGTTTTAAAATTACCGGAGATAAAAAATATTTGCAATATGGACAACGTACATTAGATGAGATGTTAATGACACAGGCCTCTTGGCAACCACCCTATATGTATGTAAATGTTTTAGGAGGATTTGGTGTGCTTAATGCTGATGCTGAATGGAATGATTCAAGACAAAGTCTTTTTGCTGAGTTGATACTTCAGTATGGTAAACTTCTTGGAACGGAGGAATATAATGAGAGAGGGTATGCTGCACTTAAGGCTTCATTTGTAATGATGTATAGTCCGGAGAATCCTCAAACAAAGAAACAGTGGGAGAAAAAATATCCATTTTTTGGAGAAGAAGATTATGGATTTATGATGGAGAATTACGGACATGGCGGAAGGACCAGTCCCGAAGGTGAAGGAATGGGTGAGTTTACAATATACGACTGGGGTAATGGGGCCGCAGCAGAGGCTTATAACAGAATTCTTGACAAGTTTGGAAATTTAAATAATTAATATATCAAAATGAAAAGCTTTAATCGAATAATTGCTCTCTTGATATTTGGAGTGTTAATAGTATCTTGTTCGGGCAATAAAAAAACATCAGAAAATATGGGAAAAGAGTACGAAAAGGGTACATTCGGATATGATCTGAATTATCTGTCAAAAAAAGATAGCATCATTGTGTTAAAATCCGATGACGAGAAAGCACAGGTGATTCTTTCTGCAAAGTATCAAGCTAAAGTGTTTACATCAACTGCAAATGGTCTGAATGGCAATAGCCACGGGTTTGTTAATTATAGATTTTTTGATTCAGGTGTTGTTGATGAACATATGAATGGTTTCGGGGGCGAGAATCGTTTTTGGCTGGGTCCTGAGGGTGGTGGTTATTCTATATATTTTGAGCCGGGTAGTAAACAGGTTTATGATAACTGGCACACACCAAAAGCAATAGATATTGAGGAATGGGAAGTGAAAAATGTTACTGAAAATGAAGCAACTTTTAGTAAAGAGATGGAATTGAATAACTACAAAGGCTCTAAGCTTGATTTAGTTGTTGAGCGTACAATCTCATTATTAACAGTGGATGAAATAAAGAACAGATTAAAAATTGATATCCCAGAAGGTGTAAATTCTGTTGCATATACAACGCAAAATGTTGTCACTAATAAAAATGATTTTAAATGGAATTCAGAAACGGGAACTATATGCATATGGATGCTTGATATGTTTAATCCTTCCGATTCTGCAGTAACTGTAATTCCTTACAATGAAGGAGAAGTCAGCAAGTTAGGTAATGTTGTTAAGTCAGATTATTTTGGTGAAATACCTTCAAACAGACTAATTGACAATGATGGTAATCTCTATTTTAAAACAGATGGCAAATCAAGAGGAAAACTCGGTATGAATGCTCATAGGACTTCAGGTATTGCCGGTAATTACGACCCCATTTCTAAAAGACTAACGGTTGTTACTTTTGATGTTATTCCTAATTCAGTATATCTAAGTCAGGAATGGAATCCCGAAAGTAATCCATTGGAGGGAGATGCTCTTAATGCATATAACGATGGTCCTCTTGAAGACGGTAGTATAATGGGTCCATTTCTTGAGCTTGAGAGCAGTTCTCCGGCTGCATTTCTTGAACCTGGCGAATCCATCTTACATAACCATAATGTATTTCATTTCGTAGGAGAAGAGGTGGCACTTTCTCAAATTGCTGAAAATTTATTAGGTGTGAGTCTTCAAAAAGTAAAAACGATTTTCTAAAATATTAGACATGAATAAAAATATAGAAAAACATCAACTTGTCCCTCCCGGGATAGTATTCCCGTTTATTCTTCTTACCGCATTGTTCTTTATTTGGGCTGTTCCCAATAATATGACAGATACAATGCTAGCTGCATTTAAGCGCATAATGAGTCTTTCTGATACTCAGACCGCATGGATTCAGGTGGTTTGTTATTTACTCGGGTATGGCTTTTTTGCACTTCCTGGTGCAATTTTTATAAAAAAACACACTTATAAATCGGGTGTTCTTCTCGGATTAGGTATGTGTGTTTTAGGAACAATGCTTTTTTATCCTGCAATGCTCGCAAACAATTTAAGCTCACCACTTAGTTTTGCAACTTATCTATTTGCAATTTTTGTGCTGTTTGCAGGACTGTCCGTATTGGAAACATCAGCAAATGCTTATGTATACTCGCTGGGTGATCCTGTTACTGCTACTAGAAGACTTAATTTCTCACAGTCGTTTAACCCATTTGGTGCTTTAACGGGTGTTCTTGTAAGTCAGATTTTTGTTTTATCTCAGTTGAATACACTGACTGCTACGGAGAGAAATTCGATTAGTGGAACCGAGCTGGTAGCTATTCAGAATAACGAGCTTAATGCTGTTACAACAACGTATATGATTTTGGGAGTTATAATGTTGGTTTTACTGCTTTTGATTTTATTCACTAAAATGCCCAAAGCTCAGGATGATGATAAAAGTCTAAATTTGAAAGCAACATGGGGAAGACTAAAAAAGAATAAGAATTATATTTGGGGAGTGATTGCACAGTTTTTCTATGTTGGCTCACAGATAGCTGTATGGTCTTTTATCATAAGGTATGCTATGCAGACTCTTGATTTTGATTCCGTAATTGCGGGTTTGGGTGCTAACCCATCTCAAGATGCAGTGATATCGGCTCTTAGAGGAGTGGAACCGATTGCCGGTGGATTTTACAGTTTAGCAGAAAGTCTTGGTATTGACGCTCTATTACCGCGAACTGCCGAACAAGCTGGAGCAACATATTACATACTTTCGCTAATACTTTTTGTAATTGGTAGGTTTGTATGTACGTGGCTCATGAAGTATACAAAACCGGTTAATATATTATCTGGTTTAGGAATACTTGCTGTAATAGCATCGTTGTTAACAATATATGCTGATGGTTTTGTTGGTATATATGCTTTAATGTCAATTTCTGGTTTTATGTCTGCCATGTTTCCAACAATATACGGGCTAGGTATGAGAAATCTTGGTGAAGACACTAAAATTGCAGGCTCAGGCATGGTTATGGCAATAGCCGGAGCAGCGATTTTAACTCAATTGCAGGGAATTCTTTCGGATCAGGCAGGTGGAATTAATTTTGCATATTGGGTACCTGCTGCTGCTTTTATTTTTATTACTATATATAGTTTTACTATTGCAAGAAAAACAGAAGTAGAACCTGAAATTTAAAGATATGGAAAAGATAGTTATTGGAATAGATTATGGCACTGATTCTTGCAGAGGCATTGCTTTAAATTGTTCAACAGGGAAAGAGCTTTCTTCGTTTACATCATATTATTCCCGCTGGCAAAAAGGATTATACTGTGACCCAACATTTAATCAGTATCGTCAGCATCCAAAGGACTATATTGAATCATTTGAAGATGTAATACATGGCTTACTTGAAAATCTTTCACAAAATGAGATTGAAAATATAACGGCTTTAGGGATTGACACGACTGGGAGTACTCCTTGTCTTACTGATTCGTATGGTACTCCTCTTGCATTATTACCGGAATTTGAAGATGACCCTGATGCAATGTTTGTTTTGTGGAAAGATCATACAGCTATTCGTGAGGCGGATGAAATAAACGATCTTGCTAGAAAATGGAAAATCGATTTTACATCCCGTTCCGGAGGCGCATATTCGTCTGAATGGTTCTGGTCTAAAGCGCTTCACTTACTTCGTGGCAATGAAAATATTAGATCTAAAGCTTATTCAATTATTGAACATTGTGACTGGATGCCTGCATTACTTACAGGAAATCTTAAGCCTGAAGAAGTGAAACGTAGTAGATGTGCTGCGGGTCATAAAGGGATGTGGGCTGCTGAATGGGGAGGTTATCCGTCACAGGATTTTCTTACTGAATTAGACCCTCTGCTAAATGGATTTAGAGCTCGTTTAAACGATGAAACCTACACAAGTGACCAGTTATGTGGTAAAATGACAGAAAGTTGGTCAGAGAGACTAGGATTGCCGCCAAACGTTAGTGTTGCTGTTGGGATTATTGATGCACATGCCGGAGCAATCGGTGCAGGTATATGTGTTAACACTATGGTTAAGATAATTGGGACATCTACTTGCGACATCGTTGTAACTTCGGATGCAAATTTAAAAGGAAAGAATATTACCGGAATAAGTGGACAGGTTGATGGTTCAGTTATTCCGGGTCTTATTGGTTTAGAGGCAGGACAGTCAGCTTTTGGTGATGTTTACGCTTGGTTAAGAGATATTCTTTCATGGTCAGTGGAATCTATACCTGAAAAGGGATTAATCGTTAAAAATATTTTATCTAGACTCACAGAAGAAGCTGTCCGTCTTGAAATAAGAGAGACAGATCTTGTTGCTAACGATTGGTTTAATGGTAGGCGCAGCCCTTTTAACGATCCAACAGTTAAAGGGGGTTTTTCCGGACTTACACTGGGAACAACTCCCGCACAAATTTTCAAAAGCCTGGTAGAAGCCACTGCATTTGGTTCAAGGGCAATTATGGAGCATCTCCAAAAAGAAGGTGTAATGATTACTGAAGTGATAGGTGTAGGCGGTATTTCTTTGAAATCATCCTACGTAATGCAATCTCTTTCAGATATAATGGGTGTGCCGATAAAGGTTGCAAAAGCTCAACAGGCGGGTGCGTTAGGTGTAGCAATGTGTGCCGCTACAGCCTCAGGTTTTTTTGAGTCAGTTGAAACGGCGCAATTACTTCTAGGACAGGGTGTCCTTACAGAATATAAACCTCGTAAAGAGTTTAGCGAGATTTATGAAGAGTTATACTCTCGGTATAAAAAGTTTTGTGGCTTTCTAGAGGAATAAGATCACGATTAATGATCCATATTAATATTTTAAGTACGAAAATTGTATTTGGTAACTCAAAAGCGTTTTTTTTGACAGTAATTTTATATTCTTTTTTAAAGCCCTGATAAAATTTTTTAATCGGGGCTTTTTACTCTTCATTTAATGGGTAATAACTTTTATAAATAGATGTCTTTATAATGTTCTGAATTTAAAGCAGCTTTGTCTAATTTGATAACTATTGTAACGTTAATTTGTTCAACCTGCGACATTAGTTTTAATTCCCAACTCTTCAACTCTTGATGATATTTTTTGAAGAGTCTCAATAGAGGCCTTTTTAAGCCCTTTTACGGGTGTTTCACGATCAATAGTATAAATCATTACTTCCTTTGGAATAAGAGCTTTTACTAGCTCTAACCAAGCTGAAACCTCTTTCTCCGTGGTGTTATCAATATGGTTGCCCTCAAATTCACCTTTAATAAACATAGTTTGCAGTATAAAATTACCGTCGAACTTTTTATATAATTCAACTTGATTAGCTACACTGTAATCCGGTGAGTTAGGTCGATCAATAAGTCTTACTGTTTCATTAAAGGCTGAATCAAGTTTTAGGACAGGTTTCTCAATTTTCTTCAAAGCTTCAAATACCCCTGGTTTTGTTAAATGCATTCCATTTGATAGCACACTTATCTCTGTTTTGGGATAATATTGATTACGAAGCTCTATTGTATCTTCAATAATTTCATTAAAGTCAGGATGCATGGTAGGTTCTCCATTTCCTGCAAAAGTTATAACATCTAGTACCCTACCTTCTTCTTTCAGATTTAACAGCTTCATCTTCAGTGCGGCTCTTACATCTCCTTTGTCAGGCAACTTTGTTTTTGTTCTAAAATCTTTATTTAATCCGCATTCGCAGTAAATACAATCAAAAGAACATATTTTTCCGTCATATGGCAGTAAATTAATTCCAAGTGAACTTCCCATTCTGCGACTGTGTACGGGTCCAAAAACTATTTCATTAAATAATATTGTTGACATCTTATAGTACTTTAAAATAAAAAGATAAGCTTTATTGTTGATCTAAATCCAATTTAAAAACTCTCCTGTTTCGTAACCTATTAGCAAGTAGCAATCCCTAAAAACTATATTCTACTAAACCGACTAACATCAGTGCGCTACCAGCCAATTTTCTCCCACTCCAATTTCGGTTTTTAAAGGAACATTCATCCGATATGAATTTTCCATTTCTTCAATAACCATATTGCGAATGTATTCAAGTTCTTCAGGCACAACACTAAAGTTTAATTCGTCATGCACCTGCAAAATCATCTTAGATTTTTTATTATCTTTTTTAAGTCGGTTGAAAATTCGAACCATAGCCACCTTAATTATATCCGCGGCGCTACCCTGTATTGGGGCATTTATGGCATTTCGTTCAGCAAACCCTCGAACAGTTGCGTTACGTGAATTGATATCAGGGAGGTATCTTTTTCGTCCAAACACCGTTTTAACATATCCATGTTCTCTGGCATTTTCTATACTTTCGTCCATATACTTTCTTACGCCTGAAAACGTTTCAAAATATCCATCAATTAAATCCTTTGCTTCAGTTCTCGGTATAGCGAGTCTTTCCGAAAGTCCAAAAGGTGTGATACCGTAAATAATTCCAAAGTTTGCAGTTTTGGCTTTTCGTCGCATATTCTGATCTACATTTTCAAGCGGAACTTTAAATATCTTAGATGCTGTAGCTGAATGGATGTCTTGTCCTTTATTGAAAGCTTCAATCATATTTTCATCGCCACTGAGGTGTGCCATTATCCTTAACTCAATTTGTGAGTAGTCAGAAGAAACAAACAGATAGCCATCGTCGGGAATGAAAACTCTTCTCAACTCCTTTCCTCTCTCATCACGAATAGGAATATTCTGAAGATTAGGATTTGTGCTACTTAGTCGGCCTGTTGCAGTAACAGTCTGATTAAATGAAGTATGAATTTTTCCTGTTTTAGGATTTACGAGCAGAGGAAATGCATCAATATACGTACTAAGTAGTTTTTTCACTTCTCTCTGTTCAAGTATTTTGCCAATTATTGGATGTTTAGATCTAATTTTTTCTAACTCTTCCTCACCGGTTTTATATTGACCTGTTTTTGTTTTTTTGGGTTTATCTATAATCTTAAGTTTATCGAAAAGTATTTCGCCGGTCTGTTTTGGCGAATTGATATTAAAATCAGCCCCTGCCATCTTAATAATCTCTTTCTCAATCGTCTGAAGTTCATTAGAATATTGTTTAGACAACTCATCCAAAGCTTTTAGATCCAATTTCACTCCTGTCCATTCCATATCTGCTAGAACATAAATGAGCGGGCACTCAATATCATAGAAGAGTTTATTAAGATTGTTTTTATTTATTTCTTTTTCTAGAATGTTTTTAAGTTTAAGAGTGATGTCTGCATCCTCTGAAGCATAGTCACAAACAATTAAAGGGTCTATGTCTCTCATGTTTTTTTGACTCTTCCCTTTAGGACCAATTAGCTCACTTATATGTATAGTTTTATAATTCAGATAAGTTTCAGCCATATAATCCATGCTATGGCGGAGTTCCGGATTAAGCAGATAATGAGCTATCATTGTATCAAACAGTGCTCCTTTTACAATTATACCATAATTGCGAAGCATTAGGATATCAAATTTTATATTCTGTCCCGATTTTTCAATCTTTTCATGTTCAAAGAAAGACTTGAATATATTAACTTGCTTATGAGCTATATTCTTATTTACTGATATTGGAACATAAAAAGCTTCACCCTCATTGTATGCAAATGAAAGGCCGACTAATTCACTTCTCAACGGATCCGTTCCGGTAGTTTCTGTATCAAAACAAACTGATTCTTGTTCAAGCAACTTTTTACAAAGTGATTCCATTTCTTTTTCAGAAGTCACCATTGAATAGTTATGATTAGTTGAAAGAATATCGGTTAATTCAGACGGAATGTTTAAGTTTGAACTTTCATATACTTTTGTGGCCTGATGATCGACTGGCAGAGTTGAATCAGGATTAGATGCGAATAATTCACCTTGAATTGGTGCGATAGAAATTTTTTCATCTCCTTGCTTTAAAACGCGGTTAAGAAGAGTACGGAACTCAAGATCTTCAAACAAAACTCTTATTTCATTTTCATTTTTTTCTTTAAGTAGTAGATCATCTGCGTTAATCTGAATTGGAACATCTGTCTTTATGGTAGCCAAATATTTAGAAAGCAGAATTTGTTCTCTATACTTTTCAATATTACGTTTTTGAGCTCCTTTTAACTGATTCGTATTTTCAAGTAGATTTTCAATTGTACCAAATTGCTTAAGTAGTTTTACTGCTGTTTTTTCGCCAATGCCGGGACAACCGGGTATATTATCTGCGCTGTCGCCCATCAATCCAAGCAAATCAATCACTTGGGAGGGTTCTTGGATATCATACTTTTCTATAATTTTTTTATCATCCAGTATTTCATAATCATTTCCACCATATTTTGGACGGTAGATAAAAATAGTTGGTTCTGTAAGCTGACCATAATCTTTATCAGATGTCATCATATAAACATCAAAAAGATCTCTGTCCATGTTTTTTGCAGCAGTGCCAATAACATCATCTGCCTCGTATCCAGAAACTTCAAGTATTGGAATATTATAAGCTTTTATTATTTCTTTTATATATGGAACAGATGTTTTTATTACTTCCGGAGTTGCTTCTCTTTGAGCTTTATACGATTCATACTCCTTATGGCGGAATGTGGGACCTTCAGGATCAAATCCAATTGCAATGTGAGTGGGGTTTTCCTTATTCAAGACTTCTTCCAATGTATTTATAAAACCAAAAATTG
Organism: uncultured Proteiniphilum sp.; assembly: GCA_964484665.1. Taxonomy (GTDB): domain Bacteria; phylum Bacteroidota; class Bacteroidia; order Bacteroidales; family Dysgonomonadaceae; genus Proteiniphilum. Next base: position 21,006 of record CAZAFR010000012.1, on the reverse strand, counting down.
CAGAAGTGTTTCTTCCTTTTGAGTCAACTCTTGGAAATTTTATAAATGCATAGTATGCTCTGTATATTAATGCATAAGCGTCGAGTAGAAAAAGTCTGTTTTTGTTCATAATTTTCTCTAAAATAGTGTTTGGGTTGGTAAAGTTACGAATATTTGTTGCTATGAGTAGAATTATTTTTACTTTTGTACGTCTAATTTTGGATGCGATGGATCAAAGTCAGTTAATAAAGGATTTTCTTCAAGAAGAATTGCTCATTTTCGATAAATATTTGCGAGAATCTATAAAAAACCAAGATCCGCAACTAACGGAAATGCTTTCGTATGTTTTTGATGCAAATGGAAAACGGTTGAGGCCAATCTTAGTTTTAATGACAGCAAAAGCATCTGGGAGAATTATTCCTGAAACTTATCATGGAGCTGCAACAATTGAGCTTTTACACACAGCTACACTCGTACATGATGATGTAATTGATCGTTCAGAATTACGACGTGGTAGAAGTTCATTGAATGCTGTTTACGATAATACAAAAGCCGTACTCGTAGGAGATTATCTACTTTCAACGGCATTAGCAGAAAGTGTTAAGACTAAAAATCTAAAGATAGTAAAAATAATTTCTGAATTAGGTCAAAACCTTGCTTTTGGAGAACTTGCTCAATTTTCACTGGCTAATGATGTTATTATTGATGAAGATGCTTATTTAGATGTTATCGATAAAAAGACTGCTTCACTGATTCGTGCAAGCCTGGCTATTGGAGCCATTACTGGGGGTGCAGATAAAGAACTTTTTCCGGATTTTTTACGTATTGGAACTATACTTGGGCTTAGTTTTCAGATAAAAGATGATATATTTGATTATTTCAAAGCAGATATAGGTAAACCTACTGGAAAAGATATACGTGAAGGAAAAATCACTTTGCCACTTATTTATTCACTTAAGCATGCACCGAAAGCAGAAAGTAGTGAAATGATGAAAATCTTAAACTCCAAAGATTATAGTGACGAAAATATTGATCGATTACTAACTTTTGCCAAAAAGCATAAAGGTATTGACGAGGCATATAAAAAAATTGATGTTCTTCTTAAAGAAGCGGATCAAATTATCTCTCGTTTTGATTATGATAACGAAGTAAAGATGTATATGAGGTCGTTTCTTTCTTATTTCAGAGATAGGACATATTAAAAAAGGGTGTAATCACTTATAATGATCCACCCTTAACTTTTTCAATCAGAAGTAACTGATTATTTTATATCAATTACTTTCTCTTTTAATGTTTCTTTCTCTTTAACAGTTGGTATTTCAACTATTAATACGCCATCTTTAACCTTAGCCGAAATCTTTTCTTTATCAATCTCATCCGGAAGCAACATTGTTCTTTGGAATTGAGAATATGAGAACTCACGTCTTAAATAAGATCCTTTATTATCTTTTTCTTCATTTTCCGATTTCTTCTCAAAAGAAATTACCAAATTGTTGTTTTCGTCTAGTCTTACAAGACAATCTTCCTTAGTCATGCCAGGAGCAGCTACTTCAACAGTAAATCCGTCGTCATTCTGTAGAATGTTTATAGCTGGAACTGATTTGCTACTATTTTCCATCCACTCATTACCAAAAAAATCATTAAAGACACTTGGTAACCAATTGTTTGTTCTTCTAATTATTGCCATAATATTTATCTTTTAATTGTTGTTATCTTTTTTACAACATTATATTTGCAAAAGATATGCCGATAGTTAAAAGACCTATTAGTATGACAAAGTGACTTAAAAAGAGAGGATTATCCTTAAAACAGACGTTTTTAACAGACAAAACGGCAGCGCTAGCCTTGATCTCATTAGTGATATTATCGATAAATTCAATTATTTATTATTATTTTTATATTCATTTTTTAAAAAAGTATACAAGTTTCTTACATACTTAATACTTTAAAGTTGACATATCATTAATATCGGAAATATTAGAAACTGGAACCAATGTAAATCCCCAAGTGTAATTCCTGTTTGATGGGATACTGTATTCCGGTAATGGTCTTGCACCCCAGCTATTATATCCGGCAACGCCTTGCTGTTTCATGTCGATGCAAACTTCAACGAAATCTCGTGGTATAATATCGTTAATATGAGTCTGTCGAGGAATTTTGTTCTTGGCATTTTCATTATTTCGTGTTGCAATCTCTTCACTGCTGAAATTATTCCACTGATATGGGCGATGAGTGGCATCTTCTGAATCAAAATCTTCAACACTGTTACGAAGAGCATTGAAACCAATCGTGCTGTCAGCAACCACTAATAAACCGTTATTATCGTTAGTTAGTGCCAACCATCTTATATCAGTGCGGTGACCATTTTCCTGAGGACGAGTGTAGGGGACATACATCTCTTCTGCGGTAGTTTTGTATTTTCCTATTTTAGATCCGGATGCTCTGTCAATATAATTTTCACCCGGTCCCTTGCCAAAATATTCTACATTGTTCATAGTCACAGGTAAGCGAAAACGTATACCAATTCGAGGAACAGTAAGTGTAGATGATGCTTTGCGAGCAGCAGCTGCCTCAGGAGAGAAAGTAGCAGTGAGAGCAGATTCTGAAGCTTCAATAATTTTTTCTTTCATGTCAGCTGTATGAAATACTACATCAACTTTTAAAATACCCGAAGGATATATAGTATACTTTACATTATAAAGATTACCCGCCGATAATAAATAAGTTACATCTACAATAAAATTTTTTCCATCAGGAATAACTTTAGTGTCTATAACATTAAAATCTTTACTTGATTTTTTCCATATTTGAAGTCGGTCCGGTGCCCCATTGCCATAATCATTGTCATTAGGACCACGCCAGAAATTTGGCTGTATACCAAATCCATCTTTAAAATATTCATTTTCACCTACTTTATAAGATGATGCAATGCCGCTAGATTTGTCAAACTTAAATTGCACTTTGGATGAACTAATATTTATTATATCTCCTATTATATTCATCTTTAAAGAAGGAGAAGCATTATTCTCAATATATTTTTGTTTAGGTGTTGTAACCGGCAATTTGAATTGCTCAATGGCAACTACATGACCTGCCGGGACTAATGATTTTTCCTCTTTTTGTAATACCTTGAAATTCACAAAATATTCAGCTCCCGGTTTTGAATTTAGATTATCTAAAGGAACTGAAATTTGCATCCATTGTTGCGGAAGGAGTGATACCGGAATAGTCCCGTCAGAAATAATGTTACCATTTTCTGTTATATCATACAAGAAAGTGTAATTGTCTGTATTGGAAAAATACTGACGGTTTATAACTTTGAAAATTCCGCTATTCAAATCAATTGGCTCAAAAGCGAAGTTTTGATATACATATTTTACTTCGGCAACAGCAGGGTGGGGGGTTCTCGACGGATCCAATAATCCATTATCATTGAAATTACCATCGCTAGGTGTATCTATTCCATAATCACCTCCATAAGCCCAATAATGATTACCATTTTCATCTGTTTTATTTAAACCTTGATCAATCCAATCCCAGATATATCCTCCCTGTAAGTTAGGGTACTTGTAAATTGCCTCCCATTGAATATCAATGTTACCATTTGAATTACCCATTGCATGAGAATATTCAGATGGTACGATAGGTCTATCGGTACCTTTAGATCCAACTTCTTCAAGCCAAGCAGCGGTAGGATATTGTGGAACATACATATCAGTGTTTAAGTCCCATAAAGATCTTTCGTAATTAACCGGTCGGTTCATAAAACCCCGTTCCTGATCTTTGAGATATCTGTAAGTATGGAAAAAATTAATACCATTACCTGCTTCATTTCCAAGTGACCATATTGCTATAGAGGGATGATTTTTATCTCTTTCATACATATTTATAGTCCTGTCCATATGAGTCTGTTCCCATTCAGGATGTTTGGAAAGAGATTTTTCCTCATAATACATTCCATGTGATTCAACATTCGCTTCATCATAAACATACAAACCGTATTCACTACAGAGCTCATAAAAACGTCGCGACTGTGGATAATGTGAAAGACGTACCGTGTTTAAGTTATTTTGTTTCATTAAAGCAAAGTCTTTTCGCATTATTTCTTCTGTGACATAATGGCCAGTTTCAGGACAAGTCTCATGTATATTAACTCCTTTAAGTTTAATAGGTTGGCCATTAACTAAAAACAGACGGTCTGTTCTATCACCCGTTTTAACAGGTACAATTTCAAATCTGCGAAAGCCAACGGAGTAGGGGACAACCTCTCCCGTTTTTTCACCCTCTTTTGTAACGGTAATTAGTAGTTTGTAAAGGTTAGGCTGTTCCGAAGTCCATGTCGCAACATCAGTAATATCTGCAGTAAATCGTACTGAACTTTCACCGCCCTTTTGTACACCAATAGGTTTACTATTATTTAAAATGATATTTCCTTTGTCATCTAGGAGTTTGTAATTTACATTAGCATAAGATACCGATTCTGAATAGTTTCGTACTGTTGTTTCTAACTCGAAAATGCCATTCAGGTAACTATCATCCAGAGTTGACTTAACTCTGAAATCACGTAAAGATGTTTTTGGCTGTGACCACAAGAAAACATTTCGTTCTATTCCACTTATCCTCCAAAAATCTTGAGCTTCGAGATATGACCCTGTACTCCAGCGAAATATCTTTAGAACAAGTGAATTGTTTCCTTCATTAATGTACTTTGTAATATTAAATTCAGCGCTTGTTTTAGAATCTTCGCTATATCCAATCTCTTTTCCGTTAATATAAACATATAGACCTGATTTGGCTCCATCAATAGTTAAAAAAATCTCTCTATCATTCCAGTTTTCAGGTATATTGATTTCACGTCGATATACACCAACTGGATTATTTTCAGGTAAATAAGGAGGATCCATTTTAGGATAACGCGTTTTAGGATCCCTTTCAACAAATTCGTAGGGATGATTTACATAAATAGGTGTACCGAATCCCTGTACTTCCCAGTTTCCGGGTACTTTAATATCTTTCCAGTCAGTTAAAACAACCGTTGAATCAGTCACATTTTCCGGGAGATCTTTGTAACTATCAACAAAGAAAAATTTCCATGTTCCATTCAATGAAATATAATAATCACTCTCTTCAAATTTTTTGTTCAATGCATCATATTCATTTTCAAAAGTCATAAACTGTGTACGGGGATACTCTTTGTTTACTTTCACAACATTAACATCCTGCCAATAAGGTTTTTCCCGTTGGTTTGATATTGAGTGGTACTCCTGAGCTTTTACACCCAATGTTCCGATTAGCAGAGCAACGAAAATTACTATTAGTGTTTTTATTTTCTTCATTTATTTAATTATTTAATTCATGGTCTTTGTTTTATGATTTCGCCGTATAATTTGTCAGTAAGACTACTAGTCCCTATTCTGAAAAGTTCATTATTACACCACTCTTCACCAAGTATTTCTTTTACTATAGAATAATATTTAACCGCATCTTCAGGTGTTGAAACGCCACCTGAAACTTTAATGCCTATTTTTTTAGAAGTAGTTTTGTAATATGACTTTATTGCATGGCACATAATAAAAACAGCTTCCGGAGTAGCACCGATATAACCCTTACCAGTAGATGTTTTTAAGAAATCAGCTCCGGAGTACATTGATAAAATGGCTGCGTTATGTATGTTTTTACTTGTCACCAGAGCCCCTGTTTCTAAAATGACTTTCAGAGTTTTATTCTTACATACCTCTTTTAACTCTATGATCTCTTCAGAAAATTCTTCGTAATATTCATCCAATAAAAGTCCGGCATTAATTACTATATCGATTTCATCTGCGCCACTTGCCAGTGCCAGAGACACTTCTGCAATTTTTACTTCTATGAAAGTTTGTGAAGACGGGAAACCGCCAGCGACGCATGCGATTTTTACATCTGCGGTAAGCGATTCTTTTACTGTTTGAACAAAGTTTGGGTAAACACAAATAGCAGCAACATTACTAATTTCAGGGTCAGAGCCTTCGAACGAGTTTATCTTTTCGGTGAAATTCCATATGTGTTCCCTTGTATCAGTTGTATTAAGAGAAGTTTTATCAATACAGCTGTAGAGTATCTTATAAACTTCAGAACTATTGTTGTTATAAAATTGAGCTGAAATTATTTCATCAACTCTTTTTTTAGCTTCTTCATCCGAAAATTTTAACGGATGCTTTTTTAGAGCTTGTAGGTACTTACTTTCTTCCATTTATATACTATTTAATAATTAAGTAAATAAATAACCCATTATAAAAATTATTAGGATTTTAATTTGTGGTTATTTAAATGCCTTGTTGCATCTCTGTTTGTTTTTTTCTGTATACTTTTTATAAATGCTTCTTCAAGATTAGTATTTGTCTGGTTGGCAATACATATTAATACCCAAAGGACATCTCCAATTTCATCAGACAAATGTTTCGTTAAATCGGACTTTTTAAATGATTGTTCCCCATAAGTCCTTGCCATAATTCTTGCCAATTCGCCAACCTCCTCGGTTAACAAAGCCATGTTGGTAAGTTCACTGAAATATCTTACTCCATATTTTTTAATCCATTCATCTACCTGTTGTTGAGTATCTTGTAAAGTCATATAATATCATTAATTCTATCAGTTTTTAATATAATTTAGACCTAGATATATATCTTTAATATTTTACTCTCTGTTCTTCGAATCTATAAGTATAGTAACCGGCCCATCATTAAGCAATCTTACTTTCATATCTGCACCAAATTCTCCTGTTTTAACCTCTTTAGTAAGTAACTCTGACAAAGTAGAACAAAACTCTTCATATAATGGAATTGCTATATTCGGTTTCGCAGCTCTTATATATGAAGGGCGATTCCCTTTTTTAGTGCTTGCATGTAAAGTGAACTGCGAAATTATGAGTATATCTCCGCCGGATTCTAATATAGAACGATTCATTACTCCGTTTTCATCATCAAAAATACGTAAATTAACGCATTTTTTTGCTAAAAAACATATATCATTGTTGTTATCCTCATTTTCAATTCCAATGAAAATCAACATACCTTTACCTATCCTGCTTTTTATTTTTTCATCTATTTGAACTGATGCTTCAGATACCCGCTGTATTAAAATTCGCATTTTATTTTCATTCTTTGTTGTTTATCCAATCCCAAATTATTTCACCTTTACTTTTTCCTAACAATTTTATTATTTCATCTTTATCAGATTCTTTTAATCGTTTTATACTTTTAAAATTAGTAAGTATCTTTTTCTTTGTCATTTTTCCTATTCCTTTAATAGAATCCAACTCTGAAGAAATTTGCGCTTTACTTCTTTTTTTTCGATGAAAAGTTAATCCAAATCTATGAGCTTCGTCTCTTATTTGTTGAATAAGTTTTAATGTTTCAGAATTTTTATCTATATAGAGCGGGATAGGGTCTTCAGGAAAATAAATCTCTTCTAAACGCTCAGCGATTCCAATTATTGCTATTTTACCATATAATCCAATTTTCTGAAGAGAATTTGCAGCAGCACTTAATTGACCCTTACCACCATCAATTACAATGAGTTGAGGCAAAGATTCTCCCTCGTTAAGCAGCCGAGAGTAGCGTCTTTCTACAACTTCCCTCATTGATGCATAGTCGTCGGGTCCTAAAACGCTCTTAATATTGTAATGTCTATACTCTTTTTTCGAAGGCTTTGCTTTTTTAAAAACAACACATGCTGCTACGGGATTCGAACCTTGAATATTAGAATTATCAAAACACTCAATATGCCATGGAATATTTTTCAGTTGTAAATCTTTTTGAACAGTAGTCAAAATTCTAGTAGCCCTTTGCTCAGGATTAAGCATCTCTGTTTTTTTCAATTTATCGATCTTGTATTGTTTAACATTTTTCTCTGAAAGTAAAAGTAGTTTTTTTTTGTCTCCTCTCTGAGGAATAATGAAATCAACATTTGTTAATTTTAATTCTGGAATAAAAGGTACAACAATCTCCTTTGAGTCACTTTCGAATCTTTGTCTCATTTCGATAATTCCCAATCCGAGTAATTCTTCCGGACTTTCGTCAAGTTTCTTTTTATATTCAAACGTATATGCCTGATTTATACCACCGTTAACGACATGTAGATAGTTTATAAAAGCAGATTTTTCATCTTCAGCAAAAGAAAAAACGTCAAGATTATAATTGATATTGCTAACTACCTGTGATTTTTCTCTAAAGTTTTGAATCAGAATGAGCTTTTCTTTTAATTCATTTGCTTCTTCATATCTCATCTCTTTAGATAATTCATTCATTTTGTAAAGCACTTTTTTTTCAATTATAGATACATTACCTTTTAGTATTTCATTAATCTCCTCTATATTATCGTTATAGTCATTTAGAGTTTGCAAACCTTCACAAGGTCCTTTGCAACGATTTATGTGATATTCAAGGCAAACTTTAAATTTTCCATCTCTAATATTTTCTGGACTAAGGTTAAGCCTGCAGGTTCTTATTTTGTAAACCTTTCTTACAATTTCAAGTAGTGCGTTTACTGATAAAACCGAAGTGTATGGGCCAAAATATTTAGATCCGTCTTTAACAAGATTTCGTGTTTTATATACTCGTGAAAAGAATTCGTTTTTAATAACTATAGAAGGGTAGGTTTTATCATCCTTGAGCATTACGTTGTAACGAGGCTTTAATTTCTTTATTAGATTATTTTCCAACAGGAAAGTGTCTTCTTCGTTATTTACAACTATATACTTTATCTTTCGAATATTCTTAACCAGTATTCGTGTTTTTGGATGTTCATGATGTTTGTTGAAGTAAGAAGATACACGCTTTTTTAAATCCTTAGCTTTGCCAACATATATTACAGTTCCCTTTTCATCAAAAAACTGATAACAACCAGGTAAGCTTGGAATAACAGCAAGTGTATTTTTGATATCATTATTCATTTCTAAAAACAAATAATTATAAGCTCCTTCCCGTTAAAATTTGATTATTGAATCTATTTCAACATCACTTGGAAAACGTTTCCGCCCCTCTAATTCTTTTAATTCTATTAAAAAATTAATATAAATATTTTTAACGCCAAATTTCTTCACTAAGTTATAAGCTGCAACCATTGTTCCACCTGTAGCAAGTAGGTCGTCATGAAGCAAAACAACATCATCTTTTTCTAAAGCATCTTCATGTATTTGTATCGTATCCTCTCCGTACTCTTTTGTGTAAGTTTCTTCAATAACTTTATAAGGTAGTTTCCCCGGCTTTCTTATTGGTATAAAACCAGCGTTTAGCTTAATTGCAGTAGCCGGTCCCATAAAAAACCCCCTAGATTCTATACCTACAACCTTCGTAATCCCTTTGTTCTTATAATGTTTATAAAGTATTTCAGACAACTCATTAAGATGCTTTGCCGATTGAAATAGGGTAGTGATGTCTTTAAATTGTATCCCTTCTATAGGAAAGTCAGGTATGTTCCTGACAGCTTTACTTAACGTTTCTATGCTCATTTTTTTATAGATTATGTTTTTTAATTTGTTCCACGTGGAACATTTAGTGTTCTATCTCCCCAATAGAACGAGTAGTACAGATATGTCATTTGGTGAAACCCCTGGTATTCGTCCTGCTTGTGCAATGGTTTCCGGATTTATATGGGTGAGTTTATGGCGTGCTTCAGTTGATAACGATTGAATTTGGTTATAATTAAACTTATCTTTAATTGAAATATCTTCAAGTCGGGTGATTTTGTCCGCCATTATTTGCTCTCTCTTAATATATCCACTGTATTTTATTTTAATATTTGCTGATTCAATAACCTCTTCTTTTTGCTCTGTTATTGAGTCAAGCAGACTTCGTAGCGAATCTATTTGTTGAGCCATTAACTCAAGATCAATATGAGGTCTAGTAAGCAAATCAACAAGTTTGACTCCATGCTTAAGTGGAGCAGTGCCCACACTTTCTAAAAAGGGATTTATACGTGCAGCTTTCACCGAGAAGTTGTCAACAAATTCTTTAATCATATTTACTTTTTCTTCCTTTTTATTGAATAAGTTGAGCCTTTCAAGTGTTGCTAAGCCAAGGTCATACCCCTTTTTGGTGAGCCTTTCGTCGGCATTATCCTGACGGAGTAGAATGCGGTATTCAGCACGTGAAGTAAACATCCTGTAGGGTTCATCCACTCCTTTTGTAATTAAATCGTCAATTAAAACACCTATATATGCTTCATCTCTTCTCAATGTGAATGGTGATCCTCCGTGACAATTTATATGTGCATTTATGCCTGCAATTAATCCTTGTCCACCAGCCTCCTCATAACCTGTCGTTCCGTTAATTTGACCTGCGAAGAACAAATTTTTCACCATCTTAGTTTCCAAAGTAGCATCCAGCTGTGTTGGATCAAAAAAGTTATACTCTATAGCATATCCCGGGCGGAAAATATGGACATTCCTAAAAGCAGGTACCAGCTGAAGAGCTTTCAATTGATTTTGTAAGGGTAGGGAAGAAGAAAAACCATTTAGATAATATTCATGAGTATTTACACCTTCCGGTTCCAAGAATAATTGATGACTTGTTTTGTCGGAGAACGTAACTATTTTCGTTTCAATGCTTGGGCAATAACGAGGACCAATACTTTGTATCTGTCCATTATATAAAGGCGAGTCAACGAGACCCTCGCGCAGAGCTTCATGTACCTCTTCATTTGTATACGTTATCCAACAACTGCGTTGTTCCAAAGACCTTTGTACATCCGGGAGATAAGAAAATTTGTGAAAATCATCATCTCCTTTTTGTTCCTCCAGCAATGAAAAGTCAACAGACCTACCATCAATTCTAACAGGGGTCCCTGTTTTCATGCGATCTGTTTTGAAGCCTAAATCTTTTAACTGTTCCGATATTCCGTAAGATGCAGGCTCGCCAATACGCCCTCCGCCAATTTGTACTTTCCCAATATGAATTAAGCCGTTAAGGAATGTGCCATTAGTTAAAATAACCGATTTAGCTATAAATTCCACACCCATACGGGTTTTTACTCCTTTCACTGTTGTACCGTCAAAGATTAGTTCGGTTACCATGTCCTGCCAAATGGAAAGGTTAGGTGTGTTTTCAATAATATTACGCCAGATTTCTATGAATTTCATTCTGTCACTTTGGACACGTGGACTCCACATAGCCGGGCCTTTTGAACGGTTAAGCATACGGAATTGTATAGCTGTTTTATCGCTTACTATCCCCATCTGCCCTCCTAAAGCATCAATCTCACGTACAATCTGTCCTTTTGCAATTCCTCCCACAGCTGGGTTACAACTCATCTGAGCAATTTTATTCATATCCATTGTTATAAGCAATGTTTTAGAACCCAGATTGGCTGCTGCTGTTGCTGCTTCACTGCCGGCATGTCCTGCACCAACTACAATTACATCATAAATAAAATCCATTTTTACTCCTCACACTCTGTTTCAGATACAAAGATACTAAAAAAGAAAATGTTATGTTTATGTTGGATGTTAATTACAAATAAGAGCTTCTGAAATTTTTATATTAGCAAGATTCGATGACACATTAGTAAATGATTAATATAGCAATCCCTGTGGTTCCTAGGTTAAGTGTTTGAGATACATTAATTTAAAGTTTACAAATGTAAATAACAATTAGTTGTGCTTTTCCTTTTGTTTATTATTAATAGGTCCGATTCAATAATTCCAGTGCACAGTCTTCTGCCTGTCTCATGATCTTTTTTTCCGTTTCTGAGCCGTCGGTAAGACCACATAAATGTAAAATGCCATGTATAATTATTCTGAAAAGTTCTTCCTGATAGTCAGTAATATACTTTTGTGAATTCGACCTCACTGTATCTAAGCTAATAAAAATATCTCCCGAAATAATACCCTCTTCGCTATAATCAAATGTAATAATATCTGTGTAATAATCATGATTGAGATATTGTTGGTTTATTTCGAGTATTTTTTCGTCATTACAAAATATGTAAGTTATTTCTCCGGTTGATTTACCGTAACTTAAAGCTACATTTTTTATCCACCCTGATATCTTTCTTTTTTTTATAACGGGTAGTTTTACGTTTTCTGTTTGAAAAGATATTGCCATAATTATTAAAAATTATCCGAAAAATAGATATGCTACAAATATTGCAGTAACTACACCTGCTAAATCAGCCAGCAATGCATACTGAACTGTATAGCGTGAATTTTTTATATTTACTGCACCATAATATACCGCTACAATATAAAATGTTGTGTCGGAAGCTCCCTGCAGTACACATGATAGCCTTCCTGCAAATGAATCGGCACCAAATGTTTGCATAGCATCAATCATCATTCCTCTGGCGCCACTACCACTTAAAGGTTTCATAAGAGCTGTGGGTAATCCATCAACCCAACGGGTATCATAGCCGGTTAGCTCTACCATATGTCTAATCCCTTCCATAACGAAATCCATTGCTCCTGATGCACGGAAAACGCCTATACCAACCAATATTGCTATTAAATAAGGTATAATCGTTACAGCTGTTTTAAAACCATCTTTTGCGCCATCGATAAAAGCCTCAAAAATGTTGATCTTTCTGCGCATAGCCTTAAGGATAAAAAGGACTATTATTGTCAGTAGAATTATATTAGCAACCAAATTCGAAACTATACTTACCTGTTCCTGTGGCAAAGTTTGAAATATAAACACAGTCCCTACAATTATTCCAATCATTATCAGCAGAAAACCAAGTATCTCTTTATTTAGAATATTAATATGTTGCTTCAGGCATACAGCAATTAACCCAACCAAAGTGGCGGCAAATGTAGCAATCATTATAGGGATAAAAATATCTGCAGGATTAACAGCTCCCATCTGTGCACGGTAAACCATTATTGTGACCGGAATTAATGTTAATCCTGAAGCATTGAGCACCAGAAACATTATCATAGGATTTGATGCCTGATCTTTTTTAGGATTGATTTCTTGCAACTCTTGCATAGCTTTTAATCCAAATGGTGTTGCTGCATTATCAAGTCCAAGCATATTTGCCGATAAGTTCATAAGTATAGAACCGGCAGCAGGATGATTTTTGGGGATATCCGGGAATAATTTGGAAAACAACGGAGCAACACTTTTTGAAAAAAGTTCAATCATGCCTCCTCTCTCTCCAATTTTCATAATTCCAAGCCAAAGAGACAACACACCCGTGAGCCCTAATGATATTTCAAAACCTGTTCGTGCTGTGTCATATGTTGAATTCATGATGTCAGTGAAAACTTGAACATCGCCAAAAAAGACAAGTTTTATCAATGCAACGATAAAAGCTATAAGAAAGAAAGCAATCCAAATATAATTCAGTACCATTATTGTGCTGTTTCGTCTATTATTAAATCGGCATTTTATATATAATCAATCAAAGATACAATTTTAAGGGGTTATTAACAAAGTGCAAATTTAATTTATTAACTTTATTGTTTGATACAACTAATGTGAACTGGAAAGACTTTTTTTATTATTATAGAAGAACCCGTTATGCAGTGCTCCTTTTACTGATTCTGATCGTTTTAACACTTGTATTAAACATACTGATAAGTCGCCAAAACTCGTCGGAATTTTATTTGAACCAAAATGATTCGATAATTAGTGAGTTTGCTGCAAGTAGAGAGTCTTTAAATACAAAAGAAAATATAGCTTCAAGAGTTAAGCCTGAAAACGGGAATATAACTTATAACACGCAACGAAAACATGGAGATGTCTTTGTTAAACAAAACAAAAGTATTAAAAGACAAAGTCGCATTTTTTCAGAGAATGAAAGTGACACATCAGAATGGAATAACAGCACTTTACGAAAGCATAATACCGAAATTCGTACTCAAAATTCTTATAGTACAAATTATCAACAAATAGAAAAGCTAAAAGCAGGGGAGACTATATTTTTAAACGAAACCGATACCACTCAATGGAAAAAAATTCCCGGAATTGGGAGCTCTTATGCATCACGTATAGTTAAGTACAGAGATCTTTTAGGCGGATATGTTCATAAAGAACAACTTATGGAGGTATATGGCTTAGACGCCGAGCTTTATTCGCGAATTGAATCCTATATAGTTATAGATAGTAATTACACGAAACTTAATATTAATAATCTGCAGTTTCGATCTCTACTAAGACATCCATACCTTAGTTACAAACAGGTGCAGGCTATTATGAACTTAAGAGAACAAAAAGGTGATATTATGATGGTTGAAGAACTAGCAATGCTCGATGAATTTACCTCAGAAGATATTGAACGACTGGAGCCTTATCTCCAGTTTAAGTAATAAACATACATTGATTAGTAGTTATTTAGAGCTCCATTTAAAGTGTTAGGGAAAAGGTTGATGCAAACTCAATCATTTAAAATCAACAAACAACATTAGAAATATCTATTTAGTATCTCTGAAACAGAAGAATAATATCCACGACCAAATAAATTAAGATGTACAAGAAGAAAATATAACTGATACAGATCGATCTGTTCATTATAGTATTCAGGTTTAGGTATGATTTCGTGATAAGCGTTATAAAACTCATCACCAAAACTACCAAAGAGTTTGCTCATAGCGATATCAATCATAAAGTGGCCTCTATAAACGGCAGGATCTATCAGATAAGGTACACCCTCAGTGGAAATAAGGTAGTTGCCTCCCCACAAGTCCCCATGTAACAGTGACGGGCTAACATCATTTAAAAAGCGACTAAAGACATCAATTCCCCTCTCTTTAGTAGGGACCTCCTTTTTTGATAACAAATTTGTTCTCAGTGCCAGTTGTAATTGTGGGTATAGTCTCTCTTCCAGATAAAACTCTACCCAGTCCGTATGAATCTTGTTGCTTTGTGGCAGACTTCCTATAAAATTATCAGAGGTGAATCCAAAATCTTTTTGCTCTCCTAAATGTAATCTCGCTAACTCCATTCCCAATCGGCTATAATCAGACGGTTCAGGTCGTTTATTATTCACATAATCCATAAGGATAAATGCTTTTTCATTATATGAATCAACTAAATGCACATGAGGTACAGAGATTGTATCAGATTTTTCAATCGCATCAAGTCCTTCTTGTTCAGCTTGGAACATTTCAATTGCATTCGGCGCCTTGTTTATTTTAAGAAAAAAGCTCTTGTTTGAGGTTTCTAGAAGATAAGCAGACGAGATTGATCCTCCGGTTACCGGCTTAGTTGAGTTGAAGCTCTCTGACAGAGTATCAGAAATGTAGCCCAGTATTTCATTTATCATTTATTATGGTTTTATGATTTATTTCTCTTTTAAATTAAGTTAGTAAACCTATTCCAACATGTTTTATTTTTTAGAAATAGAAGCAATATTCTCTTTAAGCAATACTATTTTACTCTCAGCATCAGCAAACTTTTTACGTTCATTCTCAACTATCTCCGGTTTGGCATTCTGAACAAATTTGTCGTTGCTAAGTTTCTTCTGAACAGATTTAAGAAATCCTTCCGTGTAAGAGAGTTCTGATTTGAGTTTCTGCAGTTCTGCTTCTGTATCAATGTTATCTGTAAGTGGAACACTGTATTCTGTAGTACCTATAAGGAATCCCGCTGAACCAGTTTGTTTTTCAGAAACGTGATTGATAGAAGTCAGATTACACATCTTTAAAATGATGCTATTAAAAGAATCGATATGATCACCTATAACCTCTAGTTCAAGTTTCTCC
The DNA here is from genome assembly GCA_964484665.1 of uncultured Proteiniphilum sp. Classification (GTDB taxonomy): domain Bacteria; phylum Bacteroidota; class Bacteroidia; order Bacteroidales; family Dysgonomonadaceae; genus Proteiniphilum. The sequence goes on along the minus strand of CAZAFR010000012.1, from coordinate 5,351 downwards.
TTATTTGGGATATTTTTATCTAGACGTATTGTACGAACACCAGCAATGATATGTTTAACGTCTTCGAAATTTGCTAGTAGATCTTTATTAATAACGCCGGCACTAGGCTGAAGTGAAATCATAATACTTTCGCCCTCTTCTCTATAGTATAAAGCTTGCCATAATTCTTCAGTAATAAACGGCATAAAAGGATGCAACAATTTAATTAAGTCATCAAAAAAGCTTAATGTTGCATCGTAACTTGCCTTATCAATAGACTGCTGATAAGCTGGCTTAATAATCTCCAGATACCATGAAGAGAATTCATCCCAGAAAAGCTTGTAAAGTAGCATAAGCGCCTCTGATAAGCGGTATTTAGAGAAAAGATCATCCAGTTCGGTTATTGTTTCCGATAATTTACTTTGAAACCACTCAACCGCTATTTTTGATGATTCCGGCTGAGGAATATTACTGTTAACTTCCCATCCTTTCACTAGTCGGAAAGCATTCCATATCTTGTTATTAAAATTACGTCCCTGTTCACACATTGACTCATCGAAAGGCAGATCATTGCCCGCTGGTGATGTTAGCAACATTCCCATTCTTACGCCATCAGCACCATATTTTTCCATCAACATGATTGGATCAGGTGAATTCCCTAATGACTTAGACATTTTCCTGCCCAAATTATCACGTACAATTCCAGTGAAATAAACATTTCTGAAACATGGTTCATTACGGTACTCATAGCCCGACATGATCATACGTGCTACCCAGAAGAAAATAATTTCCGGTGCTGTTATCAAGTCATTAGTCGGGTAGTAGTAATTAATATCCTTATTATCAGGGTCGTTTATTCCATTGAAAACTGATATAGGCCAAAGCCATGATGAGAACCATGTGTCAAGTACGTCCTCATCCTGTTTAAGGTCGTCAATAGTTATTTCATAGTCCACCAATTGTTTTGCCTTTTCAAGAGCCTTTTCCTTTGTCAATGCAACCACATAACCACCTTTAGGCAAAAAATACGCAGGAATCTGATGACCCCACCAAAGTTGGCGACTAATGCACCAATCTTTAATATTATCCATCCAGTGGCGGTATGTATTCTTATATTTCTCAGGGAAAAAGCGTATAGTATCATTATCAACTGCCTCAGCAGCCGGTTTGGCGAGATCCTCCATCTTCAGAAACCATTGCATTGAGAGTTTTGGCTCAATAGCTTCATCTGTACGTTCTGAAAAACCAACTTTATTAGTGTAAGGCTCAATCTTTTCAATTAATCCGGCGAGTTCTAAATCCTTCTCAATCTGTTTGCGAACTTCAAATCTGTCAAGTCCAACATAACGGCCACCATTCTCATTAAGTGTACCGTCAGGATTAAATATATCAATAGAGGGAAGATTATATTTTTCACCCAACATATAGTCGTTAGCATCATGAGCTGGAGTAACCTTAAGGCAACCGGTGCCAAATTCGATATCAACATATTCGTCCTCAATCACGGGAATAGTTCTGTTAACCAATGGAACAATCACCTTCTTGCCTTTCAGATGTGCGTTTTTGGGGTCATCCGGATGAATACACATTGCAGTATCACCCATTATTGTTTCTGGGCGAGTAGTAGCAACAACCGCATACCTGCCTTCAGTATCACCCTCAATCATATATTTCAGATAGTATAATTTTCCGTGAACCTCCTTATGAATAACCTCCTCATCCGAAAGAGCAGTCAAGGCTTTGGGATCCCAATTAACCATACGAACACCTCGATAAATTAATCCCTTTTCATATAGATCGCAAAAAACTTTAAGTACACTCTCAGAGCGAATGTCATCCATTGTGAAAGCCGTTCTTTCCCAGTCGCATGAAGCACCAAGCTTTTTTAGTTGCTGTAAAATAATTCCACCATGCTCCCGTGTCCAGTGCCAAGCATGCTCCAGAAACTCATCACGCGTAAGGTCACTTTTCTTAATTCCCTCTCCAGCCAGTTTATTAACAACCTTAGCCTCAGTTGCAATAGAAGCATGATCAGTACCTGGCACCCAGCAGGCATTTTTTCCCTGCATACGAGCACGTCTGACCAAAACATCTTGAATAGTGTTGTTTAGCATATGTCCCATATGCAAAACGCCGGTAACATTTGGTGGAGGTATTACTATTGTAAACGGTTCACGTTCGTCTGGTTCTGAATGGAACAAATTATTATCCATCCAATATTTATACCACTTGTTTTCTACCTCTGCAGGATTGTATTTACTTGCAATTTCCATTTGATTAAAACTATTCTTATATGAGAATAACCTTTTTTTCTCTATAATTAACAAACAGCAAAAATACAAAAACTATTTGGTATATCAGTTTCTGATTGCATCTGATTAAGTTCATAGAGTATTCTCAATTAAAGAACGGTTCTTGTCATCTACAATTTTTAGCTCTTTCTTTATTCATAATGTAGAACTCGACCGTCTAATCATGCCCTTACTGTCAATATATAAGGCTAAAAGATTACTTATAGATTATTTATAGATAACTTATATGTAGATAAGCTATGTATAAGCAATCTATAGTAGATACATTGTTGATTAACCTGTAATAAGGCACAAAAAAAAGGGTGCTGTCTATATTTTGATAGTAGCACCCGTTAAAAAACAAATTGATTTATTTACTCTTCATACAACAGATATGGTTTTCGTTGTATTTTAAAATTTTCAACATCAACATTCCATTTAGCTTTTATTTCATCGGCTGATTTACCTGCCATAATATCTTGACGTATGTAATCAACACCTACAAGTTTTTCGAAAAAGGATGTGAAAAATTTATCACCTATGCCAAGGTTGTTATATGCATCAATTACAAATGACAGATCGAATCCTTTAGCTATAATTTCATCATCAGGGAGATCACGAAGATCAACTCCATAGCACAGTTGATCAAGTAGTGGAGGATTCTTTGCACCTGGTACGCTGCGTGGGGTAAATGAGAACTCAGAATCCTTATAATCGGGATGACCGTATACTTCGAAAGGATATGAAGTTCCGCGACCCAGACTCATTACAGTACCTTCAAAAAGGCAAGTTGAGGGGTAAAGATATATAGAATGAATATTAGGTAAATTTGGTGATGGAAAGATTGGTAATTCATACAGTGTCTGGTGAGTATAATTATCCATAGGAATAACAGTTATATCGCATTGACGTCCTTCAGGAAGCCATTTTTCTCCATTAATCATAACAGCTAATTCTCCTAACGTCATACCGTGAACAACAGGTATTGGTAGCCAGCCTACGCCTGATTTGTGTTTCATGTCGAGGATTGGTCCGTCCACGTACATACCGTTTGGATTTGGCCTGTCAAGTATAATCATTTTTTTGTCATGCTCCGAACATGCATCCATCAGACGAGCCATACTTGCGTAATATGTGTAGAACCTGAGTCCTACATCCTGCAGATCAAAAAGCAGTACATCAAACTCTTGCATGTTGTCGGCAGATGGTTTGCCGCTACCACTTCCGTAAAGCGACCAGATAGGAATGCCAGTTTTCTCATCAACAGAACTTGCCACATGCTCACCCGCATCAGCTGTGCCGCGGAAACCATGCTCAGGAGAAAAGATACCAACTACATTGTAGCCTTTGCTAATAAGCATATCTACCAAATGTTCGTTGCCTACCATCCCTGTCTGGTTGCTCATAACTGCTATTCGTTTTCCTTCGATCAACGGAAAATACATATCGGTTTGCTCAGCACCCATTATTATATCACTTTCAGCACCTCCGCTCGATGTAAGCTGAACGTTATCTTGTGTCTGCTTTTGAGCTTTATTTTGCGAACAAGATACAGTAGCAGAAATAATTAACACAAGTGAAATTAAAAATAATTGAGAATAGGTTTTTTTCATTATTATTCAGTTTTAATAGTTTTGTTATATTTTTGCTTTTCGTGTAATTTATCAAATTCTTCTTCAAGTTCTAACAGCTCTTTCTTAATGTCAGTAAGTCTAGTGAGTGCTTCAACTCGTTTGGTTTCGTCATCTTTTTTTGTTTTGAGTGCTAGGCGTGCGCCTTCAAGTGTCATACCTTTCTCTTTCACAAGATGATAAATCACCTCCACCTGCTGTATGTCTTCGCGGGTAAACTGTCGGGTTCCCCCTACTGTTTTTTTAGGATTGATATTTTCAAATTCTTTCTCCCAAAAACGCAGCAATGATACATTCACCGCAAAATGGTCCGCCACCTCTTGAATGGAGTAATATAGTCGTTTATTATTAAACTGTATTGGTTTTTTTCGCTTGCCCATAGATTGTGGGTGGTTAGTAATTTGTTGTAAACGCTCAAAAATACGGTTTTTTAAAGGAAACAACAAATATTTATTATTTACTACCCTTTAATTTTTTTCGAATAAAATTAAGAGAGCTTTATTTTTACTGTTTCTTTGCAATATAAATAATAGAGCTTGAATGTTTTATATTAGAAAGTGATTTTATATAACCTATTACTCCAATAATAATTGCTTTTTGGTATTGAACAATTTTACTGCTTCCTTTGTACTTCTCACTCAGCATGGAAATATAAAAAGCATCCAAAGGCATAGTTTTTTGTTTTATGATCTTAAACTGATGTTTGTTCAAAAGTTTTTCTACAGTATCGGGACTGAAATGCCATAAATGTCGTGGAATATCATAGGCAGCCCAATATCTTTTATATCTTTTAGCATCGTAAGAATGATGATTGGGCAGTGCCAATATCAATATCCCATTAGTCTGAAGAATGTTGTTCAGTTTTTCAACAACTTCATTAAGATTCTGCATATGTTCGAGCACATGCCATAAAGAGATCACATCAAACGACTCATTATTGATATTCCATAAACTCTCTTCACCTTTTATATTTAGTCCAAAATGTGAGATTGCATATTCTCTGGCTTTCTCGTCCTTTTCAATTCCTGAAACAGTGAATCCTTTATTCTTAGCCTCATTAAGAAAGTAACCAGTACCGCAACCTAAGTCGAGTAAACGAATAGATTGCAGGCGATTAGTTTCAGATTTTGATGTGATTTTAGTAATCATATTCACTTTCTTCTTAAGCATACGCTTTCTAAAAAAGTGGTACAGTTGGTTTATAAGTCCTTTTTTTGAATCGGAATGAGAAATATAGTCCGGTGAATCATAATACTTTCCAATTATATCTTCAGACGGAAAATTATTTGTAAATCTAAAACCACAATCTTGGCAATCATAGATCGGGAAAGTTTCTTTAGTAGAGAAATAATCAACTGCATCAAATAATTTTACTGTTGCTGAACTGCCACATATAGGGCACTTTTTAATGGTGATGAGGGTGTTATACAAGATATGGTGGTTTTAAAAT
>CAZAFR010000011.1:0-54272 GCA_964484665.1 uncultured Proteiniphilum sp. | reverse complement strand
TTTCATACTAAAATTTTCGCTTTATTCTACATTTCCTTTAAAAACCAAAACTCATTTGAAGACCATATGAATTTCCCTGATAATTAGGTCTATCTTCTCGTAACAATGCAGGTTCTATCCGCATAGATAAATCTGGGCTCATATCAAAATCAAACAGTTGGGCATCAACATATGCATCAACTATCGCCAAAAAATACACAGCAACAGTTCCAATAATACTAAAATCACGATAATGTCTGTAATAATCTTTCCTTTGTTTCAAAACATCTGTGAACCACTGTTTATCAACCGTCTCAGGGTCCATACCATAGGGCAGCATTTTATGCCACCTGACACTTTCAGGGTTTTTGTCCATAATATCCTGATAACCTCCAAGATAATCCCTATAATAACCATTGTTCCATGTTATTGCATAAGTAAGTCCCACGAAACCGCCATATAATATCGGTAATTTCCAGTACTTTCGATTGTATATCTGCCCAAGTCCGGGAAAAATTGCTGAATAGATTACAGCTTTTCTAGGTGTTGGTTTGAACATATAAGATGGAGTGGAAAATTTATCTGAATAGGTAGCAGGAAGTATCAAAGGTGATTTTCGGTCTATTATAACTTCCTGAACAGAATCATTTTTTGTTATAATAGTTGAATCCTCTACAACCAATTGTAAAGAATCAGTTTGCTGCTGTGTGGAGATAATTTGCGCCTGCAATCCTGTAGTAAAAAGAATTGACAGCAGGTAAACATGTAATCCGGCAACCTTCATACTGAATTTGTTATTTCATTTTATCGAACATAACTATAATGCGTTCAAGTTCGTCCGAAGAATTAAAAGGAATAGTAATCCTTCCTTTTCCACTCTTATTATAACTAAACTGAACATCTGTGTTGAAGTAGGATGAAAGATGCTTTTTTAATACTTCAAAGTCATCCGGCAGTTTCTGTTTCTGTTTTTTATTACTTGTTTTAACTCTTTTACTGTCTGATTTAAGAAGATCGTCAATTGACACTCCGTTGTTGAATTCTTTAACGAAGGTTTCAACATTTCGCACAGAAAGTTCCTCTTGCAAGATGATATTATATAATGAGAGCTGTGCAACCGGATCGTTCATAGTTACCAATGCACGCGCATGACCCATATCTATCTTTTTATCCTTTACACCCATCTGTACCTCCGCAGGCAGCTTTAACAAACGCAGATAGTTAGCTACAGTTGCTCTTTTTTTGCCAACTCTTTCACTAAGCTGCTCCTGTGTCAATGAGAGTGTATTAATAAGTTTTTGGTATGCCAACGCTATCTCTATGGAGTTAAGATCCTCACGCTGAATATTTTCGATCAACGCCATCTCCATAGTTTCATCATCATCAACAGTTTTAATATATGCAGGTATTGCTGATAGTCCTGCCATCAGTGATGCACGATAACGTCTCTCACCTGCAATTATTTCGTATGAGTCTTCATCAATCTTTCTTAAAGTAATAGGTTGAACAAGACCAATTGTTTTAATGGAGGCGGCAAGTTCCTGAAGTCCCTCTTCGTCAAAAGTACTTCTTGGTTGATCGGGATTTGGTGTAATTTTATGAAGTTCTACCTCATTAATTGATGAAGAACCCTGTGTATCACTGTCGTTAAAGGTAATCAGTGCATCCAATCCTCTTCCTAGTGCATTCTTTTTTGCCATAATTTAATCTGTAAGATCTACAAAGTTAGGCATTTTTTTCTATAAGCTCCTGTGCCAACTGTAGGTAATTAATTGCACCGCGTGATCCGGCATCATACATTAGAGCCGGTTGAGCAAAACTCTGGGATTCGCTCAAAGTAATATTCCTCTGTATAACAGTTGTAAAAACCAACTCCTTAAAGTGGTGCTTCACCTCTTCATAAATCTGATTGTGGAGTCTTAAACGTGAGTCATACATCGTCAAAACAAATCCCTCAATTTTCAGCGACCTGTTTAGCTTAGATTTGATAATCTTTATGGTATTCAATAATTTGCTTAACCCTTCAAGTGCAAAATATTCACATTGAACCGGGATTATTACCGAATCAGCTGCTGAAAGAGCATTGACTGTAATTATACCAAGTGATGGAGAACAATCAATCAGGATATAATCATATTTTTCTTTTAAAGGGAAAAGTAACTCACGAAGCCTTTTTTCTCTATTGTCCATCTGCACCATCTCTACTTCAGCCCCTACCAAATTGATATGCGAGGGTATAATATCAATATTTTCAAAAGGAGTGTTTAAGACGGTTTCCTGAGATTTGCTTTTTCCAATCAATCCTTCATAAATAGTTTTATCTACACTCTTTATATCCACTCCTAAGCCTGACGAGGCATTTGCCTGAGGATCGGCATCTACAACAAGAACTTTTTTTTCTAACGCTGCCAGTGAAGCAGCCAGATTGATGGTAGTAGTTGTCTTACCTACTCCACCTTTCTGATTTGCCAAAGAGATTATTTTTCCCATACTTAAATTTTCATTCAACAACTACTTAGTATTGCTTTAAATGGCAAAATAAACAATAAATCGAATATTTCAGTGTTAATAATTTAAAACGTTGCCTTTTTTGTTGATAAGTAAGGAAGTAACGATACTTAATTATATTTTATTCCCATATAAAATCTGTATCTCTTCCATTTTCGCCTAAGAGATTATCCCTTTCAAAGAAAAATTCTTTCTCCCCAAAAGCAGGCTCTAACTCATCAAACCAAGTTGCCTTTTTGTTATATTTTGCAAAAAAAGGTATATCAATTAAATCTGGGTTTCTACATTGCAGAAATCTCAACACAAACACCTTTTCACCATTAACATCAGTCACTCCCAGAATCTGAATTTTTCCGGGATTGGCACTCATGCTTGGACCTCTTACGGTGCGACAGATACCGCTAACACTTCTATAAGCTCTGCGAAATATGTCCCATGCCCTTTCAAGTGGAACATCAAAAAAGTCTTTGGAACCCGTATCTCTTGCAATAAACATGTAGTAAGGTATTAATCCTTGATTAACCTGTTCTTTCCACATTTCAGCCCAAATTTTCTCATCATCATTTATATGACGTAGCAATGGAGACTGCGTCCTTATTTGTGCTCCTGTATTTTGTATACGTGAAATAGCCTGTTTAACAGCATCAGTTGAAAGTTCAACAGGATGGTTAAAATGAGATTGGAAAGCCAAGTGTTTGCCTGCTTTTTTTACTTTTTCAAAAAGCCTTAGAAGGTCATCTGCATCCTTATCCGTCAAAAATCTATATGGCCAGTATGTAAGCGTTTTGGTTCCAATGCGAATGTTTTTTATGTGATCAAACTCTTTTGTTAGCAATGGTTCAATGTATGATGCCATGATACTTGCATTAGTTGTAAGAGGGTCACCACCCGTAAAGAGCACATCTGTCACTTTAGTATGTTTAATCAAATATTTTTGAAGCAGATCCGCTTCTTTCATTGCAAATTTGAGTTCATTCATACCAGAGAATTGCGGCCAACGAAAACAAAATGTGCAGTATGCGTGACAAGTCTGACCTTGGCTAGGAAAGAAAAGTACAGTTTCACGGTATTTATGTTGCATTCCGTGAAGCTTAATATCATCAACCATTGGAACGTTGGTTTCCTGTCCTGCCGGATTAGGATTCAAATTCATTCTTATATCGAAAACTTTTTGTTTCAGAGCAGCTTCATCATTTTTATCAAGACACAACTTAACCTCATTATAATTTTCTTTGGACAACATCTCTTTTCTTGGAAAAGTAAGTGTATAAATAGGATCATTGGGAACATTATTCCAATCAATCAATTGTTCAACTACATAATTATTGGTTTTAAATGGTAAAACCTGACCAACCACTCTAATGGCTTCCTGCTCTTCCTGTGAAAGTGAGCTCATTTGGGATAAATCACTATAATTACGAAGTATATAATTCCTGTACTTAATTGTTTCCATAATTTTTTATTTCTTTTTAATACAGGAGAAAAAATAATCCTGCAGATGTAAGCCAGACTGTGTGTTAATATTACCTGAAAACAAAAATAAAAAAAAAGCAGCAAAAGGACAATTTTTATGACGTAATTTCACTTTTTAAATGAAAAACATTAACACTTTGCTTTAATTTCTAACTGATGATAGATATTTTTAAAAAGTATTGCAATAATCAAAATATTATTCTTACTTTTGCAATTCTATGATAATATTTTTATCACATACAAATCTTCACGAAGTAGTAGTCTTAGTCCGACGACGCTCTTAATCAATACAGCCAACAAGTTGACTGTATCCTTCCATATATTTACTTTTGTCGCTTTAAAGCGATTATTCACAACACAACAACTATCTTTTTTTAATTAAAATGAATGTAGAAATTCATATTGCAAACAGTAGTTTTGCAGATTATGCTCAAGAAATATGCGATTTGATTTACGAATCAGCACAAGCACGTGGTACAGGTATTGCTAAACGTAGTGCCGAATATGTAGCAGAAAAAATAGAAGCAGGCAAAGCAGTTATTGCTCTCGATGATGATAAACTGGTAGGTTTTTCATATATAGAGACATTTAGTCACCAACGTTTTGTAGCTAACTCAGGATTGGTTGTACATCCAGATTATCGTAATCATGGACTGGCAAAAAAAATAAAAAGAAATATTTTAGACCTTTCCCGAAAGCTATATCCTAACGCTAAAATTTTTAGTATTACAACCGGATTAGCTGTCATGAAAATGAATACCGAGCTTGGATTTAAACCTGTTACTTTCTCAGAACTTACTGATGATGAGGAGTTCTGGAATGGATGTAAGGGTTGTAGAAATTATGATATTTTGCAACGAAACAACTTTAGAATGTGTCTTTGCACAGGACTGCTTTATGATCCTAAAGATTCATCAGCACAAAAACAAAGCACTTTTGCCAAAAAAGTTGTGAAACCGATAGTTAAAACAAGAAAACCAAATAAATTATTTAAGAAATGAAACAAAAAGTAGTTTTAGCATTCAGTGGCGGTCTCGACACCTCATTTTGCGTGCCCTACCTTATTAATGAAAAAGGGCTTGAAGTACACACCGTAATTGTTAACACGGGCGGGTTCTCTGATGAAGAGGCTGCAAAAATTGAAGAGAGAGCCCTGAAACTGGGAGCTTGCACTCATACATGTATAGATGCAGTTAATGATTACTATAATAACGGCATAAAATATCTGATCTTTGGCAATGTGTTAAAAAACAACACCTACCCTCTTTCGGTGAGCTCTGAACGTTTTTTTCAGGCAATAGCAGTTCTTAATCATGTTAAAAAGATTGGAGCTGATTTTGTTGCACACGGAAGCACAGGTGCCGGAAACGATCAAATAAGGTTTGATTTAGTGTTTGAAGTACTTGCACCTGAAGTTAAAATTATTGCACCAATACGCGAACTAAGTCTATCACGTCAACAGGAAATTGATTATCTAAAAGATAATGGATTTGATTTTTCGTGGGAGAAATCTAAGTACTCAATAAATCAGGGAATCTGGGGAACAAGTGTAGGTGGAGTAGAAACACTGAAATCGTCAGGTGTATTACCTGAGGAAGCGTATCCATCACAAGTTGTAAACCATGGGTCTGAAAGAATTACTATTGGTTTTAAAAAAGGTGAGCCTGTTTTACTAAATGGCAAAGAGATGGATCCTGTTACTCTAATCCATAAATTACATAAAACTGCTTCACAGTATGGTATAGGCCGTGATGTTCATGTTGGCGACACTATAATCGGTACAAAAGGTAGGGTTGCTTTTGAAGCGCCGGCACCACTTATAATTATTAAAGCACACCATCTTTTGGAAAAACATGTGCTTACCAAACAACAGCTATATTGGAAGGATCAGCTTTCCAACTGGTATGGTCAGTTAATGCATGAGGCACAATATTTAGAGCCGGTGATGCGTAACATCGAAACATTCCTTAAAGACACTCAGAAATTTGTTACGGGGGAAGTGGAAATTGAACTTCGTCCTTATCATTTCTCAGTTCTGGGATGTTCAAGTGACTATGATCTTATGAGTTCACGCTTTGGTGAATATGGCGAAAGCAATAAATCGTTTACCGGACAGGATGTGGTAGGATTCACAAAAGTGACTGCCAATCCATTGAAAGTTTATTATACAATCCACGACAATGATTAATGTAAGCATAGCAGGTGGAACAGGATATACTGCCGGAGAACTTTTACGCATCCTAATCCATCATCCCAAAGTAAATATTGAATCAGTTATTAGTACTACCTCAGCTGGCAAACGTGTAGACTCAGTTCATCGCGATTTACTAGGTGAAACTGATCTTATCTACAGTGATACATTTAAAAATCCTGATGTCATCTTTCTTTGTCTCGGTCATGGTCTCTCCAGAGAGTTCTTAGAAAAAAATAAGTTGCCCACCGATTGCAAGATTATCGATTTAGGTAATGATTTTCGAAATCGACCTAAATTTGGTGATAGAGAATTTGTTTTCGGTTTATGTGAACAGAATCGCGAAAAAATCCGTAAAGCTGATAATGTAGCAAATCCCGGTTGTTTTGCCACAACAATAATATTGGCGCTTTTACCACTTGCTTCAAAAAATCTGATTACTGATGAGGTTCATGTGCATGCAATAACCGGTTCTACAGGTGCTGGCAAAAGACCGGGTGAAACAACGCATTTCAGTTACAGGGATAACAATATTTCAGTTTATAAACCCTTTACCCATCAACATCTTGAAGAGATTGGCAACACACTTACGGAGGAGGGGAACAGCAGTATTCCACAAATCAATTTTATTCCAATGCGAGGTGACTTTACCCGTGGAATTTTTGCAAGTATATATACAAAATGGAATGGAAATATGTCTGCTGAAGATACAATTATATTTTTCAAAGAGTATTATGCAGATTCACCTTTTGTATTTGTTTCTGATGAACCAATCAGTCTTAAAGAGGTAATTAATACTAATAAGTGTTTATTGCATATCGAATTTTATAACGGTTATATATATATAACTTCTATCTCTGACAATCTGATAAAAGGAGCCTCAGGTCAGGCTGTTCAGAACATGAACCTGATGTTTGGACTTGAAGAATCACTTGGATTAAAACTAAAAGGAAGTGGTTTTTAATTTTTAACTTGCAGAATACTCCGAGTATTATTTTATATGAAAGGAGGAGTATTAAAATAATTATTACAAAAATGGAACTATTTGATGTATACAGTTTATGGGATATTGAACCTATAAAAGCTCAAGGTTGTCATGTATGGGATAGAGAAGATAATGAATATCTCGATTTTTACGGTGGTCATGCCGTAATTTCAATAGGACATTCACACCCGGTATATGTAAAGGCAATAAGTGAACAGGCTAAAAAGATTGGTTTTTATTCCAACTCGGTACAAAATTCGCTACAGAGAGAATTGGCTAAAAAGCTTGGAAAAATGAGTGGCTATGACAACTATTCACTTTTCCTGTGCAACTCGGGCGCAGAGGCAAATGAAAATGCTCTTAAACTTGCATCTTTTCATACGGGGAAAAAACGTGTAATCGCTTTCAAAGGAGCATTTCATGGTCGCACTTCAGGTGCAGTAGCTACTACCGACAATCCAAACATTCAATCTCCTTTTAATACAAAACATGAAGTTACTTTCATTGCGCTGAACGATATAGATTCTGTATCATCTGAATTTGAAAAAGGTGATGTTGCTGCAGTTATTATTGAAGGTATTCAGGGTGTTGCAGGCATTTTTGTTCCTGAAGCTAAATTTTTGCAGCAACTCGACTCTCTTTGTAAAAAACATAATGTGCCTTTGATTCTTGATGAAGTTCAATCCGGTTATGGTCGCACTGGAAAATTTTTTGCACATCAGTTTGCCGGAATCGAGCCTGACCTGATAACGATGGCTAAAGGTATGGGTAATGGCTTCCCAATTGGAGGCTTACTTATATCCCCAAGATTTGAGGCAAAGAAAGGAATGTTAGGAACTACATTTGGTGGTAATCATCTTGCTTGTGCTGCTGCAATTGCTGTTCTTGATGTAATTAAAGAAGAGTCACTGATTGAAAATGCCGCTATTATGGGTAAATATTTAAAAGAAAGATTACTCAATATCAGAGGCATAAAAGAAATCCGCGGCGTGGGATTAATGCTTGGATTAGAATTTACACCTGAATATTTAAATATACGCAACCAATTATTATTTGAAAGTCATATCTTTACCGGCGGGGCAAAAAACAACGTGATGCGACTACTCCCTCCTCTTTCAATATCTAAAGAGGAAATAAATGTTTTGATAAATGAACTAATAAAAAAATTAAACTGAATAATATGAGAAACTTTACATCCATACACGATATAGGTGATTTGAACCTTGCTTTGAAAAAAGCTATGGTTGTTAAAGAGCATCCTTATGCGGATCAGAAAATAGGAAAGAATAAAACGCTTCTGATGATTTTCTTTAACTCAAGTCTACGTACACGACTAAGCACACAAAAAGCTGGGCTGAATCTCGGAATGAATGTAATCGTACTTGATATCAATCAGGGGGCATGGAAACTCGAAACCGAAAAAGGGGTGATTATGGATGGTGATAAACCTGAACATATTCTCGAAGCTATCCCGGTTATGGGTTCATATTGCGATATTATTGGCGTACGTTCTTTTGCTCAGTTCAAAAATAAGAATGATGACTACAACGAGGTAATCCTGAATCAGTTTATACAGCATTCAAAACGACCTGTCTTCAGTATGGAGGCAGCTACTCGTCACCCGTTGCAGAGTTTTGCTGACCTGATAACTATAGAAGAGTACAAAAAAACGGAGCGTCCCAAAGTGGTACTCACTTGGGCTCCTCATCCAAAAGCTCTTCCACAAGCGGTTCCTAACTCTTTTGCTGAATGGATGAATGCCACCGATTATGAATTTATAATTACTCATCCTGAGGGTTATGAATTGGATGAAAAGTTTGTAGGCAACGCCATTGTTGAGTATGACAAAGAGAAAGCATACAAAGGAGCTGATTTTATTTATGCAAAAAACTGGGCAGCTTATCAAGATCCTAATTATGGAAAAATTTTAAGCACAGACCGCTCGTGGACTGTAGATTCTAAAAAAATGGCACTAACCAATAATGCTTACTTCATGCACTGTCTACCAGTTCGCCGTAATATGATTGTAAGTGATGATGTGATTGATAGTCCGCAATCTCTTGTAATAGCTGAAGCAGCCAACAGAGTTGTTTCTGCACAAATGGTTCTAAAAGAGATTTTAAAGGAATTATAAAATTTCTTCTTTAAAAAGAAGAAAAGCAGTCAACAAAGAATAATCAAAATGAAAAGCAAAATTTCTGAAAGCAAGGATAAAACGAAGCTTTCAATTGTAAAAATTGGAGGGAACATAGTTGATAGTCCTGCTGAACTTGAGAAATTTATCATTAATTTTAATAAGCTCGAAGGACTTAAAATTCTGGTACACGGCGGTGGTGCAATAGCGTCAAAGATGGCAGAACAACTTGGCTTAGAGACAAAGAAAATTCAAGGTAGAAGAATAACAGATGCTGAAACCCTGAAGCTAGTAACAATGGTTTATGCTGGATTGATTAATAAGAATATCGTTGCATCACTACAAGGTATCGGTTGTAATGCTATAGGATTAACAGGAGCTGATGCAAATTGTATCCCTTCTGTGCGCCGTTCTCCTGAACCTATTGATTTTGGATTTGTGGGAGATCCTGATCCTCAGAAAGTAAATAAAAGCTTCATTTTTGAATTAATTAAAAACGGTTTAACACCTGTTTTCTGTGCAATTACACATAATGAAAAGGGCTCACTACTAAACACAAATGCTGACACTATTGCTTACACAGTGGCATCTGCACTTTCAGAGAAATATAAAACTACACTCTATTACTGTTTCGAAAAAGAGGGGGTACTTATGGACATAGATGATCCTGACAGTTTTATAGAAAGAATAGACTTTGATAAGTATAATAAGCTTGTGCAACAGGGCGTGATAGCAGACGGAATGATTCCAAAATTGTTTAACTCTTTTAATGCAATCTCTCAAGGTGTTTCTGAAGTAATTATACTTCATGCTAAAAACCTATTGACAGGAAAAGGAACAGTTTTAGTCTGAATTAAATCTCTGTTTTAAATGATTCTTAATTAACAAAACTATTTTACTTGAAAATAGTCGATTAAATAGCTCCGTTAATGTTACATTTAAAATAGTATTAAACAATATGACAGAAAATAATAATATAAGTAGCGCTGTTGATTTGCTCAGAAAGTTAGTGTCATTGGAATCTTTCTCCGGAAATGAGGAGCTACGTACCGATTATCTGATAGATTATTTCAATCAAAAAAACATTACTGCCGAACGGATAGGAAATAATCTAATTTTCCGGCAACCTCATCATGAAGCCGGTAAACCTACATTAATGCTAAACTCTCACCTAGATACTGTTTTACCTGCTTTCGGTTATAGTTTTAATCCATTTAATCCTGAAATATCAGACTCATATATTTACGGACTTGGCAGTAATGATGCCGGAGCAAGTGTGGTTTCTATGATACAAACTTTCATGTATTTCTATGGTAAATCGATGCCTATCAATCTTATTCTTGCACTTTCAACTGAAGAGGAAAATTCCGGACCCAATGGTATGCGTCTACTCTGGAAAAAAATTAATAGTGAAGTAGATATGGCAATAATAGGAGAACCTACAGGAATGAAGGCTGCTATAGCCGAACGCGGTTTACTGGTTATTGATGGTGAAGCAAAGGGTGTAAGCGGTCACGCCGCTCGTAATGAAGGTGTAAATGCACTTTATATAGCTTTAGAAGATATAAACAAATTGCGCTCGGTTAAATTTGATAAAATTTCACCAGCAATGGGAAAGGTGAAGTTGACAGTAACTCAGATTGAAGCAGGCACACAGCACAATGTAGTGCCTGATATCTGTAAATTTGTTGTTGATATACGACCAACCGATAAGTACAGCAATAGCGATATTATGGATATACTACAACCTATGGTTAAAAGTGAACTCAAAGCGCGTTCTCTGACGAATAGGAGTTCGGCTACTCCTGAGAATCATTTATTACTACAATGTGTTGAACAACTGGAAATAGATACATATACTTCTCCAACTACCTCTGACTGGATGAGAATTACATGTCCTGCAATTAAGATGGGTCCCGGAGAATCAGCTCGTTCTCATCAGGCTGATGAATTTATTCTTATCGATGAACTGGAACAGGGAATTAAAGGATACATTGAGTTCATAAATCAGCTGATTACTAGAATCTGCTAAGAGTAAATCGAATGTCCAATGAAACTGAAAAACAAATAACTGATAAACTGAAAATTATGGCAAAAATATGGGATAAGGGTTTCGAAGCCGATAAACTGGTTAATGACTTCACTGTTGGGAAAGACCGTGAACTGGATTTACGTCTGGCAAAACATGATATCAAAGGTTCTCTGGCACATATAAAAATGCTGGTAAAGATAGGCTTGCTCGAAAAGTATGAAGAAAAATCACTTAAATCAGAACTTCAAAAAATTATGGCTGAAGTGGAGAGTGGTAACTTTAGTCTCGATGATGATGCCGAAGACATTCATTCTCAGATTGAGACCATGCTAACGGAGCGACTCGGTGAGATTGGTAAAAAGATCCATTCGGGACGCTCACGCAACGATCAGGTTCTAGTTGACATCAAACTCTTTCTGAAAGAAGAAATACAGAAAATTAAAGAGGAAATCTTGCAACTGTTTGATCAATTGCAGTTTCTGAGTGAACTGCATAAAGATGTTCTGCTTCCCGGTTATACTCATGCTCAGATTGCAATGCCGTCTTCTTTTGGTTTATGGTTTGGTGCTTACGCAGAGTCTTTAGTTGATGATATGCATACTCTTGCTGCAGCTTGGAAAGTAGCTGATCAAAACCCACTTGGTTCTGCAGCAGGTTATGGAAGTTCTTTTCCTCTTGACAGGGAGATGACAACTAAAGAGCTCGGCTTTAGCACTATGAGTTACAACGTTATAGCAGCACAAATGGGTCGAGGAAAAACAGAGCGTATTCTCGCACAGAGTATGTCAAATATTGCATCAACATTGAATAAACTTGCTTCCGACAATTGTATGTATCTCTCAGGTAACTATGGCTTTATCTCCTATCCCGAAGAACTGACAACCGGATCAAGTATCATGCCACATAAAAAGAATCCCGATGTATGGGAACTTATTAGAGCTCATAGTAACCGTTTACAGAGTCTGCCCAATGAGATATCACTAATAACAACCAATATGCCTCACGGTTATCACCGTGATTACCAATTATTAAAGGAGGTGCTTTTCCCGGCGATTGAAACTCTTCACACTATTCTAAAAATGACGCATTTTATGCTTCAACATATTAGTGTAAATAAAGATATACTTTCTGATTCCAAATACGATTATCTTTTTACTGTTGAAGAGGTTAACAATTTGGTTTTACAAGGGATACCTTTCCGTGAAGCATATCAACAAGTAGGTAAAAAAGTTCAGAACGGCAATTTTAATGCTGAGAAAAAAGTAAATCATACTCATGCGGGTAGTATCGGCAATCTTTGTACAAATGAAATAAAGAAAAAAATGGATTTAGCGTCCGTAATTATTGAATAATCCAAAATTCAGTTTAAATATGGCATAGTTATCATTAAATAAATTCGTATTTATAAGAAACTTATTTAACAACAGGATAAACCTTACTTTGCAACAAATTTCTATCAGTTCAGATATTTTTTATGCATGGGAAGGTGATTTTTTCTATATAGATAACATAGATTCTTTCAATATAAAACGCTTGCACAATAAACTGACATATTTTTTTTGGTGTACAATACCAGTTGTTCACTCTTTCTTTTAAAGAGATTGAAGATGAGGATACAATTAAACTTGATGAATATAATGTGAAAATAATTGATAGAAATAAGCGGTAAATAATCGCACCCTAAATTCAAGTAAAAAAGTCAACTTCACTGACAAGTTTTTCAGCTTGTTTTTAGTTGATTTTCGGTTTTTTTTATAGTTACTTTTTTGTACCTTTGCATACGTTAAATATCGAGATATTCACATCACTTTATAACTAGACTAACTTAAAGGAGCATCTGCTCTTTTCATTCTATTAATTAATTTTTTTAAAGAAATATTTATTATGTACGGATCATACGATCTTGATGCGCTGTTCAAGCCTAAAGTAACGGCTGTGATCGGTGCCTCCTCAACCCCCGGGAAAATTGGAAACACTGTTATCAAAAATCTTATTGATGCCGGTTACAAGGGAAAAATAATCCCTGTTAATCCAAAAAGCCACGAAATTCTTGGACTGCCTGTTACAAAAGAAGTATCTGATCTGCCAAAAGGATTGGATTTAGCAGTTATTACCATCCCAAGTAAATTTGTGTTGGGATCAATGGAAGAGTTGGTGAGCATAGGTGTTAAAAGTGCTATTATTATTTCATCCGGCTTCAAAGAGGTTGGCGCAGAAGGTGCAAAAGTGGAAGAAGAGATCAAAGCTCTTTGCATCAAAAACAATATTGCATTAGTTGGTCCCAACTGTCTTGGATTGATTAATACAAATCAGAATGTTAATGTCACTTTTGCTCCGGGACATCCACTTACAGGAAAAATTTCATGCTTTTCACAATCAGGAGCTCTCTTTACCTCAATCCTAGATTGGGCGTTAGGTGAAAAGGTTGGATTTTCAAAATTTGTCAGCTTGGGAAATGAAGCTGTTCTCAACGAAAGTCACGTATTAGAATATATGGGAAACGATCCACATACTAATGTGATTTTAGGATATATGGAAAATATATTGGATGGACAGAAATTTATGGAAACAGCTAAATCGGTTACACGCAAGAAACCGGTAGTAGTTATTAAAAGCGGCGTTTCCTCTGATGGAGCAAAAGCAGCTGCCTCACATACTGGTTCCATTGCAGGTGCAGACAATGCATATTCTGCAGCTTTCAAGCAAAGTGGTATTATACGTGCAGGCTCAATGTCTGAGTTTTTCAACCTTGCACAAGCTTTTTCTAAAGCACCCCTGCCTAAAGGTCCTAATCTGGCAATAATAACCAACGCAGGAGGGCCAGGAATTATGGCAACTGATGCCTGTGCAAAGAGTTCTCTTAAAATGGTACAACCATCCCAAGTTACCATTGAAAACTTAAAAAAAGTACTTCCTTCATATGCTTCGTTCCGGAACCCAATGGATATTGGAGGAGATGCTAACGCAGCCGTCTATAAGACTGGTGTGAAAGAGATGATTAATGATGATAATTATAATGCAGCTCTAGTTATATTAACTCCAACTTCAACAGCTTTTGATGAGATTGAAGAGATAACTAGTGAACTGATTGAACTTATCAATTCAAGCAAAAAACCTATCTTCCCATGCTTCATGGGTAAGGAGAGAATTTCGGTGGCCGAACAGATGTTCCGAGATGCCGACATTCCGTTCTTTACTTTCCCGGAACCTGCTATTAATAGTTTAGATACAATGTATAACTATTACCAGTGGCAACAAAAAAACGAACCTGAATACTCAGCATCGGAACAAGATATTGAAAAAGCTAGGTTAGTAATTAAAAATGCTATTAAGGAAAATGCAGATGAAATAGTGGAATATCAAGCACAAGAGATTCTGGAAGCCTACAATATGCCGGTACTTGAATATGATCTAGCTACAAATGCCGACAAAGCTGCAGAAGCAGCAGAAAAGATAGGATTCCCTGTGGTATTAAAAATTGCATCCGAACAGATATCACATAAGAGTGACGTTGGAGGTGTTGTAGTAGGACTAGATAATGCAGATGCAGTACGTGTTGCCTTTAATGAGGTTACCGAACGCGCTGCAAGGCTTCGTCCAGATGCAACAATAACCGGCTGCCTTATACAACAAATGGTGCCAAAAGACTGTAAAGAGCTAATTATTGGCTTCAAGCGCGACCCTCAGTTTGGTCCACTACTTATGTTTGGTCTTGGCGGTATTTATGTTGAAGTATTAAAAGATATCTCCTTCCGTTTAGCTCCCCTCAGCAAAGAGGATGCACACAACATAATAAAGGAAATTAAAAGCTATAAACTACTCACAGGTACTCGTGGAGAAAAGAGCGTTAATATTGACGCAATTGAAGATGTACTTATTAAAGTATCCCAATTAGCAATTGATTTCCCGGAAATAATGGAAGCAGACTTCAACCCATTAATGGTTAACAGCGATAGGGCTTTTGCTGCTGATGTCAGACTGGCACTTAAATAACAGTTTGATTTAGCAAAGACTTTGCTATAATTATTAAAAAACCCCGGGCGTCTTACTCGGGGTTTTTTAAAATAGTATACTGTTTAAAATATCTTTCTTATTCAGCGATCACTTCAAATGAGATGTCAACAGACACGTCTTTATGTAATTTAACTACAGCATTATAGTTGCCTACTTCTTTTACCTGCTCTTTAATCTGAATAAGTTTACGGTCTACCTCAAATCCTTTCGCCAGTAATGCGTCAGCTATCTGAATATTTGTTACAGAACCAAAGATTGTACCAGTAGAACTGGTTTTAGCACCAATTGATAATGTTATACCCTCCATTTTATCAGCAATTTCTTGAGCATCAGCTTTTATTTGTGCAATTTTGTGAGCACGTTGTTTCTGATTTTCAGCTAAAACTTTTTTAGCTGACTCACTGGCAATTATTGCTTTTCCCTGAGGAATTAGAAAATTGCGTGCATAACCTTTCTTCACATTCACCAAGTCGTCTTTATACCCCAAATTAAGTATATCTTCTTTTAATATCACTTCCATCTTTTATTCCTCCACTATTTCATTAAATCGGTTACATATGGAAGCAGAGCAATATGACGAGCTCTCTTCACTGCTTGAGCTACTCGACGCTGGAATTTTAAAGATGTTCCTGTAATTCTTCTTGGTAATATTTTACCCTGCTCATTAAGGAATTTCTTCAGAAACTCAGGATCTTTATAATCGATATATTTTATACCGTTCTTTTTAAAACGACAATATTTCTTTTTCTTTACATCCACTGAAAGCGGTGTCAAATATCTTATTTCTGATTGCTTAGCCATTTCTTAATCCTCCTTTTCATTAGTGGTTAGTTCTGGTTGCTCTGACTCAGTCACCTGAACATTCTCTTTTCTTTTTTTTCTGTCTGCTGAAGAAGGGTCAGCCTCCTTTTTCTTTCCACTTTTGTTGTTTCTTCTTTTAAGTGCATATTCATGTGCAAACTTATCCTGTTTCACAGTGAGGAAACGAACTACACGCTCATCTCGGCGAAAATTTACTTCCAGTTTTTCTATAACGGAAGGGTCAGCACTAAATTCAAGAAAAGTGTAAAATCCAGTTGTTTTTTTGTCAATATTGTAGGCAAGTTTTCTCAGGCCCCAATCTTCTTCATTTACAATCTCAGCTCCTTCATCGGTGAGTAGCTTCTTGAATTTTTCAACCGTCTCCTTCATCTGAGCATCAGATAAAACGGGAGTTAAAATGAAAACGGTTTCGTAATTATTCATACTTAATTAACTGTTAATATTTAAAATAAAAAAATCACATTTTTAGAGCGGCAAAGATACGATAAAATATCTTATTCTCAAAGCTATAATTACGAAAAACTTACAAGTTGAACTTAGGCATAGATAAGGATTTCCTTTCTTCAAAAAAACCTAATCAACTTTTTTCTGTTATATTTGTTCAGTCTATGTATCCAAGCAACTTAAAAAAAATGAAAAAAAAAATCAACCAGGCACTTGTCATTTTCGGTGCTTCTGGCGACCTCACATATCGTAAGCTAATTCCAGCAGTGTTCGATTTATACATAAATGATTCACTACCGGAAGGCTACGCTGTACTGGGTGTTAGTCGTACTCAGTTCACCGATGATAAATTCCGTAAAAAAATGAAAGAAGGAATTCATCAATACTCAAGTTATAAGAATGTTACTAATGAAAAGCTGCAAAAATTCTTGTCCAAGATATTCTATTTAAGCATTGATACTGACAAAGGTGAAGAGTACAGTCGGTTAAAGGAAAAACTTGACAAGTTGAATAATAAATTCAACCTTGGACAGAACTACATATTTTACCTGTCAACCCCTCCTTCTTTATATAGCAAAATTCCAAAATATCTTTACAGTCATGGACTGACATTGCAACAAAAGGGGTTCCGTAGGATTATTATAGAAAAACCTTTCGGACACGACTTTCTTTCGGCAGTTGAATTAAACAACCAGCTTCTGGAGTTTTTCAAAGAAGATCAGATTTATCGTATTGATCATTATCTTGGTAAAGAAACAGTACAAAATCTTATGGTTACACGTTTCGCCAATGGAATTTATGAGCCGTTATGGAACAGAAACTTTATTAAACATATAGAAATAACAGCAGCCGAGAGTATTGGAGTTGAAGGTAGGGGAGGATATTATGATGATGCAGGTGCATTACGTGATATGATTCAAAACCACTTACTTCAGGTTCTGTCTCTGGTTGCAATGGAACCTCCTTCTAAAATAACAGCTGAAGAAATCAGATATGAAAAAATGAAAGTGTTTCGCTCTCTTCGTCCTTTTAGCAAAAGTGATCTTAATCAAAATGTCATAAGAGGACAGTACACCGATGCAACCATAAAAGGCAAGCATTATGTAAGTTACAGAGAAGAGCCTAATGTTGATCCTCAATCAAGGACCGAAACCTATGCTGCATTAAAAATCTATATAGATAATTGGCGCTGGGAAGGTGTCCCTTTCTATATTAGAACTGGTAAACGTTTGCCCACAAATGTTTCTGAAGTTGTGATTCATTTTAGGCCCTCACCTCAAAAATTATTTAAGCAGGTAGATGAATCTACACACTCTGACAATCAGCTTATTCTCAGGATACAACCAGATGAAGGTATTTTACTTAAAACTGGAATGAAAGTGCCGGGAAATGGCTATGAGGTGAGATCTGTAAATATGGATTTTCATTACTCAGACTTAAATGATCATTATATCCCAAGTGCTTATGAACGATTGATACTCGACTGCATGACTGGTGATAACATGCTATATATGCAGGGTGAAGCAGTAGAAGAAACCTGGAAATTTGTTCAGCCTATACTTGATTATTGGGAAAATGATCAGGATGCACCTCTTCATGGATATCCTTCAGGTTCATGGGGACCGGATGTTGCGGATGAACTGATTGAGGGAAAAGAACATACATGGAGATATCCGTGTAAGAACCTAGCTGAAGATGGTATTTATTGTGAATTATAGTGTTTGGCTTTAAAAAAACTTGAATATGGAAATTCAGATATTTAAAACATTGCATGACCTTAACCAGTCTTTTACTAAGTGGTTAATTGATATATTGGATGAACAGGGTGAAATTTCAATCGCTCTTTCAGGGGGCTCTACCCCTAAATCATTGTTCAGCTACTGGTCAAAATTGCCCAAAGGTGAAATAGATTGGAACAAAATAAAATTCTTTTGGGGTGATGAGCGTTGTGTACCTCCATCGGATGAAGAAAGTAACTATAAAATGACAAAAAAATACCTTTTTGATAATATAAAGGTGCCTCAAGAAAATATTTTCCGCATCAAAGGAGAAAATAATCCCGCAAATGAAGCTATGGATTACGGCAATATGCTAAATGATGAGGTTGATGTGGTTAATGGGATACCGATATTTGACATAATTATATTGGGAATAGGTGATGATGGTCATACCGCATCGATTTTCCCTTACGAAATAGGATTATGGGACAGTAACGATAACTGCGTTGTTGCAACACATCCTGATACAGGTCAGAAACGAGTAAGCCTTACAGGCAAAGTAATTAACGCTGCTCACAACATAGCTTTTTTAGTTACCGGTACAAGCAAGTCTCATAAAATAAGAGAGATAATCGAACAACCAGAAACATCAGAAAAAAAATATCCGGCTGCACTGGTACAACCTAAATCAGGTAATCTGTTTTGGTATCTGGATGAAAATGCAGCTGGTGAATTATCGAAAAACAGTTAGTTAATTTGCAACCTACTTTACAGTTTTTATTCGGTAATCGCAATAAACATTTCCTTTCTCTAGATTTGTGAGCTTTCCTTTAATCATTCTTCGTCGTAACAATGATATCTTATCAGTGAAGAGTATTCCGTCGAGATGATCATACTCATGCTGAATAACCCTTGCCATAAAGCCAGTATAAATTTCATCATGTGGCTCAAGGTTTTCATCAAGATATTTAATTCTGATTTCATCCTCACGAGTCACTCTTTCATGAATACCCGGAATACTCAAACATCCTTCTTCAACCATCGCCATATCACCTGTGCGCTCTATGATATGTGCGTTAATGAACACCTTTTTGAAATTCTTAAACTCAGGATTATCATCATCTGCAAGAGGAGAAAGATCCACTACAAAAATCCTATCTCCCAATCCCACCTGCGGTCCCGCAAGTCCAACTCCTTCGGCACGATACATAGTCTCAAACATATTATCAATCAGTTCATTCAGATTGGGATATGTTTCCGGGTCAATATCCTTAGTGATCTTTCTCAAAATCGGATGACCATAAATATATATTGGTAATATCATAATTAATTTTTTTTACTCTCCATATATCCCTGAAGGATAATGGTTGCACTTATTTCATCTACTAATTCTTTATTTTGACGGTCCTTTTTTTTCAATCCTCCTTGAAGCATTGCTTCGTGAGCAAGTTTAGATGAAAAACGTTCATCATAATACACCACCGGGAGGTTAGGATATAATTTTCTTAAACGATTTACAAACGGTTCAACCCGTTTCATATTTTCAGATGGTTCATTGTTCAACTGTTTAGGAAGACCAACAATTATACATTCAACTTCCTCTCTTTTAATATAATCATCTAAGAAGTTAAATAATTTAGAAGTTTCTACTGTAGTCAGACCATTGGCAATTATCTGAAGAGGGTCGCTCACAGCAATACCGGTTCTTTTTTTACCGTAATCTATTGATAATAACCTTGCCATAGAACAGTTATATATTATCAAAAACTCGTTTTCGTAACTCAAAATCACGACCCAGATACTTTTCCCTTACAATAGGGTTATCCGATAATTCTTCAGCAGTACCCTGAAACAAAACTTTTCCTTCGAACAACAGATATGCCCTATCCGTAATACTTAATGTTTCATCAACATTATGGTCAGTTATCAGAATACCAATATTCTTATACTTCAACTGAGCAACAATAGATTGAATATCCTGAACTGCAATAGGGTCTATACCTGCAAAAGGTTCGTCAAGCATTATAAATTTTGGATCAATTGCAAGACAACGAGCAATTTCAGCACGCCTTCGCTCACCACCCGAAAGTCTATCGCCCTGATTCTTGCGAACCTTTTCAAGACCAAACTCAGAAATTAAACTTTCCAGTTTCTCCTCCTTCTGCTGAGGAGACTTATCTGTAAATTCGAGGACCGACTTTATATTGTCCTCAACAGTCATTTTTCTGAATATAGAAGCCTCTTGAGCAAGATACCCAATACCTTTCTGTGCGCGCTTATATACAGGATAATTAGTTATATTAACGTTACCGATAAAAATCTCACCCTCATTAGGAACAATTAGTCCCACAGCCATATAAAAAGTGGTGGTTTTTCCTGCACCGTTTGGCCCCAAAAGTCCTACAATTTCACCCTGCTTAACATTAATTGAGACATGACTAACTACAGTTCTTTTACCATATTTCTTAACTAGATTTTCTGTACGTAGCATCAAATGCTCTTCCTGTGGCGTTTCAAAATCTGTTAAGGTCTGTACCTCATTAAAATTATCAGAAGGCGCTATATTATCGAAACCATCTTCCATCACTCGAAATTTTGTACAAAGATATGAAAAAGTTCGATTTAGCAGTTAATTATTTATCACTATCTCAGACTTATCCATCTCACCATCCACAGGTGGATTAAATTTAGAAACAGATACTTCCAATGATTTTATTTCAGGATATTCATTAATAAGTTTTTTATAAATACGACCGCCAATATGTTCCAGTAATTTAGATGGTACACGCATCTCCTCTTTTATCAGATCATAAACATCCGCATAATTTATTGTATCCTTAACATTATCAGAATCACAAGCTTTTGTTAAATCTGCTTCAATTATCACATTCACCTCAAAACTACTCCCAATTATTTTTTCCTGAGATAAAACCCCATGGTGAGAGTAAAATTTCATGTTAGAGAGTTTAATTTTAGTTTTCATATGCTTTAATATATACAGAAGCACACAATATGCTTCATTTGTCCTTCTCTTTTCAGATTCAAATATAAGAACATTTTAGTATATTTGTTGTTTTATGAGTTAAATCAAAAAGTAATATGAAAACAAACAAAATTCCCGAAAGGCTCGTTGCCATGCGTCAATTCATGGGGGAGAACAATCTAGATGCATTTATTATCCCGAGTACAGATGCCCATTTGAGTGAATATCCCCCCAAATACTGGGAATCCAGGAAATGGATAAGCGGCTTTACCGGGTCGGCAGGAACTGCTGTAGTAACTAAAAATAAAGCAGGAGTTTGGACTGATTCGCGTTATTTCATTCAGGCTGCAGATGAACTGAGAGATACCGGATTCGATCTTTTTAAAATGGGGCAAACAGGTACACCAGACATGACTACCTGGATTATTGAACAAGTAGGAAGTGGTGGAACTGTTGGTATAGATGGTTTAGTTTACTCTTCGTCGGATGCAAAATCTTTAAAAGACAAACTCGATTCTAAAAATATTAATCTGAATACCAACCTCGACCCTTTTTCTACAATAAGAAGCGACAGACCCGGGATTCCCAAAAATCAGGTTTTCACACTTCCTGTTGAAGTGGCAGGCGAAACAGTTATTAGTAAAATTGATCGTATAAATGCCGAGCTTAAAAAGCTTGATGCTGATGGGATATTAATTGTAACACTTGATGCAGTTGCATGGACATTCAACATGAGAGGTAATGATGTTGAGTACAATCCTGTGGCTGTAGCATATGCATATGTCTCAGAAAACGAAACTGTATTGTTTATCGATCCTGATAAAATAAGTGAAAAAACAGCCAATGAATATAAAGATCAGGGGATAAAAATCGACGATTATAATAATATATTTGAGTACGTTTCAAATCTTAAGGAAAATAGTACAATTTGTATCACAGGAAATAAAATTAATTGGAAATTACTTCATACAATTCCCAAATCTTGTAATATTATTGATGTCCCTTCTCCCGTTGACTTAATGAAAAGTAAGAAGAATGAAACCGAACTTAATGGTTTCCGAAATGCTATGATCAAAGATGGTGTTGCACTTGTAAAATTTTATATGTGGCTCGAGGAAGCAATTCCTGAGGGAGAAGTTACAGAAGTTATGGTTGAGGAGAAGCTACTTGAATACCGATCTCAACAGGATCTGTTTGTAGGTGAAAGCTTCGGAACTATTGCAGGTTATGCAGAAAACGGAGCAGTAGTTCATTATCACGCTAATCCTGAGACTTGTCTGACTATAAAACCAGAAGGGTTGCTACTAATTGATTCGGGCGGACAGTACAAAGATGGTACAACGGACATAACGCGTACCGTTGCAGCAGGCAAACTAACCAAACAGATGAAAATAGATTATACAAATGTTCTGAAAGGACATATTGCTCTGGCAACAGCTATTTACCCAGAAGGAACAAGAGGTTCGCAACTCGATGTACTTGCTCGTAAAGCGCTATGGGATAATTGTCTTACTTACTGGCACGGCACAGGTCATGGAATCGGTCATTTTCTAAATGTTCACGAAGGTCCGCAAAACATACGTCTCGAAGAGAACTCCACTCTCCTTGAACCTGGCATGGTCACTTCTAATGAGCCCGGCGTTTATCGTACAAATCAATATGGTATACGCATAGAGAATTTGATTGTTACACAAGAATATAAGAAAACAGAAGAGTTTGGCTCTTTCTATAATTTTGAAACAATCACTCTTTGTCCTATAGACACAAAACCAATTTCAAAAAAACTCTTAACTAAAAGTGAGAAAAAATGGTTCAACAAATACCATAGTATGGTTTACAAGAAGCTAGAAAAACATCTTAGCAAAGATGAAAGAGCCTGGCTAAAAGATAAAACCAAACCTATTTAATTAATAATAATATATCATCATAAGTCGGGACCTAAGTTTAAATTAAACAAACCCGACTTTTTAATTTAAAACTAGTATGGCTCTTTTAAAATCAGTTCGTGGCTTTACTCCCAAAATTGGAGAAAACACATATCTTGCCGAAAACGCAACCATTATTGGAGATGTTGAAATCGGCCGTGATTGCAGCATATGGTTCAATGCAGTTATAAGAGGGGATGTAAACTCTATACGTATAGGCAACCGTGTTAATGTTCAAGATGGCACGGTTATCCACACCCTTTATCAGAAGTCAGTCTCTATAATAGGAGATGATGTTTCAATAGGGCACAATGTTGTAATACACGGTGCCGAAGTAAAAACCGGAGCACTTATCGGCATGGGCGCAATAGTGTTGGATAATGCTATAATAGGTGAAGGTGCAATTATTGCCGCAGGATCGGTTGTTCTTAGCGGTACACAAGTAGCCCCCGGCAGCATTTACGCAGGGGTTCCGGCAAAATTTGTTAAGGAGGTTGATCCTGCTCAGTCTAAAGAGATGAACCAGAAAATAGCAAGCAATTATCTGATGTATGCAGGATGGTTTAAAGAAGAAGATTCTCAGAAATAATAAATGTCTTTTGTAATTGCTTCCTTTTAATCCTTTATTCCGCTCGAGACTAAATGGTTGTCATTACTAACTATGGGCTCAACATAATTAGTGATTTTGGATACTGAATCAGGATTATAAGCGTTCAACTTCATAGGTTTCAGTTCATAATTATGAACCGGCTTATATTTCATTGTCCATAAAAATGGTACCCAAACAAATAAACCACCGATTATAGCACCCACATCTACCTCTTCATTTCTTGTAAGATATGTATACATAGGTTCAAATCCATCTTTCTCTATTCGCAATGTAGTAGTGCTCCCGACAATCTTCGTATCGGAATAAGAAAATGGCGTAACACCCATATATTCTTCATTCATATAAACTTTTGCTCCACTGGGAGTCGACTGAATTAATGTTGCGCTTGAGCAGCTTGCAAATAAAATAATTACAGCCATTAAAAGTGCAGAAACTTTCATGAAAATTGATTGATTAAACATATTAATTTTTTATAATTATGTGTCACAAAGGTATGTATTTTTCACAATCTAACATTAATTAAACACACTGTTTAGCTTACAATTATCATTAATTTTTGATTACTATCTTTCGTGCGCAACACCTCTGCGATTTGCTTCAACCATTTTATACAGCTGATCATTAGGCCTGATCTTCTCACTTGTCTTTATAGAAAAGCGATCACCTTTAACAGCCTCCTCCGTTGTTTCCAGATCAACACGAATATCTTTAGCAGTAACAAATACAGCACCAGTAGTTGGACCGGTAATTAAAAGCTCATCACCCAACTTAACTGATTGTGTCTCTACCAAAAACTCAGTCACACCAAGGTTGCCGAAATGTTTCAAAGCTTTACCCACGTAAACTTTCCGTTTTGTAGCCCCCGATCCATAGCGATGTGTCCATTCTCCCAATCGTTGACCCAAATAATATCCATTCCAGAAACCGCGATTGAAAACCGAAGAAAGTTTTTCATTCCATACATTAATCTTCTCTTGTGTAAATGTATCATTACAATATGACTCAATAGCCTCTCTGTAGCAGGTTGTTACAATACGAACATACTCGGGTCCTCTCGCACGTCCTTCTATTTTAAATACTCTTACCCCTGCATCCATCATTTTATTCATAAAATGAATCGTCTTAAGATCCTTGGGCGACATGATATACTCATTATCAATTTCAAGTTCTATATCACTTGTTTTATCTTTCACAACATAAGATCTACGGCAAATTTGGTTGCATTGGCCTCTGTTGGCTGATAGATTTTTTTCGTGAAGACTAAGATAACATTTACCGGAAACAGCCATGCATAATGCACCATGAGCAAACATCTCTATCTGAATCAACTTACCACTTGGACCTTTTATATGCTGTTCTACAATGTCTTTATGGATTACTGCTACCTGATCGAGATTTAATTCACGTGCAAGCACCACTACATCGGCATACTGAGCATAAAACTTTAGCGATTCAGTATTTGTGATGTTAAGCTGAGTAGACAAATGTACCTCAACTCCAATTGAACGAGCGTACATGAGTACTGCAACATCTGCAGCTATAATTGCAGACACATCAGCTTCTTTAGCCGCTTCAACAATCTTATGCATAAGCGTCATATCATTATTATAAATGATAGTGTTGACGGTTAAGTAACTTTTTATATTATTATCACGACAAATTTTGGCAATATTATGGAGATCGTCTATAGTAAAGTTATTGGAAGATTTGGAGCGCATATTCAACCCTTCGATACCAAAGTAAATTGAATCTGCCCCACCCTGAATAGCTGCCATTAGCGACTCATAAGAGCCTGCCGGTGCCATTATCTCGTAGTCTTTTCTTGATTTCATTATTATGCTCTGATTTTAAAGCACAAAAGTACAAAAAAAAGGTAACTCATCACGAATCACCCTTTTACATTAAAAATAATTATATCTACAATAATGTAATTAATCTACTGAAACCTTCTCAATAAATACCTCTGCATCATTAAAAGCACTGGTCATAACCTCCTGAGTTACACCTCCAAATTGAGAAGCAAGCATTGCTGCATTCATGCGCGAAACCCAGATTTTACCATCTGATTTTTCGTACACCGAGATACGGCATGGCAACATGTTAGAATAAATACGAAGTCCGTTATCCGACAATATACGATATGCATAAGCTGGTTTGCATAATTCTATCACTTTTACAGGAAGAATCTCTTTTCCATTCTTTTTCATTATCTCTTGCAAATCGAGTACCTGAATTACTTTCCAGCCACTCTCTGCAATAATATCGGAAAGCTTGTCTATAGTTTCATTAAAACCATATTTACTAATATTTTCATAGAACATTTGTTCCATATTTATGTTCTATAAGTTTTTTAATAAAACTTCTTCTATTGCCTGCTTGAATGCATCTTTGGGTAATGCACCTTGAGCCATTTGAGGAGCTTCGCCCATTGGAACAAAAAGTAACGAAGGAATACTACGTATACCAAATTCGGCTGCCAGCTGCTGCTCTGCTTCAGTATTTACTTTGTAAATGTATATCTGTCCATCATACTCTTCAGCCAGCTCTTCTAAGATAGGTGAAATCATTTTACATGGGCCACACCAGTCTGCATAAAAATCAATAATAGCAGGCTTATCACCTAAATATACCCATTTGTCGGGGTTTTCTTCAAAATTAGCTACTTTTTTTAAAAACTCTGTTCTTGTCAAATAAATAGTCTTTGTTGTTGTCATATTGTTTATTGTTTTAATTGTGTTAGTTTCTACTGTTTTTGATTTTTTATTCTGAGCCTGACTATCACATGCAGTCAGCGTAAAAGCTAATGCTACAGCCAGAAACAGAAGACTTTTTCGTTTAATATTCATAGTTCATTACTTTTATCTGAATTATCTATATTTTTTGTACTCTTTATTAATTTCTTTTTAGACTTATCTCCCGAAAACATATCGAATAGCAGATAACCCATTATAGCTCCAAAAAACATCATTTTATATGGGTTCGAACTTATAGAACAAGTACCGCTGACACATCCCACATAATAATAATAAAGATATCCGCCGAGGATTCCCGTAGCTAATCCTGCAATTTTAAGCCAGTGTTGTAAAAAAAAGTTCTTCATTAATAAATTCTTTATTTATATTATTATACTTTTGTTTTTATATCTTAAATACATTTTTTCCTGCTTATTTTTGATGAGGCCGGAACATAATCCATATTATCGCAATTCACAATACATGTTAGCACATTTATAACCCGCTTATCTTTAAGTGAATAAAAAATATTTTTACCTTCCCTCCTACAGTTTAAAATACCTTTTGCGCGCATATCTGTGAGATGATGTGAAAGCAATGATTGTTCGCATTCCATTTTTTCGCGCAACTCGCTTACCGACATCTCTTCTGTTTGAGATAACTGCATTATAACACAAAGACGAGTTTCATGTGCCAATGCTTTTAGAAGATAGGCCGCATCCTCAAATTGAGAACGATCAATTTTTCCTTTAGTATATTTATTCATTTCACCTATTTCCATACAATTTTTTAACTGAAAACTGTCTTATTCATATATGAACATTCATTCATATGTTTTTGTTCATAAATAGTATAATAATTTTGAATAAAAAAATAAACTGCTTAGCGAATCTTTATGTAATAGGTTAGTTTTCCTTCAATTAAGCGGTGTGCAGACCGCCCAAAATAATAGGTCTCTTCACTTCTTCGACTTGTAAAAAGATCACCCAACCCAAAATAGTACCTACCTTCGATGTCGAAATTACCTATGGCTGTTTGAATCTCTATTCCCACTCCCCCTAGTAATCCGTAATCAAATTTTTGCATTTCACTTATCGAGTTGTATTGATAACCTATTTTGGAATCTGGATATCCTTCTTTGCGAGCTTCAATATCATCGGCAAGAGCCTGACTCATATCATGATTTTCAGAGAGAAGATAGCTTATTTGCGGACCTAAGTTAACAATAAAACGCATACGGTTTCCAAAATAGATATGAGTCATAAATGGAATTTCTATATAGTTCAGAGTCCTGCTATACGAGAAGTCTGATTCAGGGTCAAATTCCTCCTTCCAGCCTCGCTGCAGATAATTAACCTCTGTAACTAAACCCAAATGATTTTGTGATATATACTTTACAGCAACACCTCCTAAAAGTCCGATTTTTGAAGCTTGAGGAACGGAAGGCAAGAAGTCGATTTTTGTAAATGATCCGCCAGCTGATGCTCCAAAGTAAAATTCACTCTGAAAGTCTTTCCTTTGAGCAAAGAGATTATCAGAGAAAAGCAGTGCTAACGTAAGAAAGATGAATATTAAACGCTTCATCTGTTTTTATCCGTTTTTATGATTCTACCATTTGTATCGTAATGAATAAAGTATAAACCTGTATTAATAAATCCACCCCAGTTATTTAATCTTTTAAAATGAAATGGAAACTGTAATGAGTTAACTTGTATATTATTAACCTGCTGTTCAAAATTCACACCATACCTATCGAGTGCGGTAAGAAAAAACATTCCGGTATCATATCCCCACATTCCATAGCCGGGATTTGTGTCCAATAAATTTCGTCCGTACCATTTACGAAACCTTTCCTTAAAGGCTTTAGCAGCAGGACTGTTTTCGTCTACAAAGAAAGGACTGTAAATATATGTGCCGAAATGATGATATTCATCAATTAAATTTGAGTAAGTCTGCCACTCAGGATAGCCAAAGAATCGAAATACATAATTAGTATTACTTTCCTGAACTTTTTTCAATTCTTCGATAATTCGTCGCAAAATATCTGAATCACCACTAGTCGGAATTATAATATTCTCTTTACTTAAACTTAATAAAGACAGTATTGAAGTATCTAAAGTGCTTGTCATACTAATTGTTTCGTATTTGACATTATTGGCCCTAAGATTGTTTTGAATTTGTGAAAGCAGATCCATTTTATCATTCTGACCACCACTTACAAAGATAATATTAGCATTGCGGAAAGTTTCTAAAAAAACATCGGATGCAGTATCAAAAAGTGACTTAGGAAGAGGATTGACCTGGAATATATTACCATTATTAAGTACCTCACTATTACTGTGTGAGAAAGGAACAACATATTTGATATTATTGGCTTTTGAAAAATCAGACAGTGTCCTAATCTGTGCATCACTTACTCCACCTATAATAAGATTAAGTGACTGCATTTCGAGAGTTTGAAGCAGACTTTCGAGCTTTCTTGTATCACTTCCTTTGCCAATTTCAAAAACGTATAATTCAAGATCGGTTCCCCTGTTTTTTAATTCTTCAACGGCAAGAAGAAAACCTTCGTAATATTCTTGGAGACGTAGGTGAGCACCACCGCTTTCATCGAGAAATGGTAAAAGAAGTCCGACTTTTATAATATCAACCCTTTGTGGACCCTGTCGATGAGTTAATAAAAGATTTACCTCATTTTCCACTCTTTGAGCTGTGCCTTCGATGGAACTACTCTTAACTGGAATAATAAGCTCCATATTTGTTTTAAGTCCCCCTATAAGAATGGGATTATTAGATTCAATTTCTCCTACCGATACATTGTACTTCCTAGAAATACTATAAAGTGTTTCACCCCTACTAACTCTATGAGTAAAATTTTCAGTTCGTAATTCATAGGGCGTAACGACTTCATATGATTCAAAAAACGGGATACGAATAGTTTGTCCGATTTGAAATGTTTCAACCGAGAGACCGGGATTCGCTGCCATTACATCTTCAGGTTTAAGTGAATATGTTCTTGATACCGAATAAAGCGTTTCTTTAGGGAGAATAGTATGGTATCGATAATTCTCTTCTTTTACCTCACTAATCACACGCCTTTGAGGAATTGTTAGTACCTGCCCTATTGATATTGATTCTTTTGAACCCGGATTTAACCGGTAGATATCCTCTACCGTTGTATTGTACATTTGCGATATACTGAAGACAGTTTGACCCTTAATAACCGTGTGTCTGAAATTTTGATTCTGATCTATGGGATAGGGTTGGTCAATAGTTTGTGTATCTGCAGAAACCGGTCCTTTTATAGCAGTACTCTCAATTAATTGAGAATTTTCTGGTGTAATTGGAATAAGGAGTTCTTGTCCGTTTTGCAAACCTTGGTTTGCACCAGGGTTACTTCTTAATATGTCGGCTACAGATACAGAAAAAGAACGGGAAACAGAATATAAACCTTCTCCAGGCTGTACTTTGTATCTATAATATGATTTCCCATCAACGGTTATGGTATCGTATAACACGTCCTGAGCATTCAAAGACTGGACTCCTAAAAAAACCAAAAGAACAATTGCCAATATTTTGCTAAGCCTAAGAGAATTACTCATTATTTATCAATCTTAATAATAAACTGTTCTGAAACATACTACACACAAAAGTACTAATATTATTCAAAAATCTGCTCTCCCCATTCTGAGTTACAATTGTTTCACAGTAATTAGAGCAATTTTAACAAAATGATATTTCTATTTCTCAGCAATGTAGAAAAATTTAAAATGGAAGTGCCTCTTTATTTTCTGAATTATTTTCTAAATAACCATCAGAAGCAATAGGCTCATTAGACTTATATGTTTTATTCATTTTAGAAGGTCGCTCTACATATTTTTTCCCTACAGAATAGTCATCTAGATTCTGAAAACGTGTATATTCGCTATCAAATCGCATGCTTGCAATACCAGTGGGGCCGTTACGATGTTTTGCAACTATAATTTCGGCTAAGCCGACTAGCGAATTACCCATTTCATCTTCTGTAATACGATAATATTCAGGTCGGTGAATAAAACAAACAATATCAGCATCCTGCTCAATTGCTCCCGATTCGCGAAGGTCTGACAGTTGGGGACGTTTGCCATCTGTGCTAACTCTTGTTTCTACACCTCGGTTTAACTGTGACAAAGCAATAATAGGTATATTAAGCTCTTTTGCTAATCCTTTAAGAGAACGGGAAATCATACTCACCTCTTGCTCACGACTTCCAAAATTCATTCCACTTGCATTCATTAGTTGTAAGTAATCAATAATAATTGCTTTAATCTTGTGCTCTCGAACAAGACGTCTTGCTTTTGTACGCAACTCAAAAACAGAGAGACTTGGAGTATCATCTATATATATAGGTGAATTGTAAAGTAATTTGTGATTTTTATCCAGACGTTCCCATTCATCATCAGTAAGTCTACCACTTTTTAAGTTCTCACCTTTTATCTGGCACACATTTACAATTAGTCTGTTAACTAGCTGTACATTAGCCATTTCCAAAGAGAATATTGCAATGGGTTGTTCGAAATCAAGTGCAATGTTTTTTGCCATTGAGAGCACAAAAGCTGTCTTACCCATTGCAGGACGAGCGGCTATAATAATTAAATCGGAGTTTTGCCATCCTGAAGTTAATTTATCCAACTCTTTAAATCCAGTTGGCAAACCGCTCATTCCATCCTTACGATTTGCAGCAATCTGGATATTATCCATTGCCTCTTTAATTACCGGGTTGATTTGGATTACATCTTTTTTTACATTACGTTGTGATATCTCGAACAGCTTTCCCTCTGTTTCCTGCATAAGATCGTCAACATCAACAGTTTCATCAAATGCATTTTGTGAAATATCAGAAGAAAAAGATATAAGCTCACGTGCAAGATATTTTTGTGCGATAATTCGTGCATGATACTCAATATGTGCTGCTGAGGCCACTTTCTCGGATAGTTCTGCTACATAAACAGCACCTCCAACAGCTTCTAGTTCTCCACGACGCTTAAGCTCCTCAACAACCGTAAGTACATCAACAGGTTTTTGCTGCATTGACAAACCCTGGATAGCTCCATATATTATTTGATGAATGGGATCATAAAAGCTTTCAGGTTTTAGAATTTCTCCGACAATTGAATACGAATCCTTTTCTAGCATCAAGGCACCAAGCACAGCTTCTTCAAGTTCTCTAGCCTGTGGTGGTACTTTACCAATATCGGGTGCTACAACTGTTTTTTCAATTACTTTAACTGATGGTTTACGTTTCTGATTATCCATTTATATATGTTTTTGCTTAATTGGAATTTGTAAAGTTAAGGAGTAATTTTCTAGCAATGGAATTTTTTCGACTAATGTTTCACTTAAGTTATTAACAGAAGTGTGTTGAAAACTTTTTCTTATAATCAAAATTAAATATTAAAAAAAACTCGTATACAAAGATAAGAAATATAAAACATTAATTGATGATTGAAAACATTAACAGTAATTAATAAACTTTTATACGCGCAACTTGTTCTTAGATAGTAATAATTACTATTTAGTAATTTATTCTAATTCATATTCAAACTTTCATGATAGCTATGACTGAAAATCAATTACGAGAAATATTAAAGGATAAAAATTTAAAAATTACTCCTCAAAGACTTAGAATTCTCCAAGTGGTTTTTTCTCTGAATCACCCTAATGCTCAACAAGTAATAGATGCAGTTCATAAAAAAAACCCAAACATATCTGCCGGAACTATTTACAAAACACTGGACACTTTTGTTGATAAAGGAGTGATTTCAAAAGTGCGAACTGCTGATGATACAATTAGATATGACTGGCGGGTTGAAAATCATCATCATTTATATATCGATGATAATGAACAGATAATTGATTATGTGAATGTAGAACTTGACTCATTACTGGATGAATTTTTCAGAAAAAATAAAATTATGAACTTTGAAATTAAGTCCGTTATGGTTCATATAAATGGAAAACAAATACAAAAATGAAGTATTTTAAAAACTAACTCAGGAAATATTATTAACACTAAATTAAAATTATATGAATGCAGAAGAACTAAAAAAGCAGAAAGATAAAAAAAACCAAATGAAAATGACTACGGTTGCAGGCGCACCGGTTGGAAATAATCAGGATGCAATGACAGCTGGTCAACGTGGCCCAATGATGCTACAAGATGTTTGGTTTCTAGAAAAATTAGCTCATTTTGACAGGGAAGTAATTCCAGAAAGAAGAATGCATGCGAAGGGATCCGGCGCATTTGGCACATTTACAGTAACACACGATATTACCCAGTATACCAAGGCGAAAATGTTCTCTGAGATCGGGAAACAAACCGAAATGTTTGTTCGTTTTTCAACCGTTGCCGGTGAAAGAGGTGCCGCAGATGCAGAAAGAGATATCCGTGGATTTGCTATGAAATATTACACTGAAGAGGGGAACTGGGATTTGGCAGGAAATAACACTCCAGTATTCTTTTTTAGGGATCCGCTTAAATTCCCCGATTTGAATCATGCAGTGAAACGTGATCCTTATACAAATCTGAGAAGTCCAAATAACAATTGGGACTTCTGGTCAAGTCTGCCCGAAGCTCTCCATCAGATAACTATAACAATGGGTGATAGAGGAATTCCACGTAGTTTTCGCCATATGCATGGGTTTGGCAGCCATACATACAGCTTTATAAATGCTGATAATGTACGTCATTGGGTAAAATTCCATTTTATCACACAACAAGGAATAGAATATCTAACCGATGCTGAAGCTGAAGAAGTTGTTGGAAAGGATCGCGAAAGTAATCAACGTGACTTATTTGAAGCAATAGGAAATAAAGATTTTCCTAAATGGAAAATGTATATTCAGATTATGACTGAAGAACAGGCTGAGAAAATGCCTTACAATCCTTTTGATTTGACTAAAGTTTGGTATAAAAAAGATTTTCCGCTTATTCCTGTTGGCGAGTTCGAACTAAACCGCAACCCTGATAATTATTTCCAAGACGTTGAACAGGCAGCCTTTAATCCAGCTAACGTGGTTCCGGGTATCGGCTTTTCTCCTGACAAGATGCTTCAGGGTAGATTATTTTCATATGGCGATGCTCAACGTTACAGACTTGGAGTAAATCATCATCAAATTCCTGTAAATCAGCCAAGAGGATTAAAAGATGGATATAATTCATTCCATCGTGACGGACAGATGAGAATTGATGGTAATCATGGTGCTACCCTACATTACGAACCAAACAGCTATAATGTTTGGCGCGAACAGCCTGAACATAATGAACCGGTGCAAAAGGTAAATGGAGACATAAAACGATGGGATTTCCACGAAGATGATGATAACTACTATGAACAGCCAGGCAAATTATTCCGTTTGATGAAACCGGATGAACAACAAAGGCTTTTTGAAAATACATGCCGTAATATGGGTGACAGTGATGAAATTATTAAAATACGTCACATTGGTAACTGCTTTAAAGCTGACCCGGCTTACGGTAGAGGTGTTGCTGATGCTTTAGGAATATCTTACGATAAAGCAGGTATCCAATAAATTCAGTAGATTTTATTTTTTGATGTTTAATAAAACCCGACCTCTTCCATAAAAGTTAGAGTGGTCGGGTTTTTATACGCTCAATTTTATGTACATTTGTTACTTAAATTTTAAAAAACACAAAAGTGTTACCAGTTAAAGATAGAAAAAAAATTAGAGCACTTATGCAGCAGGAAATTATCCCGGCTACAGGTTGTACTGAACCAATAGCAGTATCCTTGTGCACTGCAAAGGCTACAGAAATTTTAGGTGAAATTCCTGATAAAATCGATGTTTATTTAAGCGCTAACATAATAAAGAATGCAATGGGAGTGGGAATCCCCGGTACGGGGATGAATGGTTTGCCAATTGCTATAGCCTTAGGTGCTGTTAGTGGTAAATCTAAAAAAGGTTTAGAGTTGCTTGATAATTTACCGTTGGAAGAAATAGAAAAGGGTAAAAGATTTATGGCAGAGAAAATCATCAATATAAATATTAAAGAAAATATCTCTGAAAAATTATATATCGAAGTTCATTGCATTAATAAAGAAAATCACTCCAAAGTTATTATAAGTGGCAGTCACACATCATTTTCTTATATTGAGTTGAATGGAACTACACTTTACGAAAGTAACGCAACCAAAGAAGAGGACTTAAATAATAAGACTCTGCTCACTTTCAGAAAAATATACGAATATGCAATTGAATCGCCTTTAGAAGAACTTGAATTTATCCTTGATGCTACAAAGATGAATAAAAAAGTTGCCGAAAAATCAAAACAGGGCGAGTTTGGTCATAATGTTTCAAAAATCCTTCAAGGTGAAATTGGGCAAAGGATCTTTGGTGATAACTTGCATAGCAGAATGATGTCTGCTACGGCAGGCGCCTGCGATGTGAGAATGGCCGGTGCAATGATACCTGTTATGAGTAATAGTGGCAGCGGGAATCAGGGTATTGCAGCAACCTTACCGGTACTTACGTATGCTGAAAATACAGGATCTACTGAAGATCAACTTATACGAGCTCTCGTATTAAGTAATCTGTCAATGATTTATATTAAACAATATATCGGCAGACTATCAGCTCTTTGTGGTTGTGTGGTGGCTTCAACCGGTTCAAGTTGCGGTATCACATATTTAATGGGTGGAAATTACGATCAAATCACCTATGCTGCTAAAAATATGATTGCTAATATTACCGGTATGATTTGTGACGGCGCAAAACCTAGTTGTGCTTTAAAAATAGCAAGTGGCGTTTCCACAGCTACTTTATCGGCTCTAATGGCCATTGAGAATCAAGTGGCTACTTCTCAAGAAGGGATTATTGATCAGGATATTGACCAAACAATAAAAAATCTTGCATTAATAGGAACAAATGGGATGGCTGAGACAGATAAAATTGTACTGGATATTTTAGTTCATAAGTAGAATTTCTTTTATACAACTCTATTCCAAACGCTTTAATTAAACAAAATTCTTTATAACTGATAATAACTTAGGATATTAGTATTGGTTCATTAACTTTGTAGGTTCAAAAAGATAATAATCAAAAAACAATTATGAAAAAAATATTAAGCAGATTATTGGGTATCGGCATATTGGCGTTTATTACTAATGTCTCCATAATTGCTCAGAATCCAATTTCATGGAATTTTAAACTTTCGGATGTAGAAAATGGTGAAGTAAATATTATAGCTGAAGCAACTATAGAACAGGGCTGGTATATGTACGACACTAAAATCCCCGAAGGCGGACCTAATCCAACTATGATTGAGTTTGATGAAATTAAAGGTGCGGTAAGGGTAGGAGAATTCAAAGTAATAAATAAAAAAGCAACAGTAAAGTTTGATGAGGTTTTCCAAATGGAAATTGGTTCATTTACGAATAATGCAACCTTTGCACAAAAATTAAAAGTAACCGATAAGAGTTCATTTTCAGTTCTCGGAAATATTAGGGCTCAGGCTTGTAACGTTCAGACTTGTACTCCCCCACTTCCAGTAGATTTTTCATTCAACACTTCAAATTTGCCGGCAACATTTGTTGTATCTACTACAGCTTCTGAGATTATCCAGGAAACTGAAACAGCAACTCTATCTGCATTAGAGAATCCTGTTCAAATTGATTTAATGGCGTCAAGTGTAACTTCGGAATCAATTAATAGTGACTTACTCTGGGAACCTGTTATTGGAGAATTAAAATCGCTTAGTAATGGAAATGATCTCGCAGATGCATCTTTGTGGAATATTTTTTTAAAAGGTCTTATATGGGGATTTGCAGCTCTTTTGACTCCTTGTGTTTGGCCAATGATACCTATCACAGTTAGCTTTTTTTTAAACAGAAATAAAAAGATTCGTAAGAAGGCAATTCAGGATGCCAGCGTCTACGGACTCTCAATTATTGTAATATATGTAACACTGGGACTCATTATTACTGCCATCTTTGGTGCAAGTGCTTTAAATAATCTTGCAACCAGTTCTGTATTCAACTTAATATTTTTTGCTCTTCTTATCACTTTTGCTTTCTCTTTTATGGGAGCCTTTGAAATGGTATTGCCGGCTTCATGGACAAACAAAATGGATAGCAAAGTAGATAGTTCAAAGGGTTGGTTAAGTCTCTTTTTTATGGCATTTACGCTTGCCTTAGTGTCTTTCTCATGTACAGGTCCCATTATAGGATGGCTACTTGTGGATGCAGCAACATATGGTAATTATATGGCGCCTACAGTAGGCATGTTTGGTTTTGCATTGGCGCTTTCTATACCGTTTACTCTTTTTGCAATTTTCCCATCATGGCTTAAAACTCTTCCTAAATCAGGAACATGGCTCAATACTGTTAAGGTTGTACTTGGATTCATAGTGCTTGCAGTTTCTCTCAAATTCTTATCGGTAGCTGATCTTTCAAGTGGATGGGGTTTACTGGACAGAGATGTTTTCCTTGCGATATGGATCGTTCTTTTTATAATACTTGGTATTTATCTACTTGGAAAAATCAAACTTAAAAATGACAGCGATATTCAACACGTATCACTCACAAGGCTAACATTGGCAATGATGTCTTTTGCTTTTGCTATATATATGATTCCTGGACTATGGGGGGCTCCGCTTAAACCACTCAGTGCGATTGCACCACCGCTTTCTACTCTTGATTTTAATCTTAATGATAAATCAATGAAACAGGTGTTTAATGATTATGAAATCGGGATGGCTTTTGCTGCAAAAGAGGGTAAACCTGTACTTATTGAATTTGGAGGACATGGTTGCGTAAACTGTCATAAGATGGATGCAACAGTGCTTGCCGAAAATCGCGTTAAGAATCTGATTGAAGATGAATTTGTATTTATTGTTTTAATGGTGGATGAAAAAACCAGGCTATCGGAAATTATTGAAGTTGATG
The DNA here is from genome assembly GCA_964484665.1 of uncultured Proteiniphilum sp. Taxonomy (GTDB): domain Bacteria; phylum Bacteroidota; class Bacteroidia; order Bacteroidales; family Dysgonomonadaceae; genus Proteiniphilum. The sequence continues at coordinate 16,779 of CAZAFR010000011.1, read as the reverse complement.
AAGCGGGTAAATCTACTCGTCTCAGAACAATTGGTGATAAATGGAGTTATCTACAGCGTCATAAATTTGGGATACAATCGCAACCTTATTATGTTGTGCTTGATCATCAGGGAAAACCTCTTTCCCCGCCACATACATATGATGAGAGTGTTGACAATTATATGAAATTCCTGCAGACAGGACTGAGAAACTTTAAATAATAGCTTTAATATAGAAGAACGGTTTATTGCCGTCTTTTATACTTAAAATACACTTGATTCTATAATGTAATTCTTACAAATAAATAAGCTTAGCAATATCAAATGAATAGCAGAGAAGAAAAACTAGAAGCTTTTGGGCGACTACTTGATATAATGGATGAACTTCGTGACAAATGTCCCTGGGATCACAAACAGACTAATGAAAGTCTGCGTGCCAATACGATAGAGGAAACATATGAACTGGCCGAAGCGATCATTAACGATGATAATAATGAGATAAAAAAAGAGTTAGGTGACCTATTGCTTCATGTAGTGTTTTATTCGAAAATAGGAGAAGAAAAAGAGGCTTTTGATGTAGCTGATGTTTGTAATGCTATAAGCGACAAACTAATCTTCAGACACCCCCATGTATTTGGAGATCTAAGTATAGATTCTGCCAGCAAAGTAGAGCAGTCTTGGGAGCAGATTAAACTTAAAGAAAAAGGAGGTAATAAAACGGTCTTAGAAGGGGTTCCTACGGCATTACCCTCTATGGTGAAAGCTTACAGGATACAAGATAAAGCTCGCAATTCGGGATTCGACTGGCAACAGCGTCAGGATGTTTGGGAGAAGGTGAAAGAGGAACTAAATGAGCTAAAAGATGAAATTGAAAGAATGGATACAGATAAAACTGAAGCAGAATTTGGAGATTTAATATTTAGCATTATAAACGCAGCACGCCTGTACAAGATAAATCCCGACAATGCTTTAGAACGCACTAATAAAAAGTTTATTTTCCGGTTTAACTATATGGAAAAAAAGGTTAAGGAGCAGGGAAAATTATTAAACCAACTTTCACTTGAGAAGTTGGAAGAGATTTGGCAGGAAGCTAAAAAAATAGAAAAAAAAATTTAGGAATAATTAATCATACTACCGGCTAATTTTCTTAGCAACATCATTACTATTCTACTTTCCAATTCTCCAGCGGTTTAATAAAGATCTGCGTTTCGGAAAAATGCCATTTTGCTTTGTACGAACATCTTCTATAACATAAAAACTATTACTGTCGAAGTCATTAATTGTCTTCTCGATGGTTTTTAGTTCTTTTCTGTCGACAACCGCTTCAATAATATCCACCTCGTTTGCTGAGCCTCTGCCGTGAGTTACAGTAGCCCCAAAATTCAACTTATTCAGTGTCTGAATTAATACATCTCCTTTCTTTTGTGTATAAATCCTGCAAAGAACAATACCGTATGCTATTCTGTTTTCGAGTAGAATGCCAACATAGTTTCCGGTAGCATAACCGGCTGCATATGAAAGATATGAAACTAAATCATTTGCGCGCGAAAGAATTTGTGAAATGACTACTACCCAGATAAACACTTCTATGAACCCAATTATTGGAGCTTTATATTTCTCTCCTTTTGAAACAAAAATAATACGGAGAGTACCAAGTGATACGTCAACAACTCGACCTACAAAAATAAGTATCGGCAGTAGCCAGGGGTAAACATCTAAAAAGTCAAACATAAAATAAAAATAAGAAATGAATAATTAATAGTCAATAGTTAATTAAGAATCAGTTATAATTTTCAGATAATCAATAAAGTTATTTATATCATCGTCAGTTGTGTCCCAAGAACACACCAACCGTATTTCGTTTCGCCTTTCATCCCAGTCATAGAAAAAGTATCGTTCGCGCAGCTTATTGATTATTTTTTTAGGTAGTATAAAAAACAGAGCATTAGACTCAACAGGTTGTGTAATTTCCACTCCTTTTATTTTAATCATTTCAGAATATAACTTTTGTGCTGCTTGATTTGATTTTTCTGCATTTATCAACCAGATATTCTCTTTTAGATATGGAATAAACTGAGCTGAAATATATCTCATCTTAGAATAGAGTTGAGTGGATTGTTTTCGGTAATATTTTATATTCTTAGATAATTCTTTACGTATAGGTATTAAAGCTTCGCCGAACATTAATCCATTTTTTGTACCACCAAGAGTGAAAATATCTACGCCACAATCTATAGTCATCTCTTTGAGACTCACGCCAAAGTAAGCGCATGCATTTGCAATACGCGTACCATCAACAAATAAATACATGTCGTGCTGATGCGCCAAATCGGATAAAGCTTTTATCTCATTTGTGGTATATACTGTTCCCAGTTCAGTAGTTTGAGAAATAGCGATAACCTTAGGTTGTGAGTGATGTTCAAAACCAAATCCGTACAGTTGCGATTTAACCAATTCCGGAGTAAGTTTACCATCTGGCGTAGGGATCTCTTTGAGTGTAGCTCCCGTCATTTTCACAGGTGCTCCACATTCATCTACAGCTATATGTGCAGATACAGCACAAATTATAGAATGAAAAGGTTGTGTACAAGCTTGAAGTGCAACAACATTGGCACCTGTACCATTGAACAGAAAGTATGATTCTATTTCATTGCTCTCCAACAATTCATTAATCACCTTATCCGCTTTTGCAGTCCATTCATCATCACCATAAGCAATTGCGTGATTTAAATTTGATTTACTTAGAGCCTGCATTATTTTGGGATGTACACCCGAATTATTATCACTGCCAAAACTTCTCATTTAAATTAATTTTTATATACAAAGATACTCAATTTAGGATTACCTTACTCTAACTGTTAAAATTATTCGTTATTATTGAGAATATTTCACTTTGATGAAATCATCAAATCTTAATTGAACCAATTTATCTAAACTCAAGTTAACACATTGATCAAAGTGCAAGATATAAACATGACCCTTTATACAAATATATTTCCTATACCATATTGGCCAGAAGAAATTTTCTAATATCTTCTGGCTTTTGTCCTTTTCTCTTTGCGTAATCTGTCATCTGAGCTTCATTAATTTCCCCAACACCAAAATATTTTGATTGAGGATGAGCAAATAGCAGTCCACTTACCGAAGCATTAGGATACATAATTCCATTCTCAGTTAATGAAATACCTATTTCTTTTGAAGACAAAAGGTCATGCAAGATAAAATTGATAGTTTGATCAGGTATAGAAGGATAACCAACTGCGGGACGGATACCTTGAAATCTAACAGCAAGCATATCTTCAATACTCAGATTCTCTTCCGAAGCATAACCCCAATACTCACGACGTATTTTTGCATGCAGCCATTCCGTTGCAGCTTCAGCTAATCTATCAAGTAGCGATTTCATCAACAGACCGCTATATTCATCACCTTCGGCACTAAATTTCTCCAATTGTTCCTCTGCACCACTGCCCGCTGTTACTGCAAATGCTCCAACATAATCCTTTTTTCCTGACTTAAGTGGCGCTATAAAATCGCTCAGACAGTGATATTCATTTTTTTTAGATTTTTTCTGCTGCCTAAGAAAAGGAAATGCTGTGATTGTAGAATCTGTATTACTCTTTATAAAAACCGTGTCATTATCACTATAAGCCTCAAAAATTCCAAATACAGCTCTGATATAACCTACATTTTTTAAAGCTAAATCATTCAACATTTCTATAGCATCATCATACAATTTGATTGCTACTTTGCTCTTTTCTCGATCTTCTTCTCTAAAGCTATCAATCCACAAAGATCTCTCTTCTTCAGAATTTCCAATCTTTGTAATTGTATGAAAACGAGCTGATAAATTCCATGCTGAAAACAAAAATTTCCAATCCAACCATGGAATAATATCGGACACATCTATTTTATCCAATTTTACAAGTCCAAGTTGATTAGGTACTAACGGATCATATGAGTTCCAATCAATTTTATAAGCATTCTCTCGCGCATCTTCAATAGTAACTAACTCAACCTCCTTCAATGAATAATTTTCCCGGAGACGATTATACTCTTCTTTAAGATTATCAATATATTTCGTTCTATTATCTTTATTCATAAGATTAGCCACTGCAGATGGAGCCATCGAAGCATCCTTTACATAAACCACAGGTCCATTCTTGTATTTCGGTTCAATCTTAAGTGCAGTATGCAATTTCGAAGTAGTAGCACCACCTATAAGCAATGGTATACTAAAGCCTGCCTTTTCCATCTCCTCAGCCACTACTCCCATTTCACCCAGAGAAGGAGTTATCAATCCGCTTAAACCTACAATATCGGGTTGTTCTTTAATAGCAGTCTCAATAATTTTCTCGGGAGGAACCATTACACCAAGGTCAATAATATCATAATTATTACAAGAAAGTACTATTGATACAATATTTTTCCCTATATCGTGAACATCGCCCTTAACAGTCGCTAGTAGAATCTTACCGGCTTTATTAAATTCTTTGGATGATTTTTCTGCTTCAAGAGCCGGCTGTAATATAGAAACAGCCTTCTTCATTGCTCGTGCTGCTTTCACAACCTGAGGAAGAAACATTTTACCTGCACCAAACAAATCACCTACACGATTCATTCCTTCCATTAATGGTTGATCAATAATATCCACAGCACGAGAGTATTTTTCAAGAGCTTCGGCAAGATCCTCTTCCATGTGATCATTTATACCTTTTACCAAAGCATAACTCAATCTTTCACTGAGAGCATAACTACGCCATTCTTCAGTTTTAGCTTGCTCAGACTCTGGAGTTTTATCATTTTTTATCTTTTCAGCATAGGTCATCAACCGCTCGGTTGCATCATCTTTTCTATTAAAAATTACATCCTCAACCAGTTCCTTCTCTTCTGCCGAAATATCTTCATAAATAACTGATTGCGAAGGATTCACAATTCCCATATCGAGCCCTGCATTTATAGCATGATAGAGAAATACTGAGTGCATCAGTTCACGAATATAGTCATTCCCTCGGAATGAAAACGAAAGGTTACTCACTCCCCCACTAACTTTAGCATACGGTAGATTATCTTTTATCCAAGCGACTGATTTTATATAATCCACTGCATAGTCTTTATGTTCATCCATTCCGGTTGCAATAGCCAGAATATTGGGATCAAAGATAATATCTTTAGGATTAAAACCGTTGTCGGTAAGTAATCTGTATGCTCGCTCGCAAATCTCAATCCTGCGTTCATAACTTGAAGCCTGACCTATTTCATCAAATGCCATAACAACTACAGCTGCACCATACATCTGGGCTAGTTTAGCCTGCCTAAGAAAGTTTTCCTCACCGTTTTTTAAAGATATAGAATTCAGAATTGGTTTTCCCTGTACACATTTCAACCCGGCTTCAAGAACATTCCAATCTGATGAGTCTATCATAATTGGCACTCGTGAAACATCAGGATCAGATGCAAGCATATTTAAGAAATTAGTCATCTCCTGCACTCCATCCAAAAGGCCTTCATCCATGTTAATATCAAGAATCTGAGCTCCATCCTCAACTTGCATTCGTGCAATGTCGAGTGCTTCTTCATATTTTTGTTCTTTGATTAACCTTAAAAATTTGCGAGAGCCGGCCACGTTGCATCTCTCACCTATATTAAGAAAATTAATTTGAGGAGAAACCTCAAGCAGCTCTAAGCCTGACAACTGTAAATATTCAGGGGGATTAGCCTTCTTATGCGGAACTGCATCTTTAATCATATCCACATATTTTGAAATATGCTCAGGCGTAGTACCACAACATCCACCTACAATATTTATCAAATCTTCATCAATAAACTCCTGAATCTGCTTGGCCATCTTTTCAGGCGTCTCATCATACTCACCCAGCTGATTAGGTAAACCTGCATTTGGATATGTGGATATATAAAAAGGAGCTATTTTCCCAAGTTCTTTCACATATGGTTTAAGTCCTGCAGCGCCCAAGGAACAGTTCAAACCTATTATCAATGGATTAGCATGACTTACAGAAGCTACAAATGCACCAAGCGTTTGACCCGATAAGGTTCTGCCCGCCTTATCAGAGAGTGTTACTGAAAGCATTAATGGTGTATTAATGCCTGTTTCTGCGGCAACTTCCTCAGCGGCAAAAATTGCAGCTTTAGCATTCAAGGTATCAAATATTGTTTCAATCAACAAGAGATCAACTCCACTCTCAACAAGTGCAATTACTTGCTCTTTATAAGCCGATTTAAAATCTTCAAAAGTGGCAGCACGATACATTGGTTCTTCAACTCGCGGGCTCATTGACGCTGTTTTGTTAGTGGGTCCTATTGATCCCGCAACAAAACGAGGCTTATCGGGAGTCAGTTTTGTATACTCGTCTGCCACCTCACGAGCAATTTTTACGGCAGCTCTATTTATTTCGTCTGCAAGATGGCTCATTTTATAATCTTGCATGGATATTGAAGTCGAATTAAACGTATTAGTTTCAATTATGTCAGCTCCTGCCGCTAAATACTCACGATGAATCTCACTAATTATATCCGGTTGTGTCAGAGACAACAGATCATTATTACCTTTAAGCAGAACATCAAAATCCTGGAATCTTTCACCTCTGAAATCCTCTTCAGAAAGCTTATATCTCTGTATCATTGTTCCCATCGCACCATCCAAAATCAGGATACGAGAGGATAAAAGTTTTTCCAACTTCATCTTATATTCCCTTTACTTTTACTTATCACTCGAACATTAAATATCAAATTAAAATGTTTAATGAAAAAACACAAAAGTGCCTGTTTAATGAGAGTTCATATCGTCAAAAATAGGCATTATAATTGATTTTCTCTTTACTTGACAACCTTAATATCAACTTACGAGACCAAACTACAATCCACGCCATGGTGAGCCTTACACCCAATATCCACCAAATTGAAACACCAAGAGCAACAAATAGTAGATTATCCTCAATAATAGAGTGAGAAACGGCAAGATGGTGATTCAGTAGATTTGCTTCGGTGCGTGTAACTCTACCATCTTTCATCTGATCCATCATAAGTGCACCTCCATATGTTAATCCAACAATATAACCTATAAGCCATAAAAAGCCAGTGTTTACTGGGAGACCAAAAAACTTAAGCAGTGGTTCAATACTTTTACTAAGCTTTGAGATAAGCCTATAAGCATTTAGAAAATTATAGAATAAGTTCAACGTGAAAATAACAACAATAATCAAAATTGCTATATTCAGTGAATTTTGCAACCAAGCTAACAACAGTTCTCCAATAGAATTAATTGCTTCAACATCTGTTATCGCAAAAACAGGCATTCCCATCTCTGCAGGTAAAATAAGATTAAGAATAAATCCAGTCAAGACGCTCATTACAATACGCAAAATAGTCATTCTCCAGAATGAAGTTCCTGTTTTTGCCTGTATAGCACTCTCCACAGGTAGATTATGAGCAATCTGACACATTAAGGCAAGAATTGTAAGTTCTCTTAAGGTCAAACTCATTGATGTAATGATCGCCAACGGTGCATAAAGAGGGAGAAAAATGGATGTTATGAAAATAATTGCAGTGCTGCCAGGCAGTCCAAGATTCAAAAAAATTGGATCAAGAAAATCTGCCATATAAGTAAGAATTCCAAAATAATCCAAAAACCTAACAGCAAGCGAAATAGGCAGAATCATTTTAAGCAGCCATAGCGTTGTGCTACCAGACTTCTTGATAGCCGGTATCAATATATATTTTTTAAATTGCATAATTTATAAAACGAATAATTTGATGAGAAGATAACCTGATGGGGAGTAATTTACTTTTTGAACATCCTATCCATAGTACGTTTATCCTCTTTCTCCCTCAATGACTGACGCTTATCATACTGTTTCTTACCTCTGCCCACTGCAATAACAAGTTTTGCCAATCCCTTTTCATTTATGAACATTCTTACAGGTATAATTGTATAACCTGTTTCTTTTGTGAGCCGCCGTATCTTTCTCAGTTCTTGTTTATTTAGTAACAGCTTGCGGTCTCTTCTCGAATCATGATTATTATATGTACCATAAAAATAGGGTGATATATTCATGTTACGAACCCATAAACCATTACTTTCAAACAAGCAGTAAGTATCCACTAGAGACGCTTTTCCAAGACGTATTGACTTTATTTCCGTTCCGGTAAGAACAATTCCTGCAGTAAAAATCTCCAACAATTCGTAATCGAATGTCGCTCTTTTATTTTTTATATTTATTTGAGGCTGATTCATTAATTAATTGATATAGAAAAAAGCTGATGAATAACTGCAGGAGCAAGAATTATTAAAGCTGTTGCAATAAGTGTAAAATTAACAAGCTTATCATCTTTTATCATTATGAAATTCTTAGCCCCGGTGTATACAAGATAAAACGTATAAAGTACAAACAACCATAAAATGATAAAACCGGGGAAAAAGGGGGTAATGATATACAACAAATAAATTATTGTAGAAGCAAAACCTACAAACTTCTGATACAATGTCAGATCCTTCTCCAAATCGAATTTTGGCGCCAAATCATTAATCGCATAAGCTGCAATAAAATAACCACCATATACAGCAACAATGCTTATAATTGACTGCTTTAATGCACTTTCAATGTTTCCATCATGTGAAAACCATAATCCTCCAATAAATGAAGCAAGTGTAATAGCTCCAAAAAGTGGATGCAGAAATCGTTTGAGAAATTCGTTATAAGTCCTCTTTTTCCGATATATGTCTTTCCACGCTTTGGGTGAAGCAACAATAAGTTGTATGATAGTCACAAAAATTTCTCTCCACATTTCTCAACAATTTTGGAGAGCAAAGATAGTTATTTTCAATCAACAAAACAGCAGCACTCTTATAAAGTACTGCTGTCTGTATTTAAGTGATTGTATTTATCTGTTAAATCATTTTTTTACAGTAAGGCTGAATGATTGTGACTCAACTTCAGTATCATGATCTTTAAGATGATACACAAATTTTATATTAAGTGACTTTGTTTCACTAGTACTTGTACCTTGATACATATATCTGAGTGGCGACATATTAAGTGCCACAACATCTGTTTTCTTTTCAGTTGTTGCACCTTCCGGGGTACCTGTAAAAGTTATATTTATATCAATTTTGATGTCTTCACTACCTTCTACATCATCTCTTTTGTAAAATTGCAAAGAAGCAGACTGCCCTTTCGGCGCTTCATAAGCGTACTGAAAGATCCAATTATCTCCCATGAAATCAGGTGTATCCGCATATAAAGGAGTAGCAACTTCTAGAAATTGTTTAGGATCTTCAACCTCTGGCAACTGACTCATTATAAGACTTGTCTGTTGCACATCAATAGCATCGCCGGTTTGTTGTATAAAATCAGCGGAGATACTTTGACCACCAACAAGCAACGGTTTAGTTCCATTCTCCTCGTCCCAGCTATAACTCATTATTTTAAATGTTCCTGGAATCATCGTAGCCATATTATTTGATGTTATAATTCTAGCAGGCGAATAAAGTGATATAGTTTTACCAAAAACAGTATAATTATCGTCTTTGTCTAAATATACAAATGTTGTATCTGCATAATTATTGCTAACCTCTCCCAGACATGATGTCATAAAAAGTACAGCTCCGAAAATAGTTAAAAATAAAATCGATTTTCTCATTACGTTGTTTCTATTTAGTTATTATTAGTTTGTATTTAGTTATTATTAAAATTCATATCTGATACCCAGACTCAGATCCATCACAATCTTCCTGTCGGAGTATATAGTTTTATATTCATTATTTGCGTCAAAATAGTAGGCACCGCCAATTTTACCATAAAGCTTCAAATCCCTGTATAACGGGTATGATAAACCAAGACCGGTATTAACCGACAACTGCGGCCTTTTCTGTGATATGGTTTCATTTTTTAAAACTTCTGATTTGTTTTGATCATCTAGTGACTGTCCCTCACCTTCTTCTCTAAATTTACCATAAACATCTTTTTCTATCATCCCTCCAAATGATACGTATAAATTCAAATCTCTGATAGAAAATAGGTTATAATTAAGGTTAAGTGGTACACCTATATAGTGCAAACTTTGGGTTTCATGTTTCTGAATAACCGAGCTCATATTTTTGCTTTTTGAGTATAGGTAAGAATAAATCAAGCCGGTTTCAATAGAAAGATTAGGAACAATCAATTTTGACACCGTTATTCCAAATGATACCGGTTGATCATGTTCCATATCAGAAATATTACTTATATTATTACTTGTTTGAAACAGCATCTTATCCGATTCTTCAGAAAAAGATGCTTCATTTGAAACAGCAGCACTTCTTAAAGTCATTGGAGAGTTTACAGTTTGATGAAAAGATGTTAATCCTCCTTTTCCTCCAAATGACAAAACATAATCCTTCTCACTTTCTTTTGTCTCATAATCTGCATATAGCAAGGCTGAATTTCCTTCAATTAAAAAAGAATCTTCTTCAAAAAAATAATCTTCTGCCGGATAACCCATTGCTTCTGTCAAAAAATCTTCTTTAAAAGATTTAAAAGCGATATCTGTTCTTGATAAATATTCAACCAGCATTGCAGCAGGGTCAGTCGGCTCAACTATAGCTTCTATTGTTTTCTCGACACTATCTAAAGCATTACCATCAGCTAATAATGGAGATTCAATAATTTTTGATTCTGTTTGCGATTGAGCTTTCACTTCTGATTCTTCTTCAGTAACAGAAGGTAAAACTACCACTTCCGACATATAAGGCTGGTCGTTTGTAATCGGTCGGTTCATATAAAACAGTCCACCCACAAGCAATATCAGAACTGCAGCAACAGATCCGGCATATTGCCATCTGCGTCTAACAATCATCTTTCTTGCAACAGATGCGTTATTCAACGACTCTTCTAATCGTATCCAACCGTCTGCCGGTACGGGTACTTTAAAATCGTCGAATTTCGATTGAAACTGTTTTTTTATTTTATCATCTGTATTCATTGTACTTTCCTTTGATGATTCTTTTTAAGGATGACAGCAATTTTCTTCTTTAACAAACTTTTGGCACGATAAAACTGTGATCTCGATGCAGCTTCAGTAATGCCCAGCTCTTCAGCTATTTCTTTATGCGACATGTCTTCAAAAACATACAGATTAAAAACAGTTCTATATCCAGGTGGAAGATTCCTAATTATTTCAAAAACCATCTCCTTTGGAATATCTTCTATATCGAGCAAGTCATCGTCAAGTTTATCTGTTTCATTTGTAAACATGTATCCATACTCTTCAAGAAAAAGATTTCTCCTCTTTTCTTTCCGGTAATTCTCAAGCGCAAGATTCACAAAGATTCGTCTTAGCCATCCTTCAAAAGAACCCTTGCCCGTAAACGAGCCGATCTGCGTATAAACACGGATAAATCCATCGTGCAACAAATCTCGAGCAGTCTCCTCATCACCGCAATAACGTAAACATACAGCCATCATTATAGGAGCAAACTTCTCATATAACGTTTTTTGTGCATTGCGGTCCTGTTTCTTACACGCTAATATCAGTTGCGAATCATCCATTCTTATCGCAGTTACTATATAGATGAATTAAAAGATAAAACGCTGCATTAGCATCTCTCTTTTACCCGAATTTTATATTTTTTTAAGAAAGGAACTTACTTAAATTTCTATGAATTTATTTTTATTATTCAAATATAGCGCACAAACGAAGAACCTGCAAGTGAAAATAATTAAGAATATGTAAATTTAAATTGCAGGAGCTGCGATTTTTGTATATTTTTGTTCTGTTTATAAGTCAAATTATAATTCAAAAAACATTCTAATTATGAAAGATTTTCTAAAAATCATGCTCGCTTCTGCTTTAGGGTTCCTCATTGCGCAAATTATCCTATTTTTTATTGCAATGATAATGTTTTTAGGTACAGCAAGCTCGCTCTTGGGTTCTATATCTTCTGAAAAATTTACTCTTCAGGAAAATTCTGTTCTGAATCTAAGGCTAGATGGTACTATTGTAGACCGAACACCTGAATCTGATCCGTTCACTTCTTTGATTGATTCCGAATATTCGTCAACAATGGGACTTAATGACATTGTAAGTGCAATACGTAAATCTAAAAGCGACGACAAAATAAAAGGTATTTATATTGATTCACGTATGGTATCGGCTTCTATGGCTACATTAGCAGAGATACGTGGAGAACTCGAAAGTTTCAAGGAGAGTGGTAAATTCATAGTTTCTTATGCCGATACGTATTCACAAGGCGGTTACTATCTTGCATCTACCGCCGATAAAATAGTCCTTAATCCACAGGGAATGCTTGATTTACACGGTTTAGCATCAACACCAATTTTCTTTAAAGATGCACTTGATAAATTGGGAATAGAGATGCAGATATTTAAAGTAGGTACGTACAAATCGGCCGTGGAACCATTCACTCAAAATGAAATGAGTGATGCAAACAGAGAACAGGTAAATTCATATCTTAATGATGCATGGAGTTTTCTTAAAAAAGATTTTGCTGAATCTCGATCACTCACTATTGACGAAATTGATTCACTTGCTAACTCACTGACTATGATGCAGGCACCTGAATTTATTTTATCTTCAAACCTAGTGGATACTCTGCTTTATGAAACTGAGATGAAAGATTATCTGCGTTCTCTATTAGATATTGATAAGGACAAAAAAATTCCTTCTGCCACCGTTGAGAACATGAAATCGGTAAAAACAAAATCAATTGAAAAAACAAACAATACAATTGCAATATTGTACGCACAAGGAAATATTCAGTCTGGTTATGGCTCTTCTAATATTCAAGATAAATATTATGTAAACGAGATCGAAAAGCTAAGAAAAGATAATGATATAAAAGCTGTAGTCTTTAGAATAAACTCAGGTGGTGGCAGTGCTTATGCTTCAGAACAGATATGGAAAGCCATTGAAGATCTTAAAACTGAAAAGCCGGTAGTTGTTTCCATGGGCGATTTGGCAGCTTCCGGTGGTTATTATATTTGTTCTAATGCCGACAGAATTGTTGCTCAGCCAACAACGATTACCGGTTCAATAGGTATATTCGGCATGTTCCCCAATTTTAAAGGCACAACCGAAAAAATAGGTATTCATTCAGACGCTGTAAAAACCAACGAATATGCCGATTTTGGTAATCTAACGCGTCCGCTTAATAAAAGTGAACAACTGATAATGCAAAATTATGTTGAGAATGGATACGATCTTTTCCTAACACGCTGTGCTGAGGGAAGGAACATACCAAAAGATACACTAGCCCAATATGCCGAAGGACGTGTATGGACAGGAAATCAAGCTCTTGAAATTGGTTTAGTTGATGAACTAGGTGGTATCGAAAAAGCTATTGAAATTGCAGCTGATATGTCGAATCTTGGCAAAAGCTTTGTAGTGTTCGAGTACCCAAAACTTCGTTCTACACTTGAAGAATTACTTGATCCGGCTAAAGAAGAACTTGCTGCTAAAACAATTAAAAGCTATCTTGGTGAGAGTTATGAGTTGTTTATGCTTCTAAAAGACATTAAAGAACAGGATTATATACAGGCCCGCATTCCATTTGATTTGAATATTAACTAAATTTTCATGGACATACCAAAAGTTGAAATCCGCAGATCCTTACTGCCCTTTTCTTGGCTGTACGGAATTGTTGTGAATTTCAGAAACTGGTTGTTCAATAAAAAAATACTCAAACAGCGATCATTTGATATCCCTATTATATGTATTGGCAATATCACCGTAGGTGGAACAGGAAAAACTCCACATATAGAATACCTTATCAGGTTACTTTCACCCAAGTTCAAAGTAGCTGTAATAAGCCGGGGATATAAACGCAAGAGTAAGGGTTTTGTCATTGTTGATACTGATTCAAAAGTAGGCGATGTTGGTGATGAACCGTTACAAATCAAAAAAAAGTTTCCAAACGTACTAGTTGTGGTTGACAAAAACAGGGCTAATGCAATAGAAAAAATTATTTCTATTGAAAAAGAGGAACGCCCTAATGTGATTTTGCTCGATGATGGATTTCAGCATCGTTATGTAATACCATCACTATCAATTCTATTGACTGACAGTAACCGCCCTGTTTTTGAAGATAAATTATTACCAGCCGGACTATTGCGTGAACCTATTAAAGGTATGGACAGAGCGTCAATTGTCATTGTAACCAAAAGCAACCCTGACATGCAACCAATTGATTTTAGAATTTATACTAATGGGCTTAATCTATATCCATATCAGAAGTTGTTTTTCACATCATTTGATTATGATCAGCTAAGACCTGTTTTTCCTGAATTGGAGGTTGAAGAAGTACTAATGAATGATATTCGAAAAAAGCATTTGTTCTTGATAACCGGTATAGCATCGCCTGAACCCCTTGTAAGAAAACTGGAATATAAAACTTACAACCTATATACTAAGTTTTTCCCTGACCATCACAATTTTTCTAAAAAAGATATTCAATCTATTGAAGATATGGTTGATTCGATTAATGATGAAAACAAAATCATTGTTACAACTGAAAAGGATGCAGTCAGATTCCGTGCACTATCTTACTTACCCGAAAAAATTAAAAAAACAATGTACTACCTTCCTGTAAGGGTTGTATTTTTAAATAACAAAGAAAGATTATCATTTAATAAAAAAATTATAGATCATGTTAGAAACTATAAAACAAACAGCAGATTACCTTAAAAATAAAATTGGAGATATTCCAAATACAGCAATAATTCTTGGAACAGGTCTTGGAGAACTTGCCAATGAAATTAAAGACAAAAACGAAATTCCATACACTGAAATTCCAAACTTCCCCGTATCAACGGTTGAAGGACATAGCGGCAAACTTATTATAGGCACTCTGGGGAGCAAAAAAGTTCTTGCAATGCAAGGACGATTTCATTATTACGAAGGGTACAATATGCAACAGGTAACTTTCCCCATTCGCATTTTTCAAGCACTTGGTATTGAGTATCTGTTTGTGTCAAATGCTGCTGGCGGTATGAATTCGAGTTTTGATGTGGGAGATATTATGCTTATTGAAGATCATATTAATTTCTTCCCTGAACATCCACTTCGGGGAAAAAATTTTGATGAACTGGGAACACGTTTTCCTGATATGAGCGAACCCTACAACAAAAAACTATGTCAGATGGCTATGGATATAGCCAAAGAGAAAAATATCAAACTGCAGCATGGTGTGTATGTTGGTCTGCAGGGACCCACATATGAAACTCCTGCAGAATACAATTTCTTCCGTATTATGGGTGGTGATGCAGTTGGTATGTCAACTGTTCCTGAAGTTATTGTTGCTAATCACGCAAAAATGAAAGTACTCGCATTTTCTATTATTACAGATCTCGGCGTACCGGGTAAAATAGTTGAAATATCTCATGAAGAGGTGCAAAAGGCTGCAAAAATTGCTCAGCCGATGATGGCAGAGATTATGCGAACAATCATAGAAAGAATCTAATTTATTAAATCATAAATTCATAATATAGAGTGTCTAACACAGACATATGAAAAAAACAGAAATAGCAACATTGGGAGAGTTTGGACTTATCGACCATCTCACAAAAGATATTAAACTTACCCAAGATACAACTGTAATGGGTGTTGGCGACGACGCTGCAATTGTTGATAATACAGGTAAAAGAACTCTTATTACCACTGATCTCTTGCTTGAAGGTATTCATTTCGACCTGATTTATACTCCTCTGAAACATCTGGGATATAAGGCTGCGGTTGTTAACTTTTCAGACATCTACGCGATGAATGGTAAGCCTCAACAGATAACCATCTCGTTAGGCATTGCAAAACGGTTGACTATTGAGGATCTGGAAACATTTTACAGTGGCATCAAAATGGCTTGTGAAATTTATGGCGTTGACATTGTTGGTGGTGATACAACTTCTTCTCTCACTGGATTAACTATAAGCATTACCTGCATCGGCACAGCAGAAGTTGATAAAATTGTTTGCCGAAATGGTGCAAAAGATACCGACCTGATCTTTGTGTCAGGCGACTTAGGAGCTTCTTTTATGGGCTTACAGCTGCTGGAGCGAGAGAAAGCAGTGTTTGCAAGTAATCCTGATAAGGGGTTTCAGCCTGATTTTGGTGGTAGAGAGTATATTCTGGAGCGACAACTAAAACCCGAAGCACGCAAGGATATAGTAGAACTACTGGCGGCAAATGATATCATTCCTACAGCAATGATTGATGTATCAGACGGACTTTCGTCTGACCTACTGCACATCTGCAAACAGAGCAATGTGGGTTGTCAGCTTTTTGAAGAAAGAATACCTATAGATTACCAGACTGCTGCAATGGCTGAAACATTCAATATGAACGTAACAACCGCTGCATTGAATGGTGGTGAAGATTATGAGCTACTGTTTACCGTGCCTCTTACACTTCACGACAAAATGATGAGTATTCCGGGCATTCATCTCTTAGGTCATATTACAAAGCCTGACAAAGGCTGCTACATGGTAACTCGTGACGGTACTGAAATAGAATTACAGGCGCAGGGTTGGAATCATATTGCTGATAAATAATAATTTTTTACAAATTATCGCTTCAAATTTTGTAAATACTGAAAATGCGATTATCTTTGCACTCGCAATTTAAGCAATGTTGGTGCCATAGCTCAGTCGGTAGAGCAAAGGACTGAAAATCCTTGTGTCCCCGGTTCGATTCCTGGTGGCACCACGAAAAATCAGGCAGTTATAGAAATATAGTTGCCTGATTTTTTTATATGGTGTCATTTTACAAGGTGATTTACATGAGCTGTGTAAAC
>CAZAFR010000010.1:0-57748 GCA_964484665.1 uncultured Proteiniphilum sp. | reverse complement strand
ACTCGGGTGCTTACAGGATTCATAAAGCTGTGAATATAAGTGGCACTATGAGACCGAAATAGCCAAGGATTAAACCTCCAATATAAAGGATAGAGTATTTTATATTTGTATGTTTAGTAGGTGTGAGCATAATTACATTTTTTTACCAATATCACAATTACAATACATGTATAGCAACATTGTTCTTACTAATCGCTTTTTATTTTTAAGTTGTTCTAAATCGTTTGATATTATATAATTGTAAATATCTTCGATTAGATCCTCGAATTCCATGTAATCGTCTCTTCTCAAAGTAATTTTTGCATTAAGTTCGCTAATTGAATCTTCGTATTTGTCTTTTAATTCAATATTAATTGGAGATGATAGGAATGTTTGAATTTGTGAAAAATGTTCAAACTCTCTTTTTATAACATTATCGAAATAAGGTTTGCTTTACCATTAAAACAGCCATCACGACCTCCATCCGGGCCTTCTGTGAAAGGAATTGTTGCAGAACCGAGTATGATATTGCATACGTGATTAGCCAAGTTTTCAAATTCCAGATGATTTAAATAATGTAACGGATAAACTCTCATTGTATAGATCAGATCTTATATCACAAAATAGTCGTTTTTTAAAGATAGAACAAATTTTTTTAATTTCTATCGAAGTAATATTTTAACAGATTCCTCGTCTATATTAAATTTGTTCATTACATTTGATATTCTTGTCATACAGGTTGAAGCTGAAATGTTTATATGGATGAATATTAAATCATCTTCCAAATATTTAACCTTATCCCAAACTTTACCATCGAAAGTTTTATAACGGTTTGACATATCTAAATTGGTGTCAATTATATTCTGTAAAGTCTTCCAATTTACTACCGTTTCTTCACGCCTGAACAAATCTGTTTGGTTGTCCAAGATAAATCCGAAATCATATTTCGGACTGTCTTTTAAATATTTTAAAAACTTGATGAACACGTCTTGCCAAGATTTTACTTTTATGATGTTGTTATCAATATGCAGTTCAATGGGTTTATTCCCTTCTGCTGTTTCTCCTGCGTCTGTATCCAATGGTGAAAAGGTCGAGCTTTCTTTGGATTGTGTATTCCAATTGGATTTATCTTTATATGTATCTGGTAAGGGAAAGGTATCGATAAACCCATTAATCATATTAATCTGATGTTCTTTTATACTTTGCTCATTCCACGTATTTTTATTTATAATATCTAATCTATAATTTAGAGAAGAAGTGGTTAATTTTCTTTTTTTCTCTTCAAATGATTTATTCCCAATTTCGCTATTGAATTCAGTAAGTATTAGATTTCCAATATTATGTAAGTATATTTTGTGGATTTCTTGGTAATTATCACCAAGTTCCAATTTCCAACTATCTTCTAATTTTTGGGGCATAATATGCTCTATCGTTATTTTAGGATTACGGAAGTCAACAGCTACTTTGGTGTTGTGTTCTTCAATTTTGCCAAGGATGAATTTTGAGTACTTTTTGAGTCCTTCGTAGAAGTTCATTGTTGACAACTCATTTTTCATTTCATTGTCATTTGGTAGCCTTAATCTATAGAACAGACTGGTCAGTAACTCAATCATTGTGACATTCCCTTTGGCAATGGATTCGATTTTCTTACTAAGTGTAACGATATTCTTATTTTCACCCTGGGTCAACCCCAATATTCTACGCCTTATTAGATAAATCTTGATTGTATTTAACGTTGAAATAAAAATCTCGTCACTTAGGCGAATATTGTTAATTGTATATTGATGATATTCTAACAATCCTAACACAAAAGGCTTAAAAGCCTCTGCTTTAATGTCATGAAATATATTCCGCAATAATTCTTTTATTATCTTATCGTTAAGTGGATTGGATGAAATGTCATCATTTACCACTTCAGTGATTATCCATTGATAACATTTTACATATCGAACAATATCATTGATAAAGTCATTATGATCTGAAAATTTTTCTTCTACAAATTCTTTAAATTGCTGATATAATTCTTTGGTGTTGTTGTCGTTCACGACTTTTAGAGAACTGTTAGTTTTATATTGTAGATAGTCTCGAAAAAATTTTGATGTATTGTCGTTTAGAATGTTTTCAATTTTCGGATG
Organism: uncultured Proteiniphilum sp.; assembly: GCA_964484665.1. GTDB lineage: Bacteria > Bacteroidota > Bacteroidia > Bacteroidales > Dysgonomonadaceae > Proteiniphilum. The sequence goes on along the minus strand of CAZAFR010000010.1, from coordinate 55,634 downwards.
CCATATTTTTTCATAAATATCTGATTGTTTTTTACTTTCCATATTTAGAAGAACGAAATTCCGTACAAGGTCTGATAGGCTTAACGGTTTGCCGAGGGAATTAAGTGTTTCGAAAATTATTTGTGGATCTTCTCCTTTGAAAGGTCTTTCATCCAAAAATATAACGGCTACATTTATTCGCTGTATAGCAGTAATATAGTGTTCAAATTCAATTTCGGGATTTATTTGTTTTTTTTCATTTATAAGTTTTTTTAAGAGCTCATAGGCATAGGCAATTACTCCTGGTTTAGGTTGTGATTTATTGATCAAAGCTCGGTATGCCTCCCAATCTTTGGTTACTTGTTTTAGTTTTATTTTATCTTGAAAAGTAGAGGTGTTGTTAATAAGGAAATTTTGGGTAATTAGGTCTTGTTTGATTGGGTCAGATTCAGAATCTCGTAGTGCAATTAAGAAAATAAGTGTTGTAGTAAGCCTTTGTTGTCCGTCAACTACTACTGACCTATTAGCGAATCCCGCCTTTTCTTCTTTGATTACAACAGTACCGAAAAAATGTTCTAATTTCTCGTGTTGATTGGGATCTAATTCAGAATCAATAATTCTTGAAATGTCACTGAAATATCTTTCAATTTCGGGTCGTCCCCAAGCGTAGGCTCTTTGGAATGGCGGAATAAAAAAGGATGTTGCGTTTTTTGCAAGTACATCATTGATTGAATGGCTTTCTGTTTTCATTTTATATATTTTTATTTTTCTTCAATATACTCAAAAAAATTATTCCAATCTTGATGTTTTTGATATGCCTCTTTACTTCCTTGGGGAATATAAAGTTTAACGGTGTGTTGATTAGGTATATTGCCATTTCCGGTGGGTGGAGTCTTGGCTTTAATATGTATTTCTTTGATACTTATGCAATTATTAAAAACATTGATTCCAATGCTTGTCACGTTTTCCGAAATGTATATTGAAGTTAATCCTGAACAATTAGCAAAAGCATAGTCCTCAATAATTGTTACATTTTCAGGGATGTTTACTGAAGTTAATCCTGAACATTCATAAAAAGCCTTACTGCCAATACTGGTTAAACTCTCAGGTAGATTTATTTCTGATAAATGTGAACAAAGAGAAAATGCATTGTCACCAATACTTATAAGATTATCAGGTAAAACTATTTTGTGCAGACTAAATGCTTCAAAACTATTGTTTTTGATACGTTTAATATTTTTAGGAAGGATTAAATCACTAATTACCTGACGGTAGCGTAAGCCATCAAGTAGGTTTTTATCAAAATCATATGTTTCAACACCGTATTTTATTACCGCTACATCACCAATATGTATAGGATGATTAATTATTTTCAATTGACTTTAAAGTTAATCAAAAATAAAGTATAGAATACAAATAAATGGTAATTATTTTGCGAATTATTTTAAGTCGGGTTATATTACTATTTCTAAGTAAACAAACTAATTGGATTTACTGTATCGGCAAGTAATACGCAGTGAATTTTTATTTACAGATATAAGTAAATAACATAAACTGCTATTAATTAGCAATATTTTATTTCTAATATATTATTATTGCTGGGTAATATGATATGTTATGCATATTTTTGTACAGTATTTGTATTGTGAGTATGAAAATTTCTATTTTTTTTAAAAAATATAATGTGAACACGGTTCTTAATTCTGATTTTGAGTATATTAGGAATGAAGTGGAGCATATTTCAAAAATTTTTGATGATAGTGAAAGAGTTATACATCAAGGACGGAATACTTTGAAGGTTATATCGGTGGGCTCACTTGAAATGGTTGTTAAGAAATTTTCTATACCCAATATTTTTAATCAATTTATATACTCCACTTTTCGTCAATCTAAAGCTGAGAGATCATTCTATAATTCATTAGAGATTATTCACCGTGGATTTATTGCACCAATCCCTATTGCATATATTGAAGAACGTAAATGGGGGCTATTGAAAGATAGTTACTTTTTGAGTGTATATGAAAAGGAATTTAAGTCGATAAGACCTTATATGGATGGTAAATTACAAAATGAAGAGTTGTTGCAATCTTTTGCAAAATTTACATCCCAATTGCATGTCTCTGGCATTCTGCACGAGGATTACAGCCCGGGGAATATTCTATGGAAACAAGATCAAAATGACAAAACTTTTTCTTTCTGTCTTGTGGATGTCAACAGAATGACTATAAGTGATTATGATAAAGAATATTATAAGAATTTAGCACGACTGTCGACAGAAAGAGAAATTACTACTATTCTGGCAAAAAATTATGCGGACTACACACACAACGATAAAAATGTTGTAATTCCTTTGGTTAATAAGTATTCTGATGATTTTTTTCTAAAGAAAACATATAAATATTCTATCAGAAATGTGCATAAGAAACCACACAAAGCGCGTTTTAAAGCAATTTGGGATTTATCGCTTTATTTTGTGTTTCGTGCTATAAGAAAAACAAAAATTCTTCCTGAAAAAATAAATAAAATTCTTTTTAAAAAAGAAGCAGATATCTATAACTGTTATATACGTAAAAATGATAAAAGGAATGTACTGAATTATAGATACAATTCTACAAAGGCTAAATAGATGAAAAAGGCATTAGATTGCTGCTTACATTGGAGTTACGCCGGAATTTGTTAGTCGAATAAGGAGCAATTTGACTAAGAGGTCTTAAAGTAGGTCAATGTTTTTTGATAAAGTTCATTGGAACATAGATTTGTTTCGGTATATCTTTGTAAGGATTTTTATTTATCAGGTAAGAAGGATATTATAATCCCAAATAGTAAGAGTAAGTTATTAAGAAAAACTTTTAAGTTGACCGTGAAAAGTGATTTATGTAAATTATAAATTCAATTTATATTTGCTAATATTGAAATGCAAAGCTTTAATTCTTATCTTTGCAAAGGTTTTAGCTAAAAACTTTATAAAAAAACAAAAACTACATATGGACGACGACCCTGATCAATATGATTTAAATATTTACGCAATCTTTACCAGATAAGAAAACATTTTCTTTTCTGACAAAGATGAAAAGAAAATGCTTATGACAAAAAACTACACAAATTTACATGAACTCATTAAAGATAAAGCTTGGACTTTGCTTAAAGGGGAGTTAACCAAGCTTGATACACCTTCTATCGTTAATCTAATTGAGCGAAGCAATGAACCGGAATCTAGTATAATATTCCGTTTCCTTCCCAGAGAAACAGCAAAAAACGTGTTTCAGGAGCTTGATCCTTATAAACAAAAGGAGATTATTGATGGACTAGCTAACAATGCTACGCTTCTAACAAATCTGATGAACGATATGGAACCGGATGATCGTACAGCTTTGTTTGAAGAGCTGCCCGGGAAGGTCTCTCAGCAGTTGATGCAACTTTTAAGTAAAGAAAATTTGAAGCAAACTACTCAGCTTCTTGGTTATCCTGAAGATAGTATCGGTAGGTTGATGACTCCAAAGTATGTTGCTGTTAAATCGCATTTCACCATTCAAGAAACGCTTGATCATATTCGTCGCTTTGGTGAAGATTCAGAAACGTTGAGTGTGGTGTATGTGGTAGATAAGCAGTGGCAATTATTAAATGACCTTAGGATTAGTGACATCTTGCTTGCTAACCCGGAAGATAAAATTGAGGATCTAACTAAGCACAAGCTGGTAGTGTTAAGTGCATTAGATGATCAGGAGACTGCTATTCAAGTCTTTAAAGATCATGACCGTGTGGCTCTCCCGGTTGTAGACAGCTCTAATACTTTACTTGGTATTGTAACTGTTGATGATATTCTTGACGTGGCAGAAGTGGAACAGACTGAGGACTTCCATAGATTTGCGGCTGTTAAAGATGCGATTATAAATCCGTTGCAAGCGTCGGTGTTTTTTTTGTATAAAAATCGTATAGTCTGGTTGATGGCTTTGGTTGTTATGAATGTATTTTCCGGATATGCTATTTCACGTTTCGAAAGTGTCATCGAATCTATGGTTTCCTTGGTTTTTTTCCTACCATTACTTATTGACAGTGGCGGTAATGCCGGATCTCAATCTGCTACATTGATGATTCGTGCACTGGGTAAGGGTGATGTTCAGGGTAAAGACTGGATATTTTTATTCACTAAAGAAATTTTAGTGTCTATTCTTTTAGGTGCGACCATGGGGATTGGTGTTTCTATTATAGCTTCTTGGCGTGCACCTGATGTCATTCCCGTTGTTGCGTTAACAATGGTTCTTGTTGTTATTGTTGGCAGTGTAGTGGGGATGTTGTTACCTTTTATTTTTACCAAACTAAAATTAGACCCTGCTACTGCTAGTGCTCCGCTAATTACTACAATATGTGATATTTCGGGAGTGCTAATTTATTTTTCCTTGGCTAACTATTTTTTATTTTAATAGATTAGTATTTTAATTAAAGTGACTTTGAGAATCAAAATATCTCTGTTTTTCTTATGTGTAAGATTTTGTAAGTAGGGCATGTCAATTTGAATTTTGACTTTAGTTATATTTGAAGTCATAACTTTAATATGTCATTTTGAAGGTTCTCTGGATAACAAATGTTTTGCTGCCTGACATAAGTGATTATTTGGGTATCAAGCCTCCTGTGATTGGTGGCTGGATGAACTCTTCTTTAAAATCGATTAAGGAAATCGACAGTACTCTTGATTTTGCTGTTGCTACAGTTTATGCCGGCAATCAACTGCTTGAAAAAAAAATTAGTGGGGTGACTTACTTCTGTCTTCCTCGGAAAAATGGAAGAATGCCGGTGGATTATGATAGCAATCTTGAAAAATATTGGACAGAAGTAAAAAACAGATATAATCCCGACTTGGTGCATATTCACGGGTCTGAATTTCAACTTGGTCTTGCTTATTTAAAAACAATCGGAAATAGAAATACTATACTTTCAATTCAGGGATGTGTATCTGCAATCTACAGATATGCTGATGGGTTAATTGAATATGAAGAGTGGAAGAAAAACCGTTCGCTTGTTGATTTTATAAAAATGAAAAGTCAACGTACAATTATCATCGACAATTACGAAAAGAGAAGTAAAGGAGAGTTGGAATATTTCCGCATAATTAATAATATTATTGGTCGTACGAGTTGGGACAGAATTCATGCTGATGCTTTAAATCCGGAGATTAACTATTTCTTCTGCAATGAAACTTTACGTCCACAATTTTATAAAAAAAGCTGGAGCTTGAGTAGTTGTGACAAAAACCGTATATTTCTGAGTCAGGCAAGTGAGCCTCTGAAAGGATTTCATCAAGTGATAAAAGCTCTTCCTTATATTCTTCGAAAATACCCCAATACAAAAGTATATATTGCCGGAGATAGTCCAATTAATAATAGCAAGTTGCGTCGTACAACGTATGCCAACTATTTGGTTTCATTGATGAAAAAAACAGACACAACTGACAAAATTCATTTCACAGGACCGCTTGATGAAAACGGTATGATAGAAATGTATCTCTCTTCTCATGTTTTTGTGTGTCCCTCTTCAATTGAAAACAGTCCAAACTCTCTTGGGGAAGCACAGTTGCTTGGTGTCCCTTCTGTTGCTTCATATGTTGGAGGAATACCTGATATGATTGAGCATGGTGTTAGTGGTTTGCTGTATCGTTTTAAGGAACACGAAATTATGGCTTATCATATTTGTAATATATTTAAAGAACCTTCACTTGCAATCAAACTGTCTGAGGGTGCTTCTGATGCTGCACGCAAACGTCACGATAGTAAAACAAACGCTTTACAAACGATTAGTATCTATCGAGAGGTAACAAAACTATAGAAAAGTTAAAACATTTATTTGATAGTAAAGTTCATTTTTGAATTAAACTATTGAGCGTTTATATTTATCATTTTTTTAGAAAAAAAGGATGAAAATTCATTCCACTTTCTCTTATATTCGTTTTGAGTAAATATTTATCATTTTTTTTAGACAGGATTTAAAGTTTAAAATATAAAATTCATTATATTTGTCAGTAATCAATAAAAAGAACTATTTTTATCAAAATATAAAAAAATATATCCGCTAATAGCGTTTTTAATTTAGTTCTTTTTTTCGTTTGTGTCTTACTAAGGTATGGATAATAACCCTAAAAAAATTTTTTATGAGAACAATTTCTACTTTTTTATTTGCATTTTTATTAACATTCAGTGTTTCAGCCCAATGGAAACCAGTAGGCAATAAGATTAAAACTAAGTGGGCATCTGAAATTGATGTTAATAATGTTTTACCTGAATACCCGAGACCGTTAATGGAAAGATCAGAGTGGCAAAATTTAAATGGACTTTGGAATTATGCTATTTTACCTGTAGGGCAACAACCTACAAGCTATGATGGTGAAATACTTGTCCCCTTTGCTGTAGAATCGAGTCTTTCAGGTGTACAAAAACAAGTTGGCGATGATAATGAACTTTGGTATCAACGTGAATTTAGTGTACCATCTAAATGGAAAAATAATAAGATTCTTCTTCATTTTGGAGCAGTAGATTGGAGAACAGATGTATGGGTAAATGATGTAAAAGTCGGGCGTCATCAGGGTGGTTATACACCTTTCTCTTTTGATGTGACAGCCGCCTTAGTAAATGGCACAAATACAATTAAAGTGAAAGTATGGGATCCAACAGATCGTGGCTTTCAACCAAGAGGAAAACAGGTAAATAAGCCGGAGGGTATATGGTATACTCCTGTTACCGGAATATGGCAGACGGTTTGGCTTGAACCAGTTCCTGAAACTTATATTAAAGATATTAAGATTACACCAAATATCGATAATAATACTCTATTGGTTGAAGCTATTACTAATATATATAGTAATGCAAACAAAATTGAGGTAACAGTAAAGGATGGAAATAGTGTAGTCGCAATTGGAAAATCTATCAATAATCAGCCGGTTGAAATAGCAATGCCTCAGAATGTAAAACTTTGGTCTCCTGACAGTCCGCATCTATATGATCTTGAAGTTGTAATTTATGATGGTAGTAAACAGCTTGATAAAGTTAACAGTTATGCTGCTATGAGAAAATATTCAATGAAGCGTGATAGTAAGGGTATAGTAAGATTGCAGCTTAATAACAAAGACCTTTTCCAGTTTGGACCGCTTGACCAAGGCTGGTGGCCTGATGGACTTTATACAGCTGCTACTGATGAAGCACTTGAGTATGATATTATTAAGACGAAAGATTTAGGCTTTAATATGATTCGTAAGCATGTTAAGGTAGAACCGGCGCGCTGGTATACTCATTGTGATCGTCATGGAATTATTGTTTGGCAGGATATGCCAAGTGGTGACCGTGGACCTGAATGGCAAATGCATAATTATTTTACAGGAAATGAGAGGGTTCGTTCAGCTGAATCAGAAGCTAACTTCCGTCAGGAGTGGAAAGAGGTGATTGATTATCTATATTCTAATCCTTCTGTAGGTGTGTGGGTTCCATTTAATGAGGCGTGGGGACAATTCAAAACTAAGGAAATAGTTGAATGGACAAAAGCATATGATCCAACACGTCTTGTAAACCCAGCAAGTGGAGGAAATCACTATACGGTAGGAGATATACTTGATTTGCATAACTATCCAAATCCAAGAATGTATCTATATGATGCGCAACGAGCAACTGTTTTAGGTGAATATGGCGGAATTGGCTGGGCAAACAAAGATCATCTTTGGGAACCTGACCGAAACTGGGGATATGTACAATTTAACAGTTCAAAAGAGGTTACGGATGAATATATAAAGTACGCAGAACAACTAAAACAGTTAATACGTCAGGGATTCTCTGCTGCAGTTTATACACAGACTACTGATGTGGAGGTTGAAGTGAACGGACTTTTAACATATGATCGTGAACTTATTAAGGTTGACGAAGCTAGTGTCAGAAAAGTTAATCAAGAAATATGCAATATATTGAACGAATAAGCTATATACTATTATTTATATCGCTTTTTAGTTGTAAGGCAATTGAATCGGTTGAGGTTAAACCTGCTTCTAAAAATGTTTACAAAAACCCTATAATTAATTGTAGTTTACCCGATCCTACAATAATTAAAGCAGGTGACGGTAATTTTTATCTCTATGCTACCGAAAGTATCAGAAATACGCCTATCTATAAGTCCTCAAATTTGGTTGACTGGCAATTTGTAGGAACTGCATTTACTGATCTTACAAGACCTACTTTTGAGCGAGAAGGTAGACTTTGGGCTCCGGATATAAATTATATAAACGGTATGTACGTATTGTATTATTCTATGTCAGTCTGGGGTGGTGAGTGGACCTGTGGCATTGGTGTTGCAACTTCTGATAAGCCGGAAGGGCCTTTTATAGATCATGGTAAACTTTTTAGAAGCAATGAGATAGATGTGCAAAACTCTATTGATCAATGTTATATTGAAGAGGATGGTAAAAAATATCTTTTCTGGGGTAGTTTCAGCGGGATCTATTATATTGAATTATCTGATGATGGATTATCTGTAAAACCCGGCGCAAATAAAAAACAGATTGCGGGTACTGCTTATGAAGGTGTTAATATTCATTCAAGAAACGGCTATTATTATATGTTTGCTTCAATTGGATCATGCTGTGAAGGTCTTAAGAGTACCTATACTACTGTGGTTGGGCGTTCAGATAATCTTTTTGGTCCTTATGTTGATAAACAGGGTAAGCCAATGTTGAGTAATAATCATGAGATTGTTATTCAGAAAAACAGCAGTTTTGTTGGAACCGGACATAATTCAGAGATTGTTCAGGATAATAATGGAAATGACTGGATCTTTTATCATGCGGTATCGGTAGCTAATCCAAAGGGGCGTGTGCTAATGATGGATCGTGTTAGGTGGGATAATGATTGGCCATATGTTGAAGGTAATTCTCCTTCGCTGGAAGCTGCAAAACCGGAATTTTAAAAACAAGCAATTCACTTATAAAAAGTTTAGGGGTTAAGAATATTTTCTTACATTTGTTATTAGAACACACAGTGTGTAAAACAGTGTGACCTGTTGACATGAAAATTATAAAAAGAAATATGAAGAAATTTAATCAAATTGTTTTGTTACTTGCAGTTGTTGCAGTTGTTGTCCTCGTGGGATGTACTAACCAACAACAGAAGAAGACTCAACTTGAGCCGACAACTTTATCAGGAATTTTAAAAAGTGATTTTGAATCGTCTTTGAATGGAGATTCGATTGATCTTTATGTGCTTACAAATGCAAATGGTGTTGAGGTAGCAATCACTAATTATGGTGGACGAATTGTTTCAATTATGGTGCCTGACCGTGATGGTAATATTAAAGATGTTGTTTTAGGTTTTGATAATATTGCTGATTATAGAGCGACGGACAATAATTTTGGTGCAACAATTGGTCGTTATGGTAATAGGATAGCGAATGGAAAAATAACTGTTGAGGGAGTAGAATATCAGCTTCCACAAAATAATTTCGGTCACACACTTCATGGAGGCCCTGATGGTTTTGATAAAAAAGTATTCGATGTAAATCAACTGAATGATCAATCATTGGAATTATCTTATCTATCTGTAGATGGCGAAGCCGGATTTCCCGGTAATCTGAAGGTGAAAGTTACCATGACTCTTACAAATGATAACGCACTTGATATTCAATACGAGGCTGAGACTGACAAAACTACCGTTGTTAATCTTACTAATCATTCATACTTTAATCTAACGGGTGATGCAAATAATTCTATTCTGAACGATATTCTTACTATTAATGCTGATCAGTTTACTCCTGTTGATGATACTTTTATGACTACAGGTGAAATTTTGAGTGTAAAAGAGACTCCAATGGATTTCACAAATCCAAATGTAATAGGTGAACGTATTGATAATTATGAATTTGAACAACTGAAATTTGGAGATGGGTATGATCATAACTGGGTACTGAATACGGGTGGTGATATTTCTCAGGTTGCTGCATCTGTTTTTTCGCCCGAAACAGGTATACTTCTCGAAGTTTATACTACTGAACCGGGTCTGCAAGTTTATACAGGTAATTTTCTGAACGGTTCTGATACCGGTAAATATGGGGCAGTTTATAAAAAACGTAATGCAATCTGTCTGGAATCACAGAAGTATCCTGACTCACCAAATAAGGTAGACTGGCCATCACCACTTCTAAAACCGGGAGAAAAATATACAAGCCGCTGTATTTATAAATTCTCTGTTGTAGATTAATTTCAAGAGCCGATTTATTAAATAATGATAATCGGTGTAATTTTTGTGATAGAGAAAAAGAAGTTATAATGTTTCAAATAACTGATAGAATAAATGCCGGATTAATTACACTATTGTTTTTAATATTATTGCTAACTTCATGTGTATCAAAACAGAAGCAGGATATTGATTCCGATGATTGTTCTGTAGATACAAGTGAATATAAATATGGAATCTGTGTTGATTCTCTTAACGTTACAAACTATAATATTGAAAGTGGAGACTTGCTCTCTACGATATTAATCGGTATGGGGTTTGCCGGTACAGATGTAGAAAAGATATGTCAATCGATGGAACCCTTATATTCTTCATCTAAACTGCAGATTGGAAACACTTACGCAAAAATAACAACACAAGACAGTACTCAAGCAATACAGTATCTTGTATTTGAAAAAAACAGAATAGATTACGTGGTAATAGATCTTTGTGATGAAAATATTACCGCATATGAATCTTCCAAACCGGTTACATATCGCCGGGAATATGTTGAGGGAACAATTACTTCCTCCCTCTGGAATACTCTTGTAGATACTGGTGCACCTGTTATGCTGGCTTTAAAACTTTCGGATATATTTGCATGGCAAATTGATTTTTTTGATGTGAAGGAGGGTGATTCTTTCAGAACAATGTACGATGTAGCATATATTGATGATACTACATATGTGGATATTGCTTCTATTGAAGGGGCTGTTTTTACTCATCAAGGAAAAAAGTTTAGAGCGATACCTTTTGAACAAGATTCAATAAGAGAATATTTTGATGAAGATGGCAATAGTTTGAGAAAAGCATTTCTGAAGTCTCCTCTTGATTTTTATAGAATTACTTCAAGGTTTTCTAATGCTAGGTTTCATCCGATATTAAAAAAATATCGTGCTCATCACGGAGTAGATTATGCAGCACCAACGGGCACGCCGGTGAAATCTATTGGCGATGGGGTAGTTATAGAAAAGGCTTATCAGGCAAATGGTGCGGGCAATTATTTAAAGGTTAAGCATAATGCTGTCTATACTACCACGTATATGCATTTGAGCAAGTTTGCAAAAGGAATTCAAAAGGGTAGCAGAGTGTCACAGGGTGATGTAATTGCTTATGTAGGATCAACGGGAATGGCAACCGGTCCTCATCTTGATTTTAGAGTACATAAAAATAATCAGCCTATAAATCCACTTACTATGGAAGCTCCGCCATCATTACCAATAAAACCTGAATTACGTGATAGTTTTATGATGATTTATGACAGAGTCAGCTCGGAACTTGATAGTCTACAATATGTTGGACAACTTTATGTTTCTGAGGTCGATACCAATAGTTTAAGTCAAGGGGTTTAGTTTATAATATTTACACCAGTTTTTTAATCCGCATATATCGCATTTGGGTTTCCTGGCTACACAGATGTACCTTCCATGCAGAATTAGCCAATGATGAGCTTTAGATTGCAATGGTTTAGGGATATATTTTACGAGCTCTTTTTCTGTCTTAAGCGGATTTTTTGAATTATTTGTCAGCCCAATTCTGTTAGCTACACGAAAAACATGTGTGTCTACAGGCATAGCGGGCTTATCAAATGCAACTGCTAAAATAACATTTGCTGTTTTCCTACCAACGCCGGGAATAGTTAATAATGATTCAATGTTTGATGGAACTTCACCGCCAAAATCATTTAAAATCTTTTTAGCCATACCAATCAGGCTTTTAGACTTGTTATTTGGATATGTACATGATTTAATATATTCATAAATCACGTCAGGTGATGATTCAGCCATAACTTCAGGGGTAGGGAAGTCTTTAAAGAGTGGTGGAGTGATAATGTTTACTCTTTTATCAGTGCATTGCGCCGACAGAATCACTGCTACTAACAGCTGGAAATTATTTTCGTAATGTAATTCTGTTTCTGCTGATTCAGCGTTTTCTTCAAACCACTCCAGTACTTTACTGTAACGCTCTTTTTTTGTCATTGTTTGTTACCTGTTATTCATTTGACAGTGGAATAAATTGAGCACTAAGGTCAGGATCATCCATGTCAGGGTCAAGCGGATAAATAGGTCTATTTATTCTTTTATAAGGCAGTCTTAATAGATCTTGATCAACTCCTCCGGGAGTTAAAGCCATTACCCAATCAGCTCTTAAGTCATATAATTCCGGTGTAAGATAACCAATCTTATTTACAAGAATATCTATTTCATTAGGGTTTAATCCAAGATCTGTGAAATCTTGTTTATAGTGATATGCATTTCTTTTTTCAGTAACAATGGTATAAATATTACCTGATTTAACTACTACCTCTGTGTTATTGTCACTCTTTTTGATGAACATTATTTCACCCTTAAGCCTGATTGGTGGAGCAAAACGATTATCCACTTCAGCTCCCGCGATTTCGTCAACCTGACCACCCACACCAACTTCAAGAGCTTTTTTTATCAATTCAGGTCCCGGAATTGAAGCATATATCAGTTTTTTACTATTTGTAGCTTTTAATTCCGGTCTTTTAAAAATTTCATGTAAAGTCCAAGTTACATCACCGGCACCACCGGCAGTTGGATTATCTCCCATATCACTGATTATAAAAGGTTTTTTGTCGCTTGACAGTGCCTGATTCATCGCATCATCAAAGTATGTTGTTGGAGCCACAAATTCAAATTCTTTTCTAACATTCCAAAAGTGTTTTGCCAATGTTTCAGCTGCTTTACCAACCGCTTCTTTATCATCACCGTAAGCCATTACAACGCCATGATTACGCGGTTCATCAGCCCATGGATATGACATCCAGATTGAAGCATCAATAACTTTATCTCCATCAATTTGTTCGGGAATTAGGCCATATAAACTTTTACCTGGTTCTATGCGAGTACTTGTTTTTTCGCCCGGTAGCAATATTGGAACAGGAATCCATGACTTATAGGCAGGTTTGCCTTTACCCGATTCTAATCTACTGAGGAGATTGGTAACAGCCCTCTTTTTTGTTTCTATTGCATCTTCATGTGGTGCAAGCCTATAACAAGTAATCAAATCTGAGTTCTTTGCAAGTCGTGGAGAAACACTGCCATGCAGATCCATGGTGGTTGATACTAAAACATCTGTGCCGATTACCTCTCTGATTCTTATTAGGAAGTCACCCTCAGGGTCATCAAGTCCCTGAACACTCATTGCGCCATGAATATCAAAAAATAACCCATCTATTGGCAAATTAGACTCTAATATACTCAGTGTTTTAGTCACTAACGTTTCATAGGCTTCACGTGTTACAATACCACCCGGCATTGCATGTCCTCGTAGTGTTGGTAGCCAAACTGCTCTGTCAATAATTCCTGAATCAGGGTCCATAAACGGGTAATAACTAAAAATATCATTGCCTTCGCGGGCTCTGAAAGCATCTTCTTGAGTTACAGCGGGTGAAAATGTACTTGACTCAATAGCAATACCTGCAATAGCAATTCTTGGAAGGTTATTGTCTTTTTGACTCTTGCAACCTGTCATAATAAGTAAGATTGCAGCTGAAATTAAAAGTATTGTCTTTTTCATATTGAATATATTTCATTGATTATTTATAAAATGAATGGTATTTGTGGCAACTAAGCAAGCTGTTTCGGTTCGTAGTCTTGTTTTACCTAAGTTTATTGGCTCAAAGCCATTATTTATTGCTATTTCTACTTCTTCTTCACTGAAATCACCCTCAGGTCCAATAAGAATTAGTGCATCTTCACCCTTTTTATATAATTGAGTTAGTGGTAACTTAGGTTTATCATAACAATGAGCGATATATTTTTTAGATGTAAATGGTTTTGAAATAAATTCAGCAAAACTTATCTGATTTTCAATTTCAGGGAGTAAGGCTTGTTGAGACTGTTTAATAGCTGCGATAGCAATTTTTTGTAATCTTTCAGTCTTTATGTCTTTTCTTTCAGAAAAAAATGAGTGAATGGGTGTGAAACTATCAATACCGATTTCAGTTGCTTTTTCAACAAACCATTCGTTTCTATCCATCTGTTTGGTTGGACAAAATGCAATATGGAGTTTGAAATTTCTACCGGTTGGCACCTCGTAACGTTTTAAAATACCCACAGTACATTTTTTAGAATTTTCATCAATTAATTCACAGTCATAAAAATAACCTTTACCATCAGTAATTGTTAGTTTATCACCGGTGCGCATTCGGAGAACTTTCACACAATGATGCGACTCAAACTCAGGGAGCTGGGGATTATCGTTTATATCCCGGCAATAGAAGAGGTTGAAAGACATTACTTTTTATTTCAGGATTTGTTTTCTCTACGGTTTATTTCATCGCGCAAACGTGTTGCCAATTCATAGTTCTCTTCGTTAACTGCATCAGTTAGACGATTTTTTAGAGCGTCAAGACGAATACCGGACAATTCTTCTTCAACACTATCTTCATCACTATCTTTAGTAGAATCATCTTGTGTTGAAATAGCCTGTTCATCAAAAACAATTGCCATATTCTGCATTATATCTTCTGTTGTATAAATAGGTGAGTTTGTGCGAATTGCTAATGCAACAGCATCAGAAGTTCGTGAATCTATTTTGTACTCATTACCGTTGTGCTCAAGCAATAGCTCAGAAAAAAATGCACCATCCTCAAATTTGTAAATTTCTACTTCAATTAATTTGATATCAAGTTCTTTAAAAATGGAACACATCAGATCATGTGACAAAGGACGAGGTGGGGTTATTCCTTCCATTACAATAGCAATGGATTGAGCTTCAGGAGTCCCAATTACTATTGGTAACCGGCGGATTCCATCCTCTTCAGAAAAAATAAGAGCATACGCGCCGACTTGAACCTGACTGAAAGAAATCCCCATTATAGATAGTTTTATTCTTTTTTTCATCATTTATTTGGCTCTTAATTTAATAGTAACTTCAAATATAGTAAATTTTTGCAACTAATAATTTACTACTGTGATTTTTTGGAAATTTGGATGATTTAGATGCATAATAATTAAAATTGTTGTATCTTTGCAATCGCAAATTCAAATGGTGGTCGTAGCTCAGTTGGTTAGAGCGTCGGATTGTGGTTCCGAAGGTCGCGGGTTCGAGCCCCGTTTTCCACCCTGTTCTCCTTATAGGAGTTTTTTAATCTCATAAAGATTAGTTTTAGGTGATCACGTATTTTTACATACGTGATTTTTTTGTTACCTAATCTGATTGGATGATTATTGAGCACATTTATTTTAAAATTTGGTAGTTATTGAAATTTTCTTCGTCTGAATTCAGAACAAATTATTGCCGTTGAAACAGCAACATTAAGTGATTCAGAAGATCTTGCGCCGACTGGATATTCGGGAATATATAAAGTGTGACTGATATAATTCAAGAGCTCATTTCTAATTCCTTTTCCTTCACTACCCATTATTATTAATCCATTCTCCGACAAATCTTCATCATAAATGTTATTTCCATCAAGCAAAGTTCCATAAACAGGAAGATCAGGTAGCATTCTTATCAGCTCTATTATGTCAGTATACATAACAGAGACTCGTGCAATTGATCCCATAGTAGCCTGAATAGTTTTTGGATTGTATACGTCTGCACAGTCCTCTGAACATATAACATTTTCTATTCCAAACCAATCTGCTATACGAATTATAGTACCAACATTGCCCGGATCCTGAACTCCATCAAGAACTAAACTTAGCTTATTTTTAAGGTTTGTCTTGTTAATATTTAAATCAGGTTGGAAAAAGATAGCAATGATTGAAGGCGGGGTTTTCAGGGAAGTTACCTTTTTTAGTTCATCTAAATTGACTTCAATAACTTCTTCAGCCTTTATTTCAGGGTGAGCTTTAATTATTTCGGGCAGAGCTATAATAAGCTGACATTCACAAGATCCTATTAAATCAAGTACAAGTTTAATGCCTTCTGCAACAAAAGTTTTATGTTCACTTCTGAATTTTTTATTTTTCAGAGATCGGATATATTTTATCTTCTTATTACTTAAACTCATTTCTGATTTTTTGTCCGTTATTAATTTTTAGTTGAAAGAAATTTCTTCTAAATGTAAAATTAATCAATTTATCTGTTGTTTCAGACTCGAATTATAACAAAAGAGGGTATAAACATATCAAACTATAGGGGTGGTAGTTTTAAAAAATAACTATCTTTGTAATTAATCTAAACTAGATAAGCTGTGTAATCGCTTTTCACAGACAATGAATAACAATATTAGATCTATTTTATATGAATGATAATGCATTAATGAACAGAGCAGCCGATAATATCCGTATACTTTCGGCATCAATGGTTGAACAGGCTAATTCCGGACATCCCGGAGGTGCCATGGGTGGTGCCGATTTTATAAATGTACTGTTCTCTGAGTTTTTAGAGTATGATCCGGAAAATCCTACATGGGAATCAAGAGACAGGTTTTTCTTAGATCCCGGTCATATGTCTGCTATGCTTTACTCAGTTTTATGTTTAAGCGGAAAATTTTCTCTTGAAGAACTGAAAAAATTTCGTCAGTGGGGGAGTCCAACCCCCGGGCATCCTGAAAAAGATGTTGAAAGAGGAATAGAAAACACATCAGGTCCTCTTGGACAAGGACATGCTTTTGCTGCCGGTGCAGCTATTGCTGCAAAATTTCTTAAGGCTAGGCTTGGTGATGTGATGAATCAAACAATATACTGTTATATATCAGATGGCGCTATTCAGGAAGAAATATCACAAGGTGTGGGACGAATTGCAGGACATTTAGGATTGGATAACTTTATTATGTTTTATGATTCTAATGAGATACAGTTGTCAACTACTACGAATATTGTAACCAGTGAAGATGTAGCAAAAAAATACGAAGCTTGGAACTGGCGAGTGATTTCTATTGATGGTAATGATGTAGATCAGATACGAAAAGCACTAAATGACGCAAAAGCTGAGAAAGAAAAGCCTACTATTATTATCGGTAATACTATTATGGGTAAAGGTGCATTAACAGCTGATTGCACTTCGTTTGAACGTAAGGTTTCCACACATGGCCAGCCATTAAGTGCCGCAGGAGCTGATATTAATGAAACTATTAAGAGTCTTGGTGGCAATCCGGATAATCCCTTTGAAATATTTCCTGAAGTTCGAAAATTGTATGATAAAAGAAAACAGGAACTTAAAAAAATTGTTTCTGATAAGAAAGCAAAATATGATGAGTGGTCGAAAGCTAATCCTGTATTAGCAGATAAGAAGCAAAAATGGTTTTCAAGAGAGCTTCCGGAAATTGATTGGCAAGCTATACAACAGAAACCTAATTCTGCAACTAGAGCCGGATCGTCTATTGTTTTAGGAGAATTGGCTCAGAGAGTTGAAAATATGATTGTTGCATCTGCTGACCTGTCTAATTCAGATAAAACAGATGGATTTCTTAAAAAGACGAAACCATTTAGAAAAGATGATTTTTCAGGTGCTTTTCTTCAAGCTGGAGTATCTGAATTCACAATGTCTTGTCTTTGTATTGGGATGAGTCTGCATGGTGGTGTGATACCTGCATGTGGAACTTTCTTCGCTTTCTCAGACTATATGAAGCCATCTATACGTGTTGCAGCTTTAATGGAGACACCTGTAATATTTATATGGACACATGATGCATTTCGTGTTGGTGAAGATGGACCAACGCATCAACCTGTTGAGCAGGAAGCTCAGATTCGATTACTTGAAAAACTTCATAATCATAGTGGAAGAAATTCAATGCTTGTTCTTCGACCTGCCGATGTACATGAAACAACTATTGCTTGGAAAATGGCACTGGAGAATGAAAATTCTCCTACAGGATTAATATTTTCAAGACAAAATATTAAAGATCTTCCTTCAAAAGGATCTAGGTTTAGTGATGCCTTAAAAGCTGAGAAGGGTGCTTATATTGTTGTGGACGATGAAGACTATGACATAATTTTACTTGCGTCCGGATCAGAGGTGTCAACTTTGATTGAAGGAGCAGAACTACTTCGTAAAGATGGAATAAAAGTTAGAATAGTTTCTGTACCTTCTGAAGGATTGTTCAGATCACAATCCGAAGAATATCAAGAATATGTTTTACCTAAAGGAAAGAAGAAATTTGGGTTAACTGCAGGACTACCTGTTACACTGGAAGGTTTGGTAGGTGCTGATGGTGCAGTATGGGGTTTAAATTCTTTTGGATTCTCTGCTCCGTATACAGTGTTAGATGAAAAACTTGGATACACAGGACAAAATGTTTATGAACAGGTTCTAAAACTTTTGTAGATTATAGAACACAACAATAAATATAGATTATGTTAAATTTTAACAACTCAGATAAACTTATAGGTCTTGCATCAGATCACGCAGGCTTCGATGCCAAAAATTATATCTTAAAGGTTCTTGAAGATATGGGACTTAAATATAAGGATTTCGGAACCTATTCATCTGAAAGTTGTGATTATGCAGATTATGCACATCCTATGGCAACGGCAGTTGAAAATGGTGAATGCGCACTTGGTATTGCAATATGCGGAACCGGTAACGGAATCAACATGACTGTTAATAAACATCAGGGTATTAGAGCGGCACTTTGTTGGAATCCGGAAATTGCATTTTATGCAAGAGCTCATAATGATGCAAATATATTGTCTCTTCCAGGGAGGTTGCTTAGCAATAATGAGTTTTATGAAATTCTAAAAGTATTCTTAACTACACCTTTTGAGGGTGGTAGACATAAACGAAGAATTAGTAAGATACCGTGCGATTGAAACCTAAAAAGAAATACATAGCTCTTATTTTGTTGCAGCTATTTTTCTTGCAGAGTTGTTTGGATGTGAGTCTTCAGTTTGATAATAATCCAAAGGGCAATTTTGAAGCTCTTTGGAATATTATCGATAGAAATTATTGTTTTTTTGAGTATAAGAATATTGACTGGGATAGTGTGTATGACGATTATAGTTCGCGCATAACTACTCAAATGGACAGTGAAGGGCTTTTTAAACTTATGGGTCAAATGCTCGCTGAACTTAAGGATGGGCATGTTAACTTAACTGCATCTCATGATATAACACGTTATTGGGAATGGCAGGAAAATTATCCTTCTAACTTTGATGCTGATATTCAGCAGATATATCTGGGTAAGGGAACTGATTATAGTAGAGTTTCAGGTATATGCTATAAGATATTTGAGGATAATGTTGGATATATGTATTATAGCAGTTTTTCAAATGACGTAAACAATTCAAGTCTGGATCAGATCTTAATGAAAATGGCACTTTGTAGTGGTCTGATTATAGATGTAAGAAATAACGGTGGTGGTAATCTTATTAATGTAGATAGAATAGCGAGTCGTTTTTTTAATGATCGTACACATATAGGGTATATTTCTCATAAAATAGGACCGGGACATAATGACTTTTCTGAATTGTATCCTAAATATATGGAAAGCTCGAATCGTGTGAGATATCAAAAGCCTGTAGTTGTACTCACAAACAGAGGTTGCTACAGTGCTACAAACGAATTTGTGAGTATTATGAAATATTCTCCTTTGACAACAATAGTAGGAGATAAAACAGGTGGGGGCAGCGGTTTACCTTTTTCATCAGAACTCCCAAATGGCTGGTCAATTAGATTCTCTGCTTCACCTATGTTTAATGCTGAAAAGGAGCATATTGAATTTGGTGTAGAACCTGATATTTATATTAGTATGAGTAAGGAGGATAAAGAAAAAAACAGAGATACCATTATAGAAGAAGCTAGGAAATTACTAAAAAGGTAGTAGTCAGGAAAATCATGAATATTGTTATTTCTCCTTATACAATACCTTCATTTAATTTATCAACTGAGGAATATCTCTTTAGCCAAAAGAGTGAAGATTTTCTCTTTCTTTACGTTAATGACCCAAGTGTTATTATAGGTTCAAATCAGTCGGTTATTAATGAGGTAAATATTGATTTTTGTACTGAAAACTCTATATCAATAATACGCCGTTTATCCGGTGGTGGAGCGGTTTACCATGATAGAGGCAATCTTAATTATTCATTTATACACAATAAAACCGGAGAACCTTTGAGCGCCGGTTTTCTTACTCCAATAATCGAAACGCTTCACTCTTTAGAAATTCCAGCCGAAGTTGGTAAACGCAAGGATGTTTGGCTGGGTGGATATAAAATTTCGGGAACTGCATCGCATATCTCACGTGGTAGGGAACTTCATCATGGTACACTTTTATATGATACAGATTTGGAAGTATTGCAAAAAGCTCTATCTTCTAAATATAAAAATACAATAAAAAAAGCTACTGTATCGGTGTCTAGTCCCGTAATAAATATAAAAACATTCCTTTTAGAAAGTAAAGGTAATGCACCTGATATAATCAGTTTTTTTGAAATGATTAAAAATAGACTTTTATTTTTTTTCAATATAAAAGAGACGATAAATTTGCAAAAGGATGATATTGATAAAATTGAAGAGGTAAGAAGAAATAAGTATATACAAAGAGATTGGAACTACAGAATGTAAATTATACATTTATTTCTTCTGTTATTGTATTTTTTTTGTATTTTTACGAGCTAATTGCTTTCAGTTTGGTTGAAAGCTTTAATCATATTTTTCATATCATAAACTACAATGTCGAGAATTTCAAAAAGGAACAAAAAACCCAAAAAGAAATTTCACCAACGAAAAGGTTTTTTCCTAATCTTAGGAATAATTATAGGAGTAGTATTTGTTGCGGCTTTATATCAGACCTCGGTCTATTTTTCTACAAATGAATCCTGTATGATTTGTCATGTTCATCCGCATGTTGAGGATAGTTGGCAACTCTCGGTGCACGTGAATAATGGAAGTGGAGTGATGGTAAATTGTGTTGATTGTCATCTACCTCCAACAGATAATACATGGGCACATTATTCAGCAAAAGTTGCTTTGGGGGTGCGTGATGTTTGGGGATACTTAACCAAGGACAGTGCAGACTTTAACTGGGATAAAAAATCTGAGCTTGAATATGCAGTTAAATATATTCCCAATGAATCTTGTGTAAAATGTCATCAAAACCTTTTTCCTGAAGGTGTAACAGATGATGGAATTACAGCGCACTTGTATTATGAAGATAATGTAGAGAAGCTTGATTTGCAGTGTATAAGCTGCCACTTGGATGCCGGCCATTATAATCCAAACTATGCTCACGGACAGATGGTAGGAATACCTGGTATGTTGAGTACACAAGTTGTTGACAAAAGCCTTTATTTTAAAGAAGCTACCACGGTTAGTAGTTTTACTGATTTCAGGGAGCAGATACCAGGTACTGCGATCTCTTTTAATATGGTTGCAATAGACGGAGGTACATTTAATATGGGAAGTCCGAAAAAAGAACCTTTCCGAAATTCTGATGAGTCACCTCAGCACGAAGTTACAGTTAGCTCTTTCTTTATGGCCGAAATCGAAACTACCTGGGACCAATACTGGGCATTTTATGCTGAAACAATGAGTGAAGGCAGAACGCCACCGGAAGTTGTGTATCAGAATAACCTTAACGCATTAGATGTTGATGCAATATCAGGTCCCACACCACCATTCGGGTATCCCGACCAAGGTTGGGGTCAGGGTGACAGACCTGCAATAACCATGACTCATTATGCAGCTGAAACATACTGCCAGTGGCTGTCTGAGAAAACAGGAAAGAAATATAGGCTACCAACTGAAGCTGAGTGGGAGTATGCTGCAAGAGGTGGTAGCAAAACAGCATATTTTTTCCCCGGAAGTCCTAAGGATTTTTCGAGTCGTGGATTTATGCGTAGTATTTTTAAACCAAAGACAGACAGCATAAGCTCATACGTAATATATGATAGTAACAGTAGCGGACGTACTCAACTTCCTTCTGAAGTAATGCCAAACCCATTCGGTTTGAAAAATATGTTGGGTAATGTACTTGAATATACTGCCGATAAATATGATCCGGAAGCATATAGCAAAAGAAACGGCGCAACAATTAATCCAATTGTAACTGAGGGAGATGAATGGGTTGTTCGTGGTGGCAATTATAGTTTTGATGCTGCAGACGTGCGTAGTGCATCTCGTTTTCACACTCAACATGATGACTGGATGAGAACGGATCCTCAACAACCTAAAAGTATCTGGTGGTACTCTGACATAAAAGGTGTTGGATTCAGAGTAGTCTGTGAACCTGATCTTTAAATAGCAAGTTGAAAATCACTAATTTTTTATTTTATATAATATTTATCCGATATGAAAAAAGAGAATAATTTAACCAGAAGATCATTCCTGAAAACTTCTGCAGTTGCAGGAGCAGTAGGTGTAATTGGCACAGGTTCTACGGGTTTACTCACATCCTGTAGCAATGGGACTAAAGGAAATGGAGGATCAAGCATACCATTAAGAAAACCGGGCAGTTATTACATACCCGAATTGCCTGACCTTGCAACCGATGGCAAAGAACTCAGAGCAGGTGTAGTTGGATGTGGTGGTCGTGGTTCAGGTGCTGCAATTAACTTTTTAAATGCAGCAAACGGAGTAACTATTGTGGCCTTAGGAGATGTTTTTAAAGACAGAGTAGATGCACTTGCAGATAAGTTAAAGTCCGAGAAGGGCATAGATATTCCGTCAGATAAACGTTTTGTTGGTCTTGATGCCTACAAACAGGTTATTGATAGCGATATTGATGTACTTATTAATTGTACACCCCCATTTTTTCGTGCAGAACATTTTAAATATGCTGTAGAGAAAAACAAACACTGTTTTCTTGAAAAGCCAATCTGTGTTGACGCAGCAGGCTACCGTACAATCGTTGCAGCAGCTAAACAGGCACAAGTAAAGAATCTTTGTGTTGTAACGGGTACACAAAGACATCACCAGCGCAGTTATGTTGAGTCATACAAACAAATTATGAATGGAGCAATTGGTGAAATCACAGGTGGTCAGGTTTATTGGAATCAGAGCATGTTGTGGTATCGCGATCGTCAGCCTCAGTGGAGTGATTTTGAATTTATGGTACGAGATTGGGTTAACTGGAAGTGGCTCTCGGGTGATCATATTGTAGAGCAGCATGTTCATAATATAGATGTATTTACATGGTTCTCAGGTCTAAGGCCAGTTAGTGCAGTAGGATTTGGTTCTCGTCAGCGTAGAATAACAGGAGACCAGTATGACAATTTCAGTATTGATTTTGTAATGGAAAATGGTATTCATCTTCACAGTATGTGTCGCCAGATTGATGGTTGTGCAAACAATGTAAGTGAATTCATACAAGGCACAAAAGGCTCATGGACAAGTAACGGTGGACATGTTATTAAAGATCTTGCAGGTAACGTTATATGGAAATATGATGATGAAGCAGAAAAGGCTAATTACAAACAAACCGATCCATATACACTTGAGCATGTTAATTTGATCAATTGTATTAGGGGCAACAGTCCAATTGAACAGGCCTCTGAAACTGCAGTATCTAATCTCGCAGCCATTATGGGACGTGAGTCAGCTTACACCGGTCAGGAGGTTACCTGGGATGCGATGACAGCATCACCACTTAATTATACACCAGCCGACATGAATATAGGCAAGATGGATATGTCAGGATTCACAGTTCAGGTTCCCGGAAGTGCACAAAAATAAATCTTATGACATTTGACAGAAGGCAATTTTTAAAAACTACTATTGCCGGTTCCGCAGCTCTGGCAGTAGGTGGATGCAGCTCGTTTGCTTCAACAAACGCTAAGGCAGATGATGCTAAAGAAAATGCAAAGCTGAATATATCTTTTCAAGAAGGCGTAGCTCCGGGAGCTAATCTTAATGAGAAGTTCGATTTCATGGAAGAGCATAATGTTGTAGGGTTTGAACCTCACGGCAAACCACTTCTTGAAAGAAAAGAAGAGTTTAGAGAGGCACTTAAAGGGCGTAATATTAAAATGAGTGCTGTATGTGCCGGCTTTGATGGTTTTATCATTTCCTCAGATCCCGAAATACGCAAACAGTGTCGTGAAACAATGGCTAAGCTCATAATCGCAGCGGGTGAGTTTGAGTCAGTAGGTGTTATTATAGTACCTGCATTCAACAGTCAGGAGCCAGTAATGCCTCACACACAGGAGACTCGTGATTTTCTTTGCGAACAGTTTGATGAAATGGGCACTTTAGCACAGCAACATGGAACTACCGTAATTTTAGAACCATTAAACCGAAAAGAAGCTTTTTATCTTCGTCAGTTAGCTGATGCTGCTTCAATTTGTCGTGATATAAATAATCCCGGAGTAACCTGTTTGGGTGACTTCTGGCACATGACATGGGAAGAGACATCAGACATGGGAGCATTTATTTCAGCGGGAGACCATCTCCAGCATGTGCATATGGCTAGTCGTGTGCGTCGTAGTATCCCGGGAGAGGATGGTACAGCTGATAACTATGTAGATGGTTTTAAAGGTTTAAAGATGATTGGATACAACAAGTATGTAAGTTACGAATGCGGAATCCAGGGTGAACGTGAGGTAGTAGTACCCGCATCACTTGAATTGTTGAGAAAACAATGGGAAGAAGCATGAACGTGTATCCTTCAATATAAGAATGGGTGGAAGGTGTTGTTTCTTTCACCCATTTTTTATATTTGTTCCAAATCACCAATTTTTATATTCAATATTTCACAGCATGGAACGTTTACTTAAATTTTTATCATCTTATAAGGGTTCAATTATATTGATGTTAATATACTCAATAGGATTGGCAACGGCTACCTTTGTGGAAAAACAGATAGGTACACAAGCTGCAAAGATGTTAATCTATTACTCTCCATTATTCATATTATTACAGTTGTTGCTTGTAGTTAACTTTTTGCTAGTCCTATTTAAAAGTAATTATATTAAAAAGAAAAGATGGGCTTTGGTTATTATCCATGGAGCACTTATTGTGATTCTTGGTGGAGCTTTAACTACATTTCTTTTTGGAAAAGAGGGACAAGTACATATTCGTGAAGGAGAAAAGTCTGATCAACTGATTATGCATACTTCTAAAGGGACTAAGACTGAAATATTACCTTTTGTTCTTGAGCTAACAGATTTTAGATTAAATCGTTACCCGGGTTCTAACAGTCCCTCTTCATATGAAAGCGACCTATTGGTGCATGTGGATGGTGAGGTTAGGAAAGTCTCAGTTTTTATGAACAATGTGCTGGATCTTAAAGGATATCGCTTTTTTCAGGCATCATTTGATGAGGATGAGTTGGGTACAATTCTCTCTGTTAATAAGGATGTGGCAGGGAGAACTATCACATATACCGGCTATATTTTATTGTTTATAGGTTTTATTTTGATGTTTTTAATGCCTAACTCTAGATTTCGCAAACTTGGTGATCAACTTAAAGGTGTTAGAGAAAGCGTAACAAAAATATCTCTAATATTTGTATTAACATTAATCTCTTTAAGTAGTTTTGGACAGAATAAGGCTAATAATTTGGACGGTGTAAATGATTCAGTTCAAAATATAGATGTACTTGTTGCACGCAACAATAAAATTCCTATCGCACATGCTGATAAATTTGGCGCAATACCTGTACAGTTTCGCGGAAGGGTAATGCCTATGAACACCTTTTCATCCGAAATTTTACGTAAAATTTATAAGGAAACGACTATTGATAACTTGAATTCAGATCAATTTCTGCTAAGCCTTCTCGCCTTGCCGCAGTTATGGGCACAAGTCAATTTTATAGTTATTTCCAAAGATAAGCCATATGTTTCTTATAATAAGTTCTTTGATGAAAGAGGTGATTATCGTTTGTTAAGTCAATTGCAGCAAATTTATCATAAACCGGCTGACAAGCGAACTGCTATTGATAAAGATTTGATAAAGCTCGATGAGCAGGTAAATATACTTTATCAGCTTTTTACACATATCATACCGGGTATATTTCCACATTCTCAAGATCCTTCTCATACTTGGTATAACTTCGGTGATGATTTGTCTGCTTTTGCAGTAGAGGACTCAGTCTTTATAACGGAGACCTTTAAGAATTATCTTTCAGAAGTTCGATTTTCATTACAAACTAATGATTGGAGTAAACCAGATGAACTTCTTGTCAAAATTAATGAATATCAGGTTAGAAATGATAAATCTTCACTAATAAAACCTGATAAAATTAAGGCAGAACTAAGTTATAATCGACTCAACATATTCAATAGTTGTAAACTTGGATATTTCATATTAGGTGGTTTGCTGCTTGTTTTAGCTTTTTTGCAGCAGATAAAAAAAAGAAAATGGATTCACTTTGTAAGTGTTGTTTTAATTATAGGGTTAGTTATAATTTTCATTTATCATATCTACGGTATGGGAATGAGATGGTATATTTCAGGTTATGCGCCATGGAGTAATTCATATGAAACCATGGTATATGTAGCTTTGGCAACTGTATTAGCAGGTTTTATATTTGGAAGGAAAAATATACTCACACTGGCTCTTGCAACGCTTTTTGGAGGTGTTATACTTTTTGTTTCAGGACTCAACTGGATGGATCCTCAGATTAATACTCTCGTTCCTGTTTTAAATTCGCCTTGGCTAATGTTTCACGTTGCGGTGATAGTTGCCGCATACGGCTTTTTTGGTATTAGCTTTTTACTGGGGCTCACTAATATATTAATAATGTCATTTGGCAAAGAGAGTCAGCTCACCACTTTAAGAATAAGAGAACTTAGTATTATCAATAATATGTCGCTGCTGACAGGATTGTCTCTTATGACTATCGGCACTTTCCTTGGTGCTGTTTGGGCAAATGAATCGTGGGGAAGGTACTGGGGGTGGGATCCTAAAGAGACATGGGCGCTTATTACTATAATAGTTTATTCTATTGTAACTCATCTACATATGGTGAGAAAATGGAACAACGATTGGATATTTAATTTCACTTCGGTATTAGGGTTTTCTTCTGTGTTGATGACTTACTTAGGCGTAAATTATTTTCTTAGCGGAATGCATTCTTATGGACAAACCGATAATTCATCTTCTGTTTTTATGTATATTGCAATTGGTTTTGTAATAATAGGAATTATTGGAATACTTTCCTACAGAAGGAAAGAGAGGTTTAATTTGTAAAGGGAGTCTCCCATAATCTGATTAATTACTTACACACTTTACGGGATAGTGTTTTTGTAAAGTTGAATTAATTGAAAGATTATTCTTAATAATTTTATTTTTATTGAATATTTCTATAATAACTAAGACTGGCATTCATCTCTTCAGCTATTCTTTCGTATTTTCGAGACACCTCTTTATCGCGCCACTTGAGTGCGAAGCATAGAGGGGTGTGGGCTTGGCGAAATACCAACTCGGCAACAGACTTATCGGTGAGTATCTCTTCAGTGATGATCTCCTTAAAAGCTTCAATATTTTGCGGGTGATAACAACGTTTTATACGTCCCGTAGCATCAAGACTGGTAGGTGAGAGTAGCAATCGTCGATAGTACTTATCATCAAAAATTGTTTTAAGACTTAGACCAAAAGTAGGTAGTATATCAGTAATAAGCTGCTTTATTTTTTCTTTTTTATGCATCATGCCTTTAAGAGCTTCACGTATTGTACGGTTGTTGGTTGCAGCAAGCAATTGGGTTTTAAACGCAACATATTCTGTGGTAAAAGTGGCAATTGCAGTTATCACAAACAATCGTTGTGCTTCTCTATTAGCTCTGCGGGCAGTGTCTTCTTGCTCTATTTCTGAATAATAGGTGATATCGGCATCACTAACAGATTTCATCCAATGCCGTATTCTATTTGCATATTGGGGATAAGAAACTTTATCAAGAGGATCGGATGCCTCCATTACAAACTCACTCTGTTCCACAGCATCATCGGCAGAAAGTTTGAAAAGAAGGTTACGACGCTCACACTCTATGTTGAAATCAATCATGTCCTCGCTTTGTTCTGCAAGTTCAAATAGGTTTCGATAAGCCTGTTCTGCTTTTACACGATATTTGGAGGCTTTCACCGCATTATAAGCTTCATTGTATTGAGCTACAAACTCAACAGGAGTAATTTGTTGTCGCTGTTCAATATCTTCCACAGTCATGTTGGATGCTTGTGCTTGCGCTATCTTGCCAAAGAGGTCTAAATATCGTTTGCCATACCCTCTTGTTTCATATTCTTCCATGAAGGCAATAACATCTTTGGATGATTGAGCAAAGCAGGTTAACTCCTCCTTAAACTGTTCCACCTCAGCATTTATCTTTGTATCGTTGCAGGGGAATGAATCAAATGCGTCGAGATAGACTTTTAGAGTAGATTTTAATATTTCATCCATTATATTTAATTTTCAAATTCAATATTTATGTATTCATAATCATCGTCGGCCGAAACGGGTGCTATGCTCATGGCTGCTGCACGGAGATATTTTGGAAGCTCGATAAGTGCCGTTGAGAGACGACGGGATTCATCTTTCTTTATGGCATCGAAAGCTTCTTCAAACCGACTATGTTCTACAATGGTTGATTCTGTTGTTTTTACTGTTGTAAGTGACTCGTACTCTCTGACAAAGCTCTCAAGAAAGTCATCGGAGCAGACAAAATGGCTACGAAATGCTTTTTGATAAATAACTTCGGAAAAGCTTCGCCTCTCTTTCTTCCACTCTTTTAAAGCAACTTCGATATTTGGCGGTAGCTCATTTTTTACTTTGAAATGGAGATAATCATTAAAGCAGGCGATAAGACGTTCAAGAGTTTTGGCATAACGCTCGTTAGCCTGCCGTACTTCGTCATAAAAGCCTGTCTGATAAGCATTGTCGGGGTTGATATGAATATCATCGAGAACACGGCGATATATAGCGGCGTGTTCTTCAAGTCCGTTTTCTATAGCAGCTTGATAATGAGCTTCTATCTTGTCAGTCATTAGAGCAATGGCAGGGAGCTTGTTGTAGCCCTCATTCTGAAGGCGTGCTGTCATAGTAGCCACCGAGTCACACTCGTCCGCTAGTGCACGTATTTTGCGATATGCTTGTGCTTGATGACGACCATATGGAGAAGCTGAAAACTTCTCCACTATGAGGTCGTACATTGTTTTTACTTTTTCAATCATTGTTTTGGAATTTGAGCTCCATATTCATTTAAAGCTCCAAACAATTTGGTACCCATGTCAGCCGGATATCCATTTGCATACATAGAGACTGTGAAGCTTGAAGTGCCACGCTGATTCATTCCCAATGCTGAGCGCAAAATGTTTTCTGATGAATTGGGATTATAACTACTTACCGAACTACCTTCCTGACTAAGAAATCCTTTAAGATAAGGAGCATCAATATGCTTGGATAGTGTTTCAATTTCAGACTCGCTCATTTCGCGATTGTTCTCATACTTCACTAATTGCTCCACATCCTCAAACTGTTTAGAGAAGATACGCATAAATTTACCTCCCCCCGAAGGTAGAGCTAAATCGGCCTCTATATTTCCAAAGAAAAGATTATTCCAGGCTGATGTTTTGCGCTCTGCTTCTTTGTTTTTGTCAGCATCGATATATGTTCTATCTAAAGCCGAAAAGTCGGTACAACCAAAGATATTATTATACACATTAGCATTAACGCCGGTCATGTAGCGGAACCCATAGCCCATATCCTTATCTTCCGGCATTGGGTCGCGTCTCCAGGTAAAGAGTACCGTATTGTTGTGAAAATCTACCGATACTTCGCTCACATTCTTGTTCATACTTCGTACCTCACATGCAGCCATACGATTGGCAAGGAAAATATTGTTGTAAATATCAAAATGTCCCCCCAAGTTGCCCATCTGAATACCGAAATGGCACCCATTCATAAATACACAGTTGCGAATAGTCACCTGTCCTTCCACATCCCCGTGCATCAACTGACCCGAAACGGAAGTAGGTGCTCGCATTGTAGGAATTCCCGAATCAAATCCGGGAGGTACCATTAGACCCGTTTCACATCCTTCGGGGGTTCCGGTTTTAGGATTGCTTGAGTCATTAATTCGATATCGATTCATAAATCCTTTGTCAAGAAAGAACCCATCAATAAGTACCACCCCATTTCTATTGCCCTTAACATAAATGTCCAGCAATCCATAATTTGCATTTGTGCCACCTGCATTAGCCGGAGGCTGAATCATAGTTCTATATTTTATTGGATCTCGCTCAGAAAAATCATCAGAATATCCACCCACAATAGAGATATATTTTTTGATTTCAATATACCCTCTATCGAGATTGCCGAGATAGTTGCCCTGTGCCACCTGAATTAAAGCTCCTTCGGGAGCATCATTTACCGCCTTTTGAATATCCTTCAGTGGAGAACTTTTGCTACCGTCGTTTCGATTACTTCCATTTGCCTCCGACACATATATGGTCTTTGTAGCTTTTGTTAATGTACTGCCAAGTAGATTCTTTGTACTGATTTGAGACTCTCCCGATGCAGTTTGACTTGTTTCGGGTGCTTTTTCGTCAGCCACCTTCTCAACCGTCTCTTTTGCTTTTTCTAGTAACTTCTTTCCCAATTGTGCTTGTGCAGGTATAACTAGCGCAAGCATTAGCATTGTTAAAAAAATGTTTCTTGTTTTCATAGTTTCAATAATTTTTATACTTTTCACAAATAATTAATATTCTTATGTTTTGAGGCAAACATATAGTGTTAAGAGATTTATAGCTTTCAATAAATCGACAATAAGTAGCACAAAACCTGCAATTTTACTTGCAAGTTTGTACTACTTCTGCATTTTATATAGTTAATTAACTGACATCCAAAGAGTGAGGATGTCCAATCTTTGGTTTGATATTATTCAACCTGGTTCTCAGGAATTTTAATGAATTGAGAGGGAGTGTATCCAAAAACCTTCTTAAACGATCGGGAGAAATAACTAAGGTCGCTAAACCCACTACTTAATGCTACTTCAGTGATATTCATGTTGCGTTTGGCAAGCAATTGTTTTGCGTGATTCAGACGAGCACGCATTACAAACGAAGTAATAGTATGTCCTGTCATCGCCTTTAGCTTGCGATTTAGTTGTGCTTCACTCAAGTGCATTTCGGCTGTGAGCCCGTCGGGAAAAAATTCCTGATCATCTAGATGCTTGTTGACTATCACAGAGAGTTTGGAGATAAATGCCATATTGCTATTGGTCTCAGCTATATTGCTTTTGTCACTATACAATAAGGCGACGCGATATGTTTCCATGAGGAGCATGCGACTCTTTAGCAGTTGACGGATACGTGCCAAGAGTTCTCGTTCGTCAAAAGGTTTGGCTATATATGCGTCAGCACCCGATTTCAGTCCCTCAAGTTTGTCCTCTGTAGTCACTCTTGCGGTAACCATAATCACCGGTATATGTGAAATAGCAACTGAGTTTCGCAACTCAGATGTGAAAGCGTATCCATCCTTCTTGGGCATCATAACGTCTGTGATAATAAGATCGGGGATATGCTCTTCAGCTACAAGCAAACCCTCCTCACCGTTGGAAGCGTGAATTACTCTATACTGCCTGGATAGAATAGATTAAATATAATGAGAGAGATCTTTGTTGTCTTCGACTATAAGGATAGTCTCCTTACCATTTCCATTTAACGAGAATGATGTATCTGAATCTTCATCGTTAGTTTCGAAATTAAGTGCAGAGTCGTTTATTAATAATGGATCATCAACAAATTTTTCCTGTTCATCCTGCGGAATAGGAGCATTGGAAATCGGCAGAGTTATAGTAAATTCGGTTCCAATTCCAAGAGTACTGGTAACGTCTATTGTGCCTCCCATTTCTTGTACAAGTTGTTTTGTGAGTGCCAGACCAATACCTATGCCGGTATAACCAACGGGGGAATCTCCTGTATAGTAGAGTTCAAATATATTTGGCAGATCCTTCTCTGAAATACCCTTACCGGTATCTTTAACAATAATATGGCAGTTATCTTTTTCTTTATCATGCTTTATATGAACTACAATTTGATCTTTGGAAGAACAGTTTTTAATGGCGTTTGACAGCAGATTGTCCATAATTCTCTTTATTGATAAAGGTGCGAAATTCATTATTAGATCCAACTCTTCGCTATAGACAAACATATCTATTCCTTTGTTTTTGGCATATTGAACATAGAATTCTGCTATCGCTTTAAGGAAATCTACCATATCGCCGTTACGCCACTTGAGTTTAATTACACCCGATTCAGAACGAGAGAAATCAAGCAGAAGATTAACCAGATGAATTAGATGTCGCCCTTGTCGTTGCATTACCTTAAGGTCTTGAGCATCGGCAAAGCAATCATCTCCAACTTTCTGCATCAGGTGTTGGTTTAAGCCATTAATTACGGTTATGGGTGTCCGAAGTTCATGGGTGAGATTAGTGAAAAAGTCGGAACGCATCTTTTCTAACTTTTTTATCTCTTCTACCTGTTGTTTATCCAGTTTTCGTTTGTAAAGAATAATAAGTAAAATAGCTATCAGAACTGCCGTAATGGATATTAACGTTAGTATATAGTATTTTCTGCGATTTGCCTGAAATTGGTTTTTGAGATCAAGCTCTTCAATCTGTCGTGTGTATTTCTCAGTTTCATAATTGATTCTCGATTCCAACAGACGGTTCGCCTCAAGATTGTAACTGACAGTATCGGCATAGGCAAGACTTAGTCTTAAATCATCGGTCGATTGCTTATAGTTGCCCCTGCTGTAATGATACTTTGAAAGTAGCTCGTATGCTTCTTGTATATAAGAGGCAGTATTTAACTCCAAAGCGGTTCGTAGTGCTTCATCAAGATACTCCCACGCTATGTTGTGTTTGTCCATTTTCATGTAAGCTTCTCCAAGGTGAAGGCCCGACTTAATCCAGTGCCATTTGTCTGGCAGTTCCGATAATATTTCGTATGCTTTATGGAATTCTTCTAATGCTGCTCCATCTTCTCCTCTTATTTCATAGACTTTCCCTAAATTTATGTTGCAGAGGGCAATACCCATTGGAACATTAGCTTGTATGTTATTATCCAACGATTTGTGGAAGTATTCTTCTGCTTTTTCGTATTCACCTAAATCAAAATAGACTGAACCAATATTTGCATTATTCATTGCCATTCCTCTAAAGTTGTCTTTAGAGACCTCAATCTCCAGTGCTTTCTCGTAGGCTTGTATTGCCTCTTTAAAGTTGTTCATGGCACTGTAAATAACACCAATGCCGTTGTATGATGATGCAATATTTCGCGTTATACTGTTTATGTCGCTACCTGTATAGGCTTCAGATAGTTGAAGTGACATGTAATGATAATTTAGAGCCTCATCATAAGCCCCCGTTCTGCGAAAGTCGGTACCTAATTCATTGAGTGCATTTGTTATTAGAACAGTGTCATTCAGTTCATAAGATAACTGAAGTGATTGAGAGTGATATTCAATGGCTGGGCGGAATTGAGAGTTTGTACGGTTAATATAGCCTAAATGGCGTAACATTGCTTGCTCACCCAACTTATTACCAGACTGTTGGAAATAGCTAATTCTTTTATTTATTTCTATTGTGTCGTTCGTCCATTTGGGGAAGGCACTGTCCATTTCTATTTTCCACTGTTGTTTTTGTACGTCCCATTCGTGCCCTTGCTTATTATTGTTTTGCAAACAACCGCTAAGTAAGAAAGTCATTGTAAGTACGACTATGAAAATAAATTGAGCTACTTTAGTGTTTGATTTCATTATATTGTTTCACAACATTGTTTCAACCGTTATTTGAGCAAAGATAATAAAAGTTTATTAAATAGGTTAATTTCTATTTTTCATGAGTTAAATAGTGTATTTTTTATACAACTATTTGAATAGTCTCTCATCCGTTTTTTTTTGTATAAAAAAACATTCAATTTTCATGTTTTTGTTTAGCATATCGCCAAATCTGCCACGAATTAACAAGGTTTTGCCATAAAACATAAGTCCCCGGTCCTAATGTTGCCAGAGGGTTTAGATATGTTTGAGTGAGCCAGATAGCAAGAACAGTGTTCTTTTGTCCCAATCCTTGTCCACCTGCTACAGTTCTGCCGAATTTTTTGCCGATAAGTCTCCCGAAGTAAAATTGTAACAGACAGAGAATTAATGATGCTGTCGTAATAATTATCTCCAATGTGTAGTTGCCATTGTCTTGTAATTTTACGTATTGAATAACATTACCTATTACAATTGTTAATGCAGCTGCCCATATATAGAAAGATACAATTTGAGCGTTTTGAACTTTTTTATGAATTTTTGGAGAGGTCCTTTGAAGTAGAAGAGCTAAAATAAAGGGAAATATAAGTATTGGTATTACACTCAAAAATATGTGCAAGAAAGAGGAGAAAAGCGAGAGATTTTCACTTGTTCCACCTACAACTGATAGAAACAAAGGTCCTATAAGTGCAATAGATAAATTACTTATTATTGAATATGCTGCAGTTACTGAGATGCTTCCTCCAAGCAGACCGGCCACAACAGGTGCTGATGTAGCAGTTGAGGTTAATACGCATATCATTACAGCTTGTGCTAGGATTTCATTTATAGGGCGCAAAGAAATATAAATAAGAGCACTGCCAAAATATTGTATTGCAAGTAGTATGTAATGGAATTTGGTTAATTTGATATCGTTTAAGCTTATCCGGCAATAAGATATAAACAACATTATTGCAAGAAGAAAGGGTAGAAAAGGTGATAATACCGAAAGTTGTTTGTAAAATGCTATCCCTAATATCATCGCAATAGGGAGCAGATATTTTTCTAAGAACTTTTGCATATCAGTTGTAATAACTTTTCAATGTTTTCAATGTTCCCAATGAGAAATATAGTGAAATTAAAACAGCAAGAATTGTAGTTATCTTGTAATGAAACATTATAATTCAAAAGTTATTTTATTCTTGAATAAAGTCTGAAACCAGTTTTAGAATCTCAGCTCTTGCCTTGTCGTAATCATCATTGCAGACTGTAATATCAAACTGGGGAGCAAAGCTCATTTCATATTCTGCTTTATCGAGACGACTTTCAATCATTTTAGGAGAATCTGTACCCCTTTTTTCGAGTCTCTCACGGAGTACTTCAACTGATGGAGGCATAATGAAAACGCTCAATGCCTGTTCTCCGTATATTTTTTTTATATTTAGACCGCCGATGCAATCAACATCAAAGACTATATTGAATCCTTCTTTAAGTATACGATCCACCTCACATTTGAGTGTTCCGTAAAATCTATTAGGATATACCTCTTCATACTCAAGAAATTCGTTATTTTTGATTCGTTCACGAAACTCTCCAGGCGTCAAAAAATAATATTCGACCCCGCTCTTTTCCTCTCCCCGTGGTTTACGGCTTGTAGCAGAAATGGAGAACCGTATATTTAATTCTTGAGTCAGCAGATATCTGACAAGAGTTGATTTTCCGGCTCCTGAAGGGGCAGAGATTATAATTAGTCTGGCCATTCTTTTATTATAAAATATTTAATATTTGTTCTTTTATCTGTTCCAGTTCATCCTTCATTTGAACTACAATCCGCTGCATATCAGATTGATTTGACTTAGATCCAAGTGTGTTTATTTCACGTCCTATTTCCTGTGCTATGAACCCAAGCTTTTTACCTTGTGACTGATTTGACTTGAGGGTTTTATCAAAATAATTAAGATGATGAGCTAGACGGTTTTTTTCTTCATTTATATCTAATTTTTCCAAGTAATATATTATTTCTTGTTCAAATCGGTTTTTATCAAACTCAAACCCTTCAAGGTGACTCAACCCTTCATATATTCTACTCTTAATTTTTTCTATTCTTTCTTCTTCGAATGGTTTAATTTTTAATAGCAGGTTTTTGATATTGTTGATTTTCTCTTTAAGAACATTTTCAAGCATCTCTCCTTCTTGCTTACGGAATGAAATTACTTCATTTGCAGCAATTTCTATTGAATTCTCAATCACTTTCCATTCCTCATCATCAAGCTCTTCTATGTCTTGTTTCATTACATCAGGAAGTCGCAGTAGTACCGAAAACCAATCAGTTGGTGTAGGAATATTATAATTAAGAGCAAATTGTTCTATTTCCTCTTTGTATTTATTTAATACGTTGTAATCGATTTTTGAAGATACATCTTTAGAAAACACTTCCACATTCATTGTAAGGTCGATTTTCCCTCTCTCAAGAATGCGAGATAGTGAATTGCGCAGTTCTATCTCCTTTATACGATATAAATTTGGAATACGGGTGTAAAGATCAAATTGCTTGCTGTTTAAGGATTTTATTTCTATAGTAACTTTTTTGTTGGGAAA
Source organism: uncultured Proteiniphilum sp. (assembly GCA_964484665.1). Lineage (GTDB taxonomy): Bacteria > Bacteroidota > Bacteroidia > Bacteroidales > Dysgonomonadaceae > Proteiniphilum. Next base: position 19,238 of record CAZAFR010000010.1, on the reverse strand, counting down.
TTCTGCAACAGCTTTGCCGTATCCCGTCATTGATTGTATCATACCTCCATTTTTTCACAAAGGTATAGATTTTTATTTAATTATGCATGCTCCTTATGCAAGGCTTTCTTTTCTTCTTCTTTTATACGAAGATTTGCTTTATCTTGTCGGTCGGCGAGTTTGAGAAGTTTACGCGTCTCAACCAGATTAGAGATCAATAGAAATATACATGCTGCAGTTGCAAGATACTTGATAGAGCCCGGAATAAATACTTCAAGTAAAATAATGGAACCTATTACCATACGTACTTCAGTAGGACCGAAGATGCCGGAGTCTATAGAATATTTCCCGCTTATTTTGTAACGTAGTTGTGCAGTAATCATTTCCCATCCATATAATACAACGAAGAAGAATCCTGCGAATTTCCATACACCCGATGCGTAAATAATGAAACCGGTGCCTATAAGTATTGTACCAATCCAATCAATTGTAATATCTAGTGAAAAACCATACCACTTACGAGGTTTGTTTCGGTAATATGCGAGCCTACCGTCAAGCGAGTCTCCAATCCAGTTAATAACAAAACCTAATAGCGAAAGGAGCATCCAGTATCTGTTAACATATGCTCCCAACACGAAGCTGGTTGCGACCAATAAATTCCCAAAAAATCCAATTGCAGTAAGTCCGTCAGAGGATATCCAAGTAGGTACTTTTTGTACAAGATAAGCGATTGTTTTCTGTTCCCATACACGAAGTATATTTGTTCTTTGCCGATCTGTTGAGATAAGTCTGAGCGACCTAGCCATGCTTCTTTTGCTAATATTCATATCAATCTGTAATTTGCTTGTTATGCTTTTGTTCTATGTATTTAATTAACTATATGACATTAAATTTCGACTATTATTGCAAATGTAACCAATAAAAATTGGATGTTACGAATTTGTTATGGAAAAAGTAAATTATAGTTTTAATTATTCCTAAATTTCTAACTTTTAATAATAAATAAGTTCTAATATTGGAGTATGGGCTATCTCCTTTTTTGTGTACATTTGCAGTATGAAGAAGGTATTCACATCGCCGCAATTGGAGATTTACGGTACGGAATTTACGGAATTAGAGATTCCGTTGGCCGGAGTGGCATCTGCCGGTCCATTTACAAACGTAGATGATTTTGTGAGTGAGCGTATTGATCTTAACAAACTGCTTATCAGGCATCCTGAAGCCACGTTTTATGCAAGAGTTAAAGGAAACTCGATGAGTGGCGATTTCAACGATGGTGACCTGCTTATAGTGGATAAGGCGGAAGAGTGGTCTCATGGCAAAATAGCCCTCTGCTACATGGATGGAGAGTTTACAGTTAAAAGGATAGATATTGAAAAAGGAGTTTGCAGACTATTGCCTTCAAATCCTGAATTTCAGCCAATCACTATCACTTCTGAGAATACACTCTTGGTATGGGGAATTATAGTTTTTTCTGTAAGGAAGCATAGCTAAAATGATAGCGCTGATAGATTGTAATAATTTTTATGCATCGTGCGAAAGGGTGTTTAACCCCTCTTTGAACGGTCGGCCTGTTGTTATTCTTTCTAATAATGATGGTTGTGTTATTGCGCGTAGCAATGAAGCTAAGGAAGCTGGTGTCGAGATGGGAATTCCCGCATTTAAGGCTGCAGAATTATTTAAGAAACATAATGTGGCTGTCTATTCAGCAAATTTTGCACTTTACGGAGATATGAGTCGAAGGGTGATGTCTGTACTTTCGGATTTTACTCCAAACCAGCAGGTTTACTCCATAGATGAATGTTTTCTTGATCTTTCAGGTATTCAAGAAGATATGCGGGAATATGGCCTTAAAATGAAGAATAGAGTGTTGAAATGGACCGGTATACCTGTCGGTATTGGTATAGCTTCCACAAAAGCTTTAGCTAAGATTGCAAATAGAATTGCAAAAAAATATCCTTCACAAACAGGTGGATGTCATGTGATAGACAGTGAGGAGAAGCGACTAAAAGCATTAAGATGGCTTTCAATTGAAGATATTTGGGGAGTGGGTAGAAGAAGTGTTATGAAATTGAATGCAGTTGGGGTTACCAAAGCTATTGATTTTGTTCAGATGCCTGAGTCATGGGTGCGGGCTAATATGACTATAACAGGTGTGAATCTGCAGCGCGAACTTAAAGGAATTCCTTCTATTGATATAGTAGATCTCGAAAAATCAAAGAGCTTTTCTGTTACTCGTACTTTTGAAAAAGAGTATGGTACATGGGATGAGGTAAAAGAGCGTTTGATAACCTTTGCTTCACTTGCAGCCGCTAAGGTTAGAGCACAACAATCTCTATGCTGTCGTTTACAGCTATTCTTGCAAACTAATTTCTTTCGGGATAGTGAGGAGCCAATTGCTCGCAGTGTGGAAGTAAGACTGCCATTCCCAACTTCATCAACGCTTGAAATTGTTGATTTTGTGGTGGCGGGATTAAAACATATTTATGAACCTCACAGATATTACAAGAGGGCAGGGGTCACGTTATACGATTTTATAGATACGCAAGACCGTCAGCCTGCACTTTTTCCTGAGATGAACTCTAATCCGCATCATGGGCGACTGATGAATGCTATTGATTTAATTAATCATAGGACAAAGGGAGGAGTCAGATTAGCTTCTATGGATGCACAAACGTTTAAAATGCGCCGTGATCATCTTTCTAAAGAATACACAACCAATATTAATGATATTATAGAAGTGAAATGTGAATAATCTGTTTGAATTCTAATAAATTGACCTTATATTTGGGATAATATTAGATGCGCCTAAAGTAATTGTTAGGTAATATTTATATCATGAACCGAAAGATAATCCATATTGATATGGATGCTTTTTATGCATCAATTGAGCAGCGAGATAATCCTGAATATCGCGGTAAACCTCTTGTTGTGGGGTATGGTGAAAAACGGGGTGTAGTAGCGGCTGCCAGTTATGAAGCTCGAAAATATGGTGTTTATTCCGCAATGCCTTCGGTAACAGCACTTCGTAAATGTCCTCACATTATTTTTGCGCCACCAAGGTTTGATGTATATCGAAACGTTTCGAACCAGATAATGCAGATTTTTCATGAATACACTTCACTTGTAGAGCCTCTGTCGCTTGATGAGGCTTTTCTGGATGTTACGGTAAACAATAAAGGATCTCGCTCTGCTACTTTAATGGCTAAAGAGATCAAGCAAAAAATTTTCAACCGTACACATTTAACATCTTCTGCAGGGGTGTCATATAATAAGTTTCTGGCAAAGATAGCTTCAGATTACAGAAAACCCGACGGGTTGTTTGTAATTGAGCCTGATAAAGCGGAAGCTTTTGTAGAGAGTTTGACAATAGATAAGTTTTTTGGTGTTGGAAAAGTTACAGCCAAGCGTATGGCTGAGTTAGGAATACACACAGGTCACGACTTAAAGCAGTGGTCTGAGATAGATCTTGTTAGGGAGTTTGGGAAAGCAGGAAGTTCTTATTGGCATTTTGCGAGAGGAGTAGATGACAGGGAGGTTGAGTCAGAAAGAGTGCGTAAGTCTCTGGGTGCAGAAGTTACATTTATGGATGATCTTGATGAGATAGTTGATATTTTGGGATCTCTTGATCAAATTGCATATGAAGTGCACCGAAGGGCTAAGAAACGTAAATTCCTTGCCAAAACAGTTACGTTGAAAGTAAAATATGCCGATTTTACACAGATTACCAGAAGTAAAACTGTAAACTATTATGTAAATAGCTACGAGAAGCTTTTTGAACTGGGGAAGGAGCTGTTGCTTCAGGTAACTGATATTGAAGAAAAAAAAATACGTTTAATGGGTTTAACACTTAAAAAATCGGATGCTGAGTTAAACATATTGCCGGCTGTTGCCATTCAGTTGACTCTGGATTTTGATGAGTAAATTTATGCATTACTACTTTATTAAACTTCCAAATGAAGTCCAAGCTATTATATTTCAGGGTATATAGTTTTCCGGTTTTTTTGCCTTGATATTCTTGAAATAAGATTTAATCTTTACAATATCGTTTTTATAATCACCGGTGGGGTTAAATACTTCCAATATCTTAGCTTCTTTCTTTTCATAATCAAGTCCTACAAGAAGAATCGGTACATTGGCTTGATAAGCGATAAAATAGAACCCTTTTTTCCAATCTTTCACAGGCTTTCGTGTCCCTTCGGGGGTAATACCAAGATGCATCCAGTCACGTTTTTGGAACTCTTCTGCCAGTTTGGTTGTAAGCGATTCACTACGATTTCTTTTTACAGGAATACCACCAATACTTTTAAAGAAAATATTGAAAGGAAAGACAAACCATTCCGCTTTAATCAAGAAATTAGCCTTACGCCCCAAAGATGAATAGGCGAGTTTTCCAACTACAAAATCCCAGTTACTTGTATGAGGAGCTACTGCAATCACACACTTAGGTATTTTAGGAAATGGATCTATTGCTTTCCATCCCATAATCCTGTTTAAAATGAATTTGCTTAAATTAGCCATCTATTTATAACAATTTATTGGATGAATTTCTCTAATTCTAATGTTAATTTTTCCCATTTGGTCATAAATCTTTCCAGATGATCTTTTGTTTCAAGATACTTTTGTAACTTTTTTGCATCTGCGGCACCTTCCGGTGTGGCTAACTCTGTCTCAAGTTTCAAAACCTCAGTTTCTAATTTTTCGATTTTATCTTCTATATCTTCAATCTCTCTTTCTAGCTTTCGTTGTTTGCGACTGAGCTCTTTTTGTTCCTGATAAGAGAGTTTATTGGAAGAGTCTGTCGATTGGTTTGCAGTTGATACAGAAGAGGTAGGTGAAGCTGAAAGTTCTAACTGATGCAGATTATCCAGTTGCTTTTTAGATAGATAATCATAAATACCTCCAATATATTCAGTCACCTTTCTGTTTCCAAACTCATATACTTTATCTATTAGTCCATCAAGAAAATCACGGTCGTGTGATACGATTATAGCCGTTCCATCAAATTCAATGATTGCTTTCTTCAGAACATCCTTTGATGCTAGGTCCAGATGATTTGTTGGCTCATCAAGTATAAGAAGATTAACTGGCTCCAATAATAAGCGTATCATGGCAAGACGACTTCTTTCACCTCCCGATAAAACTTTTACTTTTTTGTTAGAAGCCTCACCGCCAAACATAAAAGCGCCCAAAATATCCCTGATTTTAGTACGTATATCGCCAACTGCCACATCATCTATAGTGTCAAATACTGTTAAGTTATCATCCAGCATTTGAGCCTGATTCTGTGCAAAATATCCTATCTTAACATTATGGCCAAGTGTAAGTTTACCACCATAATCAATCTCATTCATAATGCATTTAACCAGAGTTGATTTACCCTCACCGTTTTTACCTACGAATGCAATTTTTTCCCCTCTTTCGATAGTAAGAGTAACATCTTTAAAAATAAGGTGATCGCCGTATGATTTAGAAACATCTTCTATTATTACAGGATAAGACCCGGAACGCGGTGCAGGTGGGAACTTAAGGTTAAGTCTTGAATTATCTATTTCATCAATTTCTATTCTTTCGATCTTTTCAAGCTGTTTAATTCTCGATTGCACCTGATTGGATTTAGTAGGCTTATAGCGGAAGCGCTCAATAAAGTCTTCAGTATCCTTTATCTGTTTCTGTTGATTCTCAAACGCCCTAATTTGCTGCTCACGCCTTTCTTTGCGTAATTCTACATATTTTGAATAATTGACCTTATAATCGTGAATATCACTCATAACTATTTCAATTGTTCTGTTGGTTACAGCATCCAAAAATGCACGGTCATGCGATACCAGCATTACAGCATTGGCATGGGTACTTAAGAAATTCTCAAGCCACTGAATGGACTCAATATCAAGGTGGTTAGTCGGTTCATCTAACAATAGAACATCTGGTGACTGAAGAAGTATTTTAGCAAGTTCAATTCGCATACGCCAGCCGCCGCTGAATTCATTTGTTAGTCTTTTGAAATCATTGCGATGAAAGCCAAGTCCTAAAAGTGTTTTTTCTACTTCAGCTTCGAAATTATGAATCCCCGACATCTGTAAAAGTTCCTGCAAGTCTGCAGCTCTCTCCATTATAGTTTGATATGCTTCTGATTCAAAATCAGTACGTTCAGCCATTTGATTATGAAGATGATCCAGCTCCTGCTCCATTTTCTTAAGATGGTTAAAAGCCAGGGAGGCCTCCTCAAAAACAGTTTGATTGTCGTTAAGTTCCATTTGTTGAGGCAAATAGCCGATAGTTGCATCTTTTGGAAAAGAAATGTTGCCATTGGTGGGTTTCTGCAGACCGGCCATTATTTTGAGCAAGGTTGATTTTCCCGCGCCATTTTTTCCGGTTAGTGCTACTCTTTCATTTTTATTCAGTACAAACGAAATACTGTTGAGTAGTGTAAAACCACCAAATTCAACGCTTAGATTTTCAATACTTAGCATTCGAATTAAATTTGTGCAAAGAAAACGTTTTTTGAGGGACTATAAAAATATATTTTTATTTCTGTTGATTTTAAATCTCTCATAACACTCTTTGCTTTATAATAGTCATTGACACTTACTGACTTGATAAAGTGGATTATTTTTATTAAATTTGCAAACATAATATTAAATATAAAATATGGCAAAATCAAATTCATTTAGTAAAAGAGAGATTGAAAAAAACAAGAGACAGAAAAGAAAAGAAAAACAACAAAGAAGAGAAGCGAGAAAGCTTCAGCCTGCCGATTCATTTGAAGATATGATTGCATATGTAGATGCTAATGGCGTAATAACAGATGAGCGTCCCGAACCCAGCATAGTTGATGAAATTGAACTTGAAGATATTGAGATTTCGATTCCTCCAAAAGAAGTAGAAGAAACAAGGGAACCTTCAGGCACAGTAGAATTTTATAATGAAACAAAGGGATTTGGATTTATCAAAGATTCCTATGGTCAAAATAAATATTTCTTCCATAAAAGCAATGCAGAGCAAGGCATTGAAGAAAATAATTTGGTAACTTTTCGTTTAGAAAGAGGTCCAAGAGGAATGAATGCAGTAGATGTTAAATTGCTTAAGTAGTACTTAAGCAATTTTTTTAACCTAAGTTGACAATCAAGTTAGACACACAATAGTAACCCGAACTATATTTTGAATTGTTAGTTACTTATGATTAAATCTTTGATTTCTTGAAGAGAGGTACTTTTTTGTTCTCCCGAATTCATATTCTTCAAAGTAATTGTATTTTCTCTCATCTCATTTTCACCAACCATTGCCACAAATGGGATCTTATTGTTATTTGCATATGAAAGCTGCTTCTTCATTTTAGCAGCTTCAGGATATAGTTCGCAACTTATGCCTGAGCTACGCAGTTGGGTTATTAAAGGCAATATGTAATTTTCTTCTTTCTCGCCAAAATTAACGAACATCAATTCAGTTGAATGTGTGAGATTCTTTGGAAACAATTCTAATTGTGTCAAAACATCATATATACGGTCAGCGCCAAAAGAAATGCCTACACCTGAAACACCCGGAAGGCCAAAAATACCTGTTAGATTATCATATCTGCCACCACCCGTAATACTGCCCATCTCAGCATCCAGAGCCTTCACTTCAATAATAGTTCCTGTATAATAATTTAATCCTCGTGCAAGTGTTAGATCCAGTACAATCTCATTATTCAGTGATAAAAATTTACACTTACCAAGTAAAAACTCCAACTCATCTACTCCCTTAAGTCCCATTTCAGATTCAGATAATATTTCTTTAAGTTGAGTTATTTTTTCTTCTGAGGATCCGCTGAGTTTTAAAATAGGCTGTAACTTATTAATAGATGATTCTGAAAAACCAGATGAAGCAAGTTCTTTGTTTACTGACTCAAAGCCAATTTTTTCAAGCTTATCAATTGCTACAGTAAATGGTATAATCTTTTCAGATTCATCAATAATTTCTGCTATACCTGACAATATCTTTCTGTTATTTATCCTAATTGATACCTTTATTCCAAGTCGTGAAAATACCTCATCAATTATCAGAATAAGTTCAACTTCATTTAAAAGAGAGTCAGATCCCACGATATCAGCATCACACTGGAAAAATTCACGGTATCTTCCTTTCTGAGGACGGTCGGCACGCCAGACAGGCTGTATCTGAAAGCGTTTGAAAGGAAATGTTATATCATTGCGGTGCATTACCACATAACGTGCAAAAGGTACCGTAAGATCATATCTCAATCCTTTTTCAGATATTTTGTTAGCTGTTTTAACAGAATTCCCTTCTGTAATATCTCCTTCAGTAACATCTTTAAGAAAATCACCCGAATTAAGAATCTTGAAAAGTAATTTATCACCCTCTTCACCATATTTTCCCATAAGAGTGGACAGGTTTTCCATAGCAGGTGTTTCAATCTGACTGAAGCCGTAGAGTCGATAAACTTCTTTGATTGTATCAAAAATATAATTACGTTTCGCCATTTCTTCAGGCGAAAAATCACGAGTGCCTTTTGGAATCGAGGGTTTCTGCATCTTTCTTATTTGTTTTAAAATACAAAGATACAGTTTTCCTTATATTTTAAAAAAAGGAGGACTAATCAATTCTTTTCTCGTCCACCAAAATTAAATACAACTGGAATTGCGGCAGGGACCTTTATTAGAGTATTACCTACTGTTAGCTTAGGCCACAGTTTAACAGTAATCTTTGTTTCGTTTGGAGTAATACCAAGAAATCCACTCATCTCGTTTGCAACCCGATCTTGTGAATATCTGTTCATTAGGCTTTTAAGATCAACACTTATAGGAATCGGAACTATACTTGTTTCTCCCGGTTGAATTCTGATAGGAATGTCCATCTTTCCCTCTACAAATTCCAGATCATTAATCATAATTGAGTAATCTAGGGCGTCGAGGAATGCGGCACTTGAATTAGGATTGGTTACATCCATATTAAGTGTCATGGTGAATGGAATATTTTGTCTGGTACTACTTCCGGCAAGTATAGTTGATATGGAAGCCAGACTTGAAAGAGATATGCTTGAAGCATTTCCAAGGTTTATACCGGCAAGTTGGATATTACTAAGTGAATTATATCTGTAGTCACTTTGCGTAAGCTGATAGGCTCCCCCAATTTTGTTCATAACATCGCAGCCTGTTAACAAAATAACTGCGGTAACGATTAATGTTAATTTTCTTGTCATTTCGATTCAGTTTACTTGATTTTAACCATTGTTGCGCCATACCCGTACTCCTTAAAAGAAGCATCTTGAGAGTAGCAAGTAGGGTAATTTTTCTTTAATTCTTTTAATAAAGATGTTTTGAGAACACCGTCACCTTTACCGTGAATAAATACAATTCTATGGTTTTTATTTTTAATATTTTCTTTCATGACATCATTGAATTTTTTCAATTGATATTCTAGTATGTCGGCATTATTCATTCCTGCAGTTGTATCCAGTAATTCATTTATATGTAGATCAACCTCTATAATTGGATCGCTTTTTCTTTTTTTAATAGTCTGTTTTACAGGCCTTCTTTCTGAAACTTCTTTTTCTCTCATTGCGCGTTCCAGGTCACCTGCTGATATAAGCATCTCTCTCTCAGGGACATCATTTTTTATAATGTAATAGACAATTGCTTCATCCTCAAAATAATCGTTTTCCCTGAAACTGTGTAATTTGTAGAACTTTACCGTATCTATACGTAACTCAACTGAGCAAGGATTTTTAAATTTATACGATTTGTTGTGCTTAAAAGCAATAAACTGAACAGATATTTTCTCAATATCATTAAGAGAAGTTTTGTCAAATTCTTCCAGAAAAATCTTTGTGTTTGGTTCAACTATACCATTATATCTACTTTTCCATATATTATTTTCACGGTTCATATAATTGAAAAAAAGGTAGTAATTGCTATCGTTAACAAAATAACATTCGTATTTACTAGTGGAAAGGTTTTTTAGGTCGATAGGTAAATAAGCAAGACAAGCGGTAATCTTTTCTCCCTCAGCAGTTTCTTCGGGCTGATATGACTCATCTACGCTAACTTCAGGCATAGAATCTTTCAGCTCTTGTTTTGTATCTTGTATAGTTTCTTTTTGATAGTTGTCTTCCTCGGCAAATTTTCCCATTTTGTTGTCTGAGGTAGATTCCACTACTACACATTCAGATATCAGCACAGGAATATCAAAACCATGCTCATCTTCTACTATAACAACCTGTTTACTTTGGAAACCCTTTACTATTCCTCCTCCAATTGTGTTGAGAAATCTCACTTTGTCTCCTGTTGATAATTTTTTCATTTCAATATTTGTCATTCTATAACACCAAATTAAACAAATTTTGTTATGCGTTAATTATATTTGATCACGGCAATAACGATTGTTTTGGTGATTAATATTGTAGTCTCTTGCAAAGTTGACTATTTTTGCTGAATAAATGCACTAATTAATATGAAAATAGATTTTTCGATACTAAAAAAATGAAAAAGGAAAATATTCAGAATATAAAAATATCAGACTTCACATATATACTCCCTGATGAAAAAATTGCAAAGTACCCTTTATCACAAAGAGATTCTTCTAAATTGTTGGTCTATAAAGAATCACAAATAAATACAACTGTGTTTTCCACTCTTGCAGATCAACTACCTGACAACAGTCTACTAATATTTAATAATACAAGAGTTATTCATGCCAGGCTTCTTTTTAGGAAATTAAGCGGAGCAGTAATTGAGGTTTTTTGCCTATCACCATATGAACCTGAGGATTATGTGATTAATTTTCAACAGAGAGGTGCGTGTTCATGGGTTTGTATGATTGGCAATGCGAGAAAATGGAAAGATGAAGTTTTATCAATGGTAGTTGATATAAATGGAGTTGCTGTAACGATCAATGCGCAAAAGGTAGAGACATCAGATTCCACAACATTAAAAAGTTCTGATGTAGTTGTCAGGTTTTCCTGGGAAAATGCAGGGCTTTCCTTTTCAGAATTACTTGAGTTTGCAGGTAAACTTCCCATACCACCGTACTTAAATAGACCGGCAGAAGAAAAAGATGATGAAACTTATCAAACGTTTTATTCACATATTGAGGGCTCTGTAGCAGCGCCCACAGCAGGTCTGCACTTTACACCTGAAGTAATGAACCATCTGATTTCAAAAGGAATACAAACTGCTGAGGTTACTCTACACGTTGGTGCAGGTACTTTTAAACCGGTAAAATCTGATATTATTGCCGGTCATGAAATGCATACTGAATTTATCTCTGTGCCTAAGGCTACGATTGAAAAGATTATTAATCATACCGGAGATCTTATAGTAGTTGGAACTACTTCAATGCGTACAGTAGAGAGCTTATACTATATTGGCAAAAAACTTAATGAACATCCGGATACAGAAACACAAAAGCTTTCAGTTAATCAGTGGGATCCATACGAAGAAAATGAAGCAATCAATCCATTAACAGCGTTACGTGCTATTCTGAACCATCTTAATCATACAGAACAGGATCAACTTATATCAACAACAAGCTTAATGATTGCACCCGGCTATGATTTTCATTTCCCTGATGCATTGATAACCAATTTTCACCAACCGCAAAGTACATTGTTATTACTTGTCTCAGCTTTTGTAGGAAGCGACTGGATAAATATTTATAACTATGCATTGCTTAACAATTTTAGGTTCCTGAGCTATGGCGATAGTTCACTTTTGTGGAAAAACCACAAATAAATCTATTTTTTTTGGTTAAAAAGTTTATCCAACCCCACTAATAAAGCCTTTTTTTGTAATATTGCATAATAAAAGTGTTAGTTGTAATCACAATTTCAAGTGACTCGGTTTGGCAAAGAAAGTCTCCCGTATAATAGCAATCATAGTTATCAGTATTATATTACTCAATATAATACTCTTTATCACGTTTAGTATTTCATCTGTACAGAAATGGGCAGCTAATTATGCATTAGAAAAGCTAGAACCAATTATTGGTACTGAAACTAACCTTGATGGAATTCGTATTCGATTGTTTAATACAGTTGAATTAAATGGATTGTATGTTGAAGACCAGAAGCAAGACACTCTTTTTTATGCTGATAAAATCAATGCTAGAATAAAAGTTCTTGATCTTTTAAGGAACAGACTAAGTATACAAAAAGCCGGAATAGAAAATTTTAATGTTAATATTTATCGTGAAACAGCCGATGATCCATTTAACTTCCAGTTTTTAATTGATGCGTTTGCAACATCAGAAGATACTTTAGAGCTCAAAAAAGAAAAAGATCCGATGCGTTTGACTGCTGATGAAATTATTCTAAAGAAAGGAGCCATAAGTTATAATATTAATTCAGAGCCGGAAACGCCCGGACAGTTCAATAGCAATCATATTAACATTCATGATTTAAACTTCAAAGCAAATGCTCATTTTCAAGGCGTCGAAGATATGAAGGTTGATATTAATATTCTAAATTTTGTTGAAAGAAGTTCAGAATTATATCTTACTAGTCTAAAAACTAGTGTCTTAGGAAAAGGTAAGCAATTGAAAAGTGATAAATTGCAACTAAATCTTAATCAATCAGTCATCGAAATAAATGGTGCTAGCTTTAATACCGATACTAAGGAATTTTCACTTACTGTGATAAGTGAATACTTGGATACCAAAGATATAAGCAAATTTTATTCTCCAACATCAGATTTAAATGAAATATTATCATTCGAAATAATTGCTGACGGTCAGTTACCTGCAGCAAACCTTAAAAAGCTGACACTGCAATATGGAACAGATACTCGTTTTGATATCACCGGCATGATTTCCGATTACAGTAATTTCGAAAACAGCAATTTGGAAGTAGATATAAATAGTTTACATATCACTCAATCTGATTTAGAATCTATAATTTCGGTTTGGGCAACCAAATATAACTCACCTACTCAATTATTAGCTTTGGATGATCTTGACCTGCAAATTAAAGCTGTTGGTAAACTTAGTAAGTTCAATTATGATATTCTAATTAACACCAAGCAAGGTGATGTAACATTAAATGGTTTAGGCAGAATAACAAATAGTTTTGGACTTTTAAGGTTTGAGGGTCCGGTGAAAGTCAATGATTTTCAGGTGTCTAATATAATTGGCGAAGGAGCGGGAGTTGGAAATACCACATTGAACGTAAATGCAAATGTTGTTATTCCACGAGATTCTCTACTGTCAGTAACGGCAGAAGGCATAATAAAATCGTTAGATTATAAAGGATATATTTATAATGATTTGAATTTCAATGGTGTCTATGCCGGTACTAATGTTGTGGCAAATCTTAATATTGATTCTCCATTAAATCAGTTTGATATCTTTGGTGATATCACTTTTGGCGATAGTCTTGGGTTCATTGTAAATGGAAATGTTCAAAGGCTCAACCTTAGTCCTTTCATCCAGATAAAGACCTGGAATAAACCTTTGTTAACTACGCGAATAGAAGGGAATATCTCTGGTACTACAATTGATGATATGTCAGGTACACTTGTAATTGATAACACCTCAATTGTTGACAGTAGTTTTATATATAACCCCGGCCCAATATATTTGCAGGCACTTGCAGATAAAGGAGATGGTAAAAAAATTCAGATCATGTCTTCATTTATGGAGGCAGAGTTAACAGGCGATTATTATTTTTCATCCATTGCGAAGGAGCTTAAGCAGGTAATTCAACCTCATTTGCCTTCATTAATTTCGTTAACTGATGGGTCAGATTTATCCTATGATAATAACTATCAATCTGAAGAGTTTGCTGAAAATGATTTTCCAGGCAAAAATAATTTTGATTTCAATATACTTCTCAACAATACTGAGGATTTATCATATACTTTTGGTTTACCTTTCTATAATGTTGAACAGGCCTCAATAGGCGGTAGTATAAATATGACTGCTGATAATTCATTGATAATAAATGGTCATATTCCGAGGTTAATGTTTGGAAATAATGACATAAGGGAAACAAAAATTGATTTTAACAACAAACAAAGTGGTGCAAATGTAAATGTTAATACTTATTTAGTTCAGAGTAATGGATTTATTAACGCTATATTAAAAACTAATGTTGCTAAAGACTCTGTAATCAATCATCTGATTTTTGATATTGAAAAAAGCGGTAGTCATGCTGATGGAGATTTGTTAATTTCAATGGGTTTTGACCGTGATTGGACTAATGAACTTATTTCAAATATAACAATACACCCAGTTACGATTGATTTCAATGGCAATAATATCGACATTAATAATGCAACAATTGCTTACAATAAAGATCGGATTAGTATTTCAAACTTTGGAATTACTGAAGAAGGAATGCTTTTGTTGGGTATAGATGGTGTAGCATCAAAAAGTGAAGCTGATAATTTACGCATCTACTTTAATAACACTGAGCTTGCAAATATACTTACTGCATTTAATGTGTCTAATTTTTCAGGTTCTATAAATGGAGGTATTAGTATACGTCAAGCTCTTGAAACGCCAATGATTAGTACCGAGGATCTACAAATCGAAAATATAACTGTTCGCAATGACACAATCGGCACTTTAATTATTGATGGTAACTGGGATCAGACTTTTTCAGGCCTTAATCTTGAGGCTTACCTTATAAATGAAGGTGATAAGAGTCTTGAAATAAAGGGTTACGTGCCAACGGGTGACAATAGTCCCTTACCAATGGAAGTAAATATTCAGATGGAAGATTTTGAGCTCTATGCATTGCAACCGCTTACTGTTGGTGCTCTAAGTCAGTTATCAGGTCGTGTTAATTCTAACATTAAAGTTACGGGCAGTATATCGGAACCTGTGACAGAAGGTTGGCTTGAAATTGATGAAGGGGAGCTGAATGTGGCATATACAAACGTAACTTACTATGTGTCAGATACAATACAGATAAAAAAAGACAATGTGGGTCTCAAAAATTTGGTAATTCGTGATCAGAATAATAAAACAGCCACTCTAAATCTTTCTCTTTCTCATACAAATTTCGGAAGAATAGTGTATACTGCCGGAATTACTCTGGACGATTTTATGCTGCTTAATAACGAAAATCGAACAGATCTTATGGTACATGGTGATCTAAGGCTTTCAGGTAATTTAAGTGTAACAGGTTCTTCAATGGGTATTTACGGGGATGGCAAGTTGACCACAAAAAGTGCTTCAGAGGTTACTGTCATGCTTCCTCAAACAGCACAGGCTGCGGAGTATAGTGGCGTAGTTTATATAAATACTCATAAGGCAGACTCATTAGCTTTTCTCAGAAGAAAAGATGAGGAGTTGAACCTTACGAAAACCAGAGTTCAAACGGCAGTTCCTATTGTAATGAGGGCTACAGTTGATTTAAACCCGTTACTTGAAGCGTCTGTTTTATTGGATCCTACAACCGGTAATGCAATTGAGGTTAGTGGTGAAGGAGAGATAAATATCAATTTCAATTCAAAATCAGCGCCTCCTATACGTTTATATGGTGATTATGTGATTAATAGCGGTAAGTTTCATTACAATCTGCAAAATATTCGTACTGTTGATTTTAATGTTCGTGAGGGTAGTAAGCTTACGATGGAAGGAGATCCGTTAAATACTCAGTTTAATATTATTGCATATCTTCCCGTAAGAGCTGATCTGACTGCATTAAGTCCTACATTTGCATCTGAGCTGGCAAACACTCGTGTTCCGGTAAACGCTCTGCTAAAGATAAGAGGCGATCTTGATGAGATGGATTTACAATATGATATCGAATTACCTGAAAGTTCAAATGATATTCAGCAGCGCGTGAATAGTTTTATTAGCGATGAGGAGACAAAAATTCTGCAGTTTGCTTATCTTGCAACAACAGGAAGTTTTATACCCTCTCAGGGGTCACCCGACATGAATCTTGGTTCTTCGGTGTTTACTAAGTTTGCTGCAAGTACACTGTCTCGTGGGCTAGATGCCCTATTTTCCAGTGCACTAAATGACAACTGGTCGGTAAGTACAAATCTGGAGTCAGTTGACGGTACTTTTGACAATATGAGAATGGGAGTTGATGTATCTACACGATTGTTGAACAATAGGTTGCGTATGTCTACAAACCTGAGTTATGGTGACAATAGCATGATGGCTACTAAGCAGGAATTTATGGGTGAGTTTGATATGGAGTACGATATAAATAATTGGTTGATGTTACGAGCATTTAATAGGGCAAACGAACGATTTTATAGTCGAACACCCACAACGCAGGGTGTGGGTGTGGTTGTAACAAAACAGGCGCAATCACTAAGGGAGCTCTTTAGATTTGTCAGACCCAAAGAAGATGATGAATAAACGGATGAATAAATACTTTTTTTATTTATTGGTAATACTTACTTTCGCAGCATGCAATGTTACCAAGAAAGTACCCGAAGGTAGTTATCTGCTTAATAAAGTGGATATAAACTCTGATGTAAGAGGGGTTGGCTCATCTAATATTAAATCATATTTAAGACAAAAACCAAACTCATCCATACCAATTATTGGGAAGTGGAAACTGCATATGTACAATTTCCCTAATGATGATTCCACTTGGATCAACCGCCAGATGCTAAAATATGGTGAGCCTCCTGTATTATTAAATGAACAACTTACTGCTGTTTCTGCCGAGCAAATCCGCTTGCATCTTAATAATAAGGGCTATCTGAATGCTGTAGTGGATACAACTGTAGTAAAGGAGGATAAAAAGGCGAATGTTATTTATGATGTTGTTGGTAATGAGCCACACAGAATACGAAATTTTAGCGATACCATAAATTCAGTAGATTCCACGATTTATAAAATTTTAGAAAGAACTAACCGTCTTGATATTATCAGGGAGGGTGATATTTTCGACTTGTCTGTTCTTGAGCAAGGAAGAGTAAATATGACCACTTCGTTGAGGAATAATGGGTATTATAATTTTTCTACAGACAACTTTTATTTTCTTGCTGACACGGCAGTTGGCGTAAATGAGGTTGATCTTATGCTTTCTCTCAATAATCCTGAAGAAACGCCGGTTTTCAAACGATATAATATTGGAGAAGTAACAGTTATCAATGGTGTAGATCCCGGTATACTTGAGGATTCAACAAGGTTTAATTTATTGGATACTACTGAGTATAAGGGCTTAAAGATTATTTCTGCTGGACAACCATTTCTAAAACCACGCGCGGTTTATTATAACACTTTCATAAGACCGGGGCGTCGGTATTCTGATCGTATAGTTGAAAGGACCTACTCATCACTTAATGGTATGGCAGCAATAAATCAGACCTCTATAAATTTAACAACAGTTGAGAGAAATGATTCTTCTTTGCTCGATTCGAGAATAACGCTATTCCCGGGAAATGTTCACTATATGCAGTTTGGAGTAGATGGAACTAACTCTGCCGGAGACCTTGGAGTAGCTAGTAATATAACGTATGAGCACCGTAACATTTTTAAAGCGGGTGAAACTTTCCGAATAAGATTGAATGCCGCCTATGAATTCATAAGATCAGACAGTCTCGATCTTGTAGATAACAGCTATTACGAGTATGGTGCTGAAGCATTTTTGTCGATACCTCAGTTACTTCTGCCATGGATGTTGCGGCAACTGAGAGATCAACCCTTGGCTTCTACTGAATTTTCAATTGGTACCAACTTTCAGAAGCGGCCCGAATATCTAAGGCAGTTTTTTAGCCTGTCTACTCGTTTTCAGTGGTCGGCAATGGAGTGGAAACTTCAGAATATATTTGAGCCGATTGGAATTACATATGTTCGTATGCCATGGTCGTCACAACGTTTTAAGGATTTGTATTTAAGTGAGGAAGTAAATCCTATTCTTCGTTACAGTTATGATGAGCAACTTATCGTGCGATCGGCTTACAATATCACGTATACTAATTACAACCGCATCTCCAGGGGTGATATGCCCAAGATACCTTTCAGAATCCGTTCAGGAATAGAGTTAGCCGGTTGGTTACCACGACTAGCTACAAGTTTGGGTGCAGGTGAGAAGGATAAAGATGGGAGGGAGTCTTTCTTTAAAATTCCTTATTCAGAGTATATTAAGGGCGATTTTGATATAGCTCCGATGTATACTGTAGATGACAAAAACACTATCGCTGCGCATTTTGCAATAGGTGTTGCCGTACCGTATGGTAACTCAGATATTTTGCCTTTTGAAAAGCGTTATTTCGGTGGAGGTGCTAACAGTGTAAGAGGATGGAGTACAAGAACTTTAGGACCGGGCACATATGGGACAGACTCAATCACTCATGATTTTGGTCATAGGGTAGGAGAAATTAAACTCGATTTTAGCGTAGAGTATCGTCGTAAACTTTCAAATCTTATTGAGCTTGCCGGTTTTGTGGATGCGGGAAATATATGGACTATAAAAGATTATGTTGAACAGCCAGGCGGATTATTCAATATAAATAAATTTTATAAGGAACTGGGTGTTGCTTATGGACTGGGTCTTAGGTTCGACTTGAATTTTCTTTTACTAAGACTGGATTTTGGTATGAAAGCTCATAATCCTGCCTTGGCTGAGGGCTCTAGATGGACTATCTTCAACCCCGACATAGGTAGAGATTTAGCCTTCCATTTCGCAATTGGCTATCCTTTCTAAAATCTTTGTCATACAACATCATCTTCTGCATTCAAGGTCTTTTTCGTACCAAATGCCCGATTGGTACGAAATATATGTTTTAAAAGGTAGTGAAATGTAGTAATAAGTTGCAACTATAATTTGTCGGAATCGTTTGTATCAAAAGAAAAACCCGCTTTGGAGGCGGGTCTTGATAAATCTGAAAAGTTGTCTTACCAGGACACGAACTTATGATAACGATTTTAACTAATTGGTTTTATAACACACTCTTACACAGCACTAATTAAAGTGGTAGTTTGTCAATAAACAAAGAAAAGTAACAATAATTATCATAAATTTGGGGAAATATTTGGGGAAGGTTTATTTAATAGTTACATTTGTATTTGAACTTAAACAGATGCAATATGAAAATAAATGTAAGGTTAAGCAGTAAGGGTGAAAGTCGGTCTATAATCTTTAGAATAAGTATAGCTGCTTATGAGATAAGCGGAAGCGAAAAGAAATATAGACAGTTAGATTATAGTACTGGTTTATCCGTAAAACTCAAAGATTGGAATGCCATTAAACGCAGAACTAAGAATGACAGCTATAAAAACGGACAGATAGCAAGAGGACTTGTAAGAGTTGAGGAAATAGGAAGCAAGCTTGCAAGTGAGAACGATTT
>CAZAFR010000009.1:0-61375 GCA_964484665.1 uncultured Proteiniphilum sp. | reverse complement strand
AGAATAAAGTTAGAACTAAATTAGGACTAAATTAGAATCAAAATTAAACTTGATAGATACCTTTTTCTAATTTGATAACGGCATAGGGTTGTTTTTCTCCAGCAAAGGCATAATCATAAAATAATTGTTTAATTTTGCACTTCAGATCCTAAGATTCACCTTTTAAACTTTGCTGTAATGAGAAAGTGGCGTATTGAAGATTCAGAAGAACTTTACAACATAAATGGCTGGGGGAACGGTTATTTCTCCATTAACGAAAAGGGAAATGTTCAAGTTACTCCCAACAAACAGTCGGATATTAGTGTTGACCTGAATGACCTCATGCGTGAGCTATATTTAAGAGATGTTGCTGCACCTGTTTTAATTCGTTTTCCCGATATTCTTGATAACCGTATTGAAAAGATATCTCAAAGTTTTGCTCAGGCTTCTAAGGAGTATGAATATAATGCTAAAAATCATATCATTTACCCTATCAAGGTGAATCAGATGCGTCAGGTGGTTGAAGAGATTGTGTCAAGCGGCAAACGTTTTAATATTGGTCTGGAAGCAGGCTCTAAACCTGAGCTTCATGCTGTTCTTGCAATTAATACCGATAACAACTCTCTAATTATTTGTAACGGTTATAAGGATGAAAGTTATATAGAACTGGCTCTACTTGCACAGAAAATGGGTAAACAGGTTTTTCTGGTTATTGAAAAACAGAATGAACTGGAGCTAATAATTAAGATAGCTAAACGATTGAAGGTGAAACCTAATATTGGTATCAGAGTGAAGCTATCGAGCTCAGGAAGTGGCAAATGGGAAGATTCGGGTGGCGATGCTAGTAAATTCGGACTCAATTCAAGTGAACTCCTGGAGGCGCTCGATATTCTAAAAAATAATAATATGAGCGACTGCTTCCGTTTGATTCATTTTCATATCGGTAGTCAAATCACTAAAATACGCAAAATTAAAACTGCTCTTCGTGAAGCTGCTCAATTTTATGTTCAGCTGCATTCTCTGGGCTTTAATATTGAATATGTTGATATAGGTGGGGGACTTGGTGTTGATTACGACGGCACTCGTTCTTCTTTTACAGAAAATAGTATTAATTATTCTATTCAGGAGTATGTAAACGACTCTGTATCAGCTTTTGTAGATGCTGCAAATAAGAACGAACTTCCTCATCCTAATATCATTACTGAATCGGGTCGTGCGTTAACTGCACATCATTCTGTGCTTATTTTTGAGGTGTTGGAAACTACTACTCTACCTGAATGGCCTGATGATAAAGATATTCAGGAGGATGATCACGAATTGGTTAAGGAGCTTTATGAAATCTGGGATACACTCACTCAACCCCGAATGCTAGAGTCTTGGCATGATGCTCAACAGATCAGAGACGAGTCGCTGGATCTTTTTAGTTTGGGTATGCTCGATTTAAAATCAAGGGCTCAAATAGAACAGCTTTATTACTCAATTGCACGTGAAATAAATATTACGACCAACCGGACAAAGCACGCACCGGAGGAGCTGCGTCAGCTTTCTAAGCTACTTGGCGATAAGTATTTTTGCAATTTTTCTCTTTTCCAGTCGCTTCCCGACTCATGGGGAATTGATCAGGTGTTCCCAATTATTCCTATCAATCGTTTGGATGAGAAACCCGACAGAACTGCTACTTTACAGGATATAACATGCGACTCTGATGGCAATATTTCAAATTTTGCTTCTCAGGATGGTTATCGTTCTTCATTTTTACCTGTTCATTCTCTCAAAAAAAATGAGCCTTATTATCTGTGTGTTTTTCTTGTTGGTGCTTACCAGGAAATTTTAGGTGATCTTCATAATCTTTTTGGTGATACCAATGTGGTTCATGTATCTACAACTGAAAATGGGTATAAGATAGATCAAGTTATTGATGGAGAGTCGGTGGCGGAAGTACTTGAGTACGTACAATATAGTCCCAAGAAGTTGGTTCGTACCGTTGAAACATGGGTAATGAGTTCTGTAAAACAGGGTAAAATATCTGTTGAAGAGGGAAAAGAGTTTCTGTCTAACTATCGTTCAGGTTTATACGGATACACTTACCTGGAGTAACTCGCGTTAATTACAATCTTCCATTATACAATCTTCACCTATCAACTCAAATTCTATAGTGCAATGGTGAGCACCTAAGTCAAATAGCAATTCCCTTATCATAGCTTTAAGTTGTTGCTGTTTAGTAGAACTCAATTCTTTTTTGAGTACTACATGAAATGTGAGTATATTATATTCGCCATCAATAGACCATGCATGCAGATCGTGTATATCACTCACCTCATCGATATTTAGAAGAACATTTTTGACCCTTTCAAGATCGAGTTTGGATGGACTACCCTGCAAGATAATTCTCATACTCTCACGCATATTGCGGAAGACATTGAACAATATAAATATTGCTATTGCAATAGATAGAAGGGGGTCTATTATCGGCGCATCAACAAAATACATAATTCCTGCACCAATCAATACTGCCACCCAACCCAACACATCTTCGATCATGTGCAGAGATACTACTTTCTCATTGAGCGATGTGCCTTTGCGCAATCGATATAAAGCAATACCATTTATTATTACACCCAATACTGCCAGTAAAAGCATTCCTTTAACATTGGGCTGCTGAGGGTTTACAAGCCGTGGTATGGCATGCAAAAGAATCATCACGCTACCTATTAAAAGAATAACTAAATTTATTAAAGCCCCTAATAACGAGAAACGTTTGTAACCATATGTAAACTTATTTGTACTGGGTTTATTTGATAATTTCTGAAAATACCAGGATAGCCCTAGGGTTACACTATCACCCAAATCATGCACAGCATCCGATAGTATTGCCATACTGTTAGTTAAAAATCCTCCAATAAATTCAATAATCGTGAAGCTGAAGTTCAAGAAGAAAGCGGTTTTGATGTTTTTCACATCATTATAGCCTAGACTATGATCATGTTTATGCATAAAATGTAAGTGTTATTAATAATAACATTATGATAAAAATAAAGTTCAAAGCTACAATATTACTCCTAATTATGTACATTTGTTATGAATATTATTATTACAATTAAACCCTTTATCAATATTTGATGCTGTAAATAGTTATCAAACAGATTATGCAATTAAAAAACTTATATACAAAACATGAAACATTTATATTTAATAATTATTACAAGCACGATTTTGATTGCTGCCTGTAATACAAATAAAGAAAAAGTGAATATATCAAAACAATCAGATTTTCCTGCACCTCCCGTTGCAGAAGTAAACCCCGACACATTTGTTAATTTCGGTCAACAACGTATCGATAACTATTATTGGCTTAAAGATAAAAACAATCCTAAAGTAATTGATTATCTAAATGCCGAAAACTCATACACTAATAATGTAATGGCGTCTACAAAAGAGTTACAGCAGACAATCTACGATGAAATCTTAGGCAGAATAAAAGAGGATGATGAGAGTTATCCATCATTTAAGAATGGCTACTGGTATTACAGTCGCTCAGAAAAGGGCAAACAATACCGAACTTATTGTAGGCGTAAGGGTTCATTAGATGCCGAAGAGGAGATAATTTTTGACGTTAACAAGATGGCAGAAGGAACTCCTGCATTTATTTTTGGGGGGTATTCCATCAGTCAGGATAATAACAAAGTGGCATATCTATTCAATGAAACAGGTTCTTATGCCGAATATGTGATGAAAATAAAGGATTTAAATACTAACGAGGAGATAGGATTTACGGTAATTGGTGCTACATCTGTGACATGGGCTAACGATAATCAGACTTTGTTTTATGGCGTTATTGATCAAACTCTGCGTCCTTATCAGATACACAGAAGATCGCTCACTGAGCGTGAAAGCACCCTCATATATGAAGAGAAAGACACCAAATTCAGAACTTATGTGTCGGGCAGCAAAACCAAAGAGTATATTTTTATAGATAGTGAAAGTTCCACAACTTCCGAAGAGCGTTATATCTCTGCTGATAGACCGCTGGATGAGTTTAAAATATTCTTGCCTAGGGTGCAGGATGTAGAATATTCGATATATACTCATAAAAAGAAGTTTTTCGTGCGTTACAAAGATCGTGATAATCTTAATTCTATGATTTATGAAGTGCCGCTCACAGGGTATGAAAACAGATCTACTTGGAAAGTTTTCCTTCCACATAATGATGAAGCCAGAATAGAAGGAATAGATGTTCTCAAAGATTATATATCAGTGGAATTACGTAAAAAAGGACTTTCAGAAATTCATTTAATGCCGGTTGAAGGTGGTGAGACTCAAACAATTGCTTTTCCTGAACCGGTTTACACTGCATCTCTTGGCGGTAATCCTGAATATGATGTGTCTACTGTGAGATACACATATACATCATTAAATCGCCCAACAACGCTTTATGAGTATAATATTGAAACTGCTGAATCGGTGAAGCTAAAGGAACAGGAGGTTCCTTCGGGTTTTAATCCGGATGATTATACTGTGGAGCGACTTTGGGCAATGGCTCCTGATGGTGTTCAAATTCCTATGGCTTTAGTTTATAAGAATGGTTTGAAAAAAGATGGAAGTAATCCCGCTCTTTTATATTCCTACGGTAGCTATGGATATAGTACTGATGCATATTTTAGTGCAAGTATGTATAGCCTGATCGACAGAGGATTTGTTTATGCTATTGCACAAATACGTGGTGGAAGTGATTTGGGTGAACAGTGGTACGAAGATGGTAAATTGATGAATAAGAAAAATACTTTTACAGACTTTATTGCGTGTAGCGAAAAGCTAATCAGTGATGGATACACTTCGTCTAATCAACTTGCTGCAATGGGTGGCAGTGCGGGAGGATTGCTTATGGGTGCGGTAAGTAATTTAAGACCTGATCTTTATCAAACTATTGTATCGCAAGTGCCATTTGTGGATGTGATAAATACGATGTTGGATGATACTTTACCTCTTACAACCGGTGAGTATGAAGAGTGGGGAAATCCAAATATTGAAGAGTATTATAACTACATTCTCTCCTACTCTCCATATGATAATATCAAAGCTCAGAATTATCCAAATATGCTTGTAACTGGTGGAATAAATGATTCTCAGGTTCTTTTTCATGAGCCCACTAAGTATACCGCCAAATTAAGGTCGATGAAAACAGACAATAATATTCTATTACTAAAAATAAATATGGAATCAGGACATGGAGGTGCAACCGGTCGCTACGAAGGTATAAAGGATACTGCATTTGAGTTTGCATTTATCCTTAACAGGATAGGAATTGACAGTTGAACACGAATAAACTGAAACTTCATTTAAAAACTCTGATAGGTTTGGGCGCAAGACTGTGGTAAACATTACCATTGACGTTATATTTCCCGTTTTAGTTACTAACTAACTCGGGAAAATACACGACCCTGAAAAAGGGTTGAATCATAATAGTAAATTTCTTTCTAAATAAAAGAATCATATGATAAAAATTAAACGTGTTTATGACGCTGCAAGTGAGGATGATGGTTACAGAATATTAATTGATCGTTTATGGCCGCGTGGCGTTTCTAAAGAGAAAGCAAAAATTGATTTATGGATGAAGGATATTGCACCTTCAACAGAATTGAGAAAGTGGTTCAATCATGATCCTTATAAATGGGAGGAGTTTCAAAAGCGTTATGAAGAGGAGTTGTTGGATAAAAAAGATCTTATAGTGCAGATCCAAAAGCTTGAGAAAGAGAACAAGAATGTAGCATTGATTTACTCTGCAAAAGATACGGAAAGGAATCAAGCAGTAGTTTTGATTGAATTTTTGGGTACTAAAAAATAAATTATACGTGAGAATTATTAGTCATGATGCAGATATAATTTGTTCATATAGTTATTAAAACTATATCTTATTGCTTTTTAAATTTATTCAGAAAGTTATTAAAATAATACTCTTTTAAATATCAATTCATGTAAATTAAGAGTATTCTCTCTTGCTATTAATCATTTAAAAAAATAAAAATTTAGGACAGATCTATTATAAGAAAGTTTAAATGACAAATAACGAATAATTTGCTAACTTTGAACCTTATTTTATTTCAATTTCACAACAAAGTGTGTGTATTAATTAATTTATGATTGATATGCAAATAAGTAGGATATCGATAACTATCAGGCTGTACTACTTAATTTCAAATGTAAAATAGTGAGTTCTATTGTAATTGTTTCCTGCCCTTAAGAAGTTTAATCCTAAACGTATTTAGCTTATAGAAATAATATGGATTCGCATTTAAATTTAAAAAACTATGTTTTATCTACTTTGGCTGAGTTACTAAAACAGCACAAAGGTGAGATAATAGAGGCTAACTCTGCCGATATAAGGTCTTTCCCTGATATGGACGACTCCATGAAAGATCGTCTTAAAGTAGATAAAAAAAAGATTGAAGGTATGATTCAATCTCTTAATGAGGTTATTGAACAGCCTGATCCAGAGAATAAGGAGTTATACAGTTTCACACGTGAAGATGGTTTACGTATAATAAACAAAACAGTCCCATTTGGCACTATACTTATAATATACGAATCGCGCCCGGATGTTACTATTGAAGCGGCTGCAACTGCGTTTAAAGCAGGAAACAAAATCTTGCTGAAAGGTGGAAAAGAGTCTTTAAATACTAATGTACTACTTACTAAGTTATGGCATAAAGCTCTTTCTATGAATAATTTTGATAAAAGTTACGTTGAATACCTTAATCTTTCTCATGCAGAAACACAACAGCTTATTAGAGATAATAAAAGAAAAATTGACCTGATAATTCCACGTGGTGGAGAGAGGTTGATAAAATTTGTTCAGGATAATGCATCGGTTCCGGTTATAATTAGCGGTCGCGGAAACAATTTTCTTTTTGTTGACAAAGAAGTTGATTTTGAAATGGCAACCGGACTCATTATTAATGGGAAAAAACGTATCAGTGTTTGTAATGCCCTAGATAAGGTACTGATACATCGAGACCTAATCAATCTAGATGAAAAGATCTTTAGTCTGGTATCAAGCCTTAAAGAAAATAAAATTGATGTTTGGGGAAACAGAGAGATAACAAATATCTGCAGTGATATCAAAGAAGACAATAATGATGCAACACTTTATGAAGAATATCTTGCTCCAAAACTTTATCTTTTACTTGTTGATGAACTAGAAGATGCAGTTGAAAAGATTAACCGGTATTCGGGAGGACATACAGCAGTAATTGTAACAAATAATCTTGCAAAGGCTGATAAGTTTATGCAACAGGTTGATTGTGCTGCAGTTTATCACAATGCCTCATCACGTTTTACTGATGGAGGGCAATTTGGTGTGGGTGCTGAAATAGCCATTAGTACACAAAAACTTCACTTTCGTGGACCACTTGGCACTCAGGAACTTGTTACAAATAAATGGTTAGCGTATGGCAATGGTCAAATCAGAGAATAAATTAATGAAAAAAAAGCTTATTATTAAAGTTGGAACCTCAACTCTAACGGCAGGTACAAACAGAATATCATTTGCTGTTATCGAGAGTTTGGCGCAACAAATTGTAGAATTAAAAAAGGATTACGAAATAGTTATTGTATCGTCCGGCGCAATAGCCACTGCCCGCCAATACGTAGAAATCAATGGTTCCAATAAAAGAGTGGATTCCAAACAGGCGATGGCTGCAATTGGTCAGACTAAATTAATGGAGCTTTACGATGATATTTTCAGCACATTTGGATTAAATATTGCACAAATATTACTCACTTACCGTGATTTTGAAAATACGGTTGCAAATGAAAATACAAGAAATACCATAAACAGACTATGGCAAGTGGATTATATTCCAATTGTAAATGAAAATGATACAGTATCTATAGAAGAGATTGTGCTTGGTGATAATGATAAGCTTTCTGCACTCGTTGCAACAATTATGGGAGCAGATCTACTTGTGATTGTTTCTGATATTGATGGTATTTTCAACCGAAATCCTCATCTTCACCCCGACGCTAAATTAATAACAAATGTAACTGATTTAGATTCTATTAAGGATTGTATAGAGGAGAAAGAGTCAACTCTGGGAACAGGCGGTATGTCGTCAAAAGTGCATGCAGCTGAAGTTTGTATGAAAAATGGAGTAGATATGTGGATTGTAAATGGTCAACGTAAAAATTATATTATTAAGGCTCTTCAGAATGAAATTCCTTTTACAAAATTCGAATCAAAAATAAATAAATAATGAAGCAGGGTTTTATTGGGTTCGGTAATCTTGCCAATGCAATTTACCAAGGATTGAAAGAAGATAAAAGCTTTGAGTTCGCCTATTTTACAAGAAGTAAAAAAGATGTAGATCTACATTATTACGAACAACTTGAGTCACTTGTTTCATATGCTGATGTAATTTGGCTTGCGGTAAAACCTCAGGACCTTGCAAATATTCTCAACCAATTAAAAGACACTGACCTCTCTGAGAAAACTATTGTATCTCCTGTTGCAGGAAAAAGTATTGCCTATATTAAACAATATTTGGGTAAAGACATTACTATAGTACGTATTATGCCAAATCTGGCGGTAGCCTACAAAGCATCAGTCACTGCATTCCAAACAAATCATCCAAATAGCAAAAAAGCTGATGAGATATTTAATCTCTTAGGTAAACTGGGAAAGGTAGTAAAACTTGAAGAAAAAGATTTTGATCTTTTCACATCTGTTTTTGGTAGTGGACCAGCTTTTATTCTTGCATTTATAAAAGCTTTCAAGAATAAAATTCAAGAGTTTGATTTACCTAGCTCACAGCTTGAAGAATTACTGCTTGAGTTAACAAGAGGAACGACTCTCTACTTTATGCAAAATCAGAAGAACCACAGTGTAGAGGAATTAATTAAAAATATTACCAGTAAAGGTGGTACA
Organism: uncultured Proteiniphilum sp.; assembly: GCA_964484665.1. Classification (GTDB taxonomy): domain Bacteria; phylum Bacteroidota; class Bacteroidia; order Bacteroidales; family Dysgonomonadaceae; genus Proteiniphilum. The sequence goes on along the minus strand of CAZAFR010000009.1, from coordinate 52,476 downwards.
ACAGAAGCTGGATTGGAATATTTTCACACTCACAATATCGACAAGCTTTTAGAAGAAGTACTTGATGCTGCACGAAATAGATCAAAAGAATTAAGTAAAAATGGTGAATGAGTTAAACTTTAATCATTAATGAGTCTAACAGAGATAAAAAATGAATTATACAATAACCATTAATGTATCACTTATAAATGGTGAGTGAACTTAATAATATATGTGTTAAACAATAAACATCTAAACATGATATTATTTCCCTGAATAATTGTATATAAATCAGTTTTTACCTTCTTTTGATTTGTACGCAATAGCGTAATAACGAATCTGTTTAATTACTGACAATAAGCCATTTGACCTAGTGGGAGATAGATGTTCCGTCAGCCCTATTTCCTTCATGAAATGAAGATCTGTGCCAATAATTTCGTCAGGGGTGCGATTGTTGAAAACACGCAAGACCAAAGCCAACAAACCTTTCACGATAATTGCATCACTTTCTGCCAAAAAAGATAACCTACCATCCTTATAATCTGTTTGTAGCCAAACTCTGCTCTGACAACCCTGTATAATGTTTTCTGGGGTTTTATATTTTTCATCTAGTGGTTCCAAAGCATTACCCTGTTCTATAATGAATGCATATTTATCCATCCAATCATCATAGATACTGAACTCGTCAATAATTTCCTGTTGTATTTCGTTAATCGTCTGCATTATTTCTTCTCTGTATAAATCACTTCCATTACGGTTTGTCCGACTGCTTTCAATGTGTTTTTATCAATATTCCGCATATCATCTCTTTGTGTATGCCAATATGGAGCAAAACCAGTCTTAGTATCTTTTTTTAAATTAATAACATTTGCACTTGGAGCTCTGTGATGCTGATTAACAGGTAGATGATCATCAGTGATATATCCACCACCCTGAGAAAGAAAATAGCTTGTATACCCCAGCTTATGTGCAGTACTCCATATTTTGTCTACTACATTTGACGCATACTGAACTGAATATCCCTCTTTCAGGAAAGTGGCATTTGTGCTACCTACCATATCAAGTAGAATGCCATAATTAGCTTTATAATTCTCTATATGAGGTTGCTCCGACCAATAACTTGATCCCCTAATCCACCATTCACCCTGTACCCAATTTGTTTCAAATGATGGCTGACCCCAATCTTCCAAGTCGAAAAATATAATATCAATACCAATTTCCAAAGGATTCATCTGTAATTGACGTGCAATTTCAAGTAATACGCCCACCCCACTTGCACCATCATCAGCTCCTAAAATAGCTTTATTCTGTTTTTCCGGATCATTTTCCTCATCTGAAAAAGGGCGTGAATCCCAGTGAGCAAATAAAAGTATTCTATTTGTGGCATCCGGACAATAACTACCAATTATATTACGAAAACTGATGTTTTGTCCATCATAATGAGTAACATCAGCGCTCTGTTCAACCACCTCTGCTCCAAACTCTTGAAGCTTAGCTACAAGATAATCTCCACACAGTTCATGTGCCATAGTACCTGGAACACGAGGGCCAAAAGCCACTTGCCTCTCAATAAATGAATAAGCACTGTCAGCGTTAAATTGCGGCGAACTTTGCATATATGGTTCAACTAAAACGATTTTTTTACTCGACTGACAAGAGTTACAAGAAATCGAAAACAAAAATCCCATTACTAATACAAGTAAAAACGAAAATATCTTTAAATGTTTCATCTTCAATTATTTATTCTTCTGATAAGAATAGTCCATTATACCAATATTATTATATGTCTCTTTAAGAGCATCCTCATCGTCAGAGATAACCAATAGTTTGTCACCCGCATGCAATTCTGTCTGCCCAGTAGGTACAAAATACTGCTCTCCTCTTTTTACCATTACCACAAGTGTTTTATCAGGTAATGGCATCTCGATAAGATTCTTCCCATAATTAAGTGTTTCTTCAGAAATAAAAATCTCCGTCATTGCTGACTTTATCTCTTCAGCAAACTCCACATCAAAATCTTCAAACTCTTTATATTTAGGTGGTTTCTCAGCTAACCCTAGCCATCTTGCAACAAGCGGCAATGAAGTTCCTTGAACAAGCAGTGATACAATAGTAATTACAAACACCATGTTAAAAATCCACCTTGCATGAGGAATATCCCCAGCCGCCAATGGTAAAATGGCAAAAATAATTGGAACAGCACCCCTTAAACCTACCCATGAGATATAGAACTTATCTTTAAAACCAATTTTTCTAAAAGGAAGTAATGTGAGAAATACCACGATAGGACGACCAAGAAAAATTAAAAATGCAGAAACAATAAGTGCGGGAATAGCTACATCTATCAATTCACTCGGATTTACCAGTAATCCCAAAGTAAGGAATAGGAGTATCTGACTCATCCAGGCAAAACCATCCATAAACTTCATTGAGGTACGTTTGTGAGAGAATTTTGAATTACCTATAACCAATCCTGATATATAAACCGCCAGATAGCCATTACCCTGAAGAAAATAAGTGGCTGCAAAAATAAACAAACCTAAGGTCAACAGTAATATCGGGTACAAAGCTGTATTCTGCATACGAATACGATTAATAATTCCTACTGCTCCTTTTCCGAATATAAAACCAAGTAATCCACCCACAATCAATTGCACAAATACCATCAAAATTACAATACCATAGTTAGGATTACTGCCGGAACGAATAATCTGCATAAACATGAGTGTCAGCATATATGCCATAGGATCATTACTACCACTCTCAAGTTCAAGCAATGGTCTGAGATTATTTTTTAATATCAATCCTTTCGAACGAAGTATACCAAATACAGAAGCAGAGTCAGTTGACGAAAAAGTAGATGCAAGAAGTAAAGCAGTTGCCAGACTAATACCAAGAGCAGGAAACATCATTCCTGACAACCAATATATAAATGCACCTGTTATTAATGCCGTAAAGAGCACACCTATAGTTGCAAGTACAACTCCCTGGCCAATTATTGGTTTGATTTCCTGAAATTTAGTATCCAATCCGCCCGAAAAAAGAATTAAACAAAGACACACAGAGCTTATGGTTTGCGCAATCTGTACATTCTCGAACTGAAGACCTATTCCGTCTGATCCAAAAACCATTCCTACAATTAAGAATAGCAACAACACAGGCACTCCAAACCTCGAACCTGCTTTTCCAATAAGCATACTTATAAAAAACAAAAAAGACCCAATAAGCAATAATAATTCTGTACTAATCTGCATTTTTACAATATATTATCTATGACAAAATATTAAAGTATACTTTAATATTGGCAATCAGTCATACTACTAATTACTTTGTTTCAAGTTAATTTGATTATCACCTACAGTTAATTCAGTCTCAACACCCATAATCAAAGGGAAATTCAGCTTTATATGTCCTACAGGAAAATTAAAACATATAGGGAAATTATAATCATCAACTGCAGCCCTAATTGACTCATACAAAGGAGCATACATCTGACCATCCTCCTCGTAGTCAGTGAACCGACCTACAAACAATCCGCTTATTCTGCCAAACACACCTGAGATTTTCAACTGATGAATCATTCTATCCACCTTATAAGGCACTTCACTTATATCTTCAATAAAAAGAATGCCTCTGTAAGGTATTCTTAAATATTTTGAACCCAACATACCACATAAGACTGATAAATTGCCACCAAAAAGCCTGCCTTTAGCATCACCTGTTCGGTTTAAAGATCCATATTTTATAACAGGAATTTGATATTCCACAGGTTGTCCCGCAAGTATACTTTTAGTATATCTAACAGAAACATCCTCAGCACCTTCATCCGAAAAATGTTTAGCCATAGGTCCATGCACCGAAGCAATTCCATTTTTTTGAAGTGCAGCATGTAAAACAGTTATATCACTATAACCCAGCACCCATTTAGGATATTTTTTTATTGATGAAAAATTCAGTTTATCAACCAGATGAATTGCACCATATCCACCCCTAGAACACAAAATCAACTTAACAGTAGGGTCATCAAAAGCATTTTGAAGATCGTATAAACGTTCATTAACCGAACCACTAAATCTACCAGACTCACCAAGTGCAAACCGACCAATTTCAGTTTGAAGTCCCCAGCCCTCAAGTATAGCCACAGTATCATTCACAAGATACTCGTCAATATTTCCGGAAGGAGAAATAATGACTGCCTTATCATTAAATTTTAATGGAGCCGGTTTAATCATTATAATTTTGTTGAGCCCTATGCATCTATTTTTGCAAGTCCTGCATTCTCTTCAATAAACTCACGCCTCGGTGCAACGTCTTCACCCATAAGCATAGTAAAGATGATATCTGCATCGGCTGCATTCTCAATTGTAACTTGTTTTAAGGTACGATTCGAAGGGTCCATAGTTGTTGTCCACAACTGTTCAGCATTCATTTCACCTAGACCCTTATAACGTTGAGTACTAATTGCGTTTTCATTACCGTCGCCATAAGTATTTATAAAATTCTGTCTCTGACGATCATTATAACAATACTCCTCTACTTTTCCTTTCTTGCAAAGATAGAGCGGCGGAGTAGCTATATATACATATCCATTTTCAATCAATGGACGCATATAACGAAAGAAAAATGTAAGTATTAGTGTATCAATATGACTACCGTCCACGTCCGCATCAGTCATCAATATAACTTTATGATATCTAAGTTTTTCAATATTCAGTTCCTTAGAATCTTCTTCAGTACCAATTGATACACCCAGAGCAGTATATATATTTTTTATCTCATCACTCTCCAACACTTTATGCGGCATCGCTTTTTCAACATTCAGAATCTTACCACGAAGTGGCAATATAGCCTGAAACATGCGGTCACGTCCTTGCTTTGCAGTTCCCCCCGCAGAGTCTCCCTCAACTAGAAAGATCTCGCTAAGATTTGGGTCCTTACTTGTACAATCTGCAAGTTTACCCGGCAAGCCTGCGCCCGACAATGGAGATTTACGCTGCACCATCTCACGCGCCTTTCGTGCAGCCTGTCGTGCTGTTGCAGCAAGAATAACCTTTTCTACAATCACTCTTGCCTCTTTTGGATGCTCCTCAAGATAATTTCTCAAAGCCTCTCCTGTAGCCTGATCAACTGCACCAATAACTTCAGTATTTCCAAGTTTAGTTTTCGTCTGCCCCTCGAACTGAGGTTCAGCCACCTTTACTGATAATACAGCAGTAATACCTTCTCGGAAGTCATCACCACTAATTTCCACCTTTACCTTTTCAAGCATTTTAGAATCCTCTGCATACTTCTTCAGAGTACGAGAAAGTCCACGTCTGAAACCAGTAAGATGAGTACCACCTTCTATAGTATTAATATTGTTTACATAAGAAAAAATATTCTCATTATATGTATCATTGTATGACATTGCTATTTCAATAGGGACACCATTTTTCTCTGTAACAATATGAATGGGATCTTGAATAAGAGAATCCCTATTTTTATCAATATAACGAACAAATTCTTCTAGACCAGTCTCTGAATAAAAACGCTCAGTCTTAAACTTATTTTCTCCATCCGATTGTCTTTTATCCGTTATTGTAAGGGTGATACCTGAATTAAGATAAGCAAGCTCACGCAATCTGGTTGCAAGAATATCGTACCTATATTCAAGAACGGTAAAAATAGAATCATCCGGTTTAAAAGTGATAATAGTACCTGTTTTATCAGTATCTCCAATAATTTTTACATCGGCATAAGGTTTACCTTTTGAATACTCCTGAACATAAATCTTACCGTTTCTATGAATCTCTGCTTTTAGGTAAATTGATAGAGCATTAACACAAGAAACACCAACACCATGCAGACCACCCGAAACTTTATAAGTACCTTTATCAAATTTACCACCGGCATGAAGTACTGTCAACACAACTTCCAGTGCTGACTTTTTCTCTTTCTCGTGATAATCCACAGGAATACCGCGACCATTATCTTTAACCGTTACTGAATTATCTTCGTTGATTATTATATCAATCTGATCACAATATCCGGCAAGCGCTTCATCAATGGAATTATCAACCACCTCATTCACCAAATGATGCAAACCCTTATCGCTCACATCACCTATATACATCGCAGGACGTTTCCGCACCGCTTCAAGACCTTCAAGTACCTGAATATTTTGTGCTGAATAGTCAACGCTTGCTGATTTTCTTTCTTCTTCTGACATGCTATATGATTAATTAAAACTATCTAAATACTAAGCTTATACAAAACTGTAGTAATATTTCTTTAAACCGAGCAAATTTACGAAAAAAACGCCTCTTTCCCAACCCTTTTCCACTTTTTTACAACTGTTTATTTAGTCATTTCGTAAAAAAAAAGCGAACACATTGTCCGCTCTCTTATATATTTTATAATTCAAGTTATAATTCGTAATCTATAGCTGCTCTTGATGTTCTGACCTTTGATATATATGCACCTACTTTCAGATGTTCAGGATGGACAGCATATGTCTTAAGATCTTGCAAAGAATCAAACTCACTATCCAATATAATATCATAATTATCAGCCGATGCAGCAGAAAGATTTATCTTTACCTCAATTTTTCTAATAACAGATATTGTATCTTTCAATGCCTCAAGATTTTCTTTAATAATCAATGCATTTTCTTCACGTGATTTACCCTCGGCCTCATCGGCAAGTTTAAACAAAACTATATGCTTAACCATAACTTCTTTGATTTATTGTTATTATTAAATTGTAATCGAGCTTTATTAAGAACAAAAAAAGCCGAACATATATTGATCGGCTTTATACTTATTATATAGTTAACTGTCTGAATCAGTTTAATTGATTCATATGAATAGCTAATTTTGATTTCAAATTGTTAGCTTTATTCTGATGTATAACATTTTTCTTTGCCAGTTTATCCAGCATAGAACAAACCTCAGGATACATATTTCTAGCCTCTTCTTTTGAATCAATAGAACGGAATTTACGAACTTTATTTCTCGTTGTACGTGAAGCGTATCTATTTGTAAGACGCAGAACTTTTGTCTGCCTGATTCTTTTTTCTGATGATTTGTGATTTGCCATTTTTGTTGACTTTATTACTTTTTTAATAGTAGCCCATAGGAGAGTCGAACTCCTCTTTCAAGAATGAAAATCTTGCGTCCTAGCCGATAGACGAATGGGCCATTTTAGGCGTTAACCTATTTAATTTATAAGCCGAGGCTCAAATTGCGGGTGCAAATATAGAATGTTTTTCTATAATTGCAAAACTTTCCCTGAACTTTTCCTTATTTTTTTACAAAACAATGAAAATCAGTACTTCTAACAAGCTGATGTATTATTCTAGTGTAATTTCAATATTAAATAGATATTATATAGGTTTTTTATTCTTCTACAATTACTTTAGTAAATATAACTATAATTAGAGTTTAACAAGAAGCATATTAGAACAAAGTTAAAACAAGGTAGTTTCCTAACAATATATATGTGCGGTTTTTTTCTGTATTATAAAATTGTTTCTTTTAAATATTTTATCTATTTTTGCACCCCGTAATAGATCTAACTTAAACGGAACAACAGAATTTAAAAAGTAAATAATAATATAGTCAAATGAAAAGAACATTCCAGCCGTCAAACAGAACGAGAAAAAACAAACATGGTTTTCGCACCAGAATGGCTACAAAGAACGGTAGAAGAGTACTTGCCGCAAGACGCTTAAAAGGCAGATCAAAACTATCTGTATCCGACGAATATTAATATTTCCGTAGCAACTACATACGGAGTCGGACAAAGCACTATACCCGCGGAGCGATATTTTTATCCGCGGAAGAAACAGAAATTCGGTATATCCGCATTTCTGTTTTTTGTTTGATCTCCTATGCTATCATTTTTTATTACTATTGTCGCAGTCTGGAGAAATTTAATTGATTTTCAGCAACATGGAAAACTTCACATTAAAATGGCGTTGTCAGAATTCAATTATCCACCATGATTACTATTTTTCCATTTGCAGTATTGTGTTCCGCCATATTGTGAGCTTGTACAATCTCATCTAATGTATAGGTTTTTGCAATCACCGGATGCAGATTATACGTTTTAATTAGCTTAAAAATAGTATCAATGCTTTGTTGTGTGGGGTAATTGCTGAAAAATCCGGTCAGATAAACTCCATTGGGTATATCTTTTATCGGATCGAAACCGTCGAGTGCTCCTTTCTTTCCCAAAACTCCCGTATGACATACAATGCCGTGATAAGCAGCAAGCTTCAGTGATTCCAATAGCGTAGATGCACCAATTAATTCAAGAATTTTGTTCACACCGCGGGGATAAAGTTTCAATAACTGTTCACTCAATGTACCATTATCAATAAGCACATAGTCAGCTCCTTGTGATTGTAGAAATTCACTTTTACTCTCGTTGCGGGTTGAAGCTAGTACGGTTGCACCAACCACTTTTGCCATTTGAATAGCGGCTAATCCTGCCGAACTTGTACCACCCCGGATAAGAATTATGTCACCGGGTTGTATTTGCAGACAGGAAAATAATGAGCCATAAGTCGTAAAATAGGTCTCAGGAATGGCGCCCAACTCTTCCCAACTTAAATCGGATTGAATTGGAAAGACATTTTTAACAGGAAGTAAAGCATATTCAGCATAACTCCCGTCAAAAGTCCGCCCCATACCACCCATTAGTGCGATAACCCGCTCTCCTTTTAGCCATCCGCTATCAGAAGGGTCAGCAATCTCACCGACACATTCTATGCCCATAATCCGGGGTAAGCTGATGTAGGGTGCATCCCCTTCGAACTGGCGCATCATCAACTCTGAATGGTTAATACCAAATGCTTTTATTTTTATAAGCACCCAACCTGCCTTTACTTTTGGAACGGGTACATCAGTTACGGTAAGTACTTCGGGTTTTCCCGTTTTATATAATAGAGCTGCTTTCATCTGTTATTTCTATTAATTGTTGATTTGCTTCCAGCATTGCGGATCGGGTGCATAGAAATTTCCTGTATAGCCATATGCTACCGCAGGACATCCACGGCAAAATCGTTTCAGTTCACATTTTGAACATTTTTCAAAATTGTCGTACTCACGGTAATAATCCATTTTATCACCTGTGAAAATATCAAAAAGCTTTTCGTTAAAAGCATTCCCTACATTGCTTTCCATGCGACGGCAGGCATACACCTCACCTTTGGGCAATATCGTAAGGTGACAATTGGCACAATTACAGCCATCATAAATTACATTCTCTTCCAAACCTTGCGGTATTTGGAACAATCCTTTTTCATAAAGAAACAGGATCCAAAGGTGGTCTTTCAGGTTAAAACTAGTTCCACTGTCTCTGTATTGCTCAAACTTTTGCCAACAGGTTTCAAGAACATTTTTATACTGTTCCGGCGATAGATGTGTACTCTTTTCGCTACTTGTAGGACAGTAACGTCCAAAAGCAAAAATATCGGCCTTATATTCTACTACCGTATCTATGATGCCCGCCATCTCATGGGCATTTGTTCCCGAAACGGTAGTCATAATGGCACAGCGTATCCCGGCATTGCGAAGAACCTCAATTTTTTGAAGGGTAATGTCGAAAGAACCGGGTTTGCGCATTGCATCGTGGGTTTTGCGTAAGCCGTCAATTGAGAGTTGATATCTTTCACATCCCAATGCTTTCAGTCTGCGACAGACTTCGTCGGTTAAATGGAACGGATTGCCGAGTATGGAAAATGCAATATTATTGGCTTTGAAAAGCGCTGTTAAATCCCAAAATCGACTATGTAGAATTGGATCTCCCCCGGTGATATAGAAATATGGAATACGTCCGGCTTTTTCACACATATCTAAGCAATTATAGAAAACTGACTCTATTTTATCCCAGGACATTTCTTTCACTTTGAAGTGAATATTCTCAGAGAAAATGTAGCAATGCTTGCAACGTTGGTCGCAAGCATCAGTAATATGCCATTGAAAAGCAAAATAATCCATTACTTAATTATAGTTTTTATTTATTCCCAAAAAAAATGTCCCAACCGCATAATTTTTCATTACACAAGTCGGGACGATCAACACTTACTTGTCGTCACTTGCGCCACAACTAGAACCACACGCAGATGGTTTTGGCTCGTCGTCGCTTGCGCCACATGCAGACGCAGGCTTCGAATCATCGTCTGAACCACAGGATGAACCACAGCCCGATGTAGCAAATGCCATTTGATTTGAACTCATAAAACTTTGTGCACTACGGCGTGAAAAGTAATTTTCCATTTTTCCCCAGCCATTTAATACATTTAATTTACTCATGATTTTTTTGTTATTATTTATAAAAACAGAACAAAACAAAACTACATAAAAGTGCATATTTGAACCATTAAACTATGTCAAGAAAAAATATTGATATAGTTTAAGGTATTTAAGAGACAACAACATAAAACATTAGGAATACAGCAGCGCATTCCGCTGGATATTCTTTTTACTGCATTGCAGGACGAACTAAAAGAAGGTTTAGATGAAATGGGTAAAACACTCTTAACTAATTTGATTGGCGTAAAGTACGGTTTCAATAGAAGTTGCGAAAATTCCACTTATTGCGCTATTCCACAATTTATAGAGGCAGAATTGATTTCGCGATCAAAAACAGCTACTTATATTTTGTTAGAACCCCAAGCTATTCAGCACCCGATAACTTGGGAAATTTGGAAAGAGTGTTTTTTTATAAACGAACCGCTTTACAACCGCGAAGAAACTGAGAATTTGAGTTTTGAACCTTTTTTTAGATTTGTGGTGAGGTGAGTGTAGTCACTTTCAAATCTTTTAAATTTCATAATAAATTCAGTATAAATTAGATATTATTCTATTTAACAATACAAAGATATACTGCAAGCATTCTGTGCTCTAATAAACTTTATTAATAAATGATCTTGATTTAGTTCAAGGCTTTTTAACCAGATTGTTCCTTATACGGCTGACGAATTCGGGGGTAATTCCCAGATAAGCTGCAATCTGAGTTTGAGGAATTCGATTGGTAAGATGGGGATAATTCTGAAGAAATGAGAGATACCGATCTTCTGCTGAGGAACTTATATTCTGTAGCAAACGTTTTTGCAAGGCTACATAACTGTTTTCGATCATCACTCTGAAGATACGGTTAAATTTAGGTGCAAGATCATACATTCCAGTCAAATCTTCATAACTTATTTGTAAAACCATGGTATCTTCCAACGCATCGATATTTAGTTTTGATGGTTTATTCTCATGAAAGCTCCCGATGTCTGCCACCCAGTTGTTCTCTGATGCGAACTGGAGAATGTGGATGTTTCCTTTATCATCTACCTGATACATACGCAAACAACCACGAATCACAAAGTTATATTTGGTGCAAGTGTTGCCCTCTTGCAATACATATTGTCTGCGACGATAAAGACGCGATTTGAAACGCTCTTCTACAAGTTGCCTCTCTTCTTTATTAAGTGGTATGCATGCTCTGAAATAATCAAATAAAGGTTCAATTGATGAATGGGATCTATTTTCTTTCATAAATTTATTCCGTTTTTTATTTGCTGCGTTTGTTAAACTCGAATTTCTCCCGTCTTATGATTACAAAGTTAAGTAAATCTACTTTAAAAAACAGCCTCTTTTTATATTAGTGACTTATACTGTTATTTGCTCTTTATGTTTATTCCTCTAAAACTCACTCGGCGATTTTTGGTGGTAATTTTTGAAAGTTTGAGAGAAATAGGACAGGTTCTTAACTATTTGGGAATGTGCTGTTGTAATAGCAAAAAAAGCTGTCTCAACACGAGACAGCCTCTTTCATAATAATGTGATTGCCAATAATAGAATTATTTTTATTATTACTGCAAAATGGTGCATCAGCACATCATCAGTTTATAGATTATTCATCATCTTCAAATGATATTTGCATTTATAATTACAGGCGGTTCCTGCAATTTTGTTTCAAACAGACTTCCTAATTCCTTAAAATAATTCTGCTCGTTATGATTAGCTAATCCTACCTCATCCTTCCATACTTCGTAAAGTGTCAATAAATTCTTGTCCTCAATTGCCTGATGAAGGTTGTATTGAATATTAGCTTTTTCTTCTCTTGATTTTACAACCACATTTTTTAATTTGGTTATAACTTCTTCTAAATGTTCCGGTTTTACTTTTAATACAGCTGTAATATAAATTACCATAGTTTTTAATTTTATTAATGTTTTGTTTATCTATTATGTATCTTATAATTTCCACACCTCAATACCTGCATTTTCATCAAAGATTCTACCGATTACTTCATCTACAGGATTGAGAATTATTTCGCCGGTATAACTGATGCGGGCTTCCTTTAAATGCCCCCCTGTCAATACTATTTCTCCTTCCTGGTTCAAGTATGAGAATGTAGCGTGACTATGCAAAAAAGGTTTATTGTCAGCACCTATGGTCATGTTTCCCATCAAAGACACCATTTCCAACATGCCTGTGAGCTGATGGTCTATGAAATCATTCTTCTCAGGTATCCATGTAGATAAATCAACAAGATCACAAGCTCCAATTCCTTGAAAACTTCCTGCCTTAATGTTTTCACGCTCGCACACCTCAATTATGCTGTCGGTCACATTCTCGCCCTTATCAATACGTATATAATAAATGTCATTTATTTTTTTATACTTCATACAATTCAATCTTTATCCAAAAAATATCTTTTAACCAATCTATTAAATACTTCAGGGTGAAATATATAGTAATCATGACCACCCTCTTCGATAACCTCTAGTTTTGAACCTTTAATTGTCTCCTTCATCCAATTCCATAATAACTGAGATGCAAAGTAACTTTTACCTCCCATTAAAATCATGGTCGGAACTTTAATGGTCGGAAAAATATCCCGCCAATCGTTTGCCAAATGTGTTGTAAGCAACCTTACCATCATTATTTCTCTTGTTGTTGATTGGAATTCAAATTACTATTTTGACTATAACTATTAGTTACAAACAGCAGTAAAAAACTTAACAGGAATAGATATTTGAAATTGTTCATATTAATTGTTCTATTGTTTCTTTAGGAGTTCTCATTTTATTTATTTGTATTCATTACTATCTATGTTAAAAAAATTAATATTTGACTTGACTATGCAAAAGTAGACCTGAGTGAAGAGGTACTCCAATGAACTGTGTCAAGAAATAGTATTGATATAGTTTAAGAAAAATTCAAAATAAGGCTGCCGTATGATAAACTATAATACCCTTTTCAGGTAGAACGATACCTCAACTTGCTGTTCCGGTGTTATCCCGCCACTGATTGACACATCAAAAAGGGCAACGGATAAGTAGCATAACTTCTGCTTAACCTTGCTTTATTCTTCTTTTTGCATGTTGGAAGGATATAGAAAAATAACGCCTAACTAATCATTTTATCAAGCATTACTTTGTTTAACCGTATTCTTCTAAAATCTGCGAAATTTTTAATACTTTTGTAGAGTAAATAGTTTATGCAATTACTAACGCTATCGTTATGAGCAAAAAAATGGCAGGTAAGCCCATTTTCGGAAACAATATTTTAAAGAATATATTAGTTATGATTATTACAGGAATTGTTCTTGTTATACTCGCACTAATATTAATGCATTTCTACACCAGACATGGCCAAAACGTTGTTGTACCCCGACTAGAGGGGTTGCAAATTGAGGAGGCAAACACTATTCTTAAAGCCAAAGGTCTTCATGCAGAAATAGTAGACTCTGTATATAATCGTGAAGCAGTGCCCGGAGCCATTTTGGATCAAGCTCCAAAATCTGGTAACAGAGTAAAAGAGGGTAGATCTATTTATGTTACTGTTTTCTCAAAAACTCCACAACAAATAGCGGTACCGGGACTTGTGGATTACTCCACCCGGCAGGCTATTGCTCTTCTCAACTCGCTTGGTTTTATGCAACTTTCAATAGAAGAGATGCCTTCAAAATATTCAGGACTAGTTCTGTCCATTGAGTATCACGGTAAAGCCTTATTACCTGACGAAAAAATACCTGCAGGATCTCCTCTTAAGCTAATAGTAAGTAGTAGTAAACTTGCGGACTCACTTGGCGTTAATGATGAAATTATCATTGCACCGAACAGGCTAAATAATGACATTAGCAACCAATCCTCTGGTGAAGGTAGCTTCGATGATTCATTTTTTTAAATAAATGCTTTGTGACAGAAAACGATTATGACAACATCGATTTTTTGCCGGAGGATGAAGATGAGATAGCAGAAAGCCCCTCCGAACAAAATCAAAAATACGAGCATTATAGATTTGTAGCTGACAAAGGTCAAGGCCTGCTACGTGTAGATAAATTTTTATCTGCACGTATCGAAGGAACATCACGAAATCGTATACAACAGGCTGCTGATGCCGGTTCAATTCTCGTGAACAACAATCCAGTGAAATCTAATTATAAAGTTAAACCACTGGATGTAATTACGCTGGTTCTTGACTGGCCAAAGCGTGAACTAGAAATCATACCTGAAGATATCCCTCTAAACATTGTATATGAAGATGACGATCTGATGGTGGTAAACAAACCACCTGGAATGGTTGTGCATCCTGGTCACGGAAACTACAACGGTACACTTGTTAATGCAATCGCATATCATCAGGGATTAAAAAGCATAAAAGATATCGACGATCCTAGACTGGGATTAGTACACAGGATAGATAAGGACACTTCGGGTTTACTATTAATAGCTAAAACCCCCAATGCAAAAACAGATCTATCGAATCAGTTTTTCCGCAAAGAAACAAAACGACTATATACTGCACTTGTTTGGGGAAATGTTGAAGAAAACAGTGGTACAATTGAAGGAAATATTGGTCGCGATCCCAAAGACCGTATGCTTATGAAAGTATTCCCCGAAGGAGATCAAGGTAAAACAGCCGTGACGCACTACCGAGTACTCGAACGCTTTGGATATGTCACACTCGTAGAGTGTAAGCTTGATACAGGTAGAACGCATCAGATACGCGTTCATATGAAATATCTTGGACACACTTTATTTAATGATGAACGCTATGGTGGCCACGAAATACTTAGAGGCACGCGTTTTGCTAAATACAAACAATTTATTTATAATTGTTTTGATATTTGTCCACGACAATGTTTACATGCCAAGTCGCTAGGGTTTATACACCCCACAACCCGTGAGGAACTATATTTTGATAGTAATTTGCCCGATGACATACAAGCAGTTATAGAAAAGTGGAGAATTTATATAGCTTCGAGAGATATAAACTATTAAGCTCTTAGTTTTATCAAAAATATAAAAACATCTTATTTGCTAAAATTAAAATATATATATGAATAAAAATATTGCTATTGTCTGGGGAGGTTACTCAAGTGAAAAAATCATTTCAGAGAAGAGTGCTGAAGGAATCAACTCTTTTATTGACAAAAATAAATATAACACATTCAAAGTAAGAATAGATCGTGACTCATGGGATGTGGAGTATAAAAACAGTTACCTTCCTGTAAACAAAAATGATTTCAGCTTTGAGAAAGATGGAAAAAAGATAATTTTTGATTTTGCTTATAACACTATACACGGCACCCCAGGCGAAGATGGTTTATTACAAGGATATTTTGACATGCTTGGTATTCCCTACTCAAATTGTGGTGTTCTTGCCTCTGCACTTACTTTCAACAAATATACATTTAATAATTTCGTGAAAAGTTTTGGCATTAAGGTAGCTGACTCAATATTGTTAAGAAAGGGTGATAAAATAGATGCAGACTCAATTGTAAGTCAATTCAGCCTACCTTTTTTTGTTAAGCCAAATATGGGGGGATCAAGCTTTGCTACCACTAAGGTAAAAAAGACTGATGAAATAGAAATTGCTATAATGGAAGCTTTCAGAGAAGCGTCCGAAGTTATAATTGAGGGTTTTGTGAAAGGAATCGAGGTTACATGTGGATGTTATGAAACAGAGAAAGGTTTAACTGTTCTACCCCTAACTGAGGTGGTTAGCAAAAATGAATTTTTCGATTTCGGAGCAAAATACCTCGGTGAGGTTGAAGAGATTACACCTGCTCGAATCTCCAAAGAATTAACTATGAAGATTCAAAAAGAGACTGAAATAATATACCATCTGATAGGAGCAAAAGGTATTATAAGATCTGATTATATTATAGATGCTAACACTCCTGTATTACTGGAAGTAAACACCACTCCAGGTATGACTGCCACAAGTTTTATTCCCCAGCAGATTGCTGCAGCAGGATTGGAAATGAAGGATGTAATAACAGAAATTATTGAAAAAGAATTCAGTAAATTCAAAAAGATTAAATCTTAGTTAAAAGAATAACAAAATGAACAGTATAGATAATCGATTTGATGATATACGGCCTCTAAATGATAATGAAGTACCTGAAACGATTGCAGAGCTAATTGCCGATAAAAGCTTCAAACGTGCTGCAAGCTCAATAATAAAACCTTATACCTGGGAACAATTCACCTCTTTGTTGTCAATGTGCAAGTCAAAATATGATTTTCAGAAGAAAATTATATACCCGATAATGAATAGACTGATTGAGAAAACAACTGTTGAGCTGAAAAGCTTTGGATGGGAAAACATTACTGAAAACGAGGGTCACCTTTTCATCTCTAACCATAGAGATATTGTACTTGATGCTGCTTTTTTTAACATGTTGCTTTTCAATAAAGGGCTCAACACTTCCGAAATAGCTATAGGAGATAACCTATTGATTTATCCATGGATTGAAAAACTGGTTCGTTTAAATAAAAGCTTCATAGTAAAACGCGGAGTCTCAGTAAGACAAATGCTGATAGTTTCTAAACATCTTTCAGATTACATTCATGACTCTGTAAGAAATCGCAATCAATTAATATGGCTTGCACAAAGAGAAGGACGTGCTAAAGATTCGGATGACAGAACACAGACGAGCTTGCTGAAAATGCTTTCTCTTAACGATAGCTCAGACACGCTTAATACGTTAAAAAAGCTCCGGATTATCCCTTTGTCAATATCTTATGAATATGACCCGTGCGATTACCTTAAAGCAAAAGAGTATCAACTCAAACGTGACAATCCGGGACATAAGAAAAGTCAGGCTGATGACATCGAAAATATGTCTACCGGAATGATGGGTTTTAAAGGAAGAGTACATTTTCGACTAGGTAAATGTGTTAATCCTCTGATATGTAATATATCCGCAGAGAAAGGAAGAAATGAGATGTTAAACAAGGTTGGAGGTATTATAGACAGAGAGATATTCCAGAACTATTCTTTTTTCCCGATAAACTATATTGCGCACGACCTTATGACTGACTCTCAAATGTTTTCTTTTAAATATAGTAATGAGGAGAAACAAAACTTCATCAACTATATTGACTCACAGGTTGAAAAAATTGACATTCCTAAGAAAGACGATAATTTTCTACGTAATAAAATAATTGAGATGTATGGCAATACGGTTAAAAATCATTTGAATAGCAAATAATTTCCGTAATGAAGAACCCGGTATTAAATCTTTTTATTATTCTGTCTCTGATACTAATGCAGGGCTGTAATAAAGACCCTGAAAGGATGGAAGATTTTCTTGCCGACTTTGCGACAGTGATTAAACAAGGTGATTCATACAGCTTTGAACTTGATAACTACAGAGTGCTGACACCTCTGGAAGTTAAAGATTTTTCGGGTAAGGATGGTGATAGAGTAATTATTTACTGGATGCCTATGGATGGCGATTCTGTAAAATTAAAACGTGTTTTACCAGTCTTTTCAGGAGGTATATTTATTGAAGGGTTTCCAGAAAAATACATAAATGATCCATTAAAAATTATAAGTGTGTGGGTTGAGGGTGAATACCTTAATCTTATTCTTGAAATAGAATATCATAATATAGCACACAGTGTAGCACTTTTCAAAGACACTTCGGCTCCTGAGACAAATCTTTATTTAGCTCATTCAAAAAATGATGATCCGCCAGGTTATCCACAAATTATGTATGCTTCCTTCAAACTTAGTGAGCTTCGTGGACAAGCCGGAACTGATGTACCCTTCAGACTATTTATCAACACAGACCGTGGGTTACGGCAATTTGATCTTTTGTTAATTAACCCTAGTTAACGGCGGAATTGGTTTTTCATCGATTGTAAAATCTATTGGGAGAAGACATTTTACATTTACTTTCTTGCCGTCCTTTTCTCCGGGATTCCATTTAGGCATTAAGCCAAGTACACGTATCGCTTCGTTATTCAATGATTCATTAGAGCCGCTAACAACTTCTATATTTGAAATTGATCCATCATGTCCTACAATAAAGGAACAAAGGATTCTACCCTCATTTCCCTCCTGTAAAGCTTCTTTTGGATAACGTATATTATGTGATATGAAATTAGCAAGCTCTCTTTCGCCATATTCATACTCAGGCATTTTATCTACTATTGTATAGATCTCATTATTTTCGAGAATTGATTGATCTGTTTTTGCATATGCTCTGGCTGTTGCAGAACTTGAAGGATTTGTTGCATGCTGAGCATTTTTGTTCAGTTTAAAATACATGGGTACATAAGCTTCTGATCTTACTATTTCGCCATTGTGACGTGCAGGACGCCAAGGTGGCATGTTTTTAAGGATACGTAACGCCTCTTCATTCAGCAAGGGATCTGCACGGTGTATATTATTGAAATTAGATAATGAACCATCTTTTTCAACAATAAAGGTATAAACAACCAAACCTTGAACATTACGCTCTGCTGCCTCTTTAGGGTAACTTAATGTACTCGAAATAAAACGATGCATTTCGGAAGTACCACCTGTGTACATTGCCACAATATCGGGATTCTGAAATATCTTATCACTTTTTGACATGGGAGCATTCTGAGCACTTACTTCAATAATTAATAATGAGCTGAGATAAACTATAAAAAAAGCAACCAAAAAGGTGTGAAATTTACGTAGTTTCATGTAACAATCTTTTCTGAACTAATTTATTGTATTAATATTACAAACTTACATAAATTTTCTGATTCCACAGTTACTGAGATTATACTTTTAAGCTATTATTCCGCAATTCGGTCATCAAAAGCAGCAAGCGATGCTTTAACTCAAACACCTATAGAAATTATAACTTATTTATAGGGAATATTCCATGGAAATGTACACAATAGACAACACCCTTGCCAATTTGAGATAAAAGTATATCAAATTGATACTATGATTCTAAATTTACAAATATTTCATTGAATAGTTCTTTTTATGAATTATCAAGCATAATAACTTTATCTATTTTGATTTTTTTTAAAATAAATGGTATGAAACTCCTCTTACACATCTATTTTCATAAAATAATCATAATACTCGTTTCTTATTATATATAGATTAAACAGATTCTCGCAAGAAAAACGTATCTTTGTGTCCTAAAAAGATTGTTTTTATGTTAGACATCCGAAATATAGCTATAATCGCACACGTTGATCATGGTAAAACTACCTTGGTAGATAAAATGTTACTTGCCGGACACTTGTTCAGAGAAAACCAGCAAACTGATGAACTTATTCTTGATAATAATGAGATTGAACGTGAACGTGGCATAACTATACTTTCCAAGAATGTTTCGATAAAATATGGAGATACAAAAATCAATATTATTGATACTCCCGGACACGCCGACTTTGGAGGTGAAGTGGAACGTGTTCTGAATATGGCCGATGGTTGTCTCCTGGTGGTGGATGCTTTTGAGGGACCTATGCCACAAACAAGATTCGTTCTCCAGAAAGCGCTGGAAATCGGCCTCAAACCTTTATTGGTTATAAATAAAGTTGACAAGCCAAATTGTCGTCCCGAAGAGGTGCAAGAAGAGGTTTTCGATTTAATGTTTAGTCTCAATGCTACAGAAGAGCAATTGAATTTCCCAACAATTTACGGATCTGCAAAACAGGGATGGATGGCGGATGATTGGAAAAAGCCTTCAGAGAATATTATTCCACTTCTAGATTCAATTGTAAAATATATTCCGGCACCAAAAATACTTGAGGGTACACCACAGATGCTCATAACCTCACTTGACTACTCCAATTATGTAGGTCGAATTGCGGTTGGACGTGTACATAGAGGTACAATTAAAAACAATAAAGATTATGCACTTTGCAAACGAGATGGTAGCATAAAAAAAATCCGAATTAAAGAGCTAGACGTCTTTGAAGGTTTAGGCCGCACAAAAGCAGATGAAGTTAGCTCAGGAGATATTTGTGCATTGGTAGGTATCGAAGATTTCGAGATTGGAGATACAATTACTGATGTTGATAATCCTGAACCACTTGATCCTATTGCTATTGATGAACCTACCATGTCGATGTTGTTTACAATCAACAACTCACCTTTTTTCGGACAAGATGGTAAATATATAACCTCAAGACACATATATGAACGTTTAATGCGTGAACTTGACAAAAACCTTGCCTTGCGTGTAGAGGAGACAGATAACTCCGACTCATGGATTGTTTACGGTCGTGGGGTTCTCCATCTATCGGTACTAATAGAAACAATGCGTCGCGAGGGATACGAATTGCAGGTTGGTCAGCCACAAGTAATCATTAAAGAGATTAATGGGGATAAATATGAGCCTGTAGAGCAAGTAACAATAAATCTACCTGAAGAATCAGCAAGCAAAATAATTGATATTGTAACTCGAAGAAAAGGTGAACTTACCACTATGGAAAGAAAAGGTCAGCGTATGCATATGGAGTTTATCGTGCCTTCAAGAGGAATAATCGGATTAAACAATATTGTTCTGACTCTTTCTGGGGGTGAGGCAATTATGGCTCACCGTTTTTTGGAGTTTCAGCTATGGAAAGGTGATATCGAGAAAAGACAAAATGGTTCAATTATTGCCGGCGAATCTGGCAACGCTTATGCTTATGCATTAGATAAGCTACAAGACAGAGGACAGTTTTTCATATATCCTCAAACAGATGTGTACGCAGGACAGGTAGTTGGAGAACAAAATAAAGAGGGCGACCTGGTTGTAAATGTAACCAGATCCAAAAAACTAACTAATGTGCGTGCGTCAGGCACAGATGATAAAGCTCAGTTAGCTCCTCCAATAGTTTTTAGTCTTGAAGAAGCACTTGAATATATAAAAGAAGATGAGTATGTTGAGGTAACACCAAAACATATGCGAATAAGAAAAATTATACTCGACGAAAATGAGCGTAAAAGGGCAACTAAGAAAGGTTGATGCTAATCGTTGTACCGGGAACCGGGTACCGGCTATCTACAACATTTAGTCGGTTACTTTTAAAGGAACCGGTTATTATTTGAATATCAATTTTTATTTTTTAATCAGACTTATAAACTCCTCCCTAGTTTTTTGTTCACGGAAGATACCGGTAAAATCTGAAGTTGTGGTAATTGAATTTTGTTTTTCTACACCACGCATTTGCATACACATATGCTGAGCCTCAATAACCACCATAACTCCCATTGGATTGAGCGTATTTTGGATACAATCCTTTATTTGGGTTGTAAGTCGCTCCTGAATTTGAAGCCTTCGTGCAAAAACATCTACCACGCGCGCAATCTTACTAAGACCTGTAACATAACCATTAGGGATATATGCTACATGTGCTTTGCCAAAAAATGGCAACATATGATGCTCACACAATGAAAAAAAATCAATATCTTTAACGATGACCATCTGACGATAGCTCTCCTTGAACTGGGCAGAACGAAGTATCTCTTCGGGATTCTGATAGTAACCTTTGGTAAGATACTGCATCGCTTTGGCTACACGATCGGGTGTTTTGATGAGCCCTTCCCTCGAAATATCTTCTCCGAGTAGCGAGAGTATTTCTCTCATACGAACCGAAATAGCGGATTTATTAGTTTCTAATTCTTCTGATGACATTTAATTTCCTTTATAAGATCAATTAACAGGAATCTTCACCTCATCTACAACAATATACATTTCTCTTCCAAATGATGGAAAAGAAACTCTTAACTCCTGCATAACTTCTTCTGCTTCTTCCCGGGTCTCAAAATTACCCACTCTCAGTCTCCAAAAAGGCGATTCAAACAGTACAACAGTCTCCAAATCCGGATACGACTTGTTAATAAGGCTCTGTTTTCTGTTTGCCTCATCTCTTGAAGTGCGCTGATTATTACCAGAAAAAGCTTGTATTTTATACCCTCTTATTCTGTAATATTGTGCTGATCCGTCTGAATTTGTATAAACAGTTCGGGGCGGTCCCATAGGTCGACCCAATATATGAGTGATACTCTCATCCTGATACACTGTAACATCTCCTTTACCTTGAACATCTGCGTTCAATTCTTTAAGAATCTCATTTTTTTGTAATGATGTCTGTGCATTAACACTTCCGGTAAGCAGAAGAATTGAAAACAGAAGAATTAAATGAGTATGAAAATATTTCATATTTTTTTATTTATAACTTCGCACAAAGATAAATAAATACCACAGACTCAGTGTGAATCCGTGGTAAAAACTGTGGTAAAATTCTTTAAAGTGTTAAAAAGCCTCTATAATTGGCAGAAATTTATCAACACTTAATGAAGCTCCCCCAATTAATCCTCCATCAACATCGGGATTAGAGAAAAGCTCTTTTGCATTGCCGGCATTTACGCTGCCTCCGTATAGAATTGATGTGTTGTCTGCAATTTCATTACCATACTTCTCAACAAGAGTTTTACGGATAAATGCATGCATTTCTTGAGCCTGTTTAGGACTTGCAGTCTTTCCTGTTCCGATAGCCCAAACTGGTTCATAGGCTAAAATTATTTTACTAAAATCTGCGGGTGATAGCTCAAAAAGTGATGCTTCAATCTGAGATTTTACAACATCGAAGTGTTTTTCAGACTCTCTCTCCTCCAAGACCTCTCCAATACAAAAAATTGGTGTAAGGTCACTTTTCAGAGCCAATAACACTTTTTCTTTCAATGTTTCAGGAGTTTCATTATAATAAGCACGGCGTTCGCTATGACCTAAAATAACATATTTAGCACCTGTTGAAGCAACCATTTCAGCCGACACTTCTCCCGTATATGCACCGGATTCTTTATCGGCACAATTTTGTGCAGCAACAGCTATCTTATTAGTATCAACAGTTTCCACTACACTTGCTAGATGTATAAATGGTGTCCCCACAATAACATCACAATTTAGAGATTTACCTTTCAGAGCTGCATTTAACTCTTTCGCAAGTTGAATACCTTCCTGAAGATTTTTGTTCATTTTCCAGTTTCCTGCTACAATATTCTTTCTCATATTTTTATATTTAATCTGTTATTAATTTCAACTATTTTTTTTATCTACTACAATAAGAATAACCAAAGGTACAAAAAAGAGAAGTAAAGAGATTAATAATCCTCTTCCTTTTAGTGAACCTGAATTTTGTGCAAACAAATTATTAGGTGACGGGACTTTATTATCATCCCATTTATTAATTACAGTACCCTCCTTTATTAGCATTAGTCCCGGGTTTGACCTAATCATTGTTTTTAGTTCTCTTTCATCTACATGACAAAATTGCATCCCTGTATTGTGCTGAGCTTCCCACTCTCCCACTACATCTAAAGAAGATGCTGTTAGGTGATAAAACGCAAATTCATTATCAATCGCATATTTTGCAATTTCTTTAAATTTATCCAAATGCCTCTCCGACATTTTTTCGAGTGAGTATGTAATCATTAAGAATGTATACGTGGTATCAGAAAGAACCAGATCTGTAATGTCTTCACCAATGTTCCATACGTTTGTCTCATCCTGATATAATGGCTCAATGGCAAAATCCTCAATAGCAGGTTTTTCACCCTCTTTTACAAGCCGGGTTTTCATATCAACAAATGTCCATGTTGAATCATCCCATGGGTAGTCCGACTCATTAAACTCTTCTTGAACCCCATTCTTACTGTAAATAAAAACAGTTTCATATACATCCGATTTATCTGGATCCACATACATCTGAACAGGTATGTTAGCTCCAATTTTATATGGTCGGAAGTCAATTACGGGCAAGTCATAAATGTTATATAATGAAAATAATATGCCATATAAAATAACAAAAACAGCCATTGTAGTTGTCATTTTAGAAGAAAACAGCGGAGTAATCTTTTTCCATTTAATTATTAACAATATAATACTTGCAAGAAGAATGATATTCTTATAAAAAGTTTGCCAGTTAGTGATAATAAGTGCATCACCAAAACAGCCACAATCTTTTACAGGATCAGTAAGTGCAATCCACAGAGTTAATGGTGTAAAAAAAACCATAAACAAGCCTATCAATCGAGTAGTTGTTTTTCTGAAAATTCCGAGAAGCAAAAATATCCCCAAAGTAAATTCTGCAACTACCATAATTACTGCTGCCGTCAAAGCGAGTGAAACAAAATTTGAAAGATTAAGAAATATCAGGTAGTCTTGAATTTTATAAGTGAATCCTAATGGGTCAACAGCTTTCACAAAACCAGAAAAGGCAAACGTGGCACCCACTAGCACGCGACACAGTTCAACTACTGTTTTTTCAAAAGTAATACTCTGCTTCATACGATCAATATACACATTTAGTGATTATCTGTTATTTTACCTGTTTTACATGGTCTTATTATCTTCGTATATGCCCACTTCCGGAAAATGTAGTTTTATTAATCCAAAAACAGCATAATTAATCATATCCATATAATTAGCATCGACACCCTCAGAAATCAGTGTTTGCCCATTATTGCCCTCAATCTCTTTAGTACGATATATTTTCATTAAAATAAGATCTGTGTAAGAACTTACCCTCATGCTTCTCCATGCCTCATCATAATCATGATTTTTGGCATACATTAGTTGTTTTGTTCCTTCCAAAAGTTCATCATATAACTTCAATGCTTTTTCATTGGTAATATCTACAGTATCTGCAAAACCCAACTTTAGCTGAATAAGTCCAATTATTCCATAATTCACAATCGCTATGAATTCAGGAAATATCCCTTCATCGACCATTTTTTCTTTTTTTGTTTCCAACGTGCGGATCCTGTTTGCTTTGATAAATATCTGATCAGTAACTGAAGTTGGTCTCAAAATACGCCACGAGGCACCGTAATCATTCAACTTGCGTGCGAAAATGTCGCGGCATATCTCTGCTATTTCATCAAACTGGTTATTGGTAATATTCATTGGACTTCACTTTTTATTTTAACGTATAACAACCTAACAAAGATAAACAAAAAAGGTACAAGTTTATTATCCTGTACCTTTTTTAAGCCTAAAGCAGTCTAATATCTTTTTTATGAAACACGTATAGATTTACCTACTCGTAACACTGTCCTTGATGTAATATTATTAAGGGTGCAGAGTTTACTTACACTAGTACCGTAACGCTTAGAAATAGCACCTAACGTATCTCCTTTCTGAATTCTGTGATACTGAACATCACCTGATACAAATTTATTAGTTGTTTTTGTTGGTTCCTCGTAATTATTATCGGTTGTAGTCTTAATTACAGCTCTGCTACTATTATTTGTCTTGTTATAGCTTGAGTTAGTAACCAAATATTCATCCTTATGAACCGTTTTACTTGGAAAATCGATAATAAAATTAGGATTTATCGGTTTTCCCAGAAATCGCGTTTCAAAATGCAGATGCGAACCAAACGAACGTCCAGTGTTGCCCGCAAGTCCTATTGGCTGACCCGATGTAACAAACTCGTTCTCATCAACTAAAAATTTAGAAAGATGTCCGTATACTGTCTCTAGTCCGTTTACATGTCTCACAACCAAATAATACCCATAACCACTTCTTTCAAAACGCTTAACTCTTATCTTTCCATCAAAAGCAGCATATACTGTATCACCTGTCTGTGCTTTTATATCTATACCATAATGATAACGACGACTTCCTCTCCTTCCAAAGTTAGAGGTCATATATCCATCAACCGGCATAGTGAAATTATCAAGATCCACAATAAATGTATCGGGAGCATTCTTGAGACTACCATACATGTTGACATATCTGTTTTCCCACATTCCACCGTACAAATCATCGGCAGGTATATCATTTGGATTAAACGCCTCTCTCTGTTCTTCGGCGTCATCCAACAACGACAGGTCGAGTTTTAACTTTAAACCATCAGCATAAAGATCCTGTTGCTCGTTTAAATTCGAACTATGTACTTGTTTATAATTAACTTCGGAACGGCTTTTATCAGCACTCTCCTGGTCAACTTGTGAAAATGAGTTTAGTGAAACGAACATCAAAACTGTCGGTAATAAAACTCTCGCTTTTGAAAATAAATTATATATCTCCATTATTGATACCTCGTTTTATATCAAATTTTAGTACTTCAGTGTAGCAATTAATACTCATCGATAGCGTAAATATTCTTAATCATTAATTGCGGATAATTAAAGATTTCATCTTTTGAAAAAAAGCGTTCTAATTCAATTTGTGCAGTTTCATCAGAATCTGATGCATGTACAATATTCTCCTGAACACTTATACTATAATCACCTCGAATTGTGCCCGGTTGAGCATCTCTACCATTTGTTACTCCGGTAATTTTTCTTACTACATTTACAGCATCAACTCCTTTAAGTGCCATTACAACTACAGGACTTACCTGCATTGATTCTTTTATACGGTTGAAGAAAGGTTTTTCAACTAAATGAGAATAATGTAATTTAAGCACTTCATCGGTAAGGTTAATCATTTTCATTCCTACAATCTGGAGACCTTTTTTTTCGAACCGAGAAACTACTTCTCCCAAAATTCCGCGCTGTATAGCAGAGGGTTTCAGAATTACTAATGTTACTTGCATTGCATTGAATCTACTACTTATTAATAACTTTTTTATTACAGATTTTTTTCCTCAATAGATGTCAAAGTAAACTTTTTATTATTTCAACTCCAAATTATCGACTATTTTTTTTCTCACCGCTGTATTGTTGAAGTGCATATATTACACCTTAAGTAACTGTGGATATGAACTTTAACTCATAACATGTTATAAAACATATTTTGCTGATTTTAAGTACATTATAGATTTTTTAAACTCAATTTAATTCATTTTCATATTAAAGTGAAGTGTATTACACTTATATTCCTTTAATATTCTTAACACTAAATTAATGACAATAAAAGTAAGAAACCATGTTTGATAAGCAAGATGTAATTCACTTTTTTTAATATGTAAGATTCAAAATCCCTTCAAAACTGACAATCTAATAAAGAGAATTAAGTATCTTTGTCCTAATTTCTATACTAAATCAGGAAGATTCAGATTAATGTCATGAATCATAACTAACAAAAAAATGTCTAAATACAAGCTAATCAATAACATCTCTGGATGGGTGGTTTTTGCAATTGCCGCTACGGTTTACCTTCTTACAATAGAATCAACAGCCAGTTTTTGGGATTGTGGAGAATTTATAACATCCGCCTATAAACTAGAAGTGGGACATCCGCCGGGTGCTCCTTTTTTTATGCTTGTAGCAAACCTCTTTACTCAACTAGCAAAAGACACATCACAAGTTGCAATTATGGTAAATGTTATGTCTGCTCTTATGAGTGCATTTACCATTTTATTCCTATTCTGGACAATAACTCATCTTACAAAAAAGTTATTGCAAAAGAATATTAGCGATGTGTTAACTCCAGGACAGACTATAGCGATTATAGGAAGTGGCGTTGTTGGTGCACTTGCATACACATTTTCAGACACATTCTGGTTTTCTGCAGTTGAAGGTGAAGTATATGCTTTCTCATCCATGCTTACAGCACTTGTATTCTGGCTTATTCTTAAATGGGAAGATAATGCCGATAAACCACATTCCGACAAATGGCTTGTACTCATTGCTTATGTAATGGGTCTTTCCATAGGTGTTCACCTGCTTAATCTGCTATGTATTCCTGCAATCGTATTGGTTTATTATTACAAGAAAACAGAAAATGCAAGCTGGATGGGTACAATAAAAGCACTTCTGATTTCATTCGGCTTGATAATTATATTAATGTGGGGTGTGATACCCGGCTTTACAAAAATAGGTGGCTGGTTTGAACTTCTGTTCGTGAACAGTTTGGGATTACCATATAATTCAGGCGTTTTCTTTTATTTGCTAATACTAGTAGCGTCAATTGTTATGGCTCTTTACCATACAATATCACCTAAAAGAAATGAAAAAAAGGCACAATTTGCTTTATTTACCACTTTAGCATTAACGGGTGTACTTTTCATAAGTAGCAGTGCATGGCTTTGGGTTATCTTGATTGCTGTAGGCGCTTACTTTATATTTAAATCAAATAAAATAAACATGAGGTTTATAAACCTTTCTGTTTCTTGCCTTATGGTTATTCTTGTAGGCTTCTCAGCTTATCTACTTATTCCAATTAGGTCTAGCGCAAATCCCCCACTCGATTTAAATTCTCCTGAAGACATATTCTCCTTGGGTAGTTATCTGAACCGTGAGCAATATGGGCAAACTCCACTTATTTACGGAACAACTTATGCTTCAAGGATTGCAAGAAGTGCTGATGGAACTGCAATTATCGACGGAGAAAAAACAAGTTACAAACAGGTGGTAAAAACTTCTCCGGAAGAAAAAGATCGATATGAGAAGACTACCTCGCCTATTTATAAGTATACTAATACAATGCTCTTACCGAGGATGCATTCAAACCCTAATAATCCTTCTTTTCAAAATCATATAATTGGTTATGAAAAATGGGGAGGTGTAAACGATCATAATAGCAAACCTACACTCTGGCAGAATCTGAAATTCATGTTCAACTACCAGTTCAATTATATGTACTGGCGTTATTTTATGTGGAATTTCTCGGGAAGGCAAAATGATATTCAAGGTGATGGGGGGCTTACTTCCGGCAACTGGATTACCGGTATTTCATTTATTGATGAATATGTTCTGGGATTAGGGCCTCAGGACGATATTGCACCTGATATTGTGAATAATAAAGGTAGGAACGTATATTTTATGTTACCTCTAATTTTGGGTTTAATTGGAATTCTTTATCAGTTAAAATTAAAAGAAAAAGGGTTACAAAATTTTATTGTGGTCTTCCTGCTTTTCTTTATGACCGGACTGGCCATTATCCTTTATTTGAACCAAACATTTATGGAACCCAGGGAAAGAGATTATGCCTATGCTGGGTCTTTCTACGCTTTTTCAATATGGATTGGTATGGGCGTTGCGGGAGTATCTCTCTTTCTGAGAAAATATATTAAAAATACCAAAGCAGCTACTGCAATAGCTTCGGCTGCCTGTCTGTTTGTACCAATTCAAATGGCATCTCAAAATTGGGATGATCATGATCGTTCAGGTAGAACTCTTGCACGTGATACAGGTATGAATTATTTGAATAGTGTGGGTGAAAATGCTATTTTATTTACTAATGGTGATAATGACACTTACCCTCTTTGGTATATTCAGGAAACTGAGGGTTTCAGGACTGATGTAAGGGTAACAAACCTGAGCTTCCTTCAAACGGAATGGTATATTGATCAAATGATGAGACCTGCATATGCGTCAGATCCGCTTCCAATCAAATGGTCTCGCCCAAGATATTCTGGTGATGAAGGAAGTGCTGCTTTTGTTATTTCAAAAAAAGAGATAGAAAATGTTCTAAGACAAAACGAAATTCCTTCTATTTCGTACGGTAACTATTTCGACAGAAATGCTTTCCGTGACACTATTTCACTAAAACAGACTATGGAGAATCTGCGTACTGGTGAAAATTCACGTCCTACAAATCCTTTTAATACGGGTGATACTCAGGTAATACCAGGTGATATCCTTTATCTGGATATTGATAGTTCTGCTGTAGACTGGAATGCTTTGGCTGCTGAACCAACTAACAAGATGTTTATAAGTCTCGCCGGCAAACAGGCTGTTTACAGGCATGAGCTTATGATACTTGAACTTCTTACCAATCTTAATGATGACAACTGGGAAAGGCCTTTGCATTTTGCAACAACAATTACTCCTTCTCTGTATATGAATCTGCAGGATAACAACTTCTCGCTAAATGGACTCACATATCAAGTTGTGCCGGGTAAGCCTCTGAATAATGGGGTTAATCTTGAAGCTGCGTTTGATAATATGGTGAATAAGTTTAGATGGGGAGGTTTGGAAAATGACCCTGATGTATACATGGATCAAACCAGCAGGAGAATGTTATCAACATTTAGACTTTATTTTACTCAGTTGATTGAAGAGCTTATTAATGCAAGCGAAAATGAAAAAGCTCTGATTGCTCTTGATAAAATAACTTCAATGATCCCTGACAGTGCTGTTTCATACGGAACAGACGGTCTCCTATTCGCAAGGGCTTATTACAGACTTGGTGAAGATGAAAAAGCAGATTTACTTATATCCGATATACACAACAGAATTAATGCAAACCTCAACTGGTTCGAAAGGTTAAAGTCGACGCAAATAGCAAATACAATGACCGATATTATATATAATAATATTAGTCCACTAATGCTAATTAAGAATATCTATCAACAGTTTGATAAAGAAAAATATTTACTGTTAACGGATGATCTGATGCAAAGAGCTCAGGCTTTCTATATTAAAGGTATTCCTTATATAGGTGATACAGTTTTAAAAGAAATAACCGATGGTGCAGTACGGGGATATTATTCGACTCCGACAAATGACACAATCCGTCAGACGGAAGAGGAAGAAATTTTGCAAAAAGCAATGGGTATAATGAAACAATTTAGTCCCCATTTACTTGAACAATATAGTTCAACATCACAATAAAATTATTAAAAAGAGAGACGGCAATATAGTGATATATTGTCCGTTGTCTCTTGTGTTAAATAAACGTTCATCTTATGCTAATTGAACAACCACCAATATTTTACAGGTTATTATATCCAAGTTCGGTCTGGCGACACATCGTTCCGGGTAAGAAAACTGTTTATCTTACTTTTGATGACGGTCCTATTCCTGAAGTAACCCCTTGGGTTCTGAGTATATTAAACAAATTTAATGTAAAGGCAACATTCTTCTGCGTTGGTGATAATGTTCGTAAATATAGAAATATTTATGATCAGCTACTTGCAGAAGGCCATAAAACAGGCAATCATACCTTTCACCACATGCAGGGATGGCTAAATTCTTCTGCGAAGTTCCTTAAGGATACCCATGAAGCAAATGAATTAATACATTCACAACTATTTCGACCGCCTCATGGACATATGATTTTTCCTCAACCAATACGATTGAAAAAAAATGGTTATAAAATTATAATGTGGGATGTTGTAACACGCGACTACAGTAAATATATGACTCCTGAACAGGTGCTTGAGAATGTAAAACGGTATACTCGTAACGGCTCAGTAATTGTATTTCATGATTCTATCAAAGCGGAAAAGAATTTAAGATACGCATTACCACTAGCAATAAAATGGCTTCTAGAACAAGGTTACTCATTTGAATTAATACCTTTCAACAAATAACTACTCGTATAACTATTCTTTATCAGGTATTTCATTTATTTAATGAAATACCTAGGTTATTTTAATCATACCATAATAAACATCATCTTTTTTTATTAATTAACATTAAAATAATGAAATATGACAGTATTATGTATTGCATAGTACAATATTTAGCATACATTTGTACTGTTCTTATTAGAAAAATAATTAATGCGTAATTTCTGTAATCCAAATAGAATAAAAGCATGATAGATATCAAACAATTACATAAATCTTATCATACCGAAGCACTTTCACTTCACGTACTTAAAGGAATAGATTTGCATATAGACGATGGAGAATATGTATCCATAATGGGTGCATCTGGCTCCGGCAAGTCTACTTTACTTAATATACTTGGTATTCTCGACACCTATGATGCCGGTGAATATCACTTGAATGGTAATCTCATTAAAGACTTGAATGAAAGCGAAGCTGCACGATATAGAAATGAAATGATAGGTTTCGTGTTTCAATCTTTTAATCTAATCAATTTCAAAAACGCTCTTGAGAATGTGGCTCTTCCACTTTATTATAAAAAAGTAAGCCGCAAAAAACGTAATATCATCGCTATGGAGCTTTTGGATAAAATGGGCCTAAAAGACTGGGCACATCATATGCCCAATGAATTATCGGGAGGACAAAAACAGCGTGTTGCCATAGCGAGAGCAATGATATCAAATCCTAAAATTATACTGGCTGACGAACCTACCGGCGCACTTGACAGTACAACAACCACTGAGGTGATGGAAGTACTTACTAATCTCAACAAAGAGGGTATTACAACCATAATTGTAACTCACGAAAAATCGGTTTCTGAAGCAACCAATCGTATTATCCATCTCAAAGATGGTATGATTAAATATGAAACGAGGAAAAATAATGGTGTTCAAGTTATCACTCAAAATCAAAACTTTCAATCTGTATGATAGATCTTTTACAGGAAATATTCGGAACACTTAAAAAAAACAAAATGCGTACCACCCTGACAGGCTTATCTGTTTCATGGGGTATATTTATTCTTATAGTTCTTCTTGGAGCAGGCAATGGCCTACAAAACGGCGTAATGCAAAATTTTAGCTCAAGAGCTATTAACCGTATAAATTTATATCCTGGCACCACATCAATACCGCATAATGGATTGAAATCTAACAGACGATTGTTTTTTACTGATGAAGAGGTGAATTTTATTATAGATGAGGTGTCTGAAAGTAGGATGATTACCGCCCGTCTTAATAATACTATGAATATTACATATGGTAAAGAATACGGTTCTTACGAAATCAGGGGTGTAATGCCTAACTATTCGCTCATTGAAAAACTTTCTATCAAATCGGGAGATGGACGTTTTATCAACAACCTAGATATGAAAGAGTATAATAAAGTAATCATATTGGATAAAAAAATAGCCGATCTTCTATTTCCGAATGAATCTGCTTTAGGTAAAACAGTAAAGCTCGGTAGTTTGATGTTCAAGGTCGTAGGTATAAATTCAAAAAAAGAAAACTGGGGCGGTTCAAAAGCATATATCCCATTCACAACTTCTCAATCAATTTTTAATCCTAACGGCAAATTTTACAACATTATCTTCACTGTTGACGGTCTCAACACCAAAGAAGCCAATGATAAATTTAATGAGACACTGAGAACAATGATGAGCAGACGTCTCAATTTTAATCCTAATGACAAGCAAGCACTTTGGATCAATAATGCTCAATCTGAATATGTTGAAACAATGAAAATATTTGGCGGGATAACTCTTTTTGTAACAATCGTTGGAATACTTACACTCATAGCCGGTATTGTAGGAGTAAGTAATATCATGCTTGTATCAGTAAAAGAACGAACCCGTGAAATTGGTATACGCAAAGCTATTGGCGCTAAACCCTCATCTATATTGAAGACAATAATTCTGGAATCGATAATAATTACGACCATCTTTGGCTATATAGGATTGTTAATGGGTATAGGTCTAACAGAGATTGTAAACTTTTTCATGGAACAGGCTGCTAACAATCAACCGATAACTGATGAACCTCAAATGTCGATATTCACAAACCCCACAGTACAAATAAGTTACGCTATATTTGCTACAATAATACTGATAATAGCAGGTGTACTTGCCGGTTACCTTCCTGCACGAAAAGCAGTTAAAGTGAAGCCGATTGAGGCAATGCGACACGAGTAATTGATTGAGTAAAAACAAGCAAATGAAAATATTCGATTTAGATAGATTGCAGGAAATATGGATTACCATAACCCACAATAAATCAAGAAGTGTGCTCACTGCCTTTGGTGTATTCTGGGGAATGTTAATGCTCGTTCTTATGGTGGGTGCAGGCACTGCTCTTGAAACTGGAATTTCTTCTCAAGTAGAAGGCTTTGCAACCAATTCTGCATTTTTTACAACATCTCCTACTACTCTTCCTTATAAAGGATTTCAGAAAGGACGAAATTGGAATATGACAAATAGCGATATACCTATAATCAGACAACGGGTTAACGAGTTACAGTATTTATCGCCTGTGCTTTTTGCGGGTAGTAACGATGATAATGTGGTCCGTGGGGAAAAAAAAGGATCTTACCTGGTAAAAGGGTGCTATCCTGAATATGATCTGATAGAGAAAAGCATATTGTTATATGGTAGATATGTAAATGAGATAGATATAGCTGAGCGTAGGAAAGTATGCGTTATTGGTGAACGTATTTATGAGGTATTGTTTCAAAAAAGAGAAGATCCAATCGGACAACAAATAAGAGTCAACGGTATCTACTTTCAAGTTATAGGTGTAGCAAGAAGTACCTCAGGAGTAAGTATTGGTGGACAAACTGAAGAAACTGTAGTTCTACCTTTCTCTACAATGCAACAGGCTTTCAATCAAGGTAACATAATACATTTTCTGGCAGCAACAGCTGATACAGGCATTCCGGTTAAAGTTGTTGAGGACAAAATTGTTGAAATCATGAAACAACAGCATCAGATTTCTCCAGATGATAAGGAAGCTGTCTTCTCGATGAATATCGAAGAACAATTCAAAATGTTTAACTACTTGGGCATAGGTATAGCTGCCCTGATTTGGATAGTGGGACTTGGTACTCTGATTGCCGGGGCTATCGGCGTAAGTAATATCATGCTGGTAACAGTTCGTGAGCGCACAAAAGAGATAGGTATTAGACGTGCCTTAGGTGCTACACCACGAAATATTATCAGTCAGATTTTAAGCGAAAGTATAGTACTTACTGTACTTGCAGGAGTCACGGGGATTGTTGTGGGCGTTGGACTACTTAGGGCTACAGGCATTGTTCTTAGCCAGGGCGATCAGTTCTTCAAAGATCCGCAAATCTCATTCAGCATGGCTATAATCTCGCTTATCATTCTAATTATTATTGGAACGTTTGCAGGTTATATACCGGCACAACGAGCAATGATGATAAGGCCTGTTGAAGCTATTAGCGAGGAGTAGAATTATGTGAATTGTGAATAATAATAGAATTCTTGAGAGCTGATGAATTATAACCGGTAACTAAAAAATTGATAACTAAAAAAACTTATGAAACGAATTTTGAGAATAATTGGATTAGTGCTTTTAAGCCTTTTGGTAATATCCACTTTTGTGTTTCTATGGCAGAAATCACGACCTAAAGTTGTTCAATACACAGTTGTTACAGCTCAAAATGGTGACATACAAAAAAGCACAGTTGCTACAGGTAAAGTAGAACCTAGAAATGAGATTCTTATTAAGCCACAGATGTCGGGAATCATTTCTGAAGTTCATAAAGAAGCAGGGGATATTGTAAAAGCAGGGGATATTATAGCTAAAATTCAGGTGGTACCCGATATGGTCAATCTGAGTAGTGCTGAATCAAGAGTTGAAAGGGCAAAACTAGCTGCCAACCAAAGTCGCAGCGATTTAGAAAGAGATCGTAAACTATACGAAAATGATGTGATCTCCCGCGAAGAATTCGAAAAAGTTGAACTGCAGTATAATAATGATGAAGAAGAACTTCGTGCAGCTACAGATAATCTCAGCCTGATCAGAACGGGTATAACACAAAGCTCTATTCAGACGAGCAACACACTGATACGTTCAACAGTAAATGGTACTATTCTCGACGTTCCTGTAAAAGTGGGTAACTCTGTTATTCAAACAAATAACTTCAACGACGGAACAACTGTTGCTACTGTTGCCGATCTTAGCGATATGCTTTTTATCGGAAAAATAGATGAAACAGAAGTTGGTCGTTTAACATCAGGAATGCCTATCGAAATTACAATTGGTGCCATTCAGGGACGTTCAATCCCGGCTAATTTAGAATATATCTCTCCCAAGGGTGTTGAGGAGAGTGGCGCAATTCTTTTCGAAATGAAAGCAGCACTCCAAATACCCGAAGATCTGTTTATCAGAGCTGGTTACAGCGCAAATGCTAATATAATTCTTGATAAACGTGAAAACATACTTACCATTCCCGAAAGTTCACTTGAGTTTAGCGGTGATTCGGCTTTTGTTTATATGTTTAAAAATGAAGATCCGCAGAAATTTGAACGTCACTTTGTAAAAATCGGACTATCTGACGGAATAAATATTGAGGTTATCGAAGGACTTAAAGAAAAAGATAAGATACGAGGATCAGAGATTATTGAGGAACGAAATTAACAAATACTGTATTTAAACAGTTCACTCAAAACAGTTTCAAAAGTAAATATTATGCAACTCAGTTATAAATTATTATGCCTTATCATTGCTGTCGGCTCACTTTCTCCGGCAGCCGCTCAAAAACAATATACGTTACTTGACTGTATCGAAATAGCTCTTGAGAATAACAGGGATATCAAACAACAACAACTTAACAGTCAGCAACGACAAGTTTTATACAGTCAGGCTCGTGCCGATCTTCTACCTTCACTTAATGCATCTGCCGGCCAGAGTTTTGTGTTCGGTCGCTCTATTGGTCTTGATAACACCTATCAAAATACAAATTCATCACAAACAAACTTCAACATAGGTGCAGACATTACAATATTCGATGGATTACGGATGAAACATAACATTGATGCCCGGCGAGCCGACATGTTATTTTCTGAAGCTAATCTGGAGAAAATACAGGATGAGATTATTTTGAGCGTTTCAACCGCTTTTCTTCAGACATTGCTTAACCGTGAACTACTGCTAATCGCTGCAAATCAAATAGAAATCACCAATGCAAATCTTAAAAGAAGTACTGAACTGGTAAAAAGTGGGAAAATAGCAAAAGGTGAATTGTATGAGATCGAAGCTCAGATTGCAAAAGAAGAGCTAAATCGTGTGCAGGCAGAAAGTAATTTTAAGCTCGCATTACTTGATCTTGCACAAATTATGGAACTTGATAGTTTTAATGATTTTGATATTGTGTCGCCACCTGCTGAGACTTTAATTGATGAAACTCCACTGTTATCATCTCAGATGGTTTATGAGAGTGCAATAATTAACAGACCTGAGATCAGGAGCATACAATATCAGCTTGAAAGCAGTACTAAGGAGATGTTAATGGCAAAATCGCAGTATTATCCTACTTTAAGCTTCGGTGCAAACATGGGTACAGGTTATTACAATATGAATGGCAGAGTTAATGATCCGTTTGCAACCCAACTCAAAAACAATATAAGTAATTCACTCGGCTTTAATTTGAGAATCCCAATCTTCAACAGATTTCAAGTAAAAAACAATGTTCAAAATGCCAAGATTGCAATTGCAAACACTCGTCTCGAAATGGATAAGACTAAGCTGGAACTACGCAAACGAATAGAACAGGCTTATTTTAATGCTATTGGAGCAGAAAGTCGATGGGAGGCAGCTCAAAAGTCGGTAACCGCAAGCAACGAAGCTTACCGGTTTGCCGAAGAAAAGCATGAAAGTGGACGTGCCAACTCATATGAACTTTTTCTCGCAAAAAATAATCAGACTCAGGCTTTGGGCGAGGAAGCGCAAGCTAAATATGAATATGCATTCCGATTGAAAATATTAGAATTGTTAAAAGATTAATCTTTCGTAACCGACATTAAAGTTATGATGTCATATAATTAAAAACAATATGAAGACATCTATTAAATTACTAATTACCGCAATTATATTTTCTTTTAGCTCTGTAGCTTGTACCCAAACAAGATATGCTACAGACCAGTTTGATATAACTGAATTTTCATCTATTAAGTCATCAATTGTGGGCAATATATTCATTCGTCAGGGTCAAACCACTAGTGTAACGGCAGAAGGAAGTGAAGAGATACTTGATATATTAGAAATTAAGATAGATAAT
The DNA here is from genome assembly GCA_964484665.1 of uncultured Proteiniphilum sp. Taxonomy (GTDB): domain Bacteria; phylum Bacteroidota; class Bacteroidia; order Bacteroidales; family Dysgonomonadaceae; genus Proteiniphilum. Next base: position 14,708 of record CAZAFR010000009.1, on the reverse strand, counting down.
GATACTCTTAAATTATATATGGAGGAACATCTTCTTAAACGTTTTAACAGAAGTGCAAAAAAACTAACTATTTCAATAATCACTCCAAATATTACTTTTATCGACATTGAAGGTGTAGGCAACATAGTTGTGGATAGTACGTTTGAAACTCCGGAGCTTACAGTAAATTCTTCGATTGTTGGCAATTTCACAGCAGAGAATCTTAAAGCAGGATATGTTAAAATCGACTCTGAAGGTGTTGGAAATATCATCTTAGGTGGCATTGGAGAAAAAATCGAGATGGAATCTGAAGGTGTGGGTAATGTTGAAGCAGAAAGATTTAAAGCTAAGAGTGCTATTGTAAATTCTCAGGGGATGGGCAATGTTAGTTGCTTTGCTTCAGAGTATTTAAAAGCCTCATCTAACGGAATTGGTAATATTATCTATTATGGTAAACCACAGGAAACATACTTATCGAAACATGGCATAGGGAAAATAAAATCAGGCGATTAGGTTTAACATATAAAACTCTACTTTTAAATTAAAATGAATATGAACCGAGGACTTGTGAAAGCCTTCGGTTTTATCTTTATATAGATGGTCATTTATTGACTGTGGTTACATTTTCGATTATTTAATGTTTAAGCTTTCATTTAATGTAAACCTGTTTCTAAAAAAATTCTCTATTTTTCAAAACGAGATAACTCCAAATTTGACTTATGTTCAGCTTATGTCAACTACTATATTACATATCTATAATATAAATTATATACAATCTGAAAATAGATTGTTTAAAAACTAAATGTTAGAAATACTACGCTAACCCATCATATTAATTTCTAAGTCTCAACAATGCTTCATTTTGCTAAATCCTCTGTATCTTTGTGTTTCAATTAAAGGAACATAATGGAATCAAAACAATATTTGCTTGGAATGACGCTGGCCGAAATCACAGAAAGCGTACAGAAACTAGATCTTCCAAAATTTACTGCTAAACAGATTGCTGACTGGGTATATCTAAAACGTGTGAAATCTATTGACGAGATGACCAACATTTCGCTAAAAAACAGAGGTATTCTATCTGAAATGTTTGATATTGGCCGTTCGGAACCAATGGATATAAAAACATCGGTGGATGGTACCCGTAAAATGCTTTTCAGAACTCAAAATGGTAAGTTTATTGAAACGGTAACTATCCCCGAAGATGACAGACTCACCATTTGCGTTTCGTCGCAGGTTGGCTGTCGTATGAACTGCGAGTTCTGCATGACTGGCAAACAGGGTTTGCAGGATAACCTAACTACAGGAGAGATCTTAAATCAGGTTTACTCGGTTCCAAACTCCGATGAGATTACTAATCTTGTTTTTATGGGAATGGGTGAACCATTGGATAATTATAAGAATGTAAAAAAAGCATCTAATTTGTTGATGGCTGAGTATGGACTTGCATGGAGTCCAAAGAGGATTACTCTTTCAACGATTGGATTGACATCAAAACTGAAAGAGTTTCTTGATGACAGTAAATGTCACCTTGCCATTAGTCTACACAATCCTATTCCTGAAGAGCGTTTATCTATCATGCCGATTGAAAAATCTGCTCCAATAAACTCGGTGATCGATTTACTTATGGATTATGATTGGAGTCATCAGCGTCGGTTGTCATTTGAGTATATTATGTTTAATGGTGTGAATGATTCGCCTCTTTATGCAAGGGAGCTCGCAAAGCTACTTCACGGACTGGATTGCAGGATCAACTTGATACGTTTTCACGTTATACCAACGAGTAAACTCAAACCCTCTACAAACGAAAATATGGTTAAATTCCGTGATATTCTTACTTCAAAAGGGTTTATTAGTACAATACGTGCATCACGAGGTGAAGATATTTATGCGGCTTGTGGAATGCTGTCGACCTCCAAGATAGGTAAAGATAGTTAACTCATTTATTATAAATTAAAACTGATAGGCTTTATATCCGCACAATTAATTGTATATTTGCTTTATTAAGTGGAATAAAATAAAATCCTAATAAAAAATATTATGAGACATCTTGCAGGTTTACTTACTCTTATGTCAACAATTGTGCTTTTAACATCGTGTAATAGTGGAGGTGGATTTCTTTCAGCTTCAGGATCTACAAACGAAGTTATTGTAATTATGGATGACGCCTCATGGGAAGGAATGTCCGGCAGAGCTATTTTTGAGGTACTTAATTCAAACACAAAAGGATTGCCACAACCTGAACCTAACTTCAGGATACTACATATCACTCCAGAAAATTTTACAAGTACTTTTAAAATGGGACGAAATATAATTATACCTGAAATATCTGAAATGTATAGCCAGCCTAAACTACAGGCTGAACTCGACACGTATGCCATGGGTCAGGTGATGATGAATATAAAAGCCTCTGACAGCATCAGCTTTGCTAACTTCGTGACAGATAATAAAGATGTCATCGTTAATTACTTTATAGAAAAAGAACTTGAACGCAATGCTAAATGGCTAAAGAATGAGATAAAAAGTCCGGTTGTAAGAGCTCAGCAGATGTTTGGAGTCAACATACACTTCCCAAAAGGAATGTCTAATTACGAAGAATTCAACAATTTTCTTTGGGCAACAAACAACTCTGGAAGAGGTCGTCAAGATATTGTAATTTATCAATTTCCATATACTTCGGAAACTGTTTTCGAGAAAGACACATTAATCAATATACGTAATGAGTTCTTGGGCAAATATATTAAAGGATCATTTGAATCACAAATGACAACTGCTACAGCATATTCTCCCGATTACAGGAGGTTTGTAGTTGACGGAATATTCCGTGCTGAATTAAGAGGCCTATGGGAAATGACAACCGATATGATGGGAGGCCCATTTGTAATGCATGCTTTTGTTAATGAGAACACTGGTATGGTTATTATTGTAGAAGTATATGTTTATGCGCCTGAAGGTAATAAACGAAATCTAATGCGTAATCTTGAAGCTACGCTGTATACCATCAGTTTTCCACAACCCGAAGAGGTTGTTATTGAAGCATAGCTAGTAAAAAATATTCTATAGAGAATTAAAAAAATATACATGTCAGAACTAATTAAAGTAGGCATCACACATGGAGATGTCAATGGTATAAGTTACGAAATATTAATGAAAACATTTTCAGATATACGAATGCTGGAATTGTTTCATCCAATAATATACGGATCATCAAAGTCTGCATCTTATCATCGTAAGGTGCTTAATAATAATACTGTAAACTTCAATATAATAAACAACGTTGAAGAGTCGCGAGAAGGAAAAATAAATCTACTGAATTGTGTAAAAGATGAAACCCGAATTGATATTGGCAAACCATCATATGAATCAGGAGAATCAGCTTATATAGCTCTTGATTGTGCAACTAAGGATCTGAAAGAGAATAAGATTGATGTACTTGTAACACTACCCATCAACAAAGATTCTATTCAGAGTGATCAATTTAATTTTCCGGGACATACCGAGTTTCTTGAAAAGAGATTTGCTGGCGAAGGTGACAAAGCTCTCATGATTATGGCAACACAAAATATGCGTGTTGCTCTTGCAACCACTCATATTCCCATTAAAGATGTGTCTTCTGCACTTTCAAAAGAACTTATTGCTGAGAAAATCAGAACCTTAGACTATACTCTTAAACGTGATTTCAGCATTGATGCACCACGCATTGCTGTACTCGGACTAAATCCTCATGCAGGGGAAAATGGTCTTCTTGGTAAAGAAGAGAAAGAAATAATTGCTCCTGTTATTAAAGAGGCTCAAGAAGAATGGATATTATGCGCAGGTCCATTTGCTGCTGACGGTTTTTTTGGCAGTGAACATTTCAAAGAGTTTGATGCTATATTGGCTATGTATCATGACCAGGGATTGATTCCATTCAAAATAATGGCAATGGATACAGGAGTTAATTTTACTGCCGGATTACCAATTGTAAGAACTTCACCGGATCACGGTACTGCATACGATATTGCGGGAAAAAATAAAGCATCAGACGAGTCATTCCGTCAAGCTATCTATATGGGTATAGATATTTTTCGTAACCGACTGATTTATGATGAAGCGCATAAAAATCCGATAAAGAAGATGTTCTACGATCGAGGACGCGATGATGAAAAGCTTGATCTTACAAAAGAAGATTAATTTCCCATTATTCAAGAATAAAGCAATACAAAAGATTATACTTTTTAAAGATGATAAACCGAACTATTTTAATTCGATAAGCACATAAAAAAGAGACTAAGATTAAATCTTGGTCTCTTTCTCTTTTTATGATTCAATTGATAGTTAATCAGTTATTTTCTGGCCTCAGCTTACGAACAACAGCACCCGTATTCCACATTTCGCTTTCACGTAATGCTTTTAGTTCCTCCTCAAGCTTCACACGATAGTCAGGCTGTGAGTTGCTATCGATAGAACGTTGAGCCTCATTTCCGTTAGCTACCTCTTTATACAGTTTTTCGAATACAGGTTTTGTTGCATCATGAAACGGTCCCATCCAGTCGAGTGCACCACGCTGTGCCGTTGTTGAACAGTTAGCATACATCCAGTCCATTCCATTCTCAGCAAACAATGGCATAAGCGATTGTGTGAGCTCTTCAACTGTTTCGTTGAAAGCTTCTGAAGGAGTATGTCCGTTTTCACGAAGTACTTCATATTGTGCAAGTAATAGCCCCTGAATGGCTCCCATAAGCGTACCACGCTCACCTGTAAGATCTGAAAATACCTCACGTTTAAAATCAGTTTCAAACAAATATCCTGAACCAACACCAATACCTAGTGCTATAACACGCTCGTATGCTTTACCGGTTGCATCCTGAAAAATAGCATAACTTGAATTCAATCCTCGTCCTTCAAGAAACATTCTACGAAGGCTTGTTCCTGAACCTTTTGGAGCAATCATGATAACATCTACATCTGCAGGAGGAATAATTCCTGTACGTTCTTTATAAGTGATACCAAAACCATGTGAGAAGTAAAGAGCTTTACCAGGTGTTAAATGTTTCTTTACTTTATTCCACAAGGAAATCTGTGCAGCGTCAGAAAGAAGATATTGAATAATTGTACCTCTTTCACAAGCTTCTTCAATCTCGAATAAGGTCTCGCCCGGCACCCAACCATCGGCAACTGCTTTATCCCAAGTTTTACTCTCTTTGCGTTGTCCAACAATCACATTAAAACCGTTATCGCGAAGGTTCATCGACTGTCCGGGACCTTGAACACCATAGCCAATAACTGCAATTACTTCATTCTTTAACACTTCCTGAGCCTTACTCAAAGGAAATTCTTCGCGAGTTACTACATTTTCTTCTACCCCGCCAAAATTAATTTTTGCCATTTTGTTTGATTTTAGCCTCACTTACTCACCATTTAGGCCAATAAGTTTTGGCAATATTACTAAATTATATATTTATATAGTTATTCACTTATTAATCAGTATAACTCATTATACCGATAATTTGTTCTTATCCATTAAAGTTGGACAGTTCTCTTTTTGCAAGCATATCACTCAATCTCTCTACTTTAGATTTGGTGATTGCTATTCTTCCGGAACGTACAAACTGAAGTACACCTATTTTCTCAGATAGTTCATCAAAAAGACTCTGAGTTTCAGCATAATGACCTGCCTTAAGAAAAACTATGCAGTCTTTAGAAATTTCTAAAATTCTCACATTATATTTTCTTACTAAATATTCTATAGATCCATGTTCAAGCACATTATCAGTCGACATCTTATACAGAGCCAATTCTTGGTAGACCAGATCTTCGTCGGTATTATAATAAGCTTTTAGAATATCAACCCTTTTATCGATAAGACGTACAAGTTTTTTCAAAACCTCCTCATCATTTGCAAAAGTTGTTATTGTAAATTTGTGAATACCCTTTATTGCTGACGGTGATACCGAGAGTGTCTCGATATTCAATTGTCTGCGGGTAAATATTGTCGCAATCTGATTAAGCACACCCACCGTATTTTCTGAGAAAATGGTTATTGTATATAATGTTTTATTGCCTTCCATTTTTTGTTGATTTTATATTTAATTCATCACACATCACATATATCATGCAACTAATTTCTGATCATAGTCAAAGATTATAACTACTAATATTACATCTTATGCCCGTTTCCCAGTAAAATATTGGTTACACAACCACCGGCAGGCACCATAGGATAAACCATGCCTTTGGTTTCTACAACCACCTCAAGAAGATATGCCCCTTTATGATTCAACATTTCCCTTATTGCATCGTCAAGTTCTTCGCGTTTAGTTACTTTACGTCCTTTTATATTGTATGCATCAGCTATCTTTATGAAGTCAGGATTTTTAAGATGTGTTTCAGAATATCTTTCATCAAAAAACAATTCCTGCCATTGACGCACCATCCCAAGATAATTGTTATTCAGAAGGATAATTTTCACATCAATATCATACTCCATAATTGTACCAAATTCCTGCATAGTCATTTGCAAACCACCATCACCCACAAATATACAAACAGTTCTGTCAGGTGCACCATATTTAGCACCTATACCTGCAGGCAGTCCAAAACCCATTGTCCCAAGTCCACCCGAAGTAACCATACTTCGTGATTGAGTAAATTTAAAATAGCGAGTGCTCATCATCTGTTGCTGACCAACATCAGTCACACATATAGCTTTATTGCCTGTAGCTTCTGTTACTTTGTTTACTACCTCGCCCATCTTAATTTCACCTCCATTAGTTGGGAAGAGTTCGTTTTGTATTACACAGTCATATTCTTTTTTCACATAAATACTGAACTCAGATATCCACTCAGAATGTGATTTTTTTTCGAGCAGTTCGGTAACAAGTGGCAACGTCTGTTTTGCATCACCTAAAACTTTAACTGTTGTCTTCACATTCTTATCCAATTCCGAGAGATCAATATCAAAATGAATAACTTTAGCTTGTTTAGCATATGTTTTTAGGTCACCGGTGACTCTGTCATCAAATCTCATACCAATTGCAATCAAAACATCACACTCATTAGTCATCATATTTGGTGCAACATTACCATGCATACCAAGCATCCCAAAATTTAGCGGATGATCGCTTTGTATTGCAGAAAGACCTAATATTGTTGAACCGAAAGGTATATTAGCTTTTTCCAAAAAAGCAAGTAGTTCCTCCTCAGCATTTCCAAGAATTACGCCCTGCCCTATCAAAGCTAATGGTTTCTTTGCACTATTAATTACTTCTGCTGCTTTTTTAATGTTTTCTACCTCTATGTCAGGTATTGGTTGATAGCTTCGCAAAAAGGTACTCTTTTTATATAAATATTCGCAACTATTTATCTGCGCATCTTTGGCAATATCGATTACTACTGGGCCGGGACGACCACTCGAAGCTATAAAAAAAGCCCTGGAAACTGCCCATGCTATATCCTCTACCCTTCTCACCTGATATGCCCATTTGGTGATTGGCTGTGTAACGCCTATAACATCGGCTTCCTGAAAAGCATCAGAACCTAACAGAGCTGAACTTACTTGTCCTGAAATAACAACAAGAGGTGTACTATCCATCATTGCGTCAGTAATACCTGTAATTGTATTAGTTGCACCGGGACCCGAGGTGACAAGTGCTACCCCTACTTTTTCTGAAACCCTGGCATAACCTTGTGCTGCATGTACAGCCGCTTGTTCATGCCTGACAAGCACGTGCTTGATCTCATTTTTATGATCATAAAGTGCGTCAAAGACAGGCATTATAGCACCACCGGGATACCCAAAAAAAGTGTCCACTCCCTCTGCTATAAGTGAGCGAATTAATATTTCACTTCCCGATATTATCTCAGCCTCTGGCTTAATTGCTAGAGGTGTTGTAGCTTGAGTTTGAATACCTTTGTTCATAATAATTTTACTATAAATATGATGAATATTAAATTATCCTTACCGCTCCCTTGTCGGCCGAACTAACAAAGTGAGAATAGATCTTTAATGCATTAGAAATGGTTCTATTACGCGAAGGAGTAAAGGCTCTCTCACCTTTTGCCTCTTCCTGCAGCCTTCTTTTCATAAGCTCCTCTTCGCTTACTTTCAAATTGATGCTTCTGTTTGGTATATCAATTTCGATAATGTCACCATCACGTACTAAACCGATATTTCCGCCTGCAGCTGCTTCCGGTGATATATGTCCGATTGATAGTCCTGAGGTGCCACCTGAAAAACGTCCATCTGTAATAAGTGCACACTCTTTGCCAAGATGTTTTGCTTTTATATACGATGTTGGATATAGCATTTCCTGCATACCGGGACCACCTTTCGGCCCCTCGTAGACAATAACCACAACATCTCCAGCCTCAACCTTACCGTTTAATATGCCCGCACATGCATCATCCTGCGATTGAAACACTTTTGCTTTTCCTATAAATTTCCAAATACTCTCATCAACACCTGCAGTTTTCACCACACAACCATCTTTAGCTATATTTCCCTTTAATATTGCGAGTCCACCATCAACAGTATATGCATGTTTTACACTTCTGATACAACCATTTTCCCTGTCTGTGTCAAGGTTTTTGAAACGAGCATCTTGAGAACCCATAACAAGGTTGAAACGATTACCAGGAGCTGATGAATAAATATTTATAGCTTCTGCATCCGGATTTTCATTTGTTATGTTATATTTTTCTATTGCTTCTGCAAGTGTTAATCCATCAACGCGATTAACTGATGTATCTATCAAGCCTGCTTTATCCAATTCATTCAAAATTCCCATGATTCCACCGGCTCTATTGACATCCTGAATGTGATATTTTTTTGAGTTGGGAGCAACTTTACAAATACAAGGTACATGCCTTGATAATTCATCTATATCATCAAGGTTGAAGTCAATTTCTCCTTCATGTGCAATTGCCAAGGTATGCAGTATTGTGTTTGTGGAACCCCCCATTGCAATATCCAAAGTCATTGCGTTAAGAAAAGACTGACGGGTTGCAATATTTCTTGGAAGCACTGTTTCATCTCCTTCAAAATAATATCTCTCTGCATTTAAAACAATCTGCTTTGCTGCTTTTATAAACAGATTTTTACGATTAACGTGAGTTGCCAAAACAGTACCATTACCCGATAAAGCAAGCCCAATTACCTCATTTAGACAGTTCATAGAATTAGCGGTGAACATACCGGAGCAGGAGCCACATGTTGGACATGCCGAAACTTCGAGTTGTGATACCCGTTCGTCAGAAACAGATTCGTCTGCTGATTCTATCATTGCATCCACAAGATCAACTTGTTCATCCTCAATATTGCCGGCCTCCATTGGTCCGCCTGAAACAAAAACTGTTGGTATATTCAGTCGCATTGCAGCCATCAGCATTCCGGGTGTTATCTTGTCACAATTGCTAATGCAAATCATAGCATCAGCTTTATGTGCATTTATCATGTACTCTACTGAATCTGCTATCATATCGCGTGAAGGCAGAGAGTATAGCATACCATCGTGCCCCATTGCAATACCATCATCAACTGCAATTGTATTGAACTCAGCGGCAAAACAGCCCATTTTTTCAATTTCTTTCTTTACTTTTTGACCTATTTCGTGCAGATGAACATGTCCCGGAACAAACTGAGTGAATGAGTTAACTATGGCGATTATTGGTTTGCCCATCTGCTCTTTAGTCATGCCATTTGCATGCCAAAGCGCTCTTGCACCTGCCATACGGCGTCCCTGTGTGCTAGTTGCACTTCGCAAGTTTTCTATTTTATTTAATCGATTATTCATTTTGTTTAGTTACTTATTATTTATGTAATCAGTAATCCATTCGCCTACTTCGCTCAACTTATATGCCTTTCCTCCGTCTGCAATATCCTCTGTTACTATACCTGCTTCTAAACTTTCGTTTACTGCTTCACGAATCATAGCACCTTCTTCATTAAGATTAAATCCATATTCGAACATCAATGCAACTGAAAGAATCATTGCCAGCGGGTTTGCGATATCTTTTCCTGCTGCTTGGGGATATGAACCATGAATTGGCTCAAAAAGGGAGGTGTGTAACCCGATTGAAGCTGAAGGCAATAGACCCATAGATCCGGTGATTACAGATGCTTCGTCGGTAAGAATATCACCAAACATATTTTCCGTAACCATCACATCAAAGCTTTTGGGCCATTGAATAATTCGCATAGCTGCATTATCAACGAAAAGAAAATCAGTCTCTATATCAGGATACTGAGGTGCAATTTCTTGGGCAATTTGTCTCCAGAGCCTTGAAGTGGCAATTACATTTGCTTTATCAACAACGGTCAACTTCTTACGACGCTGCGCTGCAAACTTATATGCAAGATGCAGAATTCTTTCCACCTCCTCACGGGTATAAACACAAGTATCATATGCAGTGTTGCCGTCTTCACTTCTACCCTGAGGTCTTCCAAAATACATCCCTCCGGTAAGTTCTCGAATACATACAAAGTCGGCACCTTCAACCAAATCAGCTCTCAAGGGCGATTTATGAATCAGAGATGAGAAGGTCGTTACGGGTCGAATATTGCCGTATAGACCAAGTTTCTTACGCATGCTTAATAAACCTTGTTCAGGTCTTACTTTAGTATTTGGGTCGTTATCATATTTAGGATCTCCGATTGCACCAAAAAGAACAGCGTCACTGTTCATGCAAAGTTCATGTGTCTCCTTAGGGTAGGGATCACCTGTTGCATCGATAGCACACGCTCCTACAACAGCCTCTTTGTAAGTTAATTCATGACCAAATTTATTACTTACAGCTTTGGCAATATTTAATGCTTGTTCCATGATCTCGGGTCCTATTCCGTCACCCGGCAGTACTGCAATATTCAATTTCATTCGTTTTATATATTATGCTTTGTATTTTATATTTCAATTTGCTATCAACTTTTTATCTGAATATTTGAAGTTTATGGTAACTCCATATAGTTCATATTTGGTATATTTCCACTTTCAAGCATATTCAACATTTTCATTGTAGCTTTTATTGCAGCTACAGTCTGATCTATATCAAGTGCTCTTGTTTTAAATATCTTACCTTCGAACTTCCAAGTAATCACTGTTTGCACATAAGCATTTGTTTTACCTCCGGGTGGTATCACAACTTCGTAATCTATTAGTTCGGGTACTGGCATATTCAGACTCCTATAAATTTTATACATGGCTTTAGAAAAGGCGTGATATTGTCCTTCTCCAGCGGCTGTTTCTTGATATACTTTTCCTTTTATGGCAATCTTAACAACAGCTGTAGGTCTTAATCCATCAGTCAGAGTTAATGAATAATTCAACATTTGAATCTCCTTATAGTCATTCCCATTTTTCAAAACATCTGAAACGATATAAGGCAACTCGTCGAGAGTTACTAACTCTTTTTTATCACCTAACTCTATAATTCTAGCTGTAACTTTGCTTGTTGCATCTTCATCGAGCTGAATACCAAGTGTTTCCAGATTTTTTATGATGTTAGAGCGACCTGCATTTTTTCCAAGTGCATATTCACGATAACGCCCAAAACGCTCTGGCAAAAGATCATTGTAATAAAGATTTTTTTTCTTGTCACCGTCTGCATGAACACCTGCAACTTGAGTGAAGACATTGTCGCCAATCAGTGGTTTATTATTTGGAATACGTACTCCGGAATAACTTTCAACAACTTTACTTACATTGTATAATTTAGACTCATCGATATTTGTCTGCATTCTCAGATGATCATGAATAAGTGCTATAACACTTGTCAGAGGCGCATTTCCGGCACGTTCTCCCAGACCATTAACTGTTACATGCACTCCTTTAACTCCTGCTTTAAGAGCCTCATACACATTGGCCACTGCTAAGTCATAATCATTATGAGCATGAAAATCAAAATGAATACCCGGATAACGTTCAATCATTTCTGAACAAAACTCACCTGTTTCATCAGGGTTAAGAATACCCAATGTATCAGGTAACATAAATCTAGTAACAGGCTCATCTTTTAATACGTCCATCATTTGAAATACGTATTCTTTAGAGTCTCGCATACCATTAGACCAGTCTTCAAGATACAAGTTAACCGTAAGTCCCATTTCTTTCGCAGTGTTGATACTTTTTTTTACATCTTCCCAGTGACGTTCGGGAGTTTTTCGCAATTGATATCTACAATGCTTCAGTGAGCCTTTACTTAACAAATTAACGACCTTGCATCCAGCTTTCGATATCCATTCAAGTGAGGTGATACCATCAACAAAACCTAGCACTTCCAGTTTATCAATATAACCGTGGGTTTTGGCCCATTGTGCCATTTTTTGTACCGATTTAAACTCTCCATCTGATACACGCGCAGACGCAATTTCAACTCTGTCAACCTTCAGTTCATCCAGCAGAAGACTTACAACACTTAACTTTTCTTGTGCAGCAAAGGATACTCCGGATGTCTGTTCGCCATCGCGCAGTGTAGTATCCATTATCTCTATTTTTTTTGATTCTAGCAAAACCATTAGTTATTTGAGATTACCTATATAGCTCTATCGATTTTAATCGACTATTTTATTAATACGAAAACTTTCTTTGGTTTTCATATTCCAAAATCTTATCTCTGTTCGACATAAGAAAATCTATATCATCCAAACCTTTAAGTAAACACTCCTTTTTGTAAGGATTTATTTCGAAAGACTCCAATCTACCTGTTTCATTGTTTATAACCGTTTGTTCTTCAAGATTCACAGTAACTGTAGCTTTTGGGTTATTGTCTGATGAGGCAAACAATTCACTCAAAAACGCATCAGTAATTATTACAGGAAGAATGCCGTTGTTTAGGGCATTATTACGAAAGATATCAGCAAAAAAACTGGATATTACTACTTTAAATCCATATCCGCCAATAGCCCATGCAGCATGTTCGCGACTGCTTCCACTACCAAAATTTTTACCTGCTACCAACACTTCACCTGAATATGTAGGATTGTTAAGAACAAAATCTTCTTTAGGGTTCCCCTCTTTATCGTAGCGCCAGTCTGCAAATAAGTTATCTCCAAAGCCTTCTTTAGTAGTTGCTTTCAAGAAGCGAGCAGGTATAATCTGATCAGTATCCACATTCTCAATTGGAAGTGGAACATATGTTGATGTTATAGTTTTAAATTTTTCCATTATCCCTTATTTTACGGTTGAGTTATTTTTCCACTGATTGCAGCAGCAGCAGCTACGAGCGGACTAGCCAATATTGTTCTAGCACCAGGCCCTTGTCTTCCTTCAAAATTACGGTTTGATGTGGAAACTGCATATTTTCCTGCGGGAATTTTATCATCATTCATGGCAAGACAAGCAGAACATCCTGGTTGTCTTATTTCAAAACCTGATTCTTGTAGAATTTTATCAAGGCCCTCATCCTTAATTTGTCTTCTCACTTGCCAACTACCGGGCACAAGCCACACAGTAACATTATCGGCTTTCTTTTTACCTTTTACATATTCTGTAAACTGACGAAAATCTTCTATACGACCATTTGTACAACTTCCAAGAAACACATAATCAATCGGTTTACCTTCAAGCTTTTCCCCAGGTTCGAAACCCATATATTTAAGTGATTTCTGAAAAGATATTTTACCTGCATTATCTATATCCTCAAGTGTTGGGATAGTACCGTTAATTGGAATTCCCATACCAGGGTTAGTGCCATATGTAATCATTTGTGGTATTAGAGTTGCATCAAAAGTTACTTCTTTATCAAACACTGCTCCTTCATCAGTTTTCAACGTCTTCCAATAAGCTAAAGCTTCGTTCCATCTTTCATCTTTAGGAGCAAACTGACGTCCTTTTATATAATCAAACGTCGTTTCATCAGGAGCAATTAGTCCACCGCGCGCGCCCATTTCAATACTCAGGTTACAAAGAGTCATTCTCTGTTCCATGGTAAGATTGCGTACAGCTTCACCTGCATATTCAACAAAATAACCTGTTGCACCACCTGTTGTAAGCTGAGAAATCATATAAAGTGCCATATCCTTAGCACCCACATTTTCCCTTAGCATACCTTCAAAGTTTATTCGCATTGTTTTTGGTCGTGTTTGCAATATACATTGCGATGCCAAGACCATTTCAACTTCACTTGTTCCGATACCAAAAGCAATTGCGCCAAATGCACCGTGAGTGGATGTATGACTGTCACCGCAAACAATAGTCATACCGGGTTGAGTATATCCGTTCTCAGGACCAATTACATGAACAATGCCATTTTTTGGATTACCCAGTCCATAATACGTAAGACCAAAATCCCGAGCATTCTTTGCTAATGTCTCCACCTGGAAACGAGAAATCACATCACGTATAGGATTCTCCTGCCCCATTGTTGGAATATTATGATCGGCAGTCAGAGTTGTTTGCTCAGGCCTAAAAACTTTAAGTTTTCTTTCACGTAAACCTGAAAATGCCTGAGGACTTGTCACTTCATGACACAAATGCCGATCTATGTATAGCTGTGTAGGGCCATCTGTTACCTCTGTTACAACATGTGCGTCCCACACTTTATCAAATAGAGTCTTCATATATAATTTAATTGCTGATTTATTTTATTATTTTTATATCACTTTTCTTCTTTATTCCATGATTTTATTAATCAACGAACTTATTAACAGCATCAATAAAAGCTTCTACAGATGCTGCAACAATATCTGTGTTAGCTGCGAATCCATAATAGACTACATCCTTATGTTCAACCTGCATATGCACTTTACCTACATC
>CAZAFR010000008.1:1274-62716 GCA_964484665.1 uncultured Proteiniphilum sp. | reverse complement strand
TTGTTACCAAGCAGTAAGTTATAATTGCACAATAGAGCTGTATCTTTACAGCATTTATGGTTGTACCCCAAAAGGATTTTATCTTTAGATGCTGTTTTATCCATTTAAAGAACAATTCAACTTGCCAACGTTTTTATACAACAAAGTTATTTCCAGTGCAGCTAGCTCCATATTATAGGTAATTAAAATGAATACTTTATAAGTTTCTGCATCATAATATTTAATCCTGCGAAGCTTTTCCGGATAGAACTTTAAAGAACTATATGTTACCAGTTTTCCTATTTGGTCATATATTATTCCTGTTGTTCTATCCACTTGGTTGGAGTAAATTCTTCGGAATTGCATATTATCGGAAAATTCTGGCAGCAGTGCTAAAGGCACTCCTTCTCTATCTGTTAAACAAGGTGTACTTCCTGTTGTATCAATACCAACAGCTACAATACTTTTTATCTCATCATATGAAAGATTCTCAAGCACTCCGTGAATCGATTTTTCTAATGAATTTATATAATCTTTAGGATGCTGCCTGTACTGATTTTTAGATGGGACCCACCAGATCTCTTCTTTTCATCTTGAATAGAAAGATGTGTGGGATGCTAACTCCTTGCCTGTAGTGCTATTTACAACAATAACCCGACATGAATCTGTACCATAAATACCAATAATTAATTACTCCATTTGAAAATTTTATTCCACTAAATCTTCGGTCATATTAACAGTTTTCGGTTTTAATACAACTAGCTGAAGTATGATAGCAATTAAAACTGGTGTAATCATCAACAAAAAGTCACGACTCAGATTTCCTACATCTGCTGATTTGCCCATTACACTTGTTATAAGTGCACCTGCCGAAATACCAACCAAGTTCATTAATCCGTAACCGGTTGCTCTGTACCTAGATGAAACGAACTGACACAATATCGGCATATTATTTACATCAAAAATACCAAATCCTAATCCAAATAATAAAGCCCCTATAACGGTAGTAAAGAGACTACTGCCTAATCCTAAGAACAATAGAGCAGGAACCGTTAATGATAGTCCCAATACACCTGTATATATCCTTCCTTTTAAATGTTTCTGTACCCATTTATCAGATAAGTAGCCACCTATTAAAACTCCTATTAACGAAGCCATAGCAATGGTTATAGTAGCCATAGGACCAGCTTGTGCCATATCAATTTGTAATGTTTCGGAAAATAATGTAGGTAACCAGTTTTTAGTTCCCCAGCCAGGTAAACTTGGTGCTGCGAAATAAAATAACAGAACCCAAAAAGAGATATTACTTAAAAGCATACCAATTCCTTTAAATGAGCCAAGGAAATCTTTTAATGGGTTGGATTTCAGAGATTCATTGATTGTATAAGTTTTCTTTTCTCTTAATAATACAATTAATACCAAACTATATACAATACCTATAATACCTAATGAATGAAAGGTAAATTGCCAGGAAGTCTTTATTGCATATGCTGCTCCAAACCCTCCTAATGCTTGTCCTAAATAGATACCTGTAGTATGAATACCCGTTGCAATTGAACGGGTATTCCCTTGATGGTAATCCGCAATTAATGCTAATCCTGCAGGAATATAGAATGCTTCACTTACTCCCATTATTGCTCTCAAAACATACAGCTGAGTAAAAGTAGTGGCATGACTCATTAACAAGGTTACAGCCGACCAAACAAACAAACTAACTACAATCAGCCACTTACGATTTAATCTGTCGGCAATAACTCCAGAAAGCGGACTCATCAAAGCATAAATCCATAAAAAGATTGCCATTAGCCGGCCAAAGTTTTCCGCTGAAACCAATTCTTCAATGTCAACCATCATTGACGGCCGCATTGTTGTAAGCATCTGACGATCTAAATAATTCAATAATGCCACACACCATAGCATTATAACTACAAGCCAAGGATAAAATTTTTTATTTTGCATACATATTTTAGTTTTTCACAATCTTAATCATCTTTATTTTAGAGAACATAAATCTACTATACATTTATAGATCTAATTTTAAGTCTCCTCTTGAAACCCATTTTTCAATAAGTCGAAAAATTGAAATATTTCAGACGGAATTTGTTTAAGCGATTGACTGCAAGCCCACGGTAGCGTGTCTTGCTGTCATTATTATCGAAAACTAATTGAAAGACAGTTACTTCAACATTGTTACACTTCCACTTATCTTCGGCTGGAACATTCCACAGGCTTTGTATTAATACGGAAGTCTGTAGATTCTCGAGTGTCAGGTTATAGATTTTTATCGGATTCTTTAAACATTTTGCAGGTTTTAAATATACCGCCATATATACTGACTATATGAGTGATATGTAAGCATTGTGAGCACTAATTTTAGTGCAATTTAAAAAACAAACCATTCTTCCCGAGTGATACTGAACTGATGATAAAAAGTCAAAGACTTTTCGGAGGGCAGTCAAAGTTTATTATTTAAATTAGTTAGTTTTCTTCAATTTGTTTTAAAGAAAATTAGATTTACTCTTCTATATCATTCATAACAATATATGGTATTTTTACAACCACTTTTCTAACCACTTCATTCGTATCTACTTTCATACAGGGTTTATGTCCGTCTGATGGGAAAAAAACCATAAAGTTATCTGTACTTAATAAATGGGAAGTGTATTCTTCCTTGTCGAAAAATTCAATATCTTTTGTTTCATCGTATGCTTGAACTTCATGTTGTTTCTCTGGTTCTACAGGGGTCACGAAAATATATTCTTTACCCTTAGCAAGGTACTGAATATCGATATACTTACGATGTGCTTCGAAGTGAGAAGAATCTTTAGTCGTGTATTCTTCGATATTTACAAAAGTGCCGTCATCTAATAATTCATGTCGACCCAGTTCCAATGCATTAAGATTTTGTTCTTTCAGAAATTTGAATGCTGCCTCCCATGAAGACTGATTCAGTATGTTTTGTTCTGCAAATAATCTTTTGTTGATGCTTATATCTGGTTTCATGCTTAAACCCGTACTCCAGGGAGAAGAAGAAAACCACTCGTTAATCTCGGCATCAGTCCAGTTGAATACCTTTGTTTTATTTTGACATGCCATCATCGTTATAATTAAAGTGCTATAAATAAATATGTGTTTAAATTTCATATTAAACCTAAGTGTTTTACTTGTAAATAGGTCCGTAGGCGGCGGAAGCACGGTAATCCGACCCTTCGCTGTCAGAGCCGAAAGAGGCCCATGCGGCAGGACGAAATATTTTTCCTTCTTCCACGTTATGCATATTCACGGGTATCGAGAGTGTCGAGGCTAACGTGATCAGATCCGCACCAATATGCCCGTAACTGATGGCAGCGTGGTTAGCTCCCCAGTAGTTCATAACTGAAAACACGTCGGTAAACCTTCCTTTACCGGTAACACGGGGTACAAAGAAAGTCGATGGCCATGTTTTATCAGTGCGGTTATCAATAATTTTAAATACATCATCGGGAAAATTAACGGTCCATCCCTCGGCAATTTGCAAGACAGGACCTAACCCTTTCACGAGATTCAAGCGGCACATGGTAACAGGCATTCCCGCTTTTGACAACAGTTTAGTAGAATAACCACCACCCCTGAAATACTCTAATGAAGATGTGGCCCATCTCGTGGCCTTTAACATAGCATCCATTTCTTCTTCAGTAATCTCCCAATGAGGTTTCATTACCGGTTTCCCATCCCTGACCTGTTCTCCCGTCGCGTCGAGAGTACAAGCTCCTGAATTAATCAAGTGAATGACCCCGTCTTTAAGCATCCCCTCAGGTTTCCATCCCGATATCCGTTCAATTGCTTCCGGGCTCCAGTAAGTTCTCACGTCAGCAAAAATCTGTGCAGTGTTAGTAAGCAGGTTGCCAAACAACATAGATATAGCGTTCAGATGATCGTTCTCCGTGGCAAAGATATGAGGAGAGCGTATCCCGTTCCAATCGAACGACGAGTTGAGTATTGCCTCTGAAAAATCACCATTAGGGAGGAAATCGGTCCATTGACGCTGTCCCTGGAAACCGCCGGCTATAGCGTTATGTCCCAATGCTTCCTCTTGGAATCCCATCTCGTTTAATTTCTCGTTTCCAATCATCAAGTCACGCATGATTAGAGTCATTTTCACCACGTATTCCCAATCCGCATCCTTTTGTTGGCGATTTCGTATCAAATGTTCGGGGTTATGATCGGGAAGTTCGTTGGGCTTACAGTTTTTCTCAACCCAAGCGATCGCTCTTTTAAATTCATCCTTGTCATATATCTCCTGCTCAATACGCCGAATAATTTCCGAACTATCCACGTACTCGGCACGCATTCCGAGGTATTCCTGTAGAAATTCAGGGTTAACCATCGAACCGCCAATACCCATACATACCGAACCAATAGACAGGTATGACTTGCCGCGCATCAGGGCCACAGCCAAGCCGGCGCGGGCAAAACGGAGCAGTTTCTCTTGCACATCTTCAGGGATTTCCGTATCTCCCATGTCTTGTACATCGTGGCCGTAAATGCCGAAAGCAGGTAATCCTTTCTGGTTATGAGTGGCCATTACAGCGGCCAGGTAAACGGCACCGGGACGTTCCGTACCATTGAAACCCCATACTGCCTTTGGAATCAATGGATTCATGTCCATGGTTTCAGAACCGTAACACCAGCAAGGCGTAACGGAAAGTGATAATCCCACGTTCTCCTTTTCGAACTTCTCGGCACACATAGATGCCTCTTTTACACCACCGATACAGGTATCAGCTATAACACATTCCACAGCTGATCCATCAGGATACCGCAGATTGTCACGGTATAATTTTTCTACGCTCTTGGCAAGATTCATGGTAGTGTCCTCAAGAGATTCTCTGATTCCTCTTCTTCTTCCATCGATGATAGGACGAATTCCGATTTTTGGGTAATTTTGTTTCATACTGCTTTATAATTAATCGTTCAACTAAATACTATAAAAATTCTATATGATTAATTTGGCTTCTAAAATAAGAGCGCCTATTCGTGTTTTTTTCTATTTGTTAGATCAATAAATCCATTGTTTTTTTTGACATCTCTTCAACAGGTTACTTGATATGAGTAAAACGAAAAGGAAACAGATCAATGCCTTCACGTTCATTGCTTCAAAAAATCCCCCTCTCCCTCTAGTTCGTATGAAATTGGTCTTGTTTACAAGAGACAAAAACCGGATTAGTTGTTCCATCCCCGATTAGACTCTTTGCCGAACGATAACAAATATCAAAATTATTTATCAATACCGAGAGAATATCTAAGTTCAGAAAACCGCGGTCGACGAAAACAACGGACTTTTTATTTTCAATCAATGATTCGGCTAAATACTCACTTCCTTCGACGGGAGCTATAATAAACCCGTCTACTTGCCTAGAGTTTAAGAGCGTGTATTTTAACGATCTGTTGTAAATTCACGTTAGAATTCTTGCGTGTTTTTTTATTATTCCAAAACAGAAAAACCATAGTCAAGTCAGTCTTTTTTCTTCATTAAACGTGATGCTTTGGCTCTTTTTTGGAATCCATACGACTAATGCAATTTAGATTGGGAGAAAGGTTCTTCAGAAGTCAAAACAGCCACTTAAAAAACCTGCTATCATGTTTTTCTTCTTCGATCTGATGAAGAATGGAACCCCTGTCTAAAAAAACGTCAAAAAGTAAATTTTCAGGAAAACTTTAAGAATAAAAAACCTCTTTTAAAATAATCACCTAAAAAGTTTACCTTGTTTACAATATTAATCAATATTAATTCCTTTAATTACGAGCAATGGCGTATCTGAGTGAAATAGCATCTTGCGAGCAATTCCCGGATTAAACATTCTTGCAAATATATTCCTTCTGGAACTTGACAATGAAATCATATCAATATCGTTCTCTTCAACATGTTTTTCAAGAGTCTCCTCAAGACTATCAGACTGATCAATAAGCATATAACCTATCTTCAATAGCGGATATAATTTAGAAAGTTTGTTTTTAAATCCCGAAAGTTTAATCTCATTCCAAACATCCTCTTTCTTTGCAATATGCGCTAAAATAATTTCAATCTGATATGGTTCAAGTAGATTCATCATAATATCAAGAGCTTTAAATTCTCTCGCCTGAAAGTTCGTAAGGAAAACAATTCTTTTGATCTCTGATAAGTTACGCACTTTAGAATCTTCAGGGATTGCAAATATTGGAGTTCTGCAACCATCCATCACCTCTGCTGTAACACTTCCTATAAGATCAAGATCCTTTGCATTCTTACCACGAGTACCCATTACTATTGCAGTAGGCTTCATCTTTTTCGAATATGAAATTATTTCTTCTTCAGGAAGCCCTTCAACGAGTGTTGTAGTGTAAGTTACTCTAGGGAAAGAACCATTTGAAATATTATCCTCTATCTTCTTAGTGAGATTATTCATCTCTTTTTCGGTATTCTTTTTTATATCCTGATACACATCTTTGTCAGTTGCCTGTAAAGTGAATGAATCTCCAAATGGAATTGATGCCGGATAAAATGGGGTGAAAAATGCGTGCATTAATTTAACGTTACAGTTTAAATCAACTGCAAGGCGAAAACCAAAATCACACGCCTTGAGAGAATAATCAGAAAAATCCACCGGTATCAATATCTCTTTATTAGCTCGCTCTAGTTTTTCTTGATCATCTTCGGTTGCAGTGGAACTAAAATCCACCTGCTCAATAACACGTAAAGCATGTGGAAGATCTCTCTCGTTGATTCTAACCCTTACACTTCCTGCAATAGTAGGCTCTATAAGATTAATGCCATGAATAACAGCAGATATGCCTTCCGACTCAAGTATAGATTTTAACACTTGCGCTTTTTCATATGTGTGAATAGCCACAGTTACAAGCTTTTCATTATGAGGCTCGCTATTTGTAATCTCTTTTTTCATACCTAAGTTTTTTTAAACATCTAAGGTGTAAACCTACGATGTAAGGATTGATATAATTATATAAAAAACCCAATAACAAGTGTTTAAAAAATTAGTTATTGGGTCCCTATGTATTTTTATTCACCTTGTTCTGTCTGATCAGTATCATCAGAGTCAGGTTCCGGATAATCCGTGAGCCCCAATATCTTCAAGGCTTTATCAAAAATTAAGGTATCGTCTAAAACAACAATACCTCCATCAGGACCGGGTTCGATGTGTATTCCTACACTATTACCCTCTTTGTAATTGTATCCGCCAAAATAATTTCTTACGGTTTCGGGTTTCATATCCAACTCCGTTGCAATTTGACGGATACTACCATCAGGGAGTTTGTCTTTCAGTTCTCTTAATTCATTAAATGAAATTGTTCTTGCCATGGCCAATTATTTTTTATGTTGAAAATACATTTGCATTAATAATATGCCCTAAACTTACTCAAAAAAACAGATATTCCAAACTATTCTAATAAATTATTTCAAAATTGTTTAGTTGCTATTATTATAACATTATTCAAGATTGAAATGTTGTTAATATAGAACTGAAAATGATCTATAGAATGATATATGTCGATATAAATAAGCAGAGATATTTCATGTGTTTTTTATTATAAACAGCTCTATCACCGATGTAAAAGAGACTGTAAAAAGTCACTTTATAATGATACTAAAGCTTCTTTTATAAAATTTGAGAAGCTACCCTTTAATAAAACTCTTATATGTTTATATTATCTCTAGATTATCCTCAGATGTCCACCCTACACTACCATTTACTATCTCTATTTCGCGCCAGTTGCCATCACTGCTCCTGACTTTCACTTTTGTTCCTTCATGGAGTTCAAACAATTGATTACTGTTATTATCAGGTGACGCATTAACAGTTGCTGCACCAACCATCACAATAGCTGAATTGCCTGTCAAACGCTCTTTTTTCTGACTAAACGAGAAAACATTTGCAACAATCACCAAGATTAATAATACAATGCCTGAATAAAACGCAAATTTTCTTGCCCAAAGGATCCTTACAAACAAATAAACTGCAACAGAGACCAGAAAAAGTATAAACAACACTATACCTATATTAGCCCAAACATTAGAGTTATAAAGATTACGAACTGAGTTAAACCAATTTGTTAAAAAGAGATTTCCCGATGTTGGTATTCTGTCTACAATTCTGTTATTTGCAAAACGAAGATTATGTCTTATATCTCCATCACCCGGATTTAATAAAAGTGCTCTTTCATAGTTAAGAATAGCCTTTCCCAGCTGGTTATCTCTAAAGTATGAATTACCCAAATTATAATATAATTGAGATGATATTTTGTTATCTTTAATTCCTAAGTTAATCGCCTCTTCATAAAGTTCTATACTCTTTTTAAAATCCTGATTACGGTACGCATCAGAGGCCATGTCGATTAACCTCGATTCCTCTTTACTCTGAATAATATCATCTTGAGCAGAAATTAATAATTGTTCGTTTGAAGAAGACATATTATCTTCCATTACAGAGTCAGCAGAACTCTGTCCGGCAACCTGAAAATTAAAAAGGGTTGCAATAAATAAAACAGATATGTATTTGATCAAATTCATACGATTAAAACTATTTCATTTTCTTGAGTCGGTTTTCCATTTCACCTATCGCATCAATAGTGTTGTTATAAACACTACCCATCTCTGCATCACTTTCAGCGGGAGCATAACGTGCAAACTCACATGTGTCAAGTATTTGCATAAACCTAACTATAAGTTCTTCGCTTACACCATTTTTCGAAAGTTCAGTCTCAATATTATTCTTAGAAAGATTTACTACCGGTATTGACAACTTATCACTAAAATACCCCCAAATTGCCCTAAGCACCTCATCATAGAATTTTTCTTTATTGTGTTCCTTTAGAAACTTCTCAGCAAGTTTCAATCTCTTAATAGCCATTTTATTTGCTTTTTTGTTACGCATAAGCGCAACATTAGCATTCTCCCGTGCCTGTTTACGATTGACAAAAAATATAACAATAAGTAATACTAAAGGAATTATATACCACAACCAGTAACCGACTGAACCTACAAAGAAATTACTCATAGATTGATAAGAAACCTCACCAGTTTTCAAAAACCTAATATCCTGCTCCACCTTAACATCTTGTTGATTAACATAGTTACTTGACGAGATGCTACCCGATTCTCCCTTAGAAATCTGTAGATTATATTCAGGTGTCGCTAGCGTTTTATATGAATTTGTAGTAATATCAAAATAGCTGAACTCTATCGGCGGAATCGTGTAACTACCTTCATAGCGAGGTATTGCCATATACTCTATAGTTCTTATACCTTTGAGACCGTTACTTGTAACATTAAGTGCATTTGAAACAGTAGGATCATAAACCTCAAAATTATTCGGAAACTCAACAACAGGATTACTGAGCAGTTTCATATTTCCTGTTCCTGATATTTCAAGACGAAGCGAAATTGCCTCATTTGCGCTCAGTTGTGTTGAATTAATATTAGGGTTTAGAGTAAAAGTACCGACAGCATTCGCATAACTATAAGGACGATTCGGTGGAAGCTGTTTTACATTAATCACAACCGGATTTGTAACAAGTGTTTTATTTACGTCAACCATAAGTTCCTGTGATCCAAAAAATGTTGTTACATTTCTTCCCGACGGTACAGAAAACACCATTTCAAGTTTCCCGGTTGGTATTGTAATCTGACCTGCCCGTTGTGGAAAAAGCAAGGTTTTACGAAGATCTGCTGTATAATAGTTTCTACCATTATAACGCTCCATTTGTAACTGTTGGTTAACCGGCACATCCACCTCTTCAACCATGAAACCTTCAAATTCCGGGAACTGAATCTTACCGAAGTTTACAATATTTAAAGTTGTATATAATCGAAAAGTAACTGTAAATCCTTCCTGCTCATAAGGATTATTTTTAGAAACAATAGCTCTGATAAAGGCATCGCTTTCGGTTACAGATGCCTTTACTGATGACGAACCGCCTGATGAACCCTTAGTAGATGTTTCATCGGGAGGTAAAACTTCTACTTTTAATGAATTAGACTTATAATTGCCCCCATCTACAGTTATAGAAGCAGGCTCTATCGTGAATGTTCCCGTTTTTTTAGGAACTAAGATATAAGTGTATGTTACTGATCTCTCTGAAGTTGTTTTACCGTTGATTGTGCGCTGACTAAAACTGGTGGAAGTGCTTGGCCCAAACAGTATGTCAAAATCACGCAAATCGGGTAATCGTAAGTCTTTCCCTTCCTGGTTCAGTGCATAACTAAGTCTAAACTGCTCTCCTTCTATTACCGATGCTGGTGCTGATGCTTTAAATGTAACCTGAGCCACAGAAACAGCTATATTACCTGAAAACATTGTAATCAGGAGAATAAGATTTAAATATAAGTTCCTTCTAAAATTACTCATTGTCATTACCGAATATCTTACCAGTTTTTATTCTTTCGCCTGTTATCGTCAGCTTGTTCTTCTCTTTCCTGAGCTTTTATCTTTTGCACCTTCTCTTGAGTCTCACGCTCATCCTGTTCAATAGCCTGCAATAACTGTCGTGCGTTATCACGCGACATATGTTCAGGTTCCTCTGACTGTTCAGGCTTTTTCTCCTGATCCTGCGGAGGCTGTGGCTGGTTTTGCTGATTCTGTTGCTGATCTTGATTTTGATCTTGATCCTGTTGGTCCTGATCATCTTCACCATCTCCCTGCTGCTCTTCGTCCTGAATCATTTTCTGAACAACAGCCAAATTGTAACGAGTCTCGTCATCTTCAGGATTCAATCTCAACGCCATTTTATAAGCTTCCATCGACTCTTTAAGTTGTTTCTTTTTAAGAATCGCATTACCGATATTATGCATACCTTCTGAAACTTTTAAAGGGTCTTCCTGTTCAAGTACATTAGATTGATTATACTGTTCAATTGCTCTATCCCACTCTTTTTGTCTATACAACGTGTTACCAAGATTAAAGTTTGCCTCTTTTGAATTAGGATTTTCTTCAACAGCTCTTTTGTAATAATCAGCTGCTTCAGAAAATTTTTGTTCCTTATATTCTTTATTTCCTTTACGAATATTTTTCCGCACATCCTTTTGAGCTGACACCGTCATAGATATCAACATCAATAGCAGGAATGCCAATATATTTTTTGAATTAAATTGCATCACTTTTGTAATTAACCATGATCACTAAATCCCCACTACAAATCAAATTTTATTCAAAAATTCTTACATTTCTAAATAATGGATTCTTCTTATCATATAATAGAACCTCTATAATAAGTAAAGCTAATAAAATCCATCCAAAAACCGGAAACTTCTCATCATATTCCGAATAAGACAAACTAGTAGAAGTGGTTGTTTCTAATTCATCAAGTTGTGAAACCAGTGCTTGTATAGCTCTATTAGAATTGTCTGCACGAACATATAAACCCTGTCCACTCTGCGCAATTTCCATTCCCATTTGTTCATTGAGTTTGGTTACCACAACATTACCATCGTTATCTGTCATAAAATTACTACCATACTCATTTGAAGGCAATGGGGAACCATCTGGTGATCCAATCCCGATTACATTAATCTGAATGCCAGCCTTTGCTGCTTCAGCAGCTATACTTGCAGCATTACCTTCATGATCTTCACCATCTGTTATAATAACCATAGCCCGGCTAACTTCCCTATCACTCGAAAAAGAACTCATCGCCAGAGTCACAGCCTGACCTATTGCAGTGCCTTGTATTGGAACAAGACTAGGATCTATTGTATTAAGAAATATCTTTGCTGATTGAGTATCTGAAGTTAGTGGCATCTGAACATAAGCTTCTCCGGCAAATACAATAAGTCCCACCTTATCATTCGAACGTATATCTATAAGTCGGGATAATATTTGTTTAGCACGACCAAGTCTGTTTGGCGCCACATCTTCAGCAAGCATTGAGTTAGAAACATCAATTGCAATTACTAATTCAATACCCTCCTTCTCAACTGTCTCTACTTTTGTTCCGAATTGAGGTCGTGCGACCATTATAATTCCCACACATAATGCGCCAAAGATAAGCCAAAATTTAAGATAAGAACGTTTGAGCGAAAGCTCCGGCATCATCTTTTTAAGCGTTGATAATGTACCCATTTTCTGTACATCTTTTCGCTTTCTGATGTTCAGGAAGATATATAATGCCAATAACAGCGGCATTGCTATAAACAACCATAAATATTCCGGATTCCCGAATCTAAACATATTTGTTATATTGTTAATTTCTTACTTCAATATCTAAGAATATATTTCTAATTTACATCCAACAGAACAAAAAAGGACATCATGCAAAATAGATAATTAAATCAATTAAGGAATATTCCTTAACCAAGTTCTACGCAACAGCAGTTCAAACAATATCAACGCCAATGCTACCATAGCAAATGGAAGAAACATCTCCTGCCGCTGCGTAACATTCTGTACACTGATAAGATATTTCTCCATCTCATCAATCTCTTCGTAAACCTGTCTAAGTCCTTCTGTATCCTGAGCCCTGAAATATTGTCCACCTGTCATAGCAGCTATTTCAGTAAGTGTTTTCTCATCAATATCAACAGGCAAGTTTTGCATTCTAATACCAAATTGCGTTTGCACAGGAGTAGGTGCCATCCCTTTAGTTCCAACACCAACTGTATAAACTCTGATCCCATATGAACGCGCCATATCAGCAGCAGTAAGCGGTGCAATTTGTCCCCTATTGTTTGTTCCGTCTGTAAGAAGAATCACAACACGTGATTGTGATTCGCTATCCTTTAGTCGATTAACTGAAGTTGCCAATCCCAGCCCAATTGCTGTACCATCTTCTATCATACCGAACTCAATATCATTCAGCAAATTAAGTAATACTGCGTGATCTGTAGTTAGCGGGCATTGTGTAAAACTCTCGCCGGAAAAAATCACCAATCCAATATTATCGTTCTTACGATCAGTTACAAATTCAGCAGCAACCTTTTTGGCTGCCTGTAAACGGTCTGGTTGTAAATCTTGTGACAACATCGAACCCGAAACATCAAGTGCCAGTACAATATCTATACCTTGTGATTCTGTCTCTTCCCAACTATTAACTGACTGTGGCCGTGCAATAACCACAATTACGAGTGCAATTGCAATCACTCTCAATACAAAAGGAAAATGCCGCAAATATACACGTAAACTAGGTCGCAAGCCTTTGAAAGCATTTATAGATGCCAGTTTAAAAGATGCCTGAGCCTTAGATAGTCGTACTATATACCACACTATCAACGGGATAAGCAGCAATAACAACCAAAGATATTCAGGATGCAGAAAACTCATTTCGATATGTTTGTTTTATCTTTATTATCTAACTCCGCTTTATCTAACTCCTCTTTGCTTGGAATAGGGTCAGGCTCTCTAGTCTGATTTACAAAGAAATAGGAGTTAACCAGACTTAAATTATTTTCGTCAGGATAAGGTTTGTATTTTGCAAACTTAACTAAGTCCGAAGTAGACAATATCTGTTTCAGATTATCATAAACCGAGTCAACTTCAAGTAATTTTCTCACCTCATTTAGTATTTCACCTGAAGTCATCTCCATAGCATTTATTCCATTTCTCTCATAAATATAGCGTCTGAGAATGTCGGTAAGTTTACTGTAAAACTCCTTCTCTCGACCCTGTTGCCATATCTTTTCAGCTTTCAACTTATCAAGTTCTTTAATAGCCCTTACGTGTGCAGGCTGAACTACCGGTGGTTTAAAGATATATCCTTTTTTCTTTTTCTTAAATACAAAATATATCACCAATCCAATCAGTGCAAGTATGAGAGCAATTCCCAATACCAGCCACAATATCCACAAATAGTCCGTCCATACAAAAGGAGCTTTATGAACCGATTTAATATCATATAGATGTAGTTGCTCAAAATCAATGGAGTCAGTTACACCACTATTTATCTTTTCCAGATAAGCAAGTGTGGAATCAGACAACTCAGGAGAAGTAACCTTAAGACCAAATGAATTTGAGAATATTGTATCTGTTCCATCGAAAACCGGGATAAATGGAAAATGATAAAGTGTGGAATCAAAAGATGTGACAACATACTTAAAATTCAAAGTCATCACATTATTTTCTATAAGAGTGTCAGGGGGAAGCATTGTAATAACCTCAACCCCCGGTACAATCTCATTTTCGTATACAGGAAAAGAGATTGTTTTATCTTTAGGCGAAATTACTTTAACATTAATCAATGCATGCTCTCCAATCATAATCTCAGTTGGCTGAATAGTAGCATGCGCCGAAGCTCGCTGAGCTGCAACGGGAAACACCGATAACATCAAAACTGTAATCAGAATCAAACCCGGTAATATACTATGTAATTTTTTCTTAATCAATATTTTTTTCTTTGTTGGAAAAGTTGAAGTAACAATTTAACATAATCACTCTCTGTTGAAACCGATATATTATCCACACCGCTCTGCCTGAAAGCCAGATTTTTATTTTCCTGCATACCTTCCCACCAAGAACGATATGCACTCCTAACCTTCTTAGACGAGGTATCAATCCATCGCTCATCACCGGTTTCAGGATCTCTCACTTTCATTAAGCCGATTGCCTTCAATTCTGTACTCAATTCATCATACACCTGTATAGCGACAATATCATGTTTATTGTTTGCAATCTGTAAAGCCTTATTATAATCATCTGAGTCAATAAAGTCAGATATCAAAAACGCAGTACATCTTTTCTTGATAGCATTCGTCATGTACCTTATTACCATATTAAGGTCAGTTCCCGTACTTTCAGGATTAAAACCCAGAATCTCACGGATAATAAAAAGAATATGCTTTCTACCTTTCTTTGGAGGTATAAACTTTTCTATCTTATCTGAGAAGAAAATTACACCTATCTTATCATTGTTCTGTATCGCAGAAAAGGCAAGTGTTGCCGCTATCTCAGCTACCATATCACGCTTTAAAACCGATTTGGAGCCAAAGCCCAAACTTTCCGACACATCAATCATCAACATAACGGTAAGCTCACGTTCTTCTTCGAAAATCTTAACAAAAGGTTTATTATAGCGAGCTGTAACATTCCAGTCGATATCTCTCATATCATCACCGTACTGATACTCCCTCACTTCAGAAAATGCCATACCTCTACCCTTAAAAGCTGAGTGATACTCTCCGGCGAAAATATTCCTCGAAAGACCACGCGCTTTAATCTCGATATGTCGTACCTTTTTAAGTAGATCAGTTGCTTCCATCTATACTTTTATGCTCTTTCAAATTAAGGTACCTCAACCTTATTAAGTATTTCGCTGATAATCTCTTCAGAGGTTAAATTATTTGCTTCGGCCTCATATGTTAATCCAATACGATGACGGAGCACGTCATGACAAACAGCACGAATATCTTCAGGTATTACATATCCGCGTCTCTTGATAAAAGCAAATGCTCTGGCAGCCAATGCCAGATTGATTGATGCACGTGGCGATGAACCAAATTCTATCATCTCTTTTAAATTTGCCATACCGTACTGATCTGGGAAACGGGTTGCAAATACAATATCCACGATATACTTCCCTATTTTCTCATCAATATAAACCTCACGAACAACTTTACGTGCTTCTAGAATATCTTGTGTTGTAACAACAGCTTTATCTGTAGTCACTGGTTCAAATATATTTCGTTGGATAATCTGAGTTTCCTCTTCTTTTGTAGGATAAGATATAACCACCTTCAGCATGAATCGGTCAACCTGGGCTTCAGGCAATGGATAGGTTCCTTCCTGCTCTATAGGATTTTGTGTTGCCATTACCAAGAAAGGATTGGGCAACCTATATGTTTGTTCACCTATCGTTACATTACGCTCCTGCATTGCCTCCAGAAGTGCACTCTGTACTTTAGCAGGAGCACGATTAATTTCATCTGCAAGAACAAAATTGGCAAATACTGGTCCATGTTTAACCAAAAACTCCTCGTTGTGCTGACTATAAATCATGGTTCCGATGACATCAGCAGGCAACAAGTCGGGAGTAAACTGAATACGGCTATATTTAGCATCAATTAGCTGAGCTAGCGTTTTGATAGCTAGCGTCTTCGCCAAACCCGGCACGCCTTCGAGCAGAATATGACCGTCAGATAGTAAACCTATCAACAGTGATTCTACAAGATGTTTTTGCCCTACTATAACCCTATTCATTCCGGTTACCAGCGTTTGTACAAAAATGCTCTTTTGTTCAATTCTTTCGTTTAACTCTTTAATATCAACTGTTTGGCTCATATAAATTAATTGTTAAATTGATGTCTGTTTCACGAGATACAAATTTAAGAATGTTAAAGCGGTTTGATAAACATTTGTGGTTAAAAAAGTTTAAGTAAATCAATATCATTTGGTCATTTAATATTCGTCAGCAAAAGCTCTTTTCATTCTCTTCGGAAACTCTTTCATATCAACCACTTAATTTAATTATTTTTCAATTGAAGTTGTACCTCTATCGGCAAATAGATACAAATTAATATAATCAAAACATGAAAGAGCGGTATTTATAACGCCAAAAATTTTATCTTTGTCATTTAATCAGAATACAAAAAGCAAACTTGGATTTCCAATTAATTAATAGAGATACAGCATCAGATGCGAGAGCGGGACTGATTACAACCGAACACGGTGAAATTGAGACTCCTGTCTTCATGCCTGTTGGCACTGTTGGTAGCGTTAAGGCGGTGCATATAAACGAACTAAAGGAAGATATTGGCGCAGAGATTATCCTTGGGAACACTTATCATCTCTACCTGAGGCCGGGGCTCGATATAATTAAAGGCGCAGGTGGTCTGCATAAGTTTAACAGCTGGAACAAGCCAATGCTGACCGATAGTGGTGGGTTTCAAGTGTTCTCTCTTACGAAAAACAGAAAACTCACGGAAGAGGGTGCAGAATTTAGGTCTCATATAGATGGCTCAAAGCATTTCTTTTCGCCTGAAAGGGTGATTGATATTCAGCGTACTATCGGTGCTAATATTATTATGGCTTTTGATGAATGTACTCCCGGTGATGCTGATTATACCTATGCTAAAAAGTCTCTGGATCTTACTGAGATATGGTTAGGCAGATGCATAAAACGTTTCAATGAAACTGAGTGTTCATATGGGCACAAGCAGTCGCTATTTCCTATTGTACAGGGTTGTGTATATCCCGATCTTCGACGTCGCGCGGCAGAAAATATTGCTGCTCTTGGTGCTGATGGCAACGCTATCGGGGGACTGGCAGTTGGTGAGCCTACAGAAAAAATGTATGAAATAATAGAACTTGTAAACAATATACTTCCAAAAGATAAACCTCGTTACCTAATGGGGGTGGGGAAACCTGAAAATTTACTAGAAGGAATTGAGCGGGGGGTGGATATGTTCGACTGCATAATGCCTACTCGCAACGGACGCAACGGGCAGATTTTCACCAAACAAGGCATCATGAATATGCGTAACGAGAAGTGGAAAAACGATTTCTCCCCTATCGAGGAGGATGGTGCTTCTAAGGTAGATACACTTTATAGTAAGGCTTATTTGCGTCATCTTATCATCAGCAATGAGATATTAGGCTTGCAGATTGCCTCAATTCACAATTTGGCTTTTTATATATGGCTGATGAAAGAAGCCAGAAAACATATTATTGAGGGAACATTTTCTCTATGGAAACCGGGGATGGTAGAAAATGTTACACGACGGTTATAATAAACCGCGATTCTTCATACCTTTGAAATGAATAATATATAGTGGATGAAAAGGAACAACGATTTTTTTAGAATAAAACGGCTGGACTGGTACATTATTAAGAAGTTCCTGGGAACATTTGTTTTCATGATAGCGCTAATTATCTCTATTGCCGTTGTATTCGATATTAATGAAAAGATTGATAAGTTCATTTCAAACAATGCTTCATTACATAGTATTGTATTTGACTATTATCTAAATTTTATACCCTATTATACCAACTTGTTCAGCCCACTATTTGTTTTTCTTGCAGTTATCTATTTCACCTCCAAAATGGCTAATAATTCCGAAATAATTGCTATTCTTTCAAATGGTATTAGTTTCCGTCGACTCTTAAAACCATATATGATCTCTGCTTTTGTTATTGCTATGTTTACATTTGTTTTCGGGAGTTTTATTATTCCACCGGCAAATGCTACACGTATTGAATTTGAGCAAACATATGTGGACCCGAGAAAGAAAAAAACGGGCGACAGGGATATTCAATTTAAGGTGGGACCGGGCACTATTGTCTATTTTGATAATTTTGATCTAACAAGTAATACGGGTTATAATTTTTCTATGGACCATTTTGATGGTCTTGAGCTTAATTCAAGGCTCACTGCAAAATCTATTCGTTACGATTCTGCTTACCAATGGACAATACGTAATTACCAAATACGCGATTTTGAAGGGATACATGAAACAATCACAACAGGCACTACTATCGACACTACTCTGCATATTGTACCTAACGACTTTATAATTGCTGCTTCAGATCAACAGATGATGACATCTACACAACTTAGAAAATATATAAAGAGCCAGAAAGAACGAGGAATGGGAAACATACAACCATTCCAGATAGAGTATCATTCGCGTATAGCAATTATTTTCTCAGCTTTCATCCTAACCATAATAGGTGCATCTCTTTCTGCACGTAAAGTTAAAGGTGGTATGGGACTTAATGTCGGTATAGGATTAACGTTGAGTATGGCATATATCCTATTTATGACTGTAAGCTCAACCTTTGCAGTAAAAGGTAATATGAGTCCGTTTATAGCAGCATGGATTCCTAACATTATATTTAGCGCGATTGCCTTCTTCATTTATAAAAAAGCTCCAAATTGATTTGTGTTAAGGAATAAATGGCGAAAGTTGAGACTTGTTGATTTAAAATAATTAAACCGATTGTCTACAAATAACGTCTGAATATTATGAAACGAAATATATTAATACTGATTTTATTGGTTGGTGCAACCTTACTAAAAGCACAGACTACTTATCCTGTTGTGGTTATTGAAACCAATTACGGTACAATGAAGGCTATTTTATATGATGATACTCCTGTACATAGCAATCATTATCTGAAACTAATTAAAGATGGATATTTCAATGGGACTCTTTTTCACAGAGTAGTGAAAAACTTTGTTATACAGGGTGGAGCACAGGACTCACGAAATGCACCTGCGGGTATTCAGATAGGTGGCGGTAGTTCCGAAATGGAACTTATGCCGGAGTTCCGTGTAAACAGAGTACATAAAAAAGGTGCACTTGCTGCACCCAGAAAAGGAGATAACGAGAATCCTCAGAAAAAATCTGATGGCTCGCAGATATATATTGTGCACGGTAAAAAATACACCGAGGGTCGTCTCGACACTATGGAAATGGTTGTAAATGTTCCTATAAAAAATAAACTTATAAGGACGTATTACAGTCCACATAAAAGTCAACTTGACAGCCTTTCTAAACTCGGAGATAAGCAAGCTTTTAATAATCTTTTAGACTCAACACTGAATATTGTCGACTCGCTTTATAGAATAGCTCCCGGCAAATTCTTATGGCCTGAAGGTGTCAAAGAGGCTTATTCAACTGTTGGCGGTGTCCATCATCTTGATGGAGAATATACTGTTTTCGGAGAAGTTGTAGAAGGACTTGATGTGATAGATAAGATTGCGGCTCTCGCTGTTGATGAAAGGAGTCGTCCTATAACCGATGCTAAAATCATAAAAATTTATGTTGAGTAATTACTCAATATTTTTCCTTACTTCGGTCAAGAAGCTCTTCATCCTCTGAGAATCCTTATTGTCGATAATATCAATCAACTCCTTAAGCTTTTTACGAATCTGCTCCACCTGTTCCGAAGTATATGGATTAAAAAGGATTTCTGTTAACAAAAAATCATCCTCTGACAGAAGTCCCTGTGCAATATTCATATGTCGCTTAAAAGTAGTTCCCGGAGCATCCTGATGCTTCATTACTGATGCAAACACCAAAGATGAAGCGAAAGGAATTGACAAAGAGTATGCAATTGTCTTGTCATGTTGTTTAAACGAATACTCAAACACATTTAGCTTCAAACCTCTATACAGATCTCTGAAAAATGCCTTTCCCAAATGCGATGATTCAGTTATAATTATTGCACTTTGAGTGCTCAAATCGCTCAAACTTGCAAACGTGGGCCCAAACATAGGGTGAGTGGAAACAAAAGGATGTCTGCATGTTTTGTAATATTCTTCAAGTCCCGTTTTTACTGAAGCTATATCACTAAGTATACAGTTTTCAGGAAGATATTCCAATACATTGTTAAACGCTTCAATAGTATACTTAAGTGTTGCAGCATTTATAACCAGCTCAGGTACAAACTCTTTCACATCAGAAGGATTGGTCATCCTTTGCGTGTTATAGATAAATCTCAACTTTAGAGGGTCAGTATCCAATACCGCTACTTCATGGTCAAAACTAAGTACGTCTGCAAAGAATGAGCCCATCTTACCTGCTCCGAGAATTAAAATCTTCATTATCCTTTTATTTTTGGTTAATTTATTTACTATTGATAATACTATTTATCTATCTAAAATTTGTGACAGACAAATCACTCGTTTAATGGATCAACAAGATTATTTTCCTTTTTCTCCCTTTCCATTACTTCCATTTGCTGCCTAACTGATTCAGAGTGAATTGATTCCAGAACTTTTTTTATAAAATAGCCCGACATTTCCATACGTTCGCCCTGATTGGCACGATCCGTAAGAATTTCATCATACCTTTGTGTCTGCAGGATAGGCATATCATGCTCAAGCTTATAATGCCCAATCTCTCTAGATACACGCATTCTTTTTGCAAGAAGTTGTAGCAGTTCATTGTCAAGGTCATCAATTTGCCCACGAAGTACTGAAAGATCTTCTGTTGTCTGTACTGTATCACGAATTACAATCGTTTCTAAAATATCTTTTAGTAACGCAGGTGTAATTTGTTGATCTTTATCGCTCCATGCCTCATCAGGAGAACAGTGAGACTCTATTATCAAACCTGTGTAATTCAGATCCATGGCCTGCTGACTAAGTTTAAATATAAGATCACGACGTCCACCAATGTGACTTGGGTCGCAAAGTATTGGCAATGTTGGAAATCTGCGCTTTAGTTCAATAGGAATATGCCATTGCGGTAGATTACGATAAACAGTTTTATCGGTTGTACTGAATCCGCGATGAATCACACCCAACCTTTTTATTCCGGCATTGTATAATCGTTCCAGTGCACCAATCCACAATTCTAAATCAGGGTTTACTGGATTTTTAATCAATATGGGTATATCAACACCTTTTAAGGTGTCAGCAATCTCCTGAACTGCAAAAGGGTTAGCCGATGTACGTGCTCCAATCCAAAGAAGATCAATGCCATATTTCAAAGCTTCATATACATGCTTTTCTGTTGCAACCTCTGTAGCCGTATACATGCCTGTTTCTTTCTCTGCCTCTTTCATCCACTTTAAAGCAGTACTCCCAATACCTTCAAAACCGCCCGGCTTTGTTCTTGGTTTCCAAACCCCTGCTCTGAATATTTTAACTCCGGCTGCAGATAACTGCTTTGCAGTAGTCATTACCTGTTCTTCCGTTTCTGCACTGCAAGGTCCCGCAATAACTAACGGCCTTTTGGCATCTATTCCCGGTAATAAAATTGATTCAAATTCCATACCTTTATTATTTAATTGTCTGTTTATATTATTTCCTCTATTCTTTTATAAGCTTCTTTAAGCAGGTCAACTGATGAGCCTAACGATATGCGTACAAACCTCTCGCCATTACTTCCAAAGATAAAACCGGGTGTAATAAATACATTTGCAGTATATAATATGTTATTGATAAACTCTTCACTGCCTGAGACTTCATCTGGAAGCTTACCCCAAAGAAAAAGCCCAATCTGACTTTCATCAAATCTGCAATTAAGTAAATTCATTATTCTTTCTGCCCAAACTCTTCGTTTAGCATAAATTCTGTTCATCCCAGCATGCCATTCATCCGTATTGGAAAGGGCGGCAATCGTTGCTAGCTGCATTGGTTTAAACTGACCACTGTCGATGTTGCTCTTGGCCTTTAACACCCATTTCACAAATTGTGTGTTTGAACAAAGCATTCCCATACGCCATCCCGACATATTATGCGACTTACTAAGTGAGTTGAGTTCTATGCAGATATCTTTTGCGCCGGGAACGGAGAGTATACTCATTGGTTTATCATTCAGTATAAAACTGTAGGGATTATCGTGGCAAATAATGATTTTATGTTTTTTACCGAAAGCTACAAGTCTCTCGAACAATTCAGTTGTGGCATTTGCTCCTGTAGGCATATTTGGATAGTTTACCCACATAAGTTTTACTCTTGATAAATCCATCTTTTCTAGAGCATCAAAATCAGGGTACCATCCGTTATCTTCTAGAAGATCATACTCGATAACATTTGCTCTAAGAAGATTAGAAACAGATTTATAAGTGGGATAACCGGGATTAGGAACAAGAACCCCATCTCCAATGTTTAAAAATGTCATTGATATATGCAGAATACCTTCTTTTGAGCCAATAAGTGGCAAAACTTCATCGATATTCAAATCAACATTATAAAAACGTTTATACCATCCTGCATAAGCTTTCCTTAGTTCCGGGATACCGTTATATGGCTGATAGGTATGAACATCTGGGCGCTGTACTGATAAACAAAACATGTCAATTGTTTCAGATGAAGGCATGCTATCGGGCGCACCGATAGCCAAACTGATTACATTCTTCCCTTCTTTATTCATCCGTGCGACTTCTGCAAGTTTCGTAGAAAAATAGTATTCAGATATCGATTTTATATGTTCGGCTGGTTCAATACTCATAATATTTTAAAATGTTCTTTTGTTATTACTCTTAAATTAATCCTGATTCATCTTATGTTTCTCTTCCCGATATTCACCTAAGACTTTCAAATTGCTTATCAAAGGCATAATTGCATCAATCGATTGCTTATAACGATTATAATCACTAAAAGTTAGGTCGATATAAAACTGATACTCCCATTCTCTGCCTACAATCGGTAGTGATTGAATACGTGTGAGGTTGATGTCATAAAATGATAGAACGGAAAGTACTTTAGACAGACTGCCCTCATTATGAGGCAATATAAAAACAAGAGACGACTTATTTATATTATTTTCCTTCTGCACTTCCTTAAGCATGTCGTCTTTGGCAAGAATAAGAAAACGAGTGAAGTTTCGTTTATTTGTCTCTATACCCTCGGCAAGTATCTGCAAACCATATATTTTTGCTGCTAGAGGGCTGCATATTGCTGCTGTGGTTGTCATATTTTTTTCTTTTATATCTCTGGCTGCCAAGGCTGTATCTTCGTGTTCAACAATCTTAACACCGGGTAGTGTGTCAAGATATTCCTCGCACTGCATTAAAGCCATAGGGTGCGACATTACTTCTTTTATATCATTTACAGAAACTCCCGGTAAAGCTGCCAGTGAATGAGATATTCGCTGTTTGTGCTCTCCCGCTATCTGTAATTTGTTCACCTTTAGTAAATCATGATTCTGTAACAGCCCCCCCGCAATAGTATTCTCAATTGCCATAATACCAATAAGATCTCGATCTTTATCCGATGCACTGAATATATCTTTAAATGTGTTACAAGGCACAATCTCGAGTTCCTCATCCTTAAAATACTCACGTGCTGCAATTTCGTGATACGCGCCTGCTCCACCCTGAATAGCTACTCTTTTCATATTATTGTTATACCTTTCTAAAACAAAAAAGTCCCGTCGTGTAATCGACAGGACTTTATTTTTTTTAATATGTTTTATTATCTTCTTCTTTTTTGCATATAAAATCCTGTCTTCACCTACGAAAGTAAAAGTAAAAACCGAAAGAAAATGCAAAAGTAGAATAGTTCATTTTAATGCTCTGTGTTGAGTTTATTAATGCAAATTTACAACATTTTTTATATATACAAACAAATTGACGAAAAAATATATTTAATATTTTTCATGCATAGGTATAAGACACTTTTTCTTTTATAAGTGTTGTCCTTTCATTAGTTTTCACGAAATGTATCAATAATTATTATAAAATAGTTCTTATATTTGCACATTATTGGGTACGCATGACAACTGTAAATAAAGCTCCCGTATCCTCTTAGCTTTTGCGATATTCGCGCTAAACAAAAAACCGGGTCTAATATTAGACTAATAAAAATAAATCAATAATGTTAAAAAATCATCCAAAAGGATTACTGGTGTTAGCTCTGACTAATATGGGCGAAAGATTTGGTTACTATACAATGATGGCCATTCTAACGCTTTACATGCAGGCCAAATTTGGTCTTACATCTTCAAAAACAAGTCTTATTTATGGTACCTTCCTTGCTTTGGTATATTTTCTGCCAATTTTTGGTGGAGCACTTGCCGATAAGGTTTTGGGCTATGGAAAAACCATTCTACTGGGTATGGTGGTCATGTTCGGAGGATATCTCCTTCTGGCAGTACCAATGGAAAACAATACATTCGGGATTACAATGATGTTTGTTTCTCTTTTTTTTATTGCACTAGGTACGGGCTTCTTTAAAGGTAATCTCCAGGCATTAGTAGGAAAGATATATGACGACCCGCGCTACAGTAAAAATAGAGATATTGCATTCTCTATATTCTATATGTTCATTAATATTGGCGCTTTTTTTGCTCCAAGTGTAGCAAACACAATCAATAACTCGGTACTCAAAGCAGCCGATTTCACATACGATGCATCTGTTCCAAGTAACTATGTTTTCTTAAATGATGAGGCAAACGCTGTTGACAAGAATACATTTATTGTAAACAATTTAACTGCAGAAGAACAAGCTCTGGAGGGTAGTAAGCTTGAGGCTTTACTTAACAACGCAAAGAAAAGAGAGAAAGTTGTATTCACTGAAGATATTGATGGCGCACTTTTCCGCTTGAAGGCAGCAGGGCTAAATCAATATACACAGTCAGGACGAATTACGGATCCTACAATGACCCTAAACAACGAAGAGTATGAACTTCTTCAGAGTCGTAACCCTAAGGATGCTGCTGAAAAAGCAGTTATTACTGCTAAGGTTTCAGAGATATATGTTACCGACCCATCTCTTGGCGGTGGCGCTGAGCCTGATGCTTTTGCCCGAAACTTCGGTAATAACTATGTGCAAGAGTCGCTATCATCTTCTTACAACCTTGCCTTTGGTGTAGCTTGTCTAAGTTTGATCTTATCTGCATTGATATTCATATTTTTTAAAACAACCTGGAAGGATTCTGATAAAACAGCAAAACAAAAACTTGAAGAATCAAAGGCTGCAGGTGTTGAACTTAAACCAATGCCAAAGGAAGAGGTTAAAGAACGACTTGTTGCACTATTTCTCGTGTTTTTTGTTGTAATTTTCTTCTGGATGTCCTTCCACCAAAACGGACTCACAATGACATTCTTTGCTCGAGATTATACCGTCAGCGCTATTTCAGCAGGGTGGACAATGTTGTTTAATCTCGTTCCACTAATATCATTAATAGTTTTCCTATATGGAGTTTATCTTTCCACAGTCGGATTACTTGGGGGAAAACCTAATAAGAAATTAGGATTGGTACTTTCAGTTCTGGGAATAATAGGTTTAGCAGCTTACTATCTTGTCAACGTAAATGGAGTGGATGTGACAACTAAGATTACACCACAGATATTCCAGCAATTCAACCCGATGTTTATTGTAATTCTAACTCCTCTTACAGTTGCGCTGTTTAGCTCACTCGCAAAAAAACACAAAGAACCATCAGCGCCTCGTAAAATTGGGATAGGAATGATATTGGCTGCTCTAGCATTTATTATTCTATTAATTGGTTCAATAGGACTTCCCGCTCCTTCCGATATCTCTGGTGTATCAGATAAACTTGTATCTCCGGGATGGTTAATAGGTACATATTTTGGTCTAACAGTTGCCGAACTTTTCCTAAGCCCTATGGGATTATCTTTTGTGTCTAAAGTGTCTCCTCCTCAATACAGTGGGCTTATGCAAGGCGGTTGGTTAGCTGCAACAGCAATCGGCAACCTGCTTGTGGGTGTAATGGGGTACTTCTGGGACAAGATACCTCTGATGGCATTCTGGGGAGTTCTTATTGCATGTTGTATACTTTCTGCAATTTTCATCTTCTCAATTATGGGACGTTTAGAAAAGGCAACCGGGGACAAATAGTACAGAATAAGTAAAAATCAAGCATATAATATTTTTATTACTATATGTTTATATGAAACGGATAGCACTGTATTATTTTATCACTTTATCTATTTTCACTTCTCAATTTTGGCAAAGTAATCTTTATGCCCAATCTAACTTCTCCAACTCAAAGGGATCCATCGGAATAACTTATTCCGGTTTGGGGGATAATGATGCTTTTTATTTTCAAGATATCATAGGTGGAGGTGACTATCACAGAAAAGGGTATTATTCTTTAGGAATAACTTATCTGCGTCCTTTCACTAAAAGTTTTTATATAGAAACGGGAGTCTCTTATAATATATATAAATATAAATACAGTAATGCATCTCTCGGACCGGATGCACCTGAACCTTACTTAGTAAGGAATGCTGTAATAGACATTCCCGTAACTGTCAGATGGAATTTTCTCAATTATTTCTTCTTAAACGGAGGATTATCGGTTGGGATTGATACCGGTAAGTATGATCACCTAGAAAATCAATCCGGCATCGGTGCTATGATTGGTGTCGGTGCCAAGTACGACTTGAGGAAAATTCCACTGGGGTTGTTTATCAATCCATACTATAAAATACAAAATCTGCTACCTTTTTCTATGGAAAAACACCGTCTACGTACAGACGAAAGCGGTTTTAGATTTGGTATTGTTTATAATTTTCATTGAGCATATTGAATTCAATTTCTATTTTTGAAATTATTTTAAATTTTAAAATGCAATTATGAAAACTAGGAATCTAATCTTATTGTTCTTTTTTGTAGGAGCGAATATTGCTAATGCACAATTTGCTGAAAACAATGCTATTTACCTGAGCGGAGAGATTGGTGGAGGCAACTATTTTAATAGTGACCTTAACCTTAACTATGTATATAAGGAAAACTTTTCATTTAAACTTGGATATTCTCAAAATTTACGAAAAGCAGTATCACGTCCGGATGATTATTTTAGCGGACTTGTTAAAAGTGTTTTTATGTTTGGATTTGCTAATCCAAAAGATCAGTTAGAGACTTACAATATCTGTTTTGGGAAAATTGTGAATCTTAACAAAAGCCGAAATATTCGGGCAAACTTTATGTTTGGGGCAGGTTATACAACAATTACAGAACCCGAAAATTGGAAAAAAGTAGAAGGAAATATTATAGATGGCCTAATAACTGATAATTACACTTGGGATGAAGGGAAACGCCATGGAATAAGCTTCATTATTAATCCAAAAATTGAGTTTCCCTTAACACGATTTTGGGGTCTGACTGTCTCACCCATGATTCAAATTAATAAAGATAGAACTTACTTTGGAATTGGAATCGGAAGTATGCTTGGTCTGTTGCGTCCTAAATAAAGTATTTTAAATATACCCAGAAATAGATAAACCTATTTAGGGATTATATATCAGACATACTAATTTCAATTAAACTCCTAATAAAATCCACACCAACTCCAGATATACCTTATATAAATTAGAAGCAGGTTAGAACCAGGTACGACTTAAATAGGTACTATGTAAAAGCAAAGTGTGATTTATTTACCTTTAGTTGATAACTTCTACTTATAATTCAAAAACATTAGCCCTATTTTCGTATATTTGTCAGTACAGATTCTGAAAAAATCTTACATGATAGATATGCAACCATTTGTACATTTACACGTTCACTCACAATATTCACTACTCGACGGACAGGCAAGTATTCCACGTTTAGTAGACAAAGCTTATGACGATGGCATGAGAGCTATCGCGCTAACTGACCACGGAGCTATGTATGGCATAAAAGAGTTTCTCAATTATGTAAATAAAAAGAATGCTCCGGTTAAAAACGAGATAGGAAAAATTAAGACTGAGATCAAAAAGCTTGAAAGTCAGATTGATACCGAAGGTTCAGAGAATTATAATATAGATGAACAAATAAATCATAAACAACAAATTAGTGGAGATCATTCAACTAAGTTGCAAGAACTAAATGATAACTTAGTTGTTGCAGAAAAAAAGCTATTTAAACCGATTGTGGGTTGCGAATGTTACCTTGCACGTCGCGACAGGTTCCAAATGAATGACAAAATAGATGGTAGTGGATGGCATCTTGTGGTTCTTGCAAAAAATCTGCAAGGATATAAAA
Organism: uncultured Proteiniphilum sp.; assembly: GCA_964484665.1. GTDB lineage: Bacteria > Bacteroidota > Bacteroidia > Bacteroidales > Dysgonomonadaceae > Proteiniphilum. The sequence goes on along the minus strand of CAZAFR010000008.1, from coordinate 34,393 downwards.
ATCTGATTAAGATTGTTTCGAAAAGCTGGACGGAAGGATTTTATTATCGTCCACGTATAGATAAGGAGCTTCTGGAAAAATATAGCGAAGGATTAATTGTATCATCTGCCTGTCTAGGTGGTGAGATTCCACGTAAGGTGGAGAGTGGTCAGATTGATGAAGCTGAGGATGCTGTACAATGGTACAAGAAAGTGTTTGGTGATGACTACTATATCGAATTGCAACGCCATAAGACTGATCGTCCAGATGCTGACCGGACTACATTTCCCAAGCAGCAGAGGGTGAATAAAGAGCTTATAAAAATAGCTAATAAGTATGATGTTAAGCTGATAGCTACCAACGACGTGCACTTTGTGAATGAGGAGGACGCTGATGCACATGATAGGTTAATCTGTTTGAACACCGGTAAGGATTTTGATGATCCTGACAGAATGAGATATTCTAAGCAGGAGTGGCTCAAAACAACTGCCGAGATGAATCAGGTTTTTGAAGACATACCCCAAGCGTTGTCTAATACCCTTGAGATTGCGAAAAAAATTGAGTTTTATTCGATTGATAATCCCCCCTTAATGCCATTCTACCCTATCGATCCGGAATTTGGTACTGAGGAGCAGTACAGACAAAAATACTCTGAACAAGATCTGATTGATGAGTTTGGAGAAGATACATTTCACAGACTGGGCGACTATGATAAAGTTATACGCGTAAAGTTAGAGTCGGATTACCTGAACTACCTCACGAAAAAAGGTGCACACATGCGATATGGCGAAGATCTGAGTGAGGAGATTATAGAACGCTTAAGGTTTGAGCTTGATACAATTAAGAACATGGGATTTCCCGGATATTTCCTTATTGTTCAGGATTTTATCAATGCAGCCAGAAAAATGGATGTTGCTGTTGGTCCGGGAAGAGGTTCTGCCGCTGGTTCAGCGGTTGCGTACTGCCTAAGAATCACCGACATCAATCCATTAAAATATAACCTCCTGTTTGAACGTTTCTTAAATCCAGATCGTATATCTATGCCTGATATTGATATCGATTTTGATGATGAAGGTCGCGGAAAAGTTCTAAGATGGGTAACCGAAAAATATGGCAGTGAAAGGGTTGCGCACATTATAACATACGGAACAATGGCTACCAAGATGTCCATCAAGGATGTTGCCAGAGTTCACAAACTCCCTTTATCGGAATCAAACCGACTGGCAAAACTGGTGCCGGATAAGATTCCCAACAAGAAGCTAAATTTAAGTAATGCCATTGATTTTGTGCCTGAACTAAAAGAGGCTGCTGAAAGTGATGATAAACTGGTAAGTGATACACTGAAATATGCTCAGATGCTCGAAGGTAATGTCAGAAGTACAGGTGTTCATGCATGTGGAGTGATTATTGGTCAGTCGGATATTTCTGATGTAGTACCAATTAGTACTGCCGAAGATAAAGAGACTAAAGAAAAGTTATTGGTTACACAGTTTGAGGGCTCGGTGATTGAAGAAACCGGGTTAATTAAAATGGACTTCCTAGGACTCAAAACTCTCTCTATCATTAAGGATGCTATTGCTAATATTGAGATAAACCGTGGCATAAAGATTGACATCAATGCAATTGACATGGAGGATAAAACAACATATCAGCTGTATTGTAACGGTCAGACTACAGGTACCTTTCAGTTTGAATCTGCAGGAATGCAGAAATACCTTAAGGAGCTTCAGCCTAGCAAATTTGAGGATCTTATAGCCATGAACGCTCTCTATAGGCCGGGTCCAATGGAATATATACCTGAATTTATTAAACGTAAACAAGGCAGGGAAGAGATTAGTTATGATCTCCCCATAATGGAAAAATATCTAAGTGAGACTTACGGTATTACAGTTTACCAAGAACAGGTGATGCTTCTTTCACGCTTACTTGCAGATTTTACTCGCGGGCAGTCAGATGAGCTTCGCAAGGCTATGGGCAAGAAGCAGATTGACAAAATGATTGCACTCAAGGAAAAATTTCTTAATGGTGGCAAAAAGAACGGTTATGACGAGAAAACGCTTAATAAGATTTGGGGCGACTGGGAGAAATTTGCATCATATGCTTTCAATAAATCACACGCTACTTGCTACTCATGGGTGGCTTATCAAACTGCCTGGTTGAAAGCTAACTACCCATCAGAGTACATGGCTGCAGTGCTCTCAAACAATCTCAACAATATAACTGAGATTACTAAGTTTATGGATGAATGCAAATCAATGGGTATAAATGTGTTATCTCCAGATGTTAATGAATCGCTACTAAAATTTTCTGTAAATGATCAAGGAGATATCCGTTTTGGCTTAGGTGCCATAAAAAGTGTTGGTCAAGGAGCTGTGATTGATATAATTGAAGAGCGCGCAAAAAACGGTCAATACAAAGATATATTTGATTTTGTTGAGCGGGTTAATCTATCATCTGTAAGTAGAAAAACAGTGGAAGCACTTGCTCTTGCAGGTAGTTTTGATTCATTGCCAAACATTAAACGTGAGCAATTTTTTGCCCGTAATGGTAAAGATGAAGAGTTTATAGATATACTAATCCGCTATGGAAATAAGTTTCAGCTCGATAAGATGGAAGCAATGACATCACTTTTCGGTGATGACACCTCCTTTTTGATTACTCGTCCCGAAATACCTCAGGCTGGCAGATGGTCGGATATGGAACGCCTCAATAAAGAACGTGAACTGATAGGTATCTACCTTTCGGCTCACCCACTTGATGATTATGAGTTTATCCTTAAATATGTTTGCAATGCAAACACTCTGAAACTTCAGGATCTGGATAGCTTAAACGGAAAAGAAATCACTTTCGGAGGAATGGTAACCGCTGTACGTGAGGGGCAAACAAAACGAGGATCCCCATATACAATTTTCAAGATAGAGGATTATTATGGTAGCTTTGAGATCGCACTTTTCAGCGAAGATAGCGTGAACTTCAGTAAATACGCTCGCGAGGGATTGTCGATTTATATTCAAGCAAAGGTACAGCCAAAACGATTCAGGTCGGAAGAACTTGAAGTAAAAATAGGCTCAATCAACCTTTTGTCAGAAATGAAAGATAGATTAGTTAAAAAAATTACTTTACAAATACCTCTGTCTGAGCTAGATGACACGGTTGTTACAGAATTATCAGCTCTAATAAAAAACAATTCAGGAAATTCGTTGTTATATTTCAATATTATCGGTGAGGAGTCGTTTAAAAATATACAACTATTTTCGCGATCAATTAAAATACAGGTGAACAAACAATTTATCGACTCTTTAAAGGATAATCTCTTTATAGACTTCAAAATAAATTAACTTATAATAAAGAAAAAAAATGGCATTACAAATTACAGATGCAACTGTAGACGAGGTGTTGCAAACAGACAAACTGGTAGTCATCGACTTTTGGGCAGAATGGTGTGGACCGTGTAAAATGGTTGGACCAATTGTAGAAGAAATCAGCGATGAGTATAAAGACAAAGTATTAGTTGGTAAAATTGATGTTGACAACAACGATGAAACCACATCAAAGTATGGAATCAGAAATATCCCGACAGTACTTTTTATCAAGAATGGTGAAATAGTAGATAAGGTTGTTGGCGCAGGACCAAAGAAACTGTTCACCGATAAGATTGACAAGCATCTTTAATCAATATATTTACAGGTCCTGTTAAATAACAAGCGCAAGATAAAAAATAAGCATCCCTACACATACAGTTGTTGGGATGCTTTTCTAAATGCGCCCTGTATTAATACTAAATGCGCCCTGTATTAATACTCATCTTCATTGAAGAAGAAATCCTCCTTACTTGGGTAGTCGGGCCAGATATCCTCAATGGATTCAAAAATTTCGCCTTCCTCCTCTATTTCCTGAAGGTTTTCAATAACCTCCAGCGGTGCGCCCGATCGTTGTGCAAAATCAATCAACTCATCTTTTGTAGCGGGCCAGGGAGCATCCTCTAATTTTGATGCTAATTCAAGTGTCCAATACATAGATATATCCTTTAATTTAATACTTTAAATTTTTCGCAAATGTATAAAAAGTTTTCATATATCCCTCTGTTCCCAGTATATTTCTTGTGAAGATTGTAAAGATTTGTTATTTTCATACCTAGCAAGCAGGAAAAAGTAATCTGACAGACGGTTTAAGAAGATCAACACTTCATCGGCAACGGGGTATAATTCTAATACATCATACACTTTTCGTTCTGCACGACGAGCAACAGTTCGACATATGTGTGACCTGGAGGCAGATTCATTACCACCCGGAAGAACAAAACGATTTAATTTAGGTAGTTGACTATCCAGTAAATCAATTTGATTTTCTAATCGATCAATATCCTTTTCCGTTAAAATACTTGCCTCTTTAGGCTGTTTGGACTCAGTTTCTGTAGCCAGATAAGAACCCACCGTAAACAATTTATGCTGAATATACCTCAGAAACTCCTGATGTTCAGGATTCTCTATAACGCAATTAAGCCAGCCAACGTAACTATTAAGCTCATCAATCGTACCATACGCTTCGAGTCGGACATGAGTCTTTGAGACCCGAGAACCACCCACTAGTCCGGTAGTCCCTTTATCACCTGTTTTGGTATATATTGAACTTTTCTTCATTTTTATTCTTTAAATTTTTAGACAATAAAGTGCTGTTTATAATAAGCAGGCCGCAAAAAAGCAATACCTGTTTTGTTATTGTAGTCAAATGTAATGTTGATTCTTGTATCATTAACGATATGACGCCATAATTGTTTACTACGTTTTTTGTTGATATGATTAATAACCCATAAGCAGTGTTCGTTGCTTAATTCAAACAACCTCTTCAAAGAAGGTAATAAATTATCTTCAGAATCCAAATTTATGAATATTGCATCAAATTTATCAAGTGTAATATCTTCAAAAGAAGAAACAAAATTGATATTTTTATCATTAGAGTAATAATCTCTTGATTTAAAATAACTAATTAGCGTTTCTTTAGAAGAATATAATTTTTTCCTATCCGTTTCAACACAAGTATAATTGATTTTAGATAAAGGAGATAACAAATAAAATGAGCCAACACCATTACCTGTATTGACTTCAAGTATGTACTTAGGTTTAAAATGATTTACAAGACGAAACGAAACCTGATTATGTTCTATATCCCGATCGTGAATTACCTTCTTTAATATATCAGAGAAAGCATAATAGCTATAAGGAGAATAAATAATTTGAGTTATCAGGTCGAAAGCAAAAGGTGAATGAATACCATAGCCTTTCGATTGTCTCTTTCGTAACAACCATTTAAAAAACGCCATAGTCAACTTTTTCTAATCAGTACTACTGCATATGCAGTAATTCCCTCCTCACGACCTACAAAGCCCATCTTCTCAGAAGTGGTAGCTTTAATTGATATTAAATCAGAATCAACACCCATTATCTCTGCAAGTCTTTGCTGCATAGCAGGAATAAAAGGGTTTAGTTTAGGTTTTTCTGCACAAATTGTACTATCAATGTTGTTAATAGAATAACCTTTTTTTTTAAGCAACTCAATTGTTTTATTTAGAATAATTGAGCTGTTAATATTCTCATATTCTTCTGAAGTATCGGGGAAATGGAAGCCTATATCGCGCATATTTGCAGCACCCAGCAGTGCATCACAAATTGCATGAATAAGGACATCAGCATCTGAATGCCCCTTCAGCCCTAAATGATAATCAACTTTGATACCACCTATCCAAAGGTCACGTCCTCTCTGCAACTGATGCATATCATAACCAAACCCAACTCTTAACATCGCAAGAAAAGATTAAAATACTAGTTCATTAAATTCCTGAGACCTTCGATATCAAATCCTAAAGAAATGCGGAGCGTTTGATCCAGAGGATTTGATTGAGATGTTGAAACCAGATAAGCTGCATCAATCTGAAAAGCTTTTATTCTGAAACCTGCACCAAAAGCAACATATCTTCGATTTCCCTTAAACTCATTTTCATTGAAATATCCGGTACGGAGTGAAAACTGATTATTATAGACATACTCTGCACCAAGTGACCACATAACTTCCCGCATTTCTTCCTTAAAACCACCGGGAGCATCACCAAATGATTTAAATATACCTCCAATAGAAGAGATATTATTATAATCTTCGATACGTTTAAACATTTCCTCATCAGTTTCATTTTCAACAGGAAGCTGAGGGGTGGGCACCATCAATTTATTAAGATCTATACTCAGAGTGATAGTGTTCCTGGCATCAAGAGGATAACCCAGAGAAGCCCCAATTCTAAGATTAGTTGGAAGGAACATTGATGTTGTACCGCCATCATAAGAAATTTTAGTTCCTATGTTTGAAAGATTAAATCCTAATCCCAACAACGCTTCGGAGCGACCCATATAGAAATATGATTCATTATATCCCGCAATATCTACTGCAAACGCATTACCGGGAGTTGAGTCATCATCGCCAGTTGAATAATCACCCCTTATATACCTAAGCGTCACTGCTCCGGAGAAAGTCTCTGTAAGTTTACGTGAATAAGCTACATCAATAGCCATTTCATATGGACTAACATTACGCCAGAACTCACCTGTTAAATCTGCAATATCTACCTCACCTAATGAAAAGTATCTTAACGATGCACTGACAGCATTTAGGCTTTGATCACCAAATTTCCAAAAACCTGAAGCGTACACCATATTAATATCATTAACCAGTTTACTCAGCCAGGGAGTGTAAGAAAATGCCAGTCCCGCTTCTGAAGTTATAAACGGGTATTTTGCTGCATTCCAGTACTGAGAATAGACATCGGGCATTGAGGCTGCACCAATATCGCCCATACCGCCACCTCTTGCATCCGGTGCAATTTGTAGCGATGGCATTGCCGTAAGAATTGGGTTATATTCCTTTCCCTGTCCTCTAAGATTATGAGGCAATATTATCAAAAAGGTGCAAAACAGAATTGTAGCTAGTTGTTTATGCATATTACTTAGATATTTTTATCCGAGATATTTTCCTTTAAATCACTTTATTCTGATTCCGGTAAAAAAACGCTCTTCTCTGAATCTTAAAATAAACGTTAGATTTATTTAACTTTGAAATCCAGCAATTTCCTGTCCTCAATATATCCCTGCAAATGATCGTTGATATTAACACGACCAATCCCTGCAGGAGTTCCGGTAAAAATAAGATCACCAATCTTCAATGTAAAGAATCTGCTAATATAAGAAATAATTCGGTCAACGGAATAAATCATATCTTTTGTATTTCCCTGCTGTACCGTAGTTTCATTTATATCAAGATGAAAATTGAAATTCTGTATGTCATCCACATCTTTCTTTGATATAAAATCTCCTATTGCAGCCGAATTATCAAAACTCTTAGCAATCTCCCAAGGTAAGCCCAACTCCTTTTGTTTACGCTGTATGTCGCGCGCCGTGAAATCAATTCCTATCGTTATTTCATCATAATAACGATGAGCAAAACGTTCTGCGATATTCTTGCCTAGACGACTTACTTTAACAACAACCTCAGTCTCGTAATGAATCTCATTAGAAAAATCGGGTAACAAAAACGGTTTACCATCTTTAAGCAAAGCAGTATCCGGCTTCATAAATAGAATAGGCTCCTCACTTACAAACGTACGTTTCATCTCTTTATTGTGGGAGGCGTAATTGAGTCCTATGGCAAATATTTTCATGAATCTAATCGGTTAAACATAACTGCAAGATGTGCGTAAAGTGAAGTGTTTTGAAGTACTATACCTGAGGGAACACGAATACGGAATGGGGTGAAATTCCAAATACCTTTTATACCACCACTGATCATATAATCTGAAACCTCCTGAGCAACCCCCGAAGGCACAGTAAGAACACCTATTTCAGCATCTATTTGCTTATTAACACGTACAAACTCATCACTATGATATACTGGTATATGATGTATTTTTGAGTTTACAACTGATTTATTAATATCAAATCCTGCTATTATTTTAAGACCATATTGCTCTAGTCCTGAATCGGATAACAAGGCTGCACCCAGACTACCTACACCAAATACAACTGCTTTATGTATTTTTTTAAAGCCTAAGAATGTATCTAAAACATTTATCAGTTCATCTATATCATAACCGACTCTCGTTTTGCCGGTAATTTTCACAAAGGAAAGATCCTTAGCGATCTGAGATGATGAAACATTGATTTTTTTTGCTATTTGTGTAGAGGAAACATACTTCTCACCCTGGTTCTTAAGCAGTTTTACATATGATAGATACCAAGGAAGTCTCCTGAGTGCCGGTTCAGGGATTTTATTAAAATGCGTCTGCACTGACATATCTTTTTGCTGCAAAGATACTCTCTTTTCGGAGAATTTTAAATATTTTAATCTATATTTAAAGATAAATTTCTTTAATCACCTCGAATTTAATCTCGTTATAAGTTTACTAATAAAAGATTGAAACAAATAATCTTAGCAATAACTTTTATGATAAGTGATTTGTTAATTTAGTATTCCGCTTACACTTTTCATAACTGCACGTACGGAGCCTATATTAAGATTTGTATCAATTATTACAGGAATACGATTTACGTCATTGGTAAGCGAAGCTTTTAAGGCCTCTTTTTGATTTGTAAAAGCATCATCGTAAATAGTCATAGTGATTTCAATAACTTCGTATGTCTTTCCATTATTAGCTTTAACTTTAGATATTCCCTTATAATTAACATACATATTCACAGGTTTTCTTCCTGAAATAAACTGAATATATTTACTATCGCCGAGTTTCATATCTGTAAAATCAAGATTACGAATCAGTGAAAGAACAGAAAGATAATCATACGTACACTTATCTGTGGTAAATACCTCATCAAACTTCTCCTTGCCATTGTAGTTTCTGAGAGAACGAATACTGATATCACCATCGTTATAAGTATACGATTGTCTCTCAACAGAGTAATCGCTTCCCTCAAATGCTTCTTTAGTGAAAAGTAATGGCCTTAAATCCTTGTCAACATACGATGTAAGAGTATCATTAACAGTATATATACTACGTGCCAACCCTGATGAATTAAGCATCATGACTGTTTTTAATGAGTTTATACCACGATAGTTGGCGTCAGTAACAGTTAACGATCCACTCCCTGCACGAGCTTTGATTATTCCGAAATTAAAATAAAGATCATATTGAACACTTTCTCCACTTGCAAAAGCAGTATTTGTTATTTTACATTGAGCATTAGCTGTTTGCAAACAAAAGAACATTAGCACAAATATAATTACAGATATGGTTTTTTTAATCATAATAAAATTTTTAAAATCCTCTTCCCATTCCTGAGAGAGGTGAGTTTTGTCTGTTTTGCTGTTGCTGTTGTTGTTTATCCCTCTCTTGATTAGGATCTCTTCGTTTTTTTTCTTCCGGCTTGTTTGTCGTAATCTCAAGCGGCTTCTGTTTTATCAGAGGAGTCGAGTTTAAATCCCATTCTTCTAAATGATCAGAATAAGCCCGGATAACAAACTTACCATTGTAATAAAAGACCTCTTCAGGTTGTCTACCTTCTTCATAATTCCCCGTTGTCCATTGGCCGTCCTCATTTTCATCAATTACCAAACGAGCATAAACATCACCAGGAGGTAAATCCTGAAATCTTGCAACATTTGCTTTGACATCACTTTTTCTAAAAGGTTTATCTGAGCTATTTAACAGTTGTACAAAGGCTTGCTTTCCTTCAGGTAATCCTTGTATTCTAATTTCGAGGTTTCCGTATTGATCAAGTGGCTTTACAGTAAACGACTGTTCAAAACTTTCATTCCATAAGCCATAATGACTAAACACAGTTGCCGAATCTATCTTAATCATATATTTACCACCCGGTTCCCAGCGTGGACGCAGAGTAAACTTTCTTGGATTCAAGGAATCTGATGTCATTCTGAACGCCACAGGTTCATATAATGAATCTACCTGAATAGAGAGTTCAACATATGAAGAATCAAATTCCAGTACAGGTTGATCAAATTCAATTCTGATTGGATTAAATAATTCGAAACTTGATTGGATGTTGCTGTTTATTCTGAGGAATGTAACTAAAGAATCCGATTTATTACTTTCAACAATAACAGAATCGCCCTCCTGGATTTCTTCTTGCTCTTTTAACTGACTTTCGGTTTCGCCTGCTTCCTGAACTTCTACTTGTTCTTCTTTCTGTTGCTGAGCAGCAGTCTCTTTTTGTTGTTTAGCACCTTTATCATCCTTACTTCTCGACTCCCTTTCGGCTTTACGTGATTGCTTTCGATCGGCTTTTCGCCTGAAATTAAAACTGACTGTATCGGTTACTATAACATTATGATTGAGTGAATCAGTTTTCAGATAATTAATCTCCATCCGAATTGAATCCTGCTTATAAATTAAAGAATCGGTGATCCAAAGAGATATAGTATCATTATTTATAGTTCTCTCTGCTACATACCAATCGTCTCGTGAAACCTCCGGATTAATAAGCGAAAAGGTGGGCATTTCTGTTGGTGAAGCAAAAATAATATTCAATCGCTTTTCCTCAGTACGCTCTGTTCTTTGTAAGTATTGCCGCTGAAAATCCGATAGAAAAGAACGAAGTACTAGATCATCAGGAATGAAACGAGTATAATTTACTGTTATGATGCTGTCAATAGTTAAACTATCCTGAAAAATTGTATCCTGCCGCACATCCATCATTGTTGACGGTGAAACTATAGAATCAAAAAAAGCCACTGCTTCTTGAGGATTATCATATTTGTAATCTCTGTTAAGATCGGTCAGAGCAAAAACTCTGTATTCCCCGGCTGCCATTCCGCGAATTGTAAAATCACCACGAGAGTTTGTCCTTGAAATACGTTCGAATGGCATATTAGTAAAAACTGTATCATCGAAATTTGAGTGAATACCCACATATACACCCGGCAAAGGCTCTAAATCCTCAGCATTTAAAACTCTCCCTGAAATTGAAAGAGTGTCCAAACGATCACCTGTTGAAAAAGAATATACAAAGTTTTCCAATGGATTACTCTCATTATTATCAACTATAGCATCAGTAAAATCAATAATATAAGTTGAATTCGGCTTAAGTTCATCATTGAACTCTACAATAGCTTTTCGACCTATCGAACGGATAATAGGCATAGCCAATTGAGGAGGAGTGATTATTACTTTATCTGCCGGAGTCTCAATTTTAATGTTTTCATCAAACACAATTTCCACTTTTTTAGGAGTTGCGTTTAATGAGTTAAAATCAGGAGATGCACTTATTACCACCGGGGGGTCTACATCATACGGACCACCAGTTGGTGATGCCATGTTTGCGCATGAGTGAAACATAACAACAATTAGCAACGAAATAAACAAAGATGTTATAATAGAAAATATCTTATTCAGCATAATTCTACAGAGGAACTATTTCATTTTAATGACAAATGTACAATATTTTCGTTAAGTAATTCATCTATGATAAGTTTACTTTACAATGACCTATTTAATATTTACTTGTAAGTAGTTTGTGACCGATCCTACAATATAAGCATTTTCGTTTGTCGCAATACTCTTTTTTTAATTGTATAAGGGCTTGAGAATCCATTGCATTTTTAGGAATAATACCTGCTTTAACAAACTCTCTTATAATGGAATTGTTTTCGGGCTTTATTGATTCCAGTAAATCTTCTGCACGAATACAATATTTATCTGTTAAAGTTTTTTGACCATAAGCAAAAAGAATTGGCACCACTGTATTAATTATTAATATATCAAGAGATGATTTTCCCAATACTTTATTATTCCTGCCCGACATCTTCCCAAATGAATAATGAGTTTGCCAATATTCCGATGGTTGAACTCTAAAGTGTGCTGTCATCTGATCATAATCCTCTTTTTCGAGAAATGTGCTAAATAATCTGCCTGACTTTTGCAGCAATGCTGCAAGCTGTGCAATACGTATCTCAGGAAAAGAACCGGGACGGACTCTCAGTTTCCTCATTTGATTAACATCCGGACTTTTAAGGTTATACTTCGTTTTCAGAAAAACATACTCTTTTTGTAGTTTATAATAATAATCATCAAATTCATCTTCATACAACAAATTACCGGATTTTACTAGTCTACCTGAATTCATTGGTTGAAATGAATTTAGCTTTCTTTTATCAGAAATATTGCTTTTAATACTATCATTTTCAAAAAATCCTGCCTGCCCAAACATAAGAGCTTCAATCTGAAACAGATTATCACCATGTCTCTGTATAATATTAAATGGCAAAGTAAGCGCCAGTCGCTCAAACTCATCAGAGTTAATACCGAAGCCAAAATTACGTGTCAGCATAACATAAAACACATCATCCCACGAATTATTAAAACGTTTCAAATGATTATTTATATCATTTGTCTTTCGCTCAAGACGTTCAAGAGCAAGTACAGTAAGCCAAGCATTTAATTTTACTCCAGATAATAAAGAAAGGAAATTCTTACAAGGAATTTTACATTTGCTAAACAGCAAAAAATCCGAACTATTGCGCAATTGCTCAGAGACTTTAATTTGACATTGAGGGATCTCTTGTCCCATCTCATTGACAACTAATCTGTTAATAACCTCTGAAACATGTAAAAGAACAGAATTATATGCCTTATCATGATCATGCCCATGACGATACCAATCATTAGAAGTACGATGAATTTCAACATTCCCTACCCAAACGGTGTTATTAAGTTTAATTTTTGCATTAAAAAAATCGGGGCCGGCATCATCGTTATGCAATCCCGGATCCAAAACCTCAATTAAAATTCCGTTTGTAGTTTTCAGTGATTCAGGATTATATAACCTATTTTTCCATATGTAATGCAGCAAATGCTCAGCGTTCGCCAAAATGATACAGTTTAAAAATCAAAAATAAAATTAATTATCTAAAAGTCAAAATCAAGTAAACTAAAGTAAGTGAAATAAGCTCCGAAACTAAAGAATTTTCAGTAAATTTGCGGATTGGAGTTTAACTATTCCTTAATTAGGTTATTTTATAAAATTACTTTGCAATCAGAAAGAGAACTTGATTTCCGAACAAAAAAGATAAGTAAGCTTGTCTGGGATTATGCACTACCAGGTATTGTAGGTACAGTAGTCAATATGTTATATAACGTTGTCGACCGTATTTATATTGGACAAGGTGTAGGTGCACTAGCAATTTCAGGACTTGCTATTACAGCACCTGTAATAAATCTCACATCTTCCTTAGGTATGCTAGTGGGCTCAGGTGCTGCAACACGCATATCCATAGCTCTTGGTAGGAATGATAAAGAAACAGCCGAGAAAATTTTAGGTAGCTCGCTTATGCTTACCATCATTTTAAACGCTGTTTTTATAACTCTTTTTGTATACTATTTAGATCCCATACTGCTTGCTTTTGGCGCCAGCAAACTCACACTACCCTACGCCCGGGATTACCTTCAAATTGTTTTACTAGGCAATGTACTCGTAAGTCTTACTTACAGTTTCAATGCCATGATGCGTGCTTCAGGATACCCTAAAAAAGCAATGACAACAATGCTTATAGGTGCTGTACTGAATATCATACTATCTCCCATATTTCTTTTTTGCTTCAATATGGGAATTAAAGGAGTTGCTTGGGCTACAGTCCTTTCTATGTTTGTGGGAATGTTATTTGTTATGCACCACTTCACCAACAAAAGCAGTGTGATACGATTAAGGTGGAGAAATGTACGACTCAACAAAACAATTATTTTCTCAATCATATCAATAGGACTTTCACCCTTCAGTATGCAAGTTGCAGCTTCCGGAGTTAATGTATTGATGAACACATCACTAATGCGCTACGGAGGCGATTTGGCAATAGGTGCGTTTGGTATTATAAACACTATACTAGGACTACTATTAATAACCATTTTGGGACTTAATCAGGGAACTCAGCCTATACTGGGATACAATTACGGTGCCGGTGATTATAAAAGAGTTAGACATACACTTTACTATACGTTGAGGGTTGCAACTGTTGTAACAACTGTTGGATTTATTATAGGGGAGCTATTCCCTCGACAAATTGCAATGGCATTTACAACCGACACAGAACTACTGAATCTGACTGAAAAAGGAGTCAAAATTGCCGTAGCCGCCTTGCCTCTTGTTGGAATGCAAATTGTAGCATCAAGCTTCTTCCAGAGTCTGGGATATCCATTTAAATCGATTATACAGAGTCTCAGTCGCCAGTTGATATTTCTTGTTCCCGGCATCATCTTTTTCCCACCTCTATGGGGTCTTAACGGATTGTGGATAGCGATACCTGTTTCAGATACACTGGCAGCATTGTTATCACTCGTATTACTAATAGGTCAGATAAGAATATTAAAAAAGATGGAGCAAGAAGCAAGCCAACCCGGCAGTCTGCAACTAAATCAATCCGCTACCAAAAGCAAAAAAGAGTAATATTATAAAAGGTCAGACAAAGTTCACCTTAAAATGATATTAAGTAAATTTACAGACAGGTTACAAAAAATCGAGTTAAATTGTGTAGTTTTGTATGTATAAATAGTTTTGGAATTAAATAAATTACTAACATATAAAAATTAAAGTATGAAACGAGTTGTTTTAATCCGTCATGGCGAAAGCACATGGAACAAAGAAAATCGCTTCACTGGCTGGACAGATGTTGATCTTACTGAAAAAGGTATTGAGGAAGCTCACAAAGCCGGAAAATACCTCAAGAAAGAAGGCTTTCAATTTGAAAAAGCTTACACTTCTTATCTGAAGAGAGCAATAAAAACATTGAATGTTGTTCTAGACGAAATGGATCTTGACTGGATCCCTGTTGAAAAGACATGGCGTTTAAATGAAAAACACTACGGTATGCTGCAAGGGCTAAACAAAGCTGAAACTGCAGAAAAATATGGTGATGAACAGGTGCTCATCTGGCGCAGAAGCTATGACGTTCCACCAAAACCGCTTGAAAAAGATGATAAGCGTTCACCATTTCAAGAAGCCCGTTATAAAGGAGTAGACGAAAAAGATCTTCCTCTAACTGAAGCTCTTAAAAATACAGTAGAACGTATTTTACCTTATTGGAACAACACTATTGTACCTGAAATGAAACAATATAATGAAGTAATCATTGCAGCGCACGGTAACAGCCTACGCGGTATCATCAAACATCTTAAAAACATCTCTGATGATGAGATTGTAAGTCTGAATCTACCTACAGCTGTTCCTTACGTATTTGAGTTTGATGATGATATGAATCTTCTGAAAGATTATTTCCTTGGCGATCCGGAAGAGATCAAGAAATTAATGGATGCTGTTGCTAATCAGGGTAAAGCAAAATAAAAACTATACATTTTCAATAAATTATACTAATAAAAACGTTGGATCGGATAACACCGGTCCAACGTTTTTATATAAGATCCTTTTTTAAATTATTATAAAAGATTTTCCCTTACAAATTCAATTTTAACAACTCTATACCGTCAACATTCAGCACCCTCAACATCATATTATCTCCTTTTTTTTCAAGAATAGTAACAGTTGCACTTTCGGGTCTATTACCTCCGCCAATCACTACAGGAAAATTATTCCCAATACTACCTGCTGGATGATACATAAATCTATGTGTATGCCCATGTAATGACACATCAAACGGGGCATCTTTCAGTATCTCACCCCATTCATCAAGACTGGGATTATAATCATTTTCTCCAAGTCCGTATATAGGGATATGATGAAGCAAAACCCGCTTTTTAGCAGATCTAAATTCAAGACTATTAATTTCCTTTTTTAAAAAATCAGCTTGATCCTTTCTTAAACCACTAAAATCATTTAATCCATAATAAACCGGAGTACTATCATCTTTATCCTCGCCACAATCAAGCATAACAAATCTGGTATCTCCCCAACTAAAAGCTCCATATGTTTTATCGTTAACATAGTCCAATAAATCACGTAACCCTATCGAATATGCATTACGTATTTCGTGATTGCCACGCATATAAAATACAGGAACCGACTCTGCACGAACCATTTCATTCAAATAAGATAGAGAAGCAACGGCCTGTGTTTCGTCTCTCGGATCATCAATATTATCTCCATTGAAAAAAAGAATATCGTAATCAATAACATTTAGCAACTTACCAAACATATCAATAATATTCCTTCTCTGGTGAAGATCGTTTAAAACGACAGCTGTAAAATCAGTATCACTTTCAGCAGGAAGTTTAAAAGTGTAAGTCTCTGAAATAGCAGTTTCTCCAAACTCTTTCCGATAAGCTTCGTATACCGTTATCTCTCTAGAACATACCCTGTAACTGTAAGTTTCACCAGGTATTAAATCTTCTAAACGAAATTTATGATGCAAGTTGTTTACAATCATTTGTCCATCAATATACAGCTCCTTTTTTTTATCTAGTTTGCCATCTATTCCATACTCAACCCAACTATGCACAGGAACGTTAGTTAGCCACGAAATGGTAATTCCATTATCAGTAGGGTTCTGCAAATATGGTTTAGTACGAAATATTTTATCTTTATCGGAATGGATTAAAATATCTACAAAAATAGGACGATGATCAGAAGCTACTTTTTCAGGAATAACACCACGATCTGTTAAAAGTGACCATCCACCCAATCCTTTATAGCCATAAATATAATCAATACATTCGACAGGATTATCAGCAGGGAAAGTTAGTCCATCTGGTGACACCAGTGGAGCAAAAAAATTATTAATTTCCTTTTGTACTTCCGCCTTTGGCGTACTATTCATATCGCCTGCAAGAAAAAAAGGCTTAGTTATATTTAGTTTTTCAACCTCACCTTTGATTATTGCAACTGATTCCAATCTATCTTCGGCGTTAAGTGAGAAATGAGTGTTCGCAAAATAATAATCTGCAAACTCCACAATCAATAACATCCTGGACTCTTCCCGTCCAGGTAAAGGTACTTTTTTTATACTCAATGGCTTTTCCTTTGAAAGAATACCTATACCATATTTACCACCGTTGTAATCAATTGAAGCAGCATAAGTTGAGTGCATCAATGTTTTTCGTCCCAGAATATCAAGTACATCAACACCTCTACTTCTGTGCGTAACGCTATCAAGCTCCTGTATCGCAATAACATCAGGATGAACACCATTAATAACATCTGCTATTCTTTGATAATCAGCAACATCATCCAACCCAATACCATTATGAATGTTATAAGACATAAGTCTGACCTTTCCCACTGAGTTATCACCATCCTCAGATACAGTTAAAACACTGCCCCGTAAATCGACTGAAACAAGCAATAAAAGAATACTAATAATAAAATAGCTTTTCTTCATATAAACAATAATTTTAAAAACTTAGATTTACCATAACAGGAAAATGATCCGACGGGAAATGACCATAATGAATATCACTCAACACTCCATACTTATTCACAATTATATCGTTGGTTACCCAAATATAATCAATCCTATTCTGCAAAGGAGAATCCACTCTGAATGAATTATATGTTCCTTCTGTCCCATAGGGAGGTTGAAGTGAAACAGCATACGAGTCATTCATCAAACCATCTTTCATAATTATTTGAATAGGCTCAGAATCGGGTCCCGCATTAAAATCACCTGTTGCAATTACAGGATATCCATTGGCAATTTCTCTGATTTTGTTCAATAATAAATATGAAGATTGTCTACGCGCTTCTTTTCCCTGATGATCAAAATGCACATTAAAGAAATAAAACTTTTTTCCGGAATCTACATCCTTAAATTTTGCCCAAGAACACACTCTGTTACAACAGGTTGCATCCCATCCTTTACCCGGAACATCAGGAGTTTCAGATAACCAGAAATCACCATTATCAATAACCAGTAATCTATCTTTCTTATAAATGATTGCACAATGTTCTCCCGCATCTTTACCATCTTCTCGACCAACACCAACGTAGTCATACCCACCCGGCTCTAGAATATCCATAATCTGATGATGAAACCCTTCCTGAATTCCAAAAACATCAAAACCATGAAAACGAACCAGTCCGTTTACCAAATCCTTTCTATGCTTCCAAGGATTCAAACTATCAATCGGTGTGTCCATTCGGATATTAAAGGTAGCGACGTTTAAGTTAGCCACTCTTTTTGATTTAGCAGAAACATTAAATGCAAACAACAATATTAGCGCTGTCCATAAAACTTTTGTTCTCATATATATTTGTATTAAATTGATTATTTTATTACACCGCTCCTTTCAAGCAGGGCATCAACAGAGGCTTCTCTACCTCTGAATCGTTTGTAAAGTACTTCCGGTTCTTCTGAATTTCCGCGTTCCAAAATATTCCTGCGGAACGAATCTGCAGTTCTTTTATCGAATATGCCATTTTCCTTAAAAAGTGAAAAAGCGTCGGCATCCATCACCTCTGCCCATTTGTAACCATAATAGCCAGCTGCGTAACCTCCCGAAAAGATATGATTAAAAGATGTTGACATACAAGTTTCTTCTAATACCGGAAGCAACTGAACACGTTTCATCGCAAGAGTTTCAAAATTACGAATTGATGATATGTCTTCCTCCACAAAAGGCTTCTTCAGTGAATGCCATGCCATATCAAGATATCCAAACGAAAGCTGCCGCAACGTTGCGTAACCCACGTTATAATTAGAAGCATCCACTATACTCTGTAGCAATTCCTCAGGCATCCTTTCACCTGTTTGATAATGGAAAGCAAACCTATCAAGATAATCCTTCTCTTTCAGCCAATTCTCCATAAAATGCGAAGGCAGTTCCACAAAATCACGATAAACACTAGTACCTGAGAGCGACTCATAAGTTGTCCGTGTCAGCATTCCATGCAAAGCATGCCCAAACTCATGCAGAAAAGTATTTACTTCACTGAATGTCAGCAGCGCAGGCTCAGAATCAGTTGGTCGTGTAAAGTTCATTACAATTAAAATATGTGGTCTACTGTCAACTCCATCTTTAATAAACTGACCTTTAAAAGATGACATCCATGCTCCTGAACGCTTACCCTCACGTGGATGAAAATCAGTATAAAGAACCGAAAGGAACTTGCCATTTTCGTCCAACACATCAAAAGCTTCAACCTCGGGATGATAGACCTCAATATCAGAATTCTTTACAAACTGAATACCATAAAGATCGGTAGCAAGTCCAAACACCCCTTTCTTAACATTCTCAAGTTCAAAATAAGGTCTAGTCATCTCATCATTAACACCAAAGCGACTATTCTTCAATTTCTCAGAGTAATAACTCCAGTCCCATGGCATAATCTCAATCTCATTCCCTTCCATCTCAGAAGCAAAATTACGAACATCCAGAACCTCAGCACGCGCAACCGGTCCAAATGCCTCAGCCAATCTGTCGAGCAAATTGAACACCCCCTCAGCACTCTTCGCCATCCTATTTTTAAGTACATAATCAGAGTAACTGTCATAACCAAGTAGTTTAGCAATCTCAAGGCGCAGGTTCACAATCTTCTTAACATTATCACGGTTGTCAAACTCACCTTGTTTTACATTCTTAGTGTTATATGCCATGTAAAGCTGTTCACGTAAATCACGCCTTGAAGAATATTTCATGAATGCGCTATAGCTGGGACCCGTTAAATCAAACAACCACCCCTCTTTCCCTTTCGACTTTGCTTTTGCAGCAGCAGCAGCAATCGTGCTCATAGGTAATCCTGCCAAGTCAGGTTCTCTCGTCAGCAACATTTCATAAGCATTGGTTTCCTTCAGAACATTTTGTCCAAACTCCAATGTAGCCTTACTCAGCTCCAAAGATAAAGCCCTGTATTTCTCTTTATCTTCGGTAGATAAAGTAGCACCGTTATTCTCAAAACCTTCATAATACTTCTCAACCAGCCTAATCTGTTCAGATGTTAACCCCAGAGAGTTACGATCATCATATATCTTTTTCACACGCACAAAAAGTGCATCATTTAAGTTAATATAATTTGAGTGAGCCGACAACTTAGGACTTAATCGTTGCGATATTTCCATCATCTCGTCATTACTCTCGGCACTCAACAGGTTAAAAAAAACAGAACTCACTCTGGTAAGCATTTCACCAGCATATTCCATAGCCTCAATAGTGTTAGCAAAGGTTGGACTGGCATCGTTATAAGCAATCTTGTCAATCTCTGCCTTATGCACTTCCATACCCTTCTCAAAGGCAGGCTCAAAATGTTCTAACTTTATATCATCGAACGGAATTGTTCCATAAGGTCCTTCAAAAGGCTTAAAAAAAGGATTTTCAGCAGCAAAAGTTATTATCATAATCGTCGCAAGAAAAATAGTTAATATCGATTTCTTCATAAAATCATGTAATAATTAATAAGAAAAAAAGAAAATAGTAAAATCAGTAACAACACAAAGTTAATTTTTTTTTTGCTTTAACCTCTTCATTTTTCATAATACTATGATAAACGCACTTGAAAATTATCATCAAACATTTTATTCGAATAATGATTTTTTGAAAAACAGGACGAGAATGACATAGATATTAGGTATGCATATTTAAGTTCAAATCCTATAAACTCAGCACCCATAAGGTAATATTGTTCTAAGTTCATTCTTTCTATCATTCCAGTCGGGCATAACCTCTGCAAGAAGAGAATAAAAATTCTTAGAGTGATTAAAATGAATCAAGTGGCACAGCTCATGCACCATTACATATTCGATACACCTTATCGGAGTCTGAATCAACTTACTGTTGATTGAAATCGACCCTTTAGCGGAACAGCTGCCCCATCTCGATTTCATATTTTTCACGGAAATTTTAGTCGGCTCAACATCATACTTATCCCTAAATTTCTGAACAATAGGCGTTACAATCAGCGGAAACACATCTTTTGCTTTTGCAAGATGCCACTGCTGCATAAGTTCCTCAACCATAGAACTGTCATAACAACAAACATCAATAAACACACCGTTTTTAGTAACACTGTTTATAGTATCAATATTTGTTGAATTACAATTAACTCTCAAAACATACTCTTTGCCAAGGAAAAAATGTTTTTCGCCACTCACAAACTCTCTTTTGGGGTTTATAAGCCTCTGTTCTTCAAACTTCTTTTTATGTTTAATTATCCAGTCCATCCTTTTGTTCAGCACATCCTGGATCATACTCTCTGAAACACGCTTTGGAGCCCTAACAACCACACTCCCGTCGGGGTGAACAATTATACTTATCGATTTTCGTGAAGATTTTATCAAAGAATAACTTATAGTCGAAGTATTTCTTTTCATTTTATATTATGCATATAAGCTCTGCTAGTTCAAAGATAAAAAAACATCTCACTTAATTAGCAAAATCAAATTACAAATAAAAATTAGGAGAATTATAAACTTAGTTACCTTCCACTCTTTTTTTGCTTAATTTCCACCACTTTGCCTAAGTGGTAAACGATATTCCAAAAACAGTAGCTACCGTTTTTACAGGGTTTTAATTCGTCATTAATAATATTAAAACGTATAGGATAACCATTCTTCTGCAAAACTGGTTCGAATGTGATATTTTTAACCTCCACAACAAGGATATCAATCACTTCGGATACCACAGCCAAACTAAGGTATTGATATTTAATCGGTAAATAGGGATAAATGCCATTGTTATAGATATAAATTTCGCTAACTGGTTCGCCTTTCATTAGAGTTTTATCATAAAACAAACCAATATTTCCATCACGAGTCCAAGTCGCTAGATGTTGTTTAAAGGTTGTATCTTTTATCTCCCTTGTTTGAACTTTTTTTTCCCCTGATAATATATCATTGAAACACTCCTTTTTCACTTGCAAACGAAGGGAATTCTCCTTTGTGAGTTTCATAGTTTTTCAATTTACATATTATTAAAAGACCTTAACGCTAGTGAGGCGATGATGCTTACAAATATAACATTTGTTTATATTAGCGCCAAGCAAATGTAAATATATATCTATATATCTTATTACTAAATGTAGAAAAATCATTGTGGATATTTTACCATATGTACACCTCCAGATTTATAGAAATTAAAAAACGGGCGCTGAAAATACAACGTCCGTTCTTAATTAATTCTTCTTTTAATACTTAGATGAAACTGCTTAAATCCTCCGGAGTAAAATTCATCGCAGTAATAACTCCGTTTTCGTCGATTAAGTAATTTCTGAAGCCACGATTCAGTTTAAAATTATGATAAATTTCTGAATCTACTCCATTAACTTCACAAAACTGTGAAATTGTGTCGAGGTTATCCATCTCAAATGTTCTCTCAAGAACATCTTTATTCTCATCAAAACTTATAGAGAGAAATGTTACATTCGCATTATTAATCTTTAAGTAATTATGCAATAAAACATTTGTTGCTCTGGATTGAGCATCATAAGATGCCCAGAAGTTAACCACGACTTTTTTGCCTTTAAAATCACTCATACTATAAGTATCGCCCTCCAAATCCGTTAAAACGATATTGGGGATCATTTCTCCGGGATAATAACCTATTGATGGAGCAGCATCTTTAATAGACCCTGATGATAGTGCAAGTGAAAAAATTGCAATAAGGCAAAAGTTCACGTACTTCATATAAAATAATTTTGGTTAGTAAATAGGATAGCCGTGCATCTCGCAGTTGCTAATCCTCTTATATATAAGGACTTTTCGCCAAAAGCCCATTTTTGTAACGGGCAAAATTATGTCATTTTTCCGAAATACCGAATTTTTAAGATGAAAACTTTCATTCTAAATGTTAAATTTATATATGTCTAAACGTTATTCACTTGGCATCCAAACATTTATGCCAGTGGGCTTCAACTAAATAGACAGAGACTATAACACAAATTAGATAGAGAATTTTATTGTTTTACTGTAAAAAACGACTCAATAGCCTCAATTGATGTATCTTTTAAGATCACTTTTTTCTCTTTATCCAGCAGATAAAGAGAAGGAATTGCCTTTATATCATACAGTTTTTCATTGGTTATATGCATTCCTTTATCATATGCATGCACCCATCCCGAAGGCATCTCAGAAAGATGAGACAGCCATTCATCAAGATTCTTATCAGGATAAACAGTAATTATTGTTAGCATTGTGCGGGTCGGACTATTATGTGAAAGTGCATCATTAATCTGTTTTGAACTGTTAAGCTGTGCGGTCACCGCTTCGCAGGTAGGACAACCAGGGTTAGAAAACATCAACAATGAAAAATCACTCTGCAAATCATATAACCGATATGTGGTACCCGATGCAACTGTGTAACTAAAATCATTTGCCTTTTGACCCACCCTATTCTCCATCACCAAATCAAGTTGAAACTTATATACCGATTTTGACTCATCACTAAGCATTGATGATTTTACTATTTCTTTTAACACCGGGATATAATACTCCTCATTACGAAAAGGCGAATTCGGATCATATAAATATTTCTCGAAAAGCGACATAAAGTGCACATACATTGTTGTATCGACTTCTGCTTTTTCTAATGTTCTTATTAATGATTCATCGGCATTTGACTTAGGAACATAATTCAGAATGTTTATATAATCAACAAACGCCTGCTCAGTAATCTCAGGTCGCTTTATAAGACCCGAATTGCTAAAGTCGAACTTATCCCAATAGTGACTTACAAGATATTTGGCGCGACTGTTATTATCGGTAAGTACATCAGGAATATCAGGCAATACAAATGTGTCAGGAACAATAGATTGAGCTACTACAGTGGATACCAGATCCGGCATTTCGCGTTGAGACGACTGCGATTTCTTGCCCGACGAACAGGATGCCGCAGATATCATAACGATCAATACAATAACCGACAACAAAGAAAAAACATTTTTCATAATGCTAACTACTTATTTTCACTTCTTTTTGTAAAGATAGAAAAACCATAGAAAAAACCCGATATTTTTATTACATTTGTGTTTTACAATTTGTCCCATTCATCCCAATCATTAATGGATACTTTTATTGTTTCTGCAAGAAAATATAGACCTACTACATTCAGGAGCGTGGTTGGGCAGGAAGCACTAACAACCACTCTAAAGAATGCTATTGCCGGTAATAAGCTGGCTCATGCATATCTTTTCAGCGGTCCCCGCGGTGTAGGAAAAACAACTTGTGCTCGCATTTTCGCTAAAACGATTAATTGTCTGAACCCTACTTCTGAAAATGAAGCATGCAATAAATGCGAATCGTGTGTTGCATTTAACGAACAGCGTTCCTATAATATTCATGAATTAGATGCTGCTTCAAACAACGGGGTAGATGATATTCGTGCACTAATAGAACAGGTACGCATACCACCACAGATAGGGAAGTACAAAGTATACATTATTGATGAGGTACATATGCTCTCGCAATCGGCATTCAACTCTTTCCTAAAAACACTTGAAGAGCCGCCTTCACATGCAATTTTTATTCTGGCAACAACTGAAAAACATAAAATTATTCCGACCATACTTTCTCGCTGTCAGGTATATGATTTCAACAGGATAAATGTTGCTGACATAGTTGAGCATCTGCAGTATGTAGCCAAACAGGAAGGTGTGTTAGCTGAAGCCGAAGCGTTGAATGTTATCGCTCATAAGGCTGACGGTGGAATGAGAGATGCACTATCGATATTTGATCAGACGGCAAGTTACACACAAGGAAATATTACATATAAAGCTGTTATAGACAACCTTAATGTACTTGATTATGAGTATTATTTCAGACTTACTGATGCAATTCTTGAAGGAAGTGTAGTTGATTGCCTACTAATTCTGAATGATATTCTCAACCGTGGATTTGAGGGACAATACATTGTTAGCGGAGTAGCTTCTCACTTTCGTGATCTGTTGGTGTGTAAGGATTCGAAAACAGCAGCTCTTTTTGAAGTCGGAGCATCGATAAGAGAGCAGTATATTGATACAGCAAAGAGATGCAGTAATGAGTTTCTATACAAAGCGATTGATATCGCAAATGAGTGCGACCTTAACTACAGGATTAGCAAAAACAGGCGACTAATGCTTGAGCTTGCATTTATAAAACTATGCCAGTTGCAAGAAAACCATACTCGTGAGGGGAAAAAAACAAACTTTATAAAACCAATTGAGAAAGGTAGTTCAGTATCAAAGTCAACTCCTACAGAAATTAAACGAACAAGTAAAGAATCGACTTTTAAAACAATTGCAAATAATAAAACTCAATCTGAAAAATCGCAGTCTAAAGAGACCGACTCACCTCAACGCAATAACACTACTACAGTTGGTTCTATAACCAACGTTGCTGATGATCTATCAAAAAGTAAACAAAGAAAAAACGTTCTTAGCGAAATGGGCATATCTCTTTCATCATTCAGAAATAAAAATGATAATAAACAAGAGAAACCAAAGGATGAAACAGTCAGTAATGGGAATAACAAATTCACAGAAAAAGATTTGATTACAGCTTGGGATGAATATGCGTTAAACCTAAAAGAAGAACCGCTCCTCAAAAATGCCATGAACCTTTATCATCCCAAATTAATTAGTGAAGTTGTTTTTGAGGTAGAGGTAAATACTGAAATAAACAGAGAATACCTTACAAACAACAGTTTGTCTATTCTTTCATTCCTAAGAAAAAAAGTAAAGAATGATAACCTCACTATGACAATTACTATCTCAGAAATCAATGCGGTAAAAAAACCTCTTACTACTCGTGAGATATTTGATGAGATGACAAATAAAAACCCGGCACTCCAAAAATTGTCTGACGAATTTGGTTTAGAACTGAGCTGATAAGATGAAAAATCAATATTTTATCTTTTTGATATCCTTCTTACTTTTGTCATGTAACGAGAGCAAAAGAGAGAGAAAACTATCATCAGAAGAAAATTATCAAATATTTGAACCCTCATTAACACCTTCTCCTCAACGATTGATTCCAGATACGATAATTGATGCGGATTATACTTTTGAAGAAGCAGTTAAAGACTCAAACGCACCTGAAAATATCATCAGTCAACTTGAACTGATTAATGTTTTTTATCTTTCAACAGATGAGAAAATACACAAAGGACAGATTATTACCAACCAACTTATAGCTAATAACATAAAAGAGATATTCAACTTTATGCTTGAAGAAAGGTTTGTTATTGAAAAAGCAATACCGATAGTTAGATACGGATGGGATGATAGTCTCTCTATGGCAAACAACAACAGCTACAGCTTCTGTTACAGAAACATATCCTATTCAAAACATGCCAAAGGATTGGCAATTGATATAAACCCCAGATTCAACCCTCTGAGATGGAAAAACTCCGACAAACCAAATCAACCTTTGGGAGCAGTGTCCGACACAACCGTAAACGGCACATTCTTCCCTAATCATCCTGTTGTTAATGAGTTCAAAAGATTAGGATTCAGATGGGGACACACATTCACTAAATACTATGACGATCACCACTTTGAGAAAAGGTGACTACTTATATACCCAGTTTTCACTATCCAGGTTCCTATAATTTATCGCCTCGGCAATATGTATAGGTTTTATATTTTCGCTCTGATCTATATCGGCAATTGTTCTTGAGACCTTAAGTATACGGTCATAAGCCCTTGCAGACAAAGAACGTCGTTCCATAGCCATTTTCAAAAGCTTCAGTCCCGCAGCATCCGGTTCGGCAAACCGATGAAGCATCTTACTTGTCATTTGAGCATTGCAATGAACTCCTTTTATTTTTTTAAATCTTTGCCTCTGAATTTCACGTGCTTTTATCACTCTCTCCCTAATTTTTGAGCTTCTCTCTGAAGGAGCGCTTTCTGATATTTTGTCAAAAGGAACCGGAACGATCTCAATTTGAATGTCGATTCTATCGAGAAGTGGACCTGAAATTTTATTAAGATACTTTAGAATTGAACCTGGAGAACAAACACACTCCCTGCTGGGATGATTATGAAAACCGCAAGGGCAAGGATTCATCGCAGCAACAAGCATAAAACCTGCGGGATATTTAATACTATATTTTGACCGAGAAATGGTTATCTCCCTATCCTCAAGAGGTTGTCTTAGAACTTCAAGAACGCTCCTATTAAATTCAGGAAGCTCATCCAGAAACAGTACCCCGTTGTGAGCCAGACTTATTTCACCCGGCTGAGGCGATGAGCCTCCTCCTACCATGGCAACATTACTAATTGAATGGTGTGGCGCTTGAAAAGGACGGCGAAACATAAGTGAAACATTCAAATCGGTTCTGCCTGCAACACTGTGTATTTTGGTTGTTTCAAGTGCCTCATCTATTGTAAAAGGAGGAAGTATAGAAGGAATTCTTTTGGCCATCATCGATTTACCCGAACCTGGGGGACCAACCATAATAATATTATGCCCCCCTGCTGCTGCTACTTCAATTGCCCGTTTAACATTTTCCTGCCCTTTAACATCAGAAAAATCAAGATCATAACTGGAAATACTGTCCCTGAATTCTTTATCAAGATCAACCTTTGTAACTTCAGGAAGTTTAATGTCATTAAAAAAATCAACTACCTCAAGGATACTGCTTACACCATAAACATTAAGACCTTCAACAACCGCTGCCTCCTTGGCATTTTCTGACGGAAGTATTAAGCCTTTAAAACCGTTCTCTTTTGCCATTATTGCAATTGGCAAAGCTCCTCTTAAAGGCAAAACAGTTCCGTCAAGCGACAACTCTCCCATTATTACATATTCATTCAGTTTATCAATCTTCACAGATTCAGAAGCAGCCAATACACCAATAGCCAGTGGAAGATCATAAGCAGATCCCTCCTTTCGAATGTCGGCAGGCGACATATTAATAACAATTTGTTTACGAGGGAACCTTAATTTGTTTACCTCAAGCGCCGAAACAATACGTTCATGACTCTCTTTTACGGAAGTATCCGGTAACCCAACAAGGAGAAACCGGATACCTCTGGAACAGTTTACTTCAATGGTAATTAGAGTTGCGTCTATACCCTGAAGAGCTGCCCCAAATACTTTAACCAGCATTTGCTACAGTTTATATTATTTTACTTTTGTATCTTAATTGTCTATTGATTTACTAATCACTTCTGCAACTTCCTGCGAAGGAACATTCCTTTCCATTATTGTACCGTTAGGACTGACAAGAATATTAAAAGGAATATACTGAACATTTAATAAATCAACGATATCGGATCCCCAACTTCTTTTTTCAGGCACAATTGTCCATGCTATAGAATCATGAGCAGGATAATCTACAGGATAAATATCTGAATCGATGTAAATAGAAACAAATTGAACATTGCTGCTATCCAATTTTGCATACTCATTTTTGAGAAGGTCTATAGTCTCACGCGACTCAATTCCGGATGAGGAGATAAAAGATAAAAGCAAATATTTGCCGTTATAATCATAAGAATGTATTGCCTTCCCTTCGTAATCTTCTAACTTAAAGTAAGGTAGGATTGCACCTTCAGCAGAACGATTTAACTTTTCAGAATAAGCAAATAATCGATTAGCAATCTTTGTATCTTTTATATCGCCCTCAATATACCCTAAAACTCTCTCTAAAGACTGGGGAGTGTCGCTATTCATGAAAAAATTACTTATAAGTATGAGGCTGGATAACTTAGATGGATTTTCTTTAATAAATTCTTCCGCTTTAAGAGTTAATTCGTGATTAAGAAGATTCAGTCTGGCTATATCATCGTTTCTACTTAGAGTATTTACCTGAGCAGTATCTTTTTCACCATACATATTTAAATTGATGAGTAGTTGTGCACGCTGTTTTAACAGATCTTGATTAAGCTTTTTATAGGTAGTCAGTTCATCATTAATCTCATTACCGTTTATTATAATCAAATCGGGCATCAAAGCATCACCACTTACTTTAATCTTCTGACCCTTATCGGCAAAAACCACTGCTGCACTTTCATAGTTATTCATGTAAAGAGAGAAAGTAGTTAACGTATCAATATCAATAGAATAAGAAAAGCTTCCAACGTTATTAACAGGTATTGTATCTATCACCAAAGTATCTGATGAAAGATATGTAGCAAGAATATATGAATTATCAATATTGGATATTTCTCCTTTGATAACTGTACTATCTCCATTACTACACGAAAAGGTTAGTAGCATTGATAAAAAAATAATTATGCCGCTGTAGAGCTTAAACATTCTTCAAATCGAATAATTTTAATTTGCAAAGATATTCTATTTCCTTAAATATTCAAAGATTTTCACAATTTTTTATTTGTTTTTTATTTTCGCTCTTTCCGGCATATAAAATCTGGAAGAACGAAAGAAAATGGTTAGTTTTGTGCTGTACAAATAAAACATTATGTATTTCTCTATTATTATTCCTGTATTCAATCGCCCCGATGAACTGGACGAACTTCTTTTAAGTCTTTGCAAACAAACTTACAAGCAGTTTGAAGTTATCGTTGTAGAGGATGGATCAGATCTCAAAAGTGATAAGATTGTTGCCAAATATAGCGAGCAGCTAAAAATCAGCTATTTTGAGAAAGCAAATTCCGGTCCGGGTTTAAGTAGAAATGTAGGTGCTGAACATGCACAATACGACTGGCTAATATTTTTTGACTCCGACTGCATAATCCCCGAACGTTATCTCGAAAATGTGATTGCTTACCTTACTAATCAACAAACTGATGCTTATGGCGGTCCGGATAGTGCCCTGCCTGATTTCTCAACTATACAAAAAGCAATTAACTACTCAATGACCTCTTTTTTTACCACCGGTGGTATAAGAGGTAAAAACAAATCGATGGATAAATTTCACCCCAGGAGCTTCAATCTCGGCGTTACAAAAAGAGCCTTTAACGCAATTGGCGGCTATGGCGAAATGAGATTTGGAGAAGATATTGATTTCAGCCTACGTCTACTAAAGGCTGGCTTTAAAACTGCACTGATAACAGATGCTTCTGTTTATCACAAAAGAAGAACAACTTTCCGTCAGTTTTTCAAACAGGTATACAATTCAGGTATCGCCAGAATCAACCTCCATCTCCTACATCCGGGATCTCTGAAGTTTGTTCATACCCTCCCGGCATGTTTTGTAATTGGCATAATCATTGTGCTAATATTGTCACCTTTATACCCGGCGCTCCTTTTAATACCCCTTGCATATACACTGATTATTTTTATTGACTCGCTGTTTATTAACAAGTCGACTAACGTAGCATTATACAGTATTGCCGCTTCCTGGATACAACTCACAGGCTATGGGACAGGGTTTATTTCTGCTGTCTGGAAACGACTGATTCTTAAAAAAGGAGAGTTTAAAGCGTTTGAGAAAAGATTTTACGATTAAAACTTTTCACCATAAGCCAGATCACCCGCATCACCTATCCCCGGAACAATATACGAAGATTCATTTAATCCCGGATCTATTGTAGCAGACCAAATAGTAGTTTTATCTGCAGGGAAATTATCTTTGCAATAGTCAATTGCTTGTAGACTCGCAATAATTGTTGCAATATGTATTCTAGAAGGCGTTCCCTTTGTGAGCAATGCTCTGTAAGTAAGCTCCATACTACTTCCGGTTGCAAGCATTGGATCCGTTAAAATCAATGTTTTTCCATCTAATGAGGGCGAAGCTATATATTCTATATGTATGTCGAACGACGGATGACCTGTTTCCTTATATTTCCTATATGCCGACACAAAAGCGTTCTCTGCACTATCAAAATAGCTAAGCATTCCATGATGAAATGGGAGTCCTGCTCTCAAAATAGTTGCAATTACTATTTCCTCATCAGGAATATTTGCAGTTGAAACATCAAGCGGAGTATTTACCTGTATTGTCTTATAAGTTAATTGCTTACTTATTTCATAAGCCATTATCTCTCCAAGCCTCTCGATATTTCTGCGAAAACGAAGTCTATCGTTCTGTATGGTTACATCTCTTATCTCACGAATATAAAGACTAATCAAAGAATTTGTTTCCGAAAAGTTGATTACTTGCATAGGGATAGATATAATTTTCGTATAACAAAGGTACTATTTTTCACCCTTTATTTAAACAAATAACCGGTTTTTTTGTTGAAATAAGGATTTTAAGAAAAAAAAGACCTCAATTAAAGAAATTTTTCTTTAATTCTTTTCGGTATTAAAAGAAATTGTATATTTTTGCACCCATTGTTTTAGGTTTGAAAGCAAAAACAAGTTTCACACAAATATAAACATTAAACCCAAATTATTAAGATGACAAAATTAGATTTAAGCAAGTATGGCATTACGGATGTAAAAGAAATTATCCACAACCCGTCATACGAACAGCTCTTTGAGGAAGAAACCAATCCCAATCTTGAAGGTTATGAAAAAGGCCAAGTAACTGAGTTAGGCGCAGTTAACGTGATGACTGGTATTTTTACCGGACGTTCTCCCAAAGACAAATACATCGTAAAAGATGATACCACCAAAGATACTATCTGGTGGACTACGCCCGAATCAAAAAACGACAACAAGCCAATAACTACCGAAGTTTGGAATGACCTAAAAGCTACAACAGTGAAGCAGCTTTCCGGTAAAAGACTCTTTGTGGTAGATACCTTTGCCGGTGCTAACCACGACTCAAGATTAAAAGTACGTTTCATCATGGAAGTTGCTTGGCAGGCACATTTCGTGAAGAACATGTTCATCCGTCCTACTGAAGAAGAACTAGCTAACTACGGTGAACCTGATTTCGTGTCGCTGAATGCTTCAAAAACCACCAATCCAAAATGGAAAGAGCATGGTTTAAATTCTGAAGTCTATACTGTATTCAATCTGACAGAAAGAATGCATTGTGTAGGTGGATCATGGTATGGTGGTGAGATGAAAAAAGGTATATTCGCCATGATGAATTATTATCTGCCTCTTAATGGAATGGCTTCTATGCACTGCTCTGCAAATGTGGGCAAGGACGGTGACACAGCTATCTTTTTCGGACTCTCGGGAACTGGTAAAACAACTCTTTCAACTGATCCAAAACGCGCACTAATTGGTGATGACGAGCATGGTTGGGATGATGACGGCGTATTCAACTTTGAAGGTGGGTGCTATGCCAAGACTATTCATCTTGACAAGGAGTCTGAGCCGGACATCTACAAAGCCATCAAACGCGATGCTCTTTTAGAAAACGTGGCTGTAGATAAAAATGGTAAAATTGATTTCGATGACAATTCGGTTACAGAGAATACTCGTGTATCGTATCCCATCTATCATATCGACAATATTGTAAAGCCTATTTCCAAAGGTGGTCCTGCTAAGAAGGTAATCTTCTTGACCGCTGATGCATTTGGTGTATTACCTCCTGTATCAAAGCTTAACTCGGAACAGACCAAATATCACTTCCTTTCAGGCTTTACAGCTAAGCTGGCTGGTACAGAAAGAGGAGTAACTGAACCACAACCTACATTCTCAGCCTGTTTTGGAGCTGCTTTCTTATCACTTCATCCCACAAAGTACGCTCAGGAGTTAGTAAAAAAGATGGAAGCTAGTGGCGCAACAGCATACTTAGTAAACACTGGTTGGAACGGTACCGGCAAACGTATCTCTATTAAAGATACACGTGGTATTATAGATAGGATTCTTGACGGTTCTATCGACAACGCTAAGACCTTCACAATTCCCTACTTCAACTTAGAGGTTCCTACCTCACTAAATGGAGTGAATGACAATATTCTGGATCCACGCAACACTTACGCCGATGCTAAGGAGTGGGATAATAAAGCACGTGATCTGGCTAAACGCTTTATTAAGAACTTTGCAAAATTCACAGATAACGAAGAAGGTAAAGCACTGGTAGCTGCCGGACCACAACTCGACTAATACATATGTTGAATTAAATAGGGAAAACGTTCTGTTTCCCGACTACTTTAAAAGAGACTGTCTCAATATTTGAGACGGTCTTTTTTTTATTTTTATGCCTGTAAGTATAGATGTTTTCAGAGTAAACCTTTGGAAGTAAGATTTTGAATTAACAAATATTTTATAAAAAGACATCTATTAGGTCGTACTTATTACTTTTAAGACTCTTATTTATTTCTAAAAAGCGTCTTATCAACTCCTAGTTTTTATAAGGGATGTTAGAAGCAAGTAAGAAGAATATAGGAAGAAGCTAAGAAGAATCTTATAATGTATTAAAAGAAGGTATTTTATCATTTGTAGATGAAACTCACTTCAAGAGATTTATAATG
>CAZAFR010000008.1:0-1174 GCA_964484665.1 uncultured Proteiniphilum sp. | reverse complement strand
TAATGGAGCGACGTGAGTTATTGGCACAAAAAATAAGAAGATATTATGAATCTCTATAGATTATAATCGCACAACTATCTGTAAGGATAGCTAATGATCTGAACTTAAAGTGTTAAAGGATAGGATTTAATCATATGTGCCGGGGATACTGTTTTGGAAAAGATTAATGCGCCACCCTTTTAAAGTAACATGTACAGCTGAATACCAATAAAGTAAATGACATTTTACTTTTTGTGAGACATTAGAGTTGGTTCATTTTAGGAAAGGAATTGGTGAAGAAAGCATAGAATTATTTTTTAGGATAAAGATTTTAAGGTTTTCACTTTCGCTCATAATAGTATCATTTTTTACTTTTGGCTATAAAGGACAAAAGCCATAACTTTACATGCACGATAATGCAAACTCATATTACATAACAGGTTTACCAAACCTAAATGAGCTATGAATAGAAATGAAATGAATTATTTGTCTGTATAATTTGAATTACTTAGCACATATATATTTTTCGGGCAAAAACCGACAAGTTGCTGTTGGCAATTTCATAGGAGATTTTGTAAAGGGGCGGAAATATGAAGAGTATCCTTCCGGTATAAAAAAAGGGATTCTTTTGCATAGGAATATCGATCATTTTACCGATACACATCCGGTATTTATGGAGACCGTGAATTTACTCCGTCCGGTTTTCGGACGCTATTCGGGTATAATGGCTGATATGTATTATGATTACCTGCTTGCCTCGGATTTTGAACTTTACGGCAACGGACAGAGCCTCAGCAACTTCTCCCTAAGTTTTTACATCTCTGCTTTGTTATACTATAGGTGGCTACCCAAAAGGGTAAAAGGATTCATTTTCCATTTCATAAGCACCAACCGTCTAAAGAAATATGGAACTTATGACGGGCTGCAACAGTCGCTCGAAATCATGTGTTCTGTTAACAATAGTACTGCAATCGATCCCCACCTTGGAATTGAGTTTCTTAAAGCAAACGAAACACAATTGAGAAGTCAATTCAGGATGTTCATGACAGAGGCTCTACAAGAATATATGTAGCTGTTTTTGTGGTTGTTTTCAAAATAAGTCTGCTTATCTATCAAGAGCTTTTTGTGTATGTATCCACGTTCTATGTGAATAAAAACAAAAACTCCTTCAAAATTTCTTTTGAAGGAGTTAATC
>CAZAFR010000007.1:57791-69221 GCA_964484665.1 uncultured Proteiniphilum sp. | reverse complement strand
TCCGGTGATATTGTTCTTAAAAAGATAAAAAAAACGTATATTTGCACGCTCAAAACCAAGAGGTAATGATGATGCCTCTATTTTTACATTTATATCAAGTTAATCGCCTAAAGTATAACAAATTGTAACAAAAGTAATATTGAAATGCAAAACAAAGGATTCATTAAAGTCTTCAGTATTATCCTAACAGCAATCTGTTTGTTTTATCTCTCATTCACTATAGTTGGGAGAAAATACGACAAGAAAGCGGATCAATACGCAAATGGAGACTTGGCCCTCAAGAATCAATATCTTGATTCACTGTCAACCGAGAAAGTGTATCTCAACTACACACTAAACCAAGTTCGTGAAAAAGAAATCGGCTTGGGACTCGACCTTAAAGGTGGTATGAACGTAGTTCTGGAGATAAATGCAGCCGAAGTGATTGCAGCACTAGCTAATACCGATGACCCTCAATTTAATCAGGCATTAAGAGAAGCCATAAATCAAAATCGTCGGGGTAGTTCGTCGGACTTCATCTCGCTATTTCAGCAGAATTATGTAGCAATTAACCCTGCAAGCAAACTAGCAAATATCTACAGTGTCACGATGGCCGATAGGGTTAGTCCTAACGCCACAAACGATCAGGTAATAAGTGTACTGAGAAATGAACTGTCGAGCGTTGCTGATAACTCATTCAACGTTTTGGCTACGCGTATTGACAGATTTGGTGTTGTTGCACCAAATATACAACGCCTTGACCGTGCAGAACGTATCCTCGTGGAATTGCCGGGTATCACAGAGCCTGAGCGTGTACGTAACCTTTTGCAAGGGAGTGCTAATCTGGAGTTCTGGAAAACCTACAACCTAAATGAACTGGGTCTTTATTTCAATGAGTTAAATTCAAGATCAAGTGAATATGCTCTGACTATGAGAACTAACTCTATGAATGAACAAGCCGACTCACTCGCCGGTGAAGGTTTAACTGAAACAGATGATAGTTTGACAACAGAGGGGTTCGCTGACTTTGATGAGGAGGAAAAAGTTGTAATAGACAAAAGTTTTGTTGAGTATTTCAATGAACCATATTTTGCTATGAGCGGTGCCGGTGGATCGATAGTTGGTACTGTTTCTAAGCTTGACACAGCAGCAGTAAACCATCTGCTTCAGCGTTATAAAACAATATTCCCTGCTGATGTTAGTTTTAAATGGGGATTTAAACCTGTTGATCAGCATGAGGTATATTTTCAGCTATTTGCACTCAAAGGCGACGGTAGCAACCGTGGTCCCGCACTTACAGGTGACGTTGTTACTAATGCAAAAGCCGACCAGGGACATCAGGGTTCTGCATGGGAGGTGAGCATGTCAATGAACTCAGCAGGCGCAAGTCGCTGGGCTTCAATAACCGGTGCAGAGATTGGTAACTCAATTGCAATTGTACTCGACGGATATGTTTATTCTGCTCCAAGAGTAAACGACCGCATTGAAGGTGGACGTTCTTCTATTTCTGGAGACTTCTCTCCACAGGAAGCTCAGGACCTTGAGAACGTATTGAAATCGGGTAAAATGCAGGCTGGTATACGAATAGTACAGGAGGATATAGTTGGACCTTCTTTGGGACAGGAAGCTATACAGGACGGATTAATTTCGTTTATTTTAGCTCTGGCAGTACTATTTTTATTTACAATAATGCTTTACGGATTTATTCCGGGCACTATTATAAATGGGGCACTTCTACTGAACTTCTTCTTTACTCTGGGTATTCTCGCTGCATTCCAGGCTGTGCTTACACTACCGGGTATAGCGGGTATGATTTTGTCGCTCGCCATGGCTGTTGACGCTAATGTTCTTATTAATGAACGTATAAAAGAAGAATTAGCCGCAGGTAAATCATTGCGCCGTGCTCTGGAAGATGGATATAAAAATGCGTTTTCTGCAATCTTTGACTCTAACTTAACAACCATAATCACGGGTATTATTCTTGCAGTATTTGGTGTTGGTGCTATCAGAGGATTTGCTGTAACACTTATTATTGGTATTACATCATCATTCCTGACAGCCGTGTTCCTGACACGCTTGGTTTATGAAACTCGCATAGGTAAAGGTAAATGGCAGAATCTTACATTTCAGACATCTTTCTCAAGAGCGATCTTTAAGGAGTATAACTTTGATTTTCTGAAAAATAGTAAGAACATAATTATAGCAATAATCATATTTATTGTTGTAAGTATAGCATCATTGTTCACATTAGGTTTGAACTCTGGTATTGATTTCACAGGAGGACGTAATTATATTGTTCGCTTTGATCAGCCTGTTAGCACACAGGACGTGGAAAATGCTCTGACACCTTACTTTGGTGAGTCAGTTAGAGCAATTACAATTGGTTCCAGCAATCAAGTAAGAATCTCCACTAATTATATGATTGACGAAGATGGCACAAGTATTGAAGAAGAACTGCGTGGTTTGTTAGGTGAAGGACTTACTGAATTTATGACTCCCGGCAATAGTATAGATGATCATATAATGAGCTCTCAAAAAGTGGGACCAAGTATTGCTGAGGATATGTTGAATAACGCATTTTTATCTCTGCTGATAGCTCTCATATGTATGGGATTATATATAATGTTCCGCTTTAACAATTGGGGATTCTCATTGGGTACCGTTGCTGCACTTTCTGTAGACGCATTTTCTGTTATTGGACTCTATTCACTTCTTTGGAAAGTGATGCCATTTTCAATGGAAATGGATCAGACGTTTGTTGCCGCGATACTAACCATTGTTGGTTATTCTATTAACGATAAGGTGGTGATATTTGACCGTGTACGTGAGTATATGCAACTATACCCTAAACGCGGATTAAGGGAACAGTTCAACGACTCTATGAATGCAACATTGGCACGTACTATCAATACAGGTCTTAGTACAATTCTTGTAATCTTAGTTATACTCTTCCTTGGAGGTGACGCTGTTAGAAGTTTTGTATTCGCCATGATGATTGGTGTTATTGTAGGTACAGTAACTAGTTTATTCGTAGCCGCACCTGTTGCATATAAAATAATGTTAAAAAAACATAATAAAGATGTTGCTGCTGAATAAAACAGTATCATCGATATTTTACTAAGTATATGTCGGGCAGCGATTTAGCTGCCCGACTATTTGCCACAATAGCTCAGATGGTAGAGTAACGCATTCGTAACGCGTAGGTCGCGAGTTCGATCCTCGCTTGTGGCTCTTTCTTTTCTTCAAATTAATTTAGTAACTTTGCTTTATCAGTATCAGCTGGTTTAAACATCATAATTATTTATTATGCAGGTATTAATGGGAAAAATCTCCCAAATTATTGGTCCTGTTGTTGATGTTCGTTTTGAGTTATCGAATTCAGAGGAAATTAAATTACCCGCTATTCACGATGCATTGTATGTTAAACGTAATGACGGACACGAAGGGTTTCTTGAAGTTCAACAACACATTGGAGAAAATATTGTACGTACTGTAGCAATGGAGTCTACAGACGGATTGCGCCGTGGACTTGAGGTGAAAGCTTTAGGACGACCAATAAGCGTACCCGTAGGCGAACAGATCAAAGGTCGATTGCTAAATGTTGTAGGAAGACCTATTGACGGATTAAAGAAACTTAACCGCGATAATCAATATCCTATACATCGTGAAGCTCCTAAATTTGAGGATCTTACCACTTCTGAGGAAATACTTCATACAGGTATAAAAGTGATAGACCTGCTTCAACCTTATTTAAAGGGTGGAAAGATTGGTCTTTTTGGAGGAGCCGGCGTTGGGAAGACTGTCATCATAATGGAACTCATCAATAATCTCGCCAAAGAACATAAAGGATATTCAGTGTTTGCCGGAGTTGGTGAACGTACCCGTGAGGGAAACGACCTACTGCGTGAGATGATTGAATCGGGAGTAATCAAATATGGTAAGGGATTTAAGAAAAGTATGGATGAGGGTAAATGGGATTTGAGCAATATTGATTACGAAAAGCTCAAGGAATCTCAAACAACCCTTGTTTTTGGTCAGATGAATGAACCTCCCGGTGCCAGAGCATCGGTTGCACTTACAGGACTTGCCGTTGCCGAATCATTTCGTGATATGGGAGGTGAAGGTAGCGACACATTGTTGTTCATAGACAATATATTTCGTTTTGTTCAGGCTGGTTCTGAGGTGTCAGCACTATTAGGACGTATGCCATCGGCAGTGGGCTATCAGCCTACTCTGGCATCAGAGATGGGAACTCTTCAAGAAAGGATTACATCAACAAAATATGGTTCAATAACATCGGTTCAGGCGGTATATGTGCCTGCGGATGACCTTACAGACCCTGCACCGGCAACTACATTTAGTTATCTGGATGCTTCAACTGTACTCAGTAGAAAGATAGCGTCACTTGGGATATATCCGGCGGTTGATCCACTTGAATCATCGTCACGTATTCTGGACCCAACAATTGTTGGTGAGGATCACTATAATACTGCAATGCGTGTTAAACAAATACTTCAACGTTACAAAGAATTGCAGGATATTATATCAATACTTGGAATGGAAGAGCTTTCGGATGAAGATAGGCTAACAGTTAATCGAGCCCGTAAAGTACAACGGTTTCTTTCACAACCATTCTTCATGGCAGAACAATATACAGGGCAACCGGGTGTGATGGTTGCTATTAAAGATACTGTCAAGGGTTTTCAAATGATTCTTAATGGCGAAACGGATAAATATCCTGAGGCAGCATTTATGAATGTAGGAACAATTGAAGAGGCAATTGAGAAGGGAAATAAACTGATAGAGCAAAGCAATGAAAGATAATTTATTAAGAGTAGATTAAGAGTAAAATAAGAGTGGATTAATTATGAAACTTGAAATTGTAAGTCCCGAAAAGACCTATTTTAAAGATGAAGTTGATTCTGTAACTTTACCGGGAGCTTTGGGTTCGTTTCAGATATTAAAAAATCATGCTCCGATTATATCATTGCTTACAAAAGGATTGCTTGTATTCTCAACCAAAGGTCATATTAAGGAGATGGAA
This sequence comes from uncultured Proteiniphilum sp., assembly GCA_964484665.1. Lineage (GTDB taxonomy): Bacteria > Bacteroidota > Bacteroidia > Bacteroidales > Dysgonomonadaceae > Proteiniphilum. The sequence continues at coordinate 64,198 of CAZAFR010000007.1, read as the reverse complement.
ATTACCGATGGTTTTGTAGAAGTAAGCAATAATAATATAACTGTTTGTATTGATCCTATTAAAACAAAGGTGAAACTGAATGAATAAGTTAACGAAATATTTTATGATATTTCATACAACCATGATGCTTGTTACGGGTGTAGTAGTATGGGTTGTACTTAAATTATTCTTCCCTGGAATGCTGATTAAAGGCTACTTCGTCATTCCACTGTTTTTCTACCTTATAGGATTGTTTTTTATATTGCGATTTAGGCGAACTCCTCTGGACAAACCGGTCTATTTAGTGAATTTGTATATGTTAATTAGAATGGTCAAAATATTTTCATCATTTGCCATTATAATAGTGTACTGGATTATTCATAAGCCTAGTAGCATAAGGAACTTTGCTCTAATTTTTATTATATTTTATTTCATTTCTCTGATATGGGAAACTTATATCTACTTGAAAATGGAAAAGTATATCAAAAATATGAAGGAGCTTAACAAAGATCCAAATGATCACGAGCGAATAAATTTATGAAACAAATATTATTTTTGATTGTTTTGTTTATTTTTTCTACTGCAAGCTTTGCTGCGGAAGGAGAGTCTCAGTATATAAACGATAGTAACACAGGTCCTGAGAAGGAACTGAACGTAAAAGAGCTTATACTTGAGCATCTCGCTGACTCATACGAATGGCATATGTTCAGTACAAAAAAAGGGGATGTTACTTTACATCTACCTATAATATTATATAGCAAAACTTCGGGATGTCATCTGTTTCTTTCATCAAAACTTCACAACAGTAATAATAATTATAAAGGATTTGGTATTGCCACAGAAGGAAAATATAAAGGAAAGATAGTTGAAATAACTGCTTCGGGAGAAGTAGTACGTCCTTTTGATCTTTCTATCACTAAGAATTCAGCTTCTCTAATGCTTGTATCACTATTACTTATACTTATCATTACAAGTGTTGCACGATCTATAAACCGAGATCCTATGAAGCCGCAGAAGGGATTTGCCGGAATAATGGAGATGTTTATTCTGATGATTAATGATGAAATTATAAAACCTGCTATTGGAGAAGACTACAAACGATATTCACCTTTTTTGCTTTCAGTATTTTTCTTTATATTCTTCAATAACTTGTTAGGTTTGTTCCCTCTGTTTCCGGGAGGTGCAAACGTAACCGGAAACATTTCAGTTACATTGGTGTTAGCATTAAGTACTTTTCTTGTTATTAATTTAACTGGCTCAAAGAAGTATTATAAAGACTTATTCTGGCCTGATACGCCTGCATGGCTTAAAGTTCCTTTTCCGCTTATGCAAATTATTGAGCTTGTGGGAACAATAACCAAGCCTTTTGCATTAATGATTCGTCTCTTTGCAAATATAATGGCTGGTCATGCCATAGTACTAGGACTAACATCTCTAGTGTTTGTTACAGTGAGCCTGGGAGCAGCAATAAATACATCAATGACAGTTGTATCGGTAATATTTACTGTCTTCATTGATTTTGTGGAGTTGCTGGTAGCTTTTATACAGGCTTATGTATTTACACTTCTATCAGCTGTCTTTATTGGTTTGGCAAGAGAGAAAGAAACGGATAAAAACAATGAGAAATTAATAGCAGAAAAAGTCTCGGAGCCGGCTAACAATTCAAACTCAATAAAAGAAGAATAAATTAATTTTAATATAGACTTAAATTATGGAATTATTATCAGTGTTATTAGAGACAACCAGTGGGTTAGGGTCATTAGGTTCCGCGATTGGTGTAGCTATTGCAGTTATTGGTGCTGCGATTGGTATCGGACAAATTGGTAAAGCAGCAGTTGAAGGAATTGCTCGTCAACCTGAAGCAGGTTCAGATATTAGAACTACAATGATTATCTCTGCCGCTCTTATTGAAGGTGTTGCACTTTTTGCAATCGTAGTAAGCGGTTTCATTCTTTAAAAAAAACATATGTCGCTTTTAACTCCCGATCCCGGATTGGTCTTTTGGATGACCCTTTCATTCGGAATAGTAGTACTGATTTTAGCAAAATATGCTTTCCCCTCTATAATGAAAGCAGTGGAAAAAAGAACTAGCTATATCGAAGAGTCACTAAAATCTGCCCGGGAAGCAAATGAAGAACTGGCTCAGGTAAAAGAGACTGGAGCTAGGATTTTGGCCGAAGCACGCAAAGAACAGAATACTATACTAAAGGAGACTGCCAAAATTAAGGAGGATATTCTCCAAGAAGCGCATGTGAAAGCCTCTCAGGAGACTGAGAAAATGATTGCTGAAGCGCGTAAACAGATACACGCCGAAAAGGATCAAGCCCTTCGGTCAATCAGAAGTGAAGTTACAACAATGTCGGTTACTCTTGCAGAAAAGATTCTGAGAGAAAAGCTTAGCAACGATAACGATCAACTAAACATGATAAACCGTCTACTTGACGAAATTGAAATTTCTAAATCCTGAGTAATATGAATACTGGATTAATTTCAACTCGATACGCTTCTGCACTTCTGGATTATGCTGCATTATCAGGTCAGGAGAAAGAAATATACGATAGAATGAAAACCCTGTCGGATGTCTATCTACAGGTGCCTCAACTACGTATCACTCTTGCTAATTCAGCAATAACTCGAGAGAATAAAAAGAAGCTACTTTTCGCATCTATTGGAGGTGAAGCTCCATCTTCCCTGAATAAGATGATTGATCTTATTTTAAAGAATGAGAGAGAGGAAGTAATTCAGTTTATTGCACTTCGTTATTTGGAGCTTTATCGCAACAAATTTAACATTCATTACGGCAAACTTATTACCGCTTTTCCGGTAACCAAAAAGAATGAGGACAAACTGATAACTCGTATCAGAGACATAGTTGGAGAAAAACTGGAAATTGAACCTGTTGTTGATCCTGATATTATTGGAGGGTTTGTATTGCATTTAAATGATTTTAGATGGGATGCAAGCGTATTGGGTGAATTAACGCGCATAAAAAGCAAAATAAAAAAGCAGGATGCAGAAAATATTTAGAATGGTTTTAGCGAAAAAAAAGAATAATGGCAAATAATTCAATAAAGGTTAGCGAAGTATCAGAGATACTCAAATTGCAGCTAGAGGGTCTTGACACAGATGTAAAGTTTGATGAAACCGGAACAGTCATTAGTGTTAGTGATGGCGTTGTCAGAATATTCGGACTTCGCAATGCTGAATCAAACGAATTGCTTGAATTTGATAATGGCATGCAGTCCATTGTTATGAATCTTGAAGAAGATAATGTGGGTGCAATTCTACTCGGTAATTCCAGCGAAGTAAAAGAGGGTTTTACCGTTAAAAGAACCGGTCGCGTAGCGTCAATATACGTTGGTGAGGGTGTGCTTGGACGAGTAATTTCTCCACTTGGCGAACCCATTGATGGAAAGGGCTTAATTAAAGGAGAGGTGTTTGAAATGCCACTTGAGCGAAGGGCACCGGGAGTTGTATATCGTCAACCAGTAGATACACCACTTCAAACAGGGTTGAAGTCTGTTGACGCCATGATTCCGATTGGTCGTGGGCAGAGAGAACTAATTATTGGTGACCGCCAAACAGGAAAAACAAGTATTGCCATAGACACTATACTAAACCAGAGAAAGAATTTTGAAGAGGGTAATCCGGTCTATTGTATTTATGTTGCTATTGGACAAAAAGGCTCATCTGTTGCCTCTTTATTAAAGACGCTTCAAGATCATGGAGCAATGGATTACACAACTATAATTTCGGCAAGCGGCTCAGATTCTGCTGCAATGCGTTATATAGCACCTTTTGCCGGAGCTGCTGTTGGTGAATATTTTCGTGACACCGGAAGAGATGCACTTGTTGTTTATGACGACTTGTCGAAACAGGCTGTAGCATATCGCGAGGTCTCACTGATACTTAGACGCCCATCAGGTCGTGAGGCATATCCCGGAGATATATTTTATTTGCACTCACGTCTTTTAGAAAGAGCTGCCAATATTATAGATCAGGAAGAAGTGGCAACACAAATGAATGATTTACCTGAAAGTTTGGTTGGTAAAGTAAAAGGTGGAGGTTCACTAACTGCGTTGCCCATTATTGAAACACAGGCAGGTGACGTGTCGGCTTATATACCTACAAATGTAATATCAATTACAGACGGACAGATATTTCTTGAAGCTGATCTTTATAATAAGGGAATCCGTCCTGCCATTAACGTAGGAATTTCAGTATCTCGTGTAGGTGGAAATGCTCAGATAAAAGCTATGAAAAAGGTTGCAGGGTCTTTAAAGATAGACCAAGCCCAATATCAGGAGCTGGCGGCGTTCTCCAAATTTGGTGGTGATATGGATCCTGTAACAGCAATGGCTATTGATAAAGGACAGAAAAATGAACAGTTGCTAATACAGCCTGTACACAGTCCGGTTAGTGTAGAAAAGCAGATTGCGGTACTTTATTGTGGTACACATGGTCTACTTAAAAAAATTCCTTTGGAGAGAATATCAGAATTCGAGAAGGATTTTATCACATCATTGGAACTGACTCACAAAGAGGACGTTCTAAAACCTCTGAGTAAAGGTATTATGAATGATGATATAGGCGAAATAATTGAGAGTGTTGCCGCAAATACAATTCAATCTATGTTGTAAATCATATGGCACAACTCAAAGAAATAAAGAGCAGGCTCCAATCCGTTAAATCAACACAAAAGGTTACTACGGCTATGATGATGGTCTCTTCCGCAAAACTGCGCAAGACTCAAAACATCATTCAGAACCTATATCCCTATGAAAAGAAACTGAATCAACTGCTGAATATGTTTCTTAGTCAGGAAGAAAACTTCATTACTCCCTATACTAATAAGCGTCCCGTTAAACGGGTAGCAATAATGGCTTTTGCTTCAAGTACCGGTCTTGCCGGTCGGTTTAACGATAATATAGCCACCAAGCTTACATCGGTAGTCAACTCTTATCTTTCTTTAGGGAAAGAGAACATTCTGATTTACACCTTTGGAGCTAAAGTAGCCAAGGCCGTAAAAAAAATGGATATACAAATTGCCAAAGATTACTCTGAAGTTAGTGTGAATCCATCGTATGAATTTGACCAACAAATTGCATCTGAACTGATGGAGCAATTCGTCAATGAAGGAATAGACCGTGTTGAATTGATATATCACCACTTTAAAAGCAAAGGTACACAGATAATTGTGCATGAACCATTTCTCCCTATTGAATTGCAAGGCGGAGTTGAATCAAAACTTAAAGGAACGGTTGACAAAAGTGAGGATAAACACTTAAACCTTGATTACATCATTGAACCGGACAGACTGACCATCCTAAAAAAGTTGATACCTAAAGTACTTAAAGTGAAACTCTTTACAGCTCATGTAGATTCTGTTACATCTGAACATGCTGCACGTATGACTGCAATGCAGATTGCTAATGATAATGCTGATAACTTGATTGAAGAGTTAACCAGAGAATACAATAAACTGCGTCAGGAATCTATAACAAATGAGTTGCTTGATATTGTTGGCGGAACGTTAGGTAAATACTAACTATTTACGGGGAGTATCCCATAAACTACATCTATAAGTTTTTATCGATAGATCCTATATAATTCAACAACTCTTCCCTACCCTGTTTTTTTTCAGAAGAGGTAATAAAAATGGGAGGCAGTTCTTCCCATGATTCAAGCAATTTCTCCTTATAAACATCAATATTTAGATTAAGCTTAGCAGGTCCCTGCTTATCAGATTTAGTAAAAACGATTGAAAACGGGACACCATTTTCACCCAGCCACTCCATAAACTCAAGATCAATCATCTGAGGCTCATGACGAGAGTCGATCAGTACAAATAAATTCATCAGCTGCTCACGTTCCAATATATAATCTTCAATTATACGTCTTATTTTTTCACGACCCTCTTTACCCCTTCTAGCATAACCATAACCAGGTAAATCAACAAGATACCACTGATCATTAATAAGAAAATGGTTAATCAACATGGTTTTTCCAGGAGTAGAAGAAGTCATAGCTAACCCTTTACGGTTGGTCAGCATATTAATTAAAGAAGATTTCCCCACATTTGAGCGACCTATAAATGCATATTCAGGCTTACCATCCTGCGGACATTTTCTAAAATCACTATTGCTTATAATAAACTCTGCAGATTTAATAATCATTTTCATGTCTTTTACATTTCAAATCGACTTATAGTTGCTTATCAAAAGCAATTCTGTATTTGTTATAAACAGAGCATAAAATATTTATATAAATACTTTACATGCGATTCTAAATCGTTAAGATCCCAGCTTTTGAAGCACTAAACGCTAAAAGCACTAAACTCTGAAAGCATTAAACTTTGAAACACTAAACGCTAATAGCATTAAACTTTGAAAGCATCAAACTCTGAAAGTATTAAACTTTGAAAGTAT